>JAQVVM010000038.1 GCA_028698995.1 Bacteroidales bacterium
AAAGGGGTTCTGGGTGAGCCGGACAAAAAGAGAGTACAACGGCATTTGGCCGATTGTGTCATGTGCAGTGATGAAGTGGAGCGGCTTGAAGCCATGAGTAATCCTGATAACATTGTACATATCGAAGAAGAAATAAATCATAAAATTGACGAAAAGTTAATCGAAAAAAAAATAAGATGGATTCCCTTCTTTAAAGTTGCTGCAAGCATTTTTCTTATTGCAGGCCTTACATCAATCATTTTATGGCAGTTAGATAACACATCATCGAAAATGGTTTCTGAAAAAATCACACAGGCTGATAGACCTGTTAAGAATGATATTGCTCTGCTTGAGAGTGAAACCAGAGATATTGATGGGCACTTATTAACTGATGATGCAAGAAGAAGTGCAAATTCAGATGAATTAGAAAATGTCGCAGAAATTCCTGTTGAAGAAGAACAAGATGATGCTCCAGGATATTTCCAGACAGAAGCAACGACTTCAAGCAATCAGGTTGCTCAGGATCAGCAGAGAACAATAACTGCTTCAGGTGCAGCTGTTACAGAAGAAACTGCTTTGGGAGGAAATAGCGGAAGAGTTTCAGAAGATGTTGTTTCTGATAATGTTTATTTACCTGTTTCAGCAAGATCTGAGACAAGTGAAATTGTTATGAATGAGGCAACCGTCACAAAAACAGAAAGAGGAAGAAGCAACAGAAATGCAACACAAAGTCCTGTTTTTGCACAGGAAGCTTCAAAAGATTCTGAAAGTGAAATTAGCACAATAGCTCTTGAAAGAACAGATGCAGATAGTAGCAGTAATCATGAGTTTGAAATTGCCGTTTCACAATACAGTGAGGGGCAGTATCAAACAGCTTTAAGGAAATTAAACCGCTTATCAGACAGCCAGTATGTTGTTTTTTATAGAGGTATGTGTCATTATTACCTGAATAATTTCACTGATGCTACATCAAATCTTTCTTTATTAATAAATGACAACACCTTTTCTTTGTTTGAAGATGCACAATGGTTCTATGCTCTCAGCCTTTTCAAAAACAGAAAATTCACTGAATCAAAAACTGTCCTACTCATAATTACTGAAGGCAAAGGAAAATATGCTGACAGGGCGACTGAATTACTTAACAGTATTCCATAGTAATTTATACTTCTTCAAATTAAAAGAAAAACTTATTTTTACAGAAAAATTAATACTATAAAGCTATGTTTAAAATTAACACTTACTATGACGGTAACGTACAGTCAATCGGTTTTGAAACTACCGAAGGAAAAGCCAGTGTTGGCGTAATGAATGAAGGCGAATATGAATTCGGCACTTCTCAGAAAGAGATCATGAAATTTACTTCGGGGAAGTTTGAAGTGAAATTGCCTGGAGCTTGCTGCTGGAAAAAAATTGACATTAATGAAGCTTTTGAAATTGAAGCGAACAAGAAATTCAATGTTAAAATAATTGAAACTGCAAGTTACATTTGTCTTTACAGATAGACAGCAAGGAAATTATAAAAAAACCTGTCAGATACTTTCCGACAGGTTTTTTTTTGGATTCTTTTCAAACTGAAATATAAGCCTCAGTTTGGTTTAATGGGTTGATTTATACTTTGGTTTAATGCCTAAATTATAAAAAGTGAAAGCCCATATATCAGCAGCCTCTTCGATAATCTTTTCAGTTGGTTTACCTGCACCATGCCCAGCCTGAGTATCAATACGAATGAGTACAGGATTCTCGCCTCTGTGTTTCTCCTGTAAAGTTGCAATATACTTAAATGAATGTGCAGGAACCACCCTGTCGTCATGGTCGGCTGTAGTTACTAATGTTGCAGGGTAATTTATCCCTTCTCTGATATTGTGTAAGGGTGAATATTTATACAGATAATTGAACTCCGTTGAATCTTCGCTGGAACCATAATCGCCTGTCCAAGCCCATCCAATAGTAAATTTGTGAAAACGTAACATATCCATAACCCCAACAGCAGGTAAGGCTACTTTAAAAAGCTCAGGTCGTTGATTAATGCAGGCACCTATCAGTAATCCACCGTTAGAGCCACCCTGAATAGCCAATTTTTGAGGGTTTGTGTAGTTGTTGTCAATTAAATATTCAGCAGCAGCAATAAAATCATCAAAAACATTTTGTTTATTCAATTTGGTCCCTGCATCATGCCAATCTTTACCATATTCACCACCACCCCTTATATTGGCAACAGCATAAATGCCATCATTTTCTAACAATAACAGGCGACTCAAGCTGAAACTTGGCAGAACACTTACATTAAAGCCACCATAACCATACAATAATGTAGGGTTTTTACCATCTAACTCAATTCCTTTCTTATGAACAATAAACATAGGTACTCTTGTACCGTCTTTGCTGGTATAAAAAACTTGTTTAATTTCATAAGCACTTGGGTCAAAGTCAATATCTGAACTTTTATATATTTCCGATGTATTCTGGGACACGTCGAATTTGTAAATTGTTGAAGGGAAAGTAAATGAAGCATAAGAATAAAAAGCCACATTATCATCTTTTTCGGAGCTGAAGCTTCCTAAAGTTCCAATGCCCGGTAAATTCAGTTCTCCCCTATTTTGTCCTTCATAATCGTAAAGATAAACACGACTGGATGCATCCTTGAGATATTCAGCAATGATTTTGTCCCCTGCTAAGTTTACGCTTCTGAGCACATCCTCGCTTTCTGGAATAATGGTTTGCCAATTGGACTCTTCCGGCATTAAAGGATCCACAAGGACAAGCTTATACATTGGTGCGTCTTTATTGGTAAAAATCAAAATTTTGTTCCCGATATTTTCAACAACAGTATAATCGTATTCAAAACCATCAGCAATCTTAATAAATCCGGCACCGCTTTCTTTAAGATTTTTAACATAAAGTGCATTACCTTGAGTCGTCTCACTTTCGTAAATAGAAAGATATGTTTCATCTAAGGTAACTGAAGCAGAGAAATTTCTTAATGGAAATTCCCTATTTTCAAAAATAACAATGTCCTCTTGCTGTGATGTTCCGATTCTGTGATAACAGATCTTATGGTTTTCATTCTTCACTGAAAGTTCAGAACCAGTTGGAGCATCATAACGGCTATAATAAAATCCATCTCCCTCCCATGCAATTCCTGAAAATTTTATCCATTCAAGTTTATCATCTAAATGTGCTCCTGTTTCAATATCCATGACATAAAACTCATTCCAATCAGATCCTGCTTTTGAGATTCCATATCCAAGATATTTAATATTATTACTTACACTTAAAGCAGAAATTGAAGTGGTACCATCAGCCGATAATTCGTTTGGATCTAAAAAAACACGGGGTTCACCATCTAAACCTTCCTGAATATAAAGAACACTCTGGTTTTGCATCCCTTCATTTTTGAAGAAGAAAAAGTATTTCCCTTTTCTGAATGGTGTTCCGTATTTAGGATAATCCCACATTTCCGTAAGTCTGTCCTTGATGGCTTGACGGAAAGGTATCTGTTCCAAATAATTGAAAGTAACTTTGTTTTGAGCTGCTACCCATTCAGCGGTTTCTGCGGACATATCATCTTCCAACCAACGATATGGATCAGGAACCTGAACACCAAAATAAGTATCTACAGTATCAACTTTTTTGGTAATCGGATAATCCATCAACTTAATTTTTTTTTCAGAACAGCCCATCATGATAATAAAAATTAAAACGACAGACATTTTTAGTGCATTTTTCATCATTTGTAAAATATTTGTTAGACATTATTTTTTTTTGAAAAGCAAATATAATAGATTTTTAAATGGAAAAACACAGAGTATTCACGAATTCATCACATTGGCATTTTCAAAACACAAATAAGACGAATTACTAAAGATAAATGTTACAAAAAATAAAAGATCATCATTCTAAAAATTTAATTAATTTTGAATAAAAAAAAATCTAAATACAACTATTAAATAAAATGTTTAACTAAATCTAAATCAAATGAAAAGACTAATGGTATTTTTTGCAGTATTGCTTATGACCTCTGCTGCTTATTCTCAAAAAGTTAAATTGAAATCCGGAAGTATGGCTGCTATAAAAGGTGAGGATGTATTTGAAGTTCGGTTTACCTATGAAAACATGAAGGTAGGAAGAATTACTGAAGCTGAATATGTTACTCAAAAAAGACAGGAAGCCAATGAAAGAGATCACGACGGTGGCGACAGATGGCACACTGCATGGGTAAATGACAGGGCTAACAGGTTTGAGCCCAAATTCATTGAGTTGTTTAACAAATATGCTAAAAACCCTGATCTGGTAATAGATAGGGATCGTACCGAGTCAAAATACATCATGATTGTCAATACATATTTTACCGAACCAGGATTTAATGTTGGTATTTCCAGTAAAAAAGCCACAGTAAGTATGCTTGTTACATTTGTAGAAAGAACAGCTCCTGATACTCCTGTTGCTGTTTTCGATGCCATTCTCGCCCCTGGTGCAGAAGCTTTTGATATGGGTTTCAGAATTCAGGAGGCCTATGCAAAGGCTGGAAAATCTCTTGCTAAAGTTATTTGCAAGCAATTAAGATAACAATAAATTCATTTTCTTAAAAAAGTTTCAAGAAATTGAAACTTTTTTTTTAATATTTTTTTAAATATTATACTTTTTTCGTATTTTTGTATATAAATTGTAAAGCATGGAACAATTTGTAAAAAATAAAAAATACCTACAGTTATTGGATGCAGCCCATGAGCTTTTCTTTAAACATGGGTTCAGGAGGGTTTCGATTGATGAAATATGCCAGAAAGCGGGGGTTAGCAAAATGACATTTTACCGTTTTTTCCCAAATAAATTTGAATTGGCTAAAACTATTTTCAGAAATATCACTGAAGAAGGGAAAATTAATTTTAAAAACCTTTTAATGTCAGAAATAACGCCTCCCGAAAAAATGAAGCGCATACTTCTCTTAAAATCTGATGGTACCAAGAATGTCAGCAAAGAGTTTATGAGTGACTTTTATTTAGGTGCTCAAACAGAGCTGAAAATATTTGTTGAGAAGCAGAGTGAAGACATGTGGCAAGCCATGCAAGCAGATTGGAAACAGGCACAAGAACAGGGTTTTTTCAGAAAAGATATAAATCCAGAATTTATTCTCAGTGCTTCCAGAAAACTCATGGAATTATTCAATGATGAGAAAATTATTGAGATGTACGACACACCACAGGATTTTATAATGGAATTGGCCAACTTTTTTGCTTATGGCATATCTCCTCACGAATAAGAATGAAATAATGAAAACAAATTACTTCATTTTTTTATTAATTATAATAATTTGTAGCATTTCAATTCATGTGAAATCACAGGACTCTTTATCTTATAAAGGACAATTATCATCATGGGTTCAATACAATCCCGACATTTCCAAACCATGGCTATTTGGTGGAAGATATATGCCGCAGGCAAATTATGAATTCCGTTTTGGTAAAGGTAAGATGCTCGATTTTGAAGCATCAGCCAATATATTCGGTAATGCATTCTTTGATTTTCCTGACTCGAGTAATTATTTAGCAAAAATTAAACTTTATAGGGCATGGGGAAGGTTTTCTACGGAGCAGTTTGAGTTAAGAGCGGGACTGCAAAAAATCAATTTTGGCTCTGCCAATATGATAAGACCACTGATGTGGTTTGATAAAATTGACCCAAGAGACCCCCTTCAATTAACAGATGGTGTTTGGGGTATTTTGGGGAGGTATTATTTTCTGAATAATGCCAATTTATGGATTTGGGGTTTATATGGAAACAAAGATTTGAAAACATGGGAAAATGCATCCACAAATCAAAAATTTCCTGAATTGGGAGGCAGATTACAACTGCCGGTACCAAAAGGAGAAACAGCTCTTTCCTATCATTACAGGCTTTCTGATTTAGAGGCTATAGACACGTCATTCTTAGGCATGTCAGAAATTGCCGAAAACAGAGTGGGTCTTGATGGCAAATGGGATTTATCGGTTGGTTTATGGGTAGAAACGGTCTGGATTAATAAACTCAAGAACATCGGTATGCATACCAACCAGGAAATTTTAAATGCAGGACTTGATTATACCTTTCCTTGGGGGAATGGTATTTATACTGTTGTTGAACAATTGCTTGTTTCTTTTGATGAAAATCCCTTTGAATTTTCTAATAAAATTTATTTTACAGGAACTTCCGTTTCCTATCCTTTAAGCATGTTTGACAATATAGGAGTCATTATCTATTATGATTGGATGCATAAAAACACCTACAGTTTTGCCAACTGGAAAAAGCAATATGACAACTTTTCATTTTACTTAATGGCCTATTTTAATCCTATGAATTATCAGATGCCTATAGGTAATGATGCCGGAAATATCTTTGCAGGAAAAGGAATTCAACTAATGATTGTTTATAATCACTGATCAATATACATGTAAATATTTAATTCAATTTTCAAAATGGAAAATACGTCAATAATTCAAACAAAAGAATTGGTAAAAAAATTCCCCATAGGAAAATCCTTTTTCACCGCCCTTAATGGTATAAATTTATCATTTGATAAAGGTGAATTTGCTGGACTCATTGGGCCAAGCGGTTCAGGGAAAACAACATTGCTCAACATCATTGGTTCTTTGGACACGCCCACATCAGGTGATGTTACAGTCCTGGGTCATTCGGTTGGTAAGCTTTCAGCAAAACAGGCGGCACGTTTACGAAAAGAACAGTTCGGTTTTATTTTTCAGAGTTATAATTTATTAGCTGTTCACAATGTATATGAGAATGTTGAATTCCCTCTGTTATTACTGAAATACAATGCCAACGAACGGAAGAAAATGATTATGGATGCCCTTTCGTGGGTAGGTTTGACAGATAAAATCAAATCGAAACCACCACAATTATCAGGAGGTGAATGTCAGCGTGTTGCTATAGCAAGAGCCATGGTGAAAAGGCCATCACTTGTATTGGCAGATGAGCCCACAGCCAATCTTGATGCAGTAAATTCACACAACATCCTGCAAACCATGTTAAAACTTAACGAGGAGCTTAAAACAACTTTTCTGTTTGCAACCCATGATGAAAAAGTAATCAATTACCTGAAAAGAAAAATTTATCTGCTTGATGGTAAGGTTGATAAAGATGTTATAAAATAAAGAAGAAAATAATTAAATAATATATAAAATGAAGATAGCACTAAAACTGGCTTATAGAAACCTCTTAGGTGCCGGTTTACGCACATGGCTCAATGTCATTGTCCTGTCTTTTTCCTTTGTGATAATAATCTGGATGAAAGGCATCATAATCGGATGGGATTATCAGGCAAAAACCGACATGACCAATTGGGAAATAGGGGGAGGTCAATATTGGCACGAAAATTATGATCCATTTGATCCATTTACATTTGCAGAGAGTCATGGTACTATTCCGGAACCATTGAAAAAGGAAATAGCACTTGGAGAAACAGAACCTACTTTAATTGTATCGGGACATATTTATCCACAAGGAAGAATGATTCCAATAACACTTGTAGGCATCAATCCAGAACAGAAGATATTAAAGTTACCAACACACATGCTTGATACCCAGATTACTACAATTCCTGCCATCATTGGATTATCTTCCTCACGAAATTTCAAACTGGGTAAAGGTGATAATGTCAGCATTAGATGGAGAGATGTAAACGGCATGTTTGATGCCACTGAGATTCTTATAACCGATGTGTTCAACTGTAATGTTCCGTCTGTAGAAAACGGTAAGATTTTCATGCCACTAAAAAAGCTTCAGGAAATGGTTGTGATGGAAAACGAAGCCACAATCTTTACATTTAAAAATGAAAAAACAGAAAGAGAAGCTATTGAAGGATGGACACTAAAAACAAAGGAAGATTTGACCAAGTCTGTTGACGATTTGATAAAAACCAAGAATGCAGGACAGTCTGTTCTTTATGCAGTTCTTTTATTTCTCGCCATGCTGGCCATTTTTGACACGCAGGTTTTGTCTATTTTTAGAAGACAAAAAGAAATTGGGACGTATGTAGCACTAGGATACACGAGGCGAGAAGTCGTTGTTTTGTTTACCGTTGAAGGAGCCATGTATTCCATTCTTGCAGCCATAACATCTGCCATTTATGGCATTCCATTTCTAATATGGCAGGCAAATGTAGGATGGACAATGCCGATTGATTCAAGTGAATTTGGAATGGCTATAGCTCAGACACTCTATCCTGTGTACAGTGCAGGACTGATAATAACCACAGTAGTTATAATTGTTATTGTTACAACTGTTGTCAGTTACTGGCCGGCTAAAAAAATAGCAAAAATGAATCCTACAGAAGCATTAAGGGGGAAAATACAATGATACGATTTTTAATAAAAGGCTTAATTCGCGACAAAAGCCGTAGTCGCACTCCTGTTATCATAGTGACACTTGGTGTACTCTTAACGGTCTTTCTGCATGCCTATATCACAGGATTTATGGGAGACACCATTGAATTAAATGCCCGTTTTACCCATGGTCATTTAAAAGTTATGACAACATCATATGCAGAAAATATGAGTCAGATTCCAAATGATTTGGCTTTGATAGAAGTTGGTGATTTGCTTGATAAATTGAACGAGCAATACCCTGATGTAAAGTGGGTACCTCGTATCCAGTTTGGAGGGTTGATTGATGTACCGGATGAAAACGGAGAAACACGTTCACAGGGACCTGCCATGGGGTTAGCAATGGATTTTTTGACAGGTAATAGTGGTGAAACTGAACGCTTACAAATAGAAAAATCCATAGTCAGAGGTCAGATGATAAAAAAACAGGGTGAAGCCCTTTTAAGCGAATCTTTTTCACAGAAACTGAAAGTCGAACCCGGTGATGTCATTACCTTAATAAGTTCTACAATGAACGGCAGCATGAGTATCAATAATTTTACTGTGGCAGGAACTGTTTTATTCGGAGCGGAAGCCATTGATAGAGGAGCTCTAATGATTGATATTGAGGATGCCAGAACAGCATTAGACATGTATGATGCTGCAGGAGAAGTGCTTGGATTTATGAACAGCGGTTTTTATAATGATGAAGAAGCATTGAAAATGGCAAAAACATTCAATAAGGAAAACAATATATCCGAAGATGAATTTGCACCACTAATGATGAGTTTAAGTCAGCAGGGTAATATGGGACAATATGTAAAACTTACTGAAGTATGGAGTATTTATATCTCAATGGTTTTTATTATTGCCATGGCTATCGTACTTTGGAATGCAGGCTTGTTAGGTGGTTTACGCAGGTATGGAGAATTTGGAATACGCCTTGCCATGGGTGAAGAGAAAGACCATGTGTATCTAAGCCTAATTTATGAAGCTGTTTTTATTGGTACCATGGGTACTATTATTGGAACAGCCATTGGACTTCTTTTAGCCTGGCTGTTGCAGACCTATGGTCTTGATATTTCAGGGATGATGGAAGGTGCTGCCATGATGTTTCCTTCAGAAATTAAGGCCAGAATAAGTCCTTCCGATTATTATATAGGGTTTTTCCCCGGGCTTTTTTCAACTGTTCTTGGTGCCATGCTTGCAGGGATTGGTATTTATAAAAGAAAAACATCTCAATTATTTAAAGAGCTTGAATCATAATATTTAGAATAAATGAAATAGCATTAAGTTGTTAATCATACCTAAAAGAAATAATTACGAATATAATAATCAGAAAATCAATTAGATGACAAATTTTAAACACATGAAAACAAAGATTAGTATATTATTTTCAATAATTTCAGTGATTTCATATTCCCAACCCAATGCAGATGAGATTTTGCAGAAAGTTGACAGAAATATGTCTTCTGAAAACAGGGTTTTTGAATCGGAAATGACCATACATGGTAGGCGCAGCAGCAGAACACTTACATTAAGGACATTTTCTGTTGGTGATATCAAATCATATACTGAGTACCTCACCCCTCCCCGTGAGCAAGGCACAAAAATGCTTAAACTTGAAAACCAATTATGGGTCTATTCACCCTCAACAGATAGAACAATTCAAATTTCCGGACATATGCTTCGACAATCGGTTATGGGTTCGGACCTATCTTATGAAGATATGATGGATAATAAAAAACTGACTGATATTTATGAGGCTGAACTTATTGGAAATGAAATGATTGACGGTAGAAATACGTGGATATTAGAGTTAACAGCAACAACAGAAGACATTGCTTATGCCAGTCGCAAGATGTGGATTGACACTGAGCGTTATGTTCCCCTTAAAGAAGAATTGTATGCCAAAAGCGGACAATTGCTTAAGCGCTCTACATTAAGTGATGTTGTTCTCATACAGGGACGATGGTTTCCTAAAACCATTGTCTACAAAGACATGCTCAAACAAGGAGATGGTACAGTCTTTAAAATCACCAGCATAAAATTTAATGAAGTTATTCCAGAATACATTTTCAGTAAAGCTGTTCTGAAACAATAGTTCAGGCTGTTTTAATTATATTGGCATAATTAATATAAATAAGCTCGATAGGGCGCTCTATAATGCACATCAGAACTAATTGGGATTTTTACTGAAAATGATAATTATCCGACAATCAAAAAGCAAATTAATATTCTTCATAAAAATTAAATCATTTTTTAGCTATTTTTGTTGTTCATGAAAAACTATCAAAAAAGGCTAATTACATACTTTGAAAAGCAGATGATTCCCTATGCCTATGTTGAAGGTCAGTTATGGCGCGAATACCAACGCATGATAGTATCTGCAGGACCGGTTTCAGAAAACTATGAAATATCACCTCAAGGACAAAAGGAGCTTTTCAACATATTCCCCGCTTCTATTCTTTGCCGTACCACAATTCCAAGTGAAACATCTGATTTTTATGCAGTGGTTTGTTCATCATTTACTTCTCTGGAGGAACTAAGCTCAAAACGAAGAAGTGAAATGAACCGTGGATTGAATAATTGCAAAGTACGCTTAATTAATCCTTTGCCCATAGCTGATGAACTTTACGATGTATATTCAAAGGCTGTTGAAAGCTATAATCAAAAAAAAGTTAATAAGAACGCATTTATTAAGGAATTCACTTTTCATGAAGATTTTGACGATATTATTAACTTTTGGGGTATTTTTCATGAAGAAAAGCTGATTGGTTATTCAAAAATCATGTTATACGATAAAACAGAAGCCAATATTACAGTGGCTAAGTTTAACCCCGATTATTTAAAATTATACCCATCTTACGCCCTGTTTCACACATTAAATTCTCACTATATTGATTCAAACGGTTTTTCATTTGTAAATGACGGTTTTTGCAGCCTTTTGCACGACACAAACATTCAAAATTTTTTAATGGATAAATTCGGTTACAAGAAGTATCCTGTTGACCTATACATTCATTTCAGAAAACCATACGGTTTAATATTTAAAATGATAATGCCTTTCAAAAAAAATTTTGTAAAACCGAATAAACGGCTTGAAGCCCTTTTTAAACTTATTGATGCATCAAAAAAATATAAATAAAACACCCCATTAATGAGCAACGCAACCGACTTTGTAGGTGTTACTGTTGTTATTCCGGCTAGGAACGAAGAAAAATATATTAAGGCCTGTATAATGTCCATTATCAAAGGCACATCCTCATGCATTGACCTTGAAATCATTGTTGTTGACAGTCTGAGTACCGATAAAACCAAGATTGTTGTTAATTCAATTATAAACGAATTTCCTTTTGTAAAAATCATTGAAAACCCTGAAAAAGAAACACAGTTTGCACTGAATAAAGGTGTGAGAGCTGCTACAAAACCATGGGTTTTGATTGCCGGAGCACATTCTTCATTTCCTGAAGCCTATATTGAAACAATATTGAAATCAATATCGGAATTAAATGCTGATGGTGCAGGCGGGAGTATTTTAACAGATGTATTGCATAAAACAAATACATCTGTTGCCATTTGCAAAATTTTGGCACACCCCATAGGTGTAGGTAATTCGATGTTCCGTATCGGTTCAGAAAACCCTGTAAAAGTTGACACTGTACCTTTTGGCATTTATAAGAAAGAATTGTTTGATGAAGTTGGTTATTATAATGAACTCCTTACACGGAATCACGACATGGAATGGAGTAAGCGGCTTATTAGAGCAGGTAAAAGGATATACCTGATTCCAAAAATGCAGTGTACCTATTATGCCAGAGAAACATTCAAAGGACTTGCTGTAAATAACTTCAGAAACGGTTTATGGAATATCCTGACGGTTTATGTAACAAAAACTACTAAGTCTCTTAGTATCAGACATTTTGCTCCATTTGCTTTTGTGATGTCATTAATTCTGCCATTAACAGCCTCAGTAATCAACCCGTTTTTTTCTCTTTTTTCATTATTTTTTTTATTGATGTACATATCAGTAATCACATTTACATCATTTAAAATTGAAAGAAACAATACTACAATTTATCATCTTATTTTAGCTTTTTTCACAATTCACTTTGCTTATGGCATGGGTTCAATAATTGGTCTTTTTAATTTTTCAAAACTTTTCAAAAAATGAGCTTAGAGCACGATTATAAAGTTGCCATTTCTTCTGTTTTACAAACCACTCCCGATAAAATTTTTCTTTACTGGAAAGGACGTGTGGGGCTTTTTGCATTACTTAAAGCCAAGAATATTGATAATGGAGACGAAGTCATCATGCCTGCATTTACATGTGTTGTTGTTCCCAATGCTGTTTTGTACACGGGCGCTACACCGGTTTATTGCGACATTGATCCAGCTACATTGAATACGACTTTGGATATTATAAAGAAAAAGATATCATCCCATACAAAATGTATCATCATTCAAAATACTTTCGGCTTATCATCGGAAGTTGATGAAATTACCTCTTATGCAAGAGAAAAGGGTATTTTCACAATTGAAGATTGCACACATGGATTTGGAGGTACTTTTAACAATGCTCCTAACGGCTCCTTTTGTGATGCATCGTTTTTTTCAACACAATGGAATAAACCTTTTTCTACCGGACTGGGAGGCATTGTCATGGTAAATAACCCTGAGCTTCTTCAACCTTTAATTGAAGCAAACAAGGGTTTAATTAAGCCAAAACTAACTAAATCCTTGATGCTTGAAATTCTTATATTTTTCCGAAAAAATTTGCTCAACAATACAACTTATTGGTTTTTATTACGACTATACCGCTTTCTGAGTAAAAAAGGGCTTGTCATCGGTTCATCGTCAAATGATGAAATTACCTCTACCAAGATTCCCGAAAACTATTTTATGGCTTCTTGCAACACACAGGCAAAACATGGAATTAATGCCTTAAAACACTTAAAACCTTTACTTGTATTAAGATATGAGAACAGTATTAAGTACAATAATTTTCTAAAAGAAAATGGCAAAATATTTTATCCTGAAAACCTGCTTCAGAACCATTCGTTTCTAAAATTCCCTGTTTTTGTAAAAAACAGAAATGAATTTATCCATAAAGCTGAAAAACAAAAAATTCAGTTAGGTGATTGGTTTGTTTCACCTCTACATCCTTTGGAATGTGAGCTGACACCATGGAAAATGGAAATGAGCGATTTTCCGGTCGCATACGAAAAGTCACTAAATATTTTGAATCTACCTTCAGACACAAAAGAACCGGAAAAAGTGCTTCAATTTTTATCAGATAATATCAATGATTTGCTAAATGCAAGTAATACAAATTAAAATACAGATTTGTATTATTGATCAGAAACATTTTCCAAACTTTTATTATTGTTTTCATTCTCCATCTTTGGGATACGGAATATAAATGCTGTCTTTATAAAAAAAACGAGCATAATCTAAATTAACGGGATGAAAAGGACAAGCTGTAAGATATTCTGCAGTGAATATGGAATAGGGGAAATTAGTTGTGTTAAAACTATCAACCAGACATACTTGTGAAGAACAATTGAGGATTTCTTGGTGTCTTTTTTCTTGTTGTTTATTATACTCTTTCAATCTGCCTTTAAACAAATCACCATATATTGTTCGAACATGGTTTGGGAAAGCCATTAACAGAAAAAAAACCAAAAATATTACAAGATATCTGATTTTTGTTAAAGCTCCACTTAATAGGATTGGAGCCTTCATTCTTATTTTTATGAATACAAAAAGAACTGCAATATTATAAAACCAAATTAAAAGGAATATTAAGTAACTAAAATCAACAATTCTCTTTTCAACAAAACCAAAAACAAAAAATGACGGATAGTAAATGGCTGGAACTAATAAAAATAAACATAAGGTAAAAAAAGGGTTGATTAAAAAAACAGCATTGTTTTTAATTTTATCATAAGAATTATGCAGTAATATTAAATATAAAACTGACATAAGCAATACATAGAAATTTTTAAACCATAATCCAATATTTACAAAAGCTGATTGGAATGAGTTTTTAAATGTGATAATTAAAATATTAAACATATCAATATCATCTGCATCAAAGCTTTTATTTCTACTGAAATTATTTAATCGGGCAAAGTTACCGGGTGCTGAAACCGAAAGGATTGAAAATATTAATACACATAATAAAATAAATACAATAAAAGGTTTCGTATTATTCTTGTTTAAAAAAATTATTATAAATGCTAAAACCAAAATAAAAACAAGCATCATTGTTTCTCCAAATCCAATTATCAAAAAGATAAACAATAAGGTTAAAATATATTCCCACTTACTAATTTTCTGAAAATTAATTTTATAAAAATATGATAAGAAATATATAAAAACAACTATCCCTAATAGATTTGTTAATAAAGAAGAAACCCAAAAAAGGGAATTTTGCAGATGCCTGATATTTATAAAATAAATAAAGATAAAAATAATGGTTAATATTAATGCATCAATTTTATTAATATAATTATTAAATAATTTATAACATGAATGTATTAACAAAATAAAAATAAAAGGAGGTATGATTTTGACTATGAAAAAAATATGCGTATCACATAAAGAAATTAAACTTAGTAGAAAAGTATAGAAATACCTGCCTCCGGTATGCATATACCAAAATTGATTAAAACTTAACAAGTCTCTAGTTCTCATTAAGTTACAAATCAAGAAGTCATCTAAATAGGGGTAGTTATATACAGATATTATAAAGAAGGGGGTGATACATAAAATACCAAAAAAAATAATAATTAGGTTAAAAATGGAATTTTCACTTTTTTTAAAAATTGATTTCATGTTACATACTCATAATAAATACTCAAATATTTGCTCTTTTTTTAACCTTATTAACCCTTAATTCAAAGCCGGTAACATTATTTTTTTTAAAAAACTTATTCGGTGCTTAAATCCAAATATACTTCGAGCAGCACGGCTTTTCCTTCAGGTTTAATGGTAATATCATTTAATTCTGCTGGGATGATCACACATTCACCACAGCTAAGCGGTATGGCTTCATCATAATGCAATATATCTACTTTCCCCTGAGTACACACATAAACAGTAAAGGAATCTCTTGTACCAAGGTCAAGGGCAATAGGCTGAGTGACAGGAAAATTGTTTACATTAAAATAGGGTGTACTGACAATGCGTGATGCTATATTTTCGAGACGTCCATAAAAAGTATAAGGGTTCTTGTCTGTTGAAAAGTTTATGGCATCTAATGCCTGATCAACATGTAATTCCCTTTTATTTCCTTTATCATCCACTCTGTCCCAATCATAGATACGATATGTAATGTCAGATGTTTGCTGTATTTCTGCTAACAAAATTCCTTTTCCAATGGCATGAACCTTACCGGCAGGAATAAAAAAAGCATCTTCTTTTGCAATCTTCACATGGTTTAAAATGTCTTTAATTTTTCCACTATTCAGTTTTTCAAGATACACATCTCTATCAGTACCTTCTTTAAAGCCTAATATAAGTTCTGAATCTTTTTCTGTATCAATGATGTACCACATCTCAGTTTTACCTGAACATTGATGTCTTTCCCATGCGAGGGCGTCATCTGGATGTACCTGAACAGACAAGAAGTCCTCAGCATTCAGAAATTTAATTAATACAGGAAACTCATGGCCAAATTTTTGAAAAACAGCATCCCCAAGAAACTCATCCATATAAATTTCTATAACTTCATTAAGGTTATTGCCTTGAAGGAAACCATTTTCCACTTCTGACACATCGCCTTCTACACCTGAAACTGCCCATAATTCTCCACAATTTGTAAGAGGTGAAAAATCTTTATTCAATACTGTTTTAATTTTATGCCCTCCCCAAATTTTCTCTTTAAAAATGGGCTTAAGTTTTAAAGGATATAATAAACTCATCTTTTAATTTTATTACAAACTAATTGGTTTTCCCATATAAAAATCAAGAATCTTCACCCTGAAAATGTATTCGTATTTTGCCTGTAACAGCTCACCTTTGGCATTATCTAATTTGGTCTTGGCATCATTGTAGTCAATTGTATTAAGCATGCCCAGATTAAAACGTTCCTGCATGTAATTGAATGATTCTTCAAAAGATTTTACAGCTTTTTCGGAAGCCAGATACCTGTTAAAAGCAGAAACAGCATCAGCAGAAGCTTGCTGTATGTTTTTATTAAGCTGGTTTTTGACACTTTGCAAATTAAGTCTTGAATTTTCGATAAGAATTCTCGATTTATTTATAGCCGTTCTTGCCTGCAAATTATTAAAAATAGGAATACTTAAATACAAACCTATGGAACTGTTAAGATTATCACTTATCTGATCTTTAAAAGGCTGAACCTCAGTAATATACTCAAAGACAGGTCCATATACGACTTCAAGACTTTGAGTAACACCTATTGGGGTTTGTCCTGTAATGATAAAATCTTTAACTTCTCTGCTTGCACCCGAATAACCTGTGCCGTAAGAACCTCTGAGAGAAAGGTTTGGCAATGTATATGCACGAGCAATAGATAAACCTCTTTGGGCACTGTTCAGTTTAAGTTCTGCGCTCAAAATTTCCGGTTGAATCTGCAATGCTGTATTATAGATAAATTCGGGAGTGTAGGCAGGCACAGTCATAGTGGTGATATCTATTTCAGGCCTTGATATTGTAATTCCTTGTACAGAGGGCAAATCTAATAATTGCGCCAAACTGAGGTATGCCATATTCAACTGATTTTCAGCATTTACATACTGCAGCTCTTCTGAAGCACTTTGAGCTTCTATCGAATAAAGGCTGGCCATCGGCAATGTGCCTGCATCAACGAGCATCTGTGTTTGTCTGACCTGTTGTTTTGAAATTTCCAGTTGATTCGTTTTTATTTCCAGATACTCGTAACTGAAAAGGACTTGTAAATAAGCCGTGGCAATAGCTAGTGCAATATCATTCTGAATCTTCTCAATATCATACGCAGCAGCTTCCTGCTCAATCATTTTCTGTTTAACCGTATTTAAAAGCTGGAATCCGTTGAAAATAGTCATAGAAGAACTGATGTAAAAATTATTTGATTGTACCCGCGCAGTAGCAAAGTCGTTGGTGTACATATCTATGGTTTTGCCAAAATTATAAGCATGTGATGCGCTCGCATTTATGGATGGTAAAAGAGCTGCCCTACTTTGCCACAGATCGTGATTGGCCATAACACTGTTAAGCTTTTGCTGCTGTATCTGGATGTTATTGTCAAATGCATATTTAATACAATCAGACAAGCTCCAAATTTCTTGTGAAAATAAACTGAAAGCATGAAGCATTACCACGAAAAAAGTAAGTAATATTTTTTTCATATAATTGAGTAATATATCTATTAAAAAGCAAACCTACAATTTTTTCAGATACAATACTTTAAAAAAAAATAAAAAAAATGTCCCAAAATATCTGATTTTTTAAACACAGTTATTGTTAAAATTTTAACTTTGAGCATTCATTTTAAATAGAACAAAAAATCAAACTCATAAAACAAGTTTACATGGAGTCAAAAAGCATTTTTCCAAAATGGTTACAGGAATTCAGACGGTTTCAATCTTTAAAATCACAGTTCTATTTTTATGGGAACATTTATGATTGTTATTATTTCCCTGTCAACTATAAAGATGCAAAAGATGAAACACAACTGATTTATGGAAAGTTTAACGATTTAAAGGATTTGCTTCAGCGTTATCTTTTACTACAGGAATATGAGCTGGTCAGTTATTTTGATGTAATTGACGGTATTTCGTTTGCAACACCCGACAACAGCATCACATCCGATAATTTATGCAAACAATTACAACTCAATGCTCAAGAAACTGAGGCTTATCTCAAAGGAGCCCGTGCAAAGAAACTTGATGATACTGTTTCATTGTTCAGAGAAATGATGAGCAATAGCGTCAGGCCGACAGCCTGCATTATGAACTTTGCGTCTAGGTTTACCTCTGATCCAAACAGACTTGAGGACACAATAAAGCCTACATTTCTAAAAATGATAAAAGCGGCTCAGGAATCCTACAGTTTTGCAGACAAAAACGGGCTGAGAAATATTTTTATTTTTATATGTGACAAAGTAAACGATATTCCTGCTTGGATGCTTTTAGAGAACCCCCTTACAAAAGACATACAGATTCAGAAACCATGCAGGGAAGAACGGGAGCATTTTTTTAACCAAAGGCACCATTTGTTTTTCTGCGAAGGGGATACACCTGATTTAAAAGAAGTAGGCAGAGTATTTCCGGACCTTACAGAAGGACTACCTAACAGAGAGTTAGAAAATCTTATTACTATTTCAAAGCAGGAAAAACTTCATATAAACAAGATTAAGGAAATCATTGAACTTTTTAAATACGGAGTTCGTGAAAACCCATGGGAGAAATTGGATTATTCTAAGGTTGAAGAGGCAGATGATGAATTAAGGAAGCGAGTTCTAGGGCAGGAAAAAGCCATTAACAAAGCCGTTGAAATTATTCGCCGTGCCAAATTAGGACTTGATTCCATAGATAAAACAAAACCCAGCAATAAACCTAAAGGGGTATTGTTTTTTGCAGGTCCAACAGGCACTGGAAAAACCGAGCTTGCCAAATCACTGGCAGAGTTGATTTTCAGTGATGAAGATGCCATGGTACGCTTTGACATGAGTGAATATAACGACAGCAATTCAGATGTAAAACTTATTGGAAGCCCCCCCGGGTATGTTGGATATGAAGCCGGCGGGCAACTTACTGACGCCATTCGAAAAAAGCCTTTCAGTATAATTCTATTTGATGAAATTGAAAAAGCGCACCCTAAAGTATTTGATAAGTTCCTGCAAATTCTTGATGACGGAAGACTTACGGATGGTAAAGGCGAAACAGTTTACTTTTCCCAAAGCCTCATAGTGTTTACCAGTAATCTGGGTATGTTTGTAGAAGATGGTTCAGGGAAAAGGGTTCAAAATGTGTTGTATAGCGATGACTACCCCACTATTGAGAAAAAAATAAAAGATGAAATAAAAACTTTCTTTGCAAGCACCCTTAACCGCCCCGAGATTTTCAACAGATTTGGTGACAATTTTGTTGTTTTTGATTATATCAGACCTGATATTGCCGCAAAAATTCTAGTTAAAAATCTTTCTGTCATCAAAACAAATCTAAAAAAATTAAGAAACATTGATTTTATTTTTGATGATGCTTTTATACTTGATTTTCTTAAAGCATGCGCTGATGATAATCTCGAAATGGGAGGCCGTGGTATTGTCAATAGGGTTGAAACCCATGTTAAGAATGGACTTACAAACTTTATGTTTGAAAATCGCAAAGTAGAAAACTGTTTAATCAAAATAAAAATAAAAAATTCCAAAATTGCTTTTGAATAATTAGATCATGTTCAGAATAATCTGCCCCGATTGTAAGCACAATAACGATTTTAAATCTCAGGAAAACAAACCAACAGAATGTTATTTCTGTTTCAATTCTATTAGTAGTTCAATGGAAGTCATTGAGATTCCAGATTATGAAACATTACAAGTTTCCGGTTTGACACTCATTTTTCAAAGTACATCTGAGACAATACACATTGATACTGAAAGCTGTATATTAGGTCGGGAGCATACCGGTTCAGAAGTTATGAAGAAAATAATGTCTTCAGGGAAACATGTCATTAGCCGCAAACATTGCTCGCTTCAACTATCCAATAATATTTACTTTGTCAAGGACGAAGATTCATTTAACGGAACTTTCGTTGGTATAGATAAAAAAGAATGCAAAACAAGCCTCTTAGCTGTTAATGATGGAGACCTATTATACTTAGGAAAAGAGGCATTTCTGATTAAATATGTTTATAAGAAATCCGACGAAATTGAAACAGAAAATCAAGAAAAATTGAAACCGGCTGAAGTTCGCTTAAAAAAATTTCGTTGCAATCAGGGTTGTGGTTATGAAACAGAAACATATACTGAAATGTGCCCCAAGTGCTTCACATGCAACAGTTTAATTGAAGTAAAGTAGGTAAATAAAACCTAATAATTATTCACACAAAAAAGATATGTTGTCCGTAATGGCATAAATATCAATAAAAATTACTATATAAAACAGATTGTATTACCTTCAAGCGATGTAATGGCATTATTTTCCATCATTTTTCTTTTTTACAGTATGTTTGAATTTTAATACAGCAAAGTTTATTTCAATGGTGGTTTCAGTTTCATTTAAAGCCAAATCATCCCCTAATAATTCGGCGATAATTTCACCACTTTTTTGCATGAGATTTTTCTTATTTTTGTCGTCTTTAACTTCAGATAGTTCTTTTATATTGCGCGAAAGTTGTTTTATTCTTGCAAAGGTTTCAATTATTGTAAGTGTAGTTTGAGTCGCTTTAGAACCTTTCAGAATGGTTGCAAGCATATACAGCCCTCTTTCGGCAAATGCTTTGGGCAGTTGAGGGGAAAATTTAAGTTTTTCGAGGTGGTGGAAAATTTCCACCACCTCCGTTTTTTCTTCTTTTGTCAAAGTAAAAACATATCCTTTGGGAAACTTTTCCGGATTATTCTTTACTGCTTTGTTTATATCTCGGGTTTCCACACCATAAAGTGCAGCCACATCACTGTCTAAAAGAACCTTTTGGTTTCTTATTTCTATGATTTTATTTTCTACGTCTTCAAGTCGGATGATTGCTGTCATGATGTTTTGCTGATAGGTTATTTGTGCAGAAACAAAATTACAAATATTTCTGACATCGAAATATTTTTTACTTTATTGTTCCCAAAACGGAAAGTTACGTAACTGCGTTGTGAAAAGACAAGCTCTATGTCATCCCGAAAGATTCTGATTAGTTGCAGCGTTGGCTGGCGCGACCTGATAATATGCCAAATGAATGTTGGTATTCCGTTTTTCTTTATTGCGGAATGGTAAAAATCTAAATCATATTATTTCAATGACAATTGTTTCTCATTCTCAAACAATTTTGTCTGTCATTTTCAGTGTTCCTGCCTTTTTTCTTCGCCTTGTTGGTAACTGTTAATGTCCATATTGAAAACATATTTTTACTGATTTTTTATTGATATTAGGTACTAGGGACTATATAAAACTGAGATTTGAATAAATAATTAAGTACTCAAAATAATGTTATTCAAAACTTTGCAACTGATAGAAGATTAAAGTACGTTTAAGTGTGAAGCAGTAGTTAATATAAAGATTATAAGCAATTTCCATCAATAAAACCCGCTACTGAAGTGTCTCCTTTTTGAATAAGTGACTGCCAATCTGTACATGCTGCATCAATATTGCCTTTTAGAAAATAAATATAAGCTCTGTTTTTTAGGGCCTCCATCATTTCCGGTTTAAGCATCAAAGCGGCATTAACATCTTCGAGTGCACCTTCGAGGTCGTTCATATAACGCCCTCTCAAAACACCTCTGGCATTATGAGCTTGATAAAGAGATGCGTTTAATTGGATACAACGGCTGTAATCATTAAATGCTTGTTGGTAATTATTCATCTGTTCCATCAGCATGGCTCTGTTAAAAAATGCCATTGGGTTTGTGCTGTCAATTTCAATAGCTCTCTGAAAATCATTCAGGGCTTTTATGGGACGCCCCATATTATAATAAACAGCACCACGGTTATTTAGAGCTTGTGCATTATCAGGAGCTATTAATAAAAGGTTGTCAAGGTCAACAATTGCTTTTTCAAACTGAAAAATATTTACATAAGACTGAGCCCGGCTCAAAAGTACCTGAATATTATGGCTATCATTCAACAATACAACGCTGAAATCATCAATAGCTTTAACAAAGTCGCCACTATTGAAAAAGGCTAATCCTCTTCCTTCATAAGCCTCAATTAAATCCCTGCTCAGTCTTATAGCATTATTGTAACTATTGATAGCATTTTGGTATCTGGAAGATTCCAGGAAAGTATTGCCCAGATTCAGGTGCGCAATAGCAACACCAGTATCTTTTTCTATCACATCCTCGAAAAGCGTTTGATTATTTTGCCAAACCTTGTTTCTTTGAATTGTCATGAAAGACAAAAAAACAATAAATGCCATAATCAAAAGAAAAGCCGGATTTTTCAAATTGTTCTTTAAAGTGTATTTCTCATTGATAATGTTGTAGCAATAAGCCAAAAGAAATGACAAAGCTAAATGAGATAAATATGTGTACCTTTCAGCTAAGTATGCAGGACCAATAGGAAATTTAATTAAGACCGGAAGCAGTGGAATAAAAAAAATAAGCAAGCCAAAAACAAGCGTTTTGAAGTGCTTCCGAAATATGTACGGCAAAACGATTAAAAAAGGCAAAATAAAAAATGACAAGTAATACTTTAGAGGAAGAAACTCATTGATAGTATCAGGGAAAGGGGTAATAGCAGAAAGATGCAATGGAATAAAAAACTTAAACAGATAGAAAGCAAGTGCATATGTAGCTAGAAATAAATGTTCATATACAGGAAAGATATTGGGTATTGCAGAACTTTGTGCATCTAGGGCCAAGAGTCCAAATACAAATGATAAGACAAAAAAAGGCACCTTTTCAACTACCATGTGCTTATAATCCTTACGTTCTTTATAAAAATCAAAAGCAAGCAACACCAGGGGTAAGGTTACAGCAGAAGCTTTCGAAAAAAGCGAAAGCAGAAAAAGCCCAAAGGCAATAAGCAAATATTTTATCTTAAATTTTCCGTCAAGATAATGTATATAAACCATCATTGCACCGAGGTAAAAGAACATATACAATACATCCTTTCTTTCAGAAATCCATACGACAGATTCAACACGCAATGGATGTATGGAAAAAATCAGGGCTGTCAGAAATGCCAATTTCCTGTTTTTTGTCAGTTTGAAGAAAATTAAAAAAGCGAGTAAAGTATTGCATAAATGCAAGATGATATTTGTCAAAATATAGCCTTTTGCCTCATAACCCCAAAAATGATAGTCTAAAGCAAGGGAAAGTAATGTCATGGGATGATAATGACAGGAAACATAAACCTGAAACATATTTTTTAAACAGGGAAATGACAAGTCTTCAATATGAATATTCTCTGTAACATACTCATTATCATCCCATTTGATAAAATCATTAGACAGGCTGTTTGCAAATATAATAAAGCACAAAACACCTAAAATAATCAGATAAGGTAAATTTCTTCGACTATTCAAAAAGTTTTTATTGAAATCATGTTTATTTTCTTTTTTCATGTCCGATTTTTTTATCAATTACAATTTTGATTAAAGAGTGACAGCGCATTCTGATTACCCATCTCAGATAGATTCTTCCAGTCGTTGCAAGCTGCGATTGTGTCACCTCTAAGGAAATTAATGTATGCTTTATTCCCAAGAGCATTTTGCATGTCTGGTTTTATTTCAAGAGCTCTGAGCACGTCTTCATAGGCACCATCAATATCATCCAAAAAGCGACCCTTTAACACTGCTCTTGAATTGTAAGCCTCAAAAAATTGAGGATTAAGATTAATGCTTCGATTGTAATCTATCAATGCCAAATCTACATTCATCACTTGCTCATAGGCCAAAGCCCTGTTATAATAAAGTGAAGCGTTATTGCTGTCGAGACTTATGGACTTATCAAAATCAAAAATAGCATTAGGTGCATCTCCGGTGTTTAGATAAACCCCTCCCCTGTTCACCAAGGCTGATGCATTATTAGGGTCTGTTTCAAGGATTAAAGAAAAATCGTTTAAAGCTTTATCATAGTCATTCATCATAACATTACTCAGGCCTCTGTTCATTAAAGCATCCCTATCGTAGGGTTCGTGTTCCAAAACTTTTGAAAAATCCTTCTGCGCATTCTGAAAATCTTTAAGTTTATATAGGACAAGCCCCCTACCCATAAAAAGAGACTTCACATAAAAAGTATTATTTTCAATAGCTGCATTATAATACCGAAGGGAATTTCCATATTGATTAATCATCTCATATGATTGTGCCAGTCTGTAGTTCGCAATAATATTCCGAGTTTGCTTATCTGTGATGCTTTTGAAGAAAGTAATATTATTTGCAAAAATTTCATTACGGTTAAACGACAATCCGGAAATAATAATTACATAAACAAGAACGGCAATAATGAGATTTCTTCGGGGTTTTACATTTTTAAGTTTCTCATAAAGGAAACACAATATTCCAAAGGAAAAGCCACCTATCCCGAAGTAAGCATACCTGTCCGCATAAAAACCAACATGGTAATAAGGAATTAAATGGAGGACGGGTAATATTGAAGCTGTAAAAAATAAAAAAAATAAAAGAATCAATTTCTTTTCTCTGATTTTGTAAATGAAAAATAGAACGGCAAACATTACAATAATTGAAAAGTAAAAATAAATGGGTAAAAACCCATCCTCCTTTAAGGGATAATCATAAAGAGCTGACAAATTAAAGGGTAAAATGATTTTAAAAATATAAATAAGAAAAATAAATGATGCAACAAAAGGTTTATCTATTAAAGAAAAATTATAGGGTATTGTTTCCAAAGTATCCGACTTCATCTTCAAGGCTAATAGAACAAAGAGAAACGATAAAAGAAAAAACGGAATCAATTTAACAATGGTTTTAAAATTCATCTTTTTGTGATATAAAACTAAACCCAATAGAACCAATGGCAGAAAAGCAGCAGTGGATTTTGAGAGTAATGATAGAAGGAACAATAAACAGGCTAAAATATAATAAACCATTTTAAATCTCTCTTTACCGGAAAGGAAATAGTTAAAGTTCATCAGTACCCCTAAGGAAAAAAAGGTAAATAACAAATAGTTTGCAGCAGATACCCACGCAACAACTTCAGACTGCATGGGATGAACGGCAAAAATCAATGCTGACAAAAAGGAAATTTTTAATTCTTTTATGAAACGGGAGAAAAAGAGAAAAAGCACAACAGTATTGAAGGCATGTAATAAAATATTAAAAAAATGAAAAGCAGCAGGACCTATTCCAAAGAGTTTGGCAATCAGCCAGAAATACAATAAAGTTAAGGGTTGATACTCATTATCACTGAAGCGAGGGATAAAAGCTTCATAAATATCCTTTGTCTGCGTATTTAACACAAAATCATTATTGATAACATTTTCCTGATCGTCCCAATTGGTCAGAAAATCATGTCCAAGAGTATTTGCAAATACAATAAAAACACATATAAAAAGGATAAAGCCATAAATAAGAAACGGTTTTTTACTTAAAAACAATTTCATGTGCTTATCAATTTAATGCATGATATTTTTTTGATCGAATAGGACTTTCTCCCCTGCCGGAATATCTTTGGTTATCCACATATTACCACCCACAACTGCACCTTTGCCTATTGTAATACGGCCTAAAATAGTAGCATTAGAATAAATAATTACATCATCTTCTACAATAGGGTGTCTGGGAATACCCTTAATTGGTTTACCGTTTTCGTCTAGAGGGAAACTTTTTGCACCAAGAGTAACACCTTGATACAGTCGTACATTTTTGCCAATGATGCAGGTTTCACCAATAACAACCCCTGTTCCATGGTCTATAAAAAAATATTCACCTATCTGTGCTCCCGGATGGATATCTATACCGGTAAGAGCATGCGACATTTCTGTAATAATTCGGGGGATTAAAGGCACTTCAAGTCTGCGTAATTCGTGGGCAATACGATAATGGGTAAGCGCTCTGATACTGGGGTAACAAAAAATTGTTTCACCGTGATTCATGGAAGCCGGATCCCCATTATAAGCAGCTACGACATCAGTGGACAAAAGGTGTTTAATAGTGGGTAATTTTTCGATAAATGCCGTAGAAATGTCCTGGGCATTTTTGTTACAGTCAATACAATTTTGATTTTTATCTTCACAGGCAAAGCAAAATCCTCTTTGAATTTGTTCGCTTAATAGCTTATGTGTTAAATCAAGACTGGCTCCGATATGGTATTTCAGGGTATCTTTTTTTATATCGGAATTGCCAAAAAAACCGGGGAATAAAACAGATTTAAGATTTTCCATAATACAGCTTAAGCTCTCAATAGAAGGCATTGGCATTTCATTCCTTGTAAAATGATAAAGAAAGTTATTATCGTTAATTTCGCTTAATTTAGCCACAATTTTGTCGAAGTTCATAGCTGATCAATTTAATTTGAATTATCTTTTACAAAGTTAATAATAATAGAAATAGGTATTAAACCTAATTTTGGATTAAATCTTATCTATTACTTTACTCTTGTTTAACGGAATATCATATTTAATGGAAAAAATTATAATTCGATTAAATGTATCGAATTAATTTTGAAAAAAGATTATTTTTGTAAAACAAAACGTGCAATCTAAATATATTTAATGAAAAAAAATATTTCACTTTGGATAATTACCCTTATTTTCACATTGGCAACTGCATATTTTCAAAGAATTTCAGGTCCGACAAAACCTGTACGTGGGTCCATTGAAATTGACAGTACACTTGTAAAATTCAAATTATTACGCTCTGAGCTTTCAGGTGTTGATGCAGAAGTCAGGGTTTTTGTTGGAAACGACAGCATCAGTGGAGGTGTTGAATATAAAAGATACAACAGCAATGACGATTGGATGTATCAACAAATGTATTATAAAGATGGGTTTTTAACTGCAATATTACCCACACAACCTGCAGCAGGGAAAGTAATCTACAAGGTTGTGTTAAGAACGCGCTACCAGGAATTTTTCCTTACAGAAGAGCCCGTCATCATCAGATATAAAAACCAAGTGCCCAATATCTATCTAATTCCGCACATCCTCTTTATGTTTTTGGCAATGCTCTATTCCAATCGTGCAGGTTTACAAGTATTTTTTAATAAAGAGAAACTGTTCAGATTAAGTCTCATAACTTTTTCAACCTTGATTCTCGGGGGCTTGGTATTTGGTCCGATTGTGCAGAAATATGCATTCGGCGATTATTGGACAGGCTTTCCATTCGGACATGACCTTACTGATAACAAAACAGCATTGGCTGTCATTTTCTGGGGTATAGCTCTTTATAAAACGTGGCGAAAAACCTCAAAAGCTCACTGGTGGGTATTAACAGCTGCTTTGGTTTTATTGCTTACTTATATGATTCCCCACAGTTTGTTTGGGTCGGAACTTGATTATACAGCTGAAAACATGTAAAAATTATGAAATTTCAGGCATTTTCGTACACCTAAAGTGATGATTTAAACATAAGCATACTCCCGACAAGTTGGGATTTCAGCAATATGTTAATTTTAAAAATAAAAAAAAATCTATAAATCAATTATAAAAAGAAATTTAAAAACATGAAATTGAGCATGATAAAATTTTCACAAACGTTTAATGAAAATAATATTCATGCATTCTGATTTTATCGAAACAATCTGTCCTATTAAAAAATATATTTTCAGATGAAACAAATTGCCTTGTCTATACTTGTATTTTGTATGCTTACCTCAGCCTTTTCACAGACTCAAAAAAAAGGTCTTTTGATTAAAGTTACAGGGATGAGAAATGAAAATGGGAACTTATTAGTGGCTTTATACAATAATAAAAGCGATTTTTTGAATGCCAATAAAGCTGTTTACCAAAGAATTGTAAGTGCCACAACAGACAATCATATCATCTTTTTTGAAAATATTCCGATGGCTTCTTATGCCGTAGCAGTGATACATGATGAAAACGCAAATGGTAAGATGGACACCAATTTCCTCGGCATTCCAACAGAATACATCGGCACATCAAATAATATAAGGAGTCGTTTTGGGGCACCCTCTTATGAAAGTTCTGTTTTTTTTTATAATGGTGTATTTTTACTTATAAACATAGAACTTTATTGAGTATTTTTGCACAGAATTTACAAACAATCAATGAAAACCTTAGGCCATAAGCCAAACGTTGATAAAATACGCCACATATATCAAAGACCTTTATTGGAACTGGTTTTTGAAGCTGCAAAAACACACTCAGAGCACCATAATCCCTATGAAATTAAAGCTTCACGACTAATTTCCGTAAAAACGGGCAATTGTGTGGAAAACTGTGCTTATTGTGCCCAATCGTCTCGTTACAATACAGGGTTGGGAAAGCCCAAAATTCTTTCGAAGGCTGAAGTTAAAGTCTTGGCATTAAAAGCTAAAGAAGAAGGTATCAAAAGAGTTTGCCTGAGCGCATCCTATAAGAACATACCTGAAGGAAAATCATTTGAAGACATCCTCAACATGATTAAAACGGTTAAAGATATGGAATTGGATGTTTGTCTGACGATGGGAAAAGTATCTGGGGTACAGGCAAAAGCTTTGGCAAAGGCGGGAATTAAAGCTTATAATCACAACATTGACACATCTGAAGCCTTTTATTCTAATATTATCACTTCACGAACTTTTAAAGAAAGAATAGAAACGCTGAACATACTAATGGACAACAATGTGAATGTTTGTTCGGGAGGCATTATAGGTATGGGTGAAAATGAAGAAGACCGGATTCAAATGTTATTTACTCTTACAACCCTTAAAAAACAACCTTATACAGTTCCATTGAATGTGCTTGTTCCAATAAGCGGAACCCCATTGGAAAATATTAAAAGAATCGATGATTTGGAAATGGTGCGTATAATAGCCACATTAAGGATCATATTACCCGAAACAAATATCTGCCTGGCTGCAGGGCGACACACCATGCATGAAGGCACTCAGGCTTTGTGTTTCATGGCCGGTGCTAATGCTGTTTTTACAGGTGATAAACTTTTAACAACCCCTAATGCACCACCTGAAAAGGATATTGAAATGTTTAAAAAACTTGGTTTAAAATTAATTTAAAACATTAAAATGTTTAAAGCCGATAAAATACTATCTGAGAAATTAGAACTGCGTAAAGCCAATAATTGCCTCAGAAGCCTTACGACGTCACACAACATCATTGACTTCTGTTCTAACGATTATCTTGGTTTTTCACGTTCACTCGAACTTAAAGACAGAATTTTCAAATTCAGTAAAAGGTTTGAAAACATCCATCAGGTAGGATCAACCGGCTCACGCCTTATTTCCGGCAATTCAGCATTAGTAGAGTCATTAGAAAGCTTTATTGCTACTTACCATGAAGCTGAAGCAGGCTTGGTATTCAATTCCGGATATGATGCAAATTTAGGCTTGATTTCTTCAGTTCCTCAGCGAGGCGATACTATTTTTTACGATGCTTATGCACATGCTTCAATACGTGATGCCATCAGATTGGGTTTTGCCAAGTCATTTTCTTTCAAACATAATGACATTGCCGATTTACAGAAAAAGATGAAAATGGCTACAGGAAACATTTTTATCATTGTTGAATCCGTATATTCCATGGATGGTGATTGTGCACCTCTGAAAGACCTATGCCAGATATCACAAGACACAGGAGCTCACCTTATTGTTGATGAAGCACACGCAACGGGTGTTTTTGGTAACGGAGGGAAAGGTTTAGTTGTTAAACTGGGACTTACCCATAAAGTTTTTGCACGTATTCATACTTTTGGAAAAGCATTAGGCTGTCATGGAGCCATAGTTCTAGGCAGTGCACTTTTAAGAGATTTTATGATAAATTACTCAAGGTCTTTTATTTACACCACTGCTTTGCCCCTGCATTCTTATATTATCTTAAAATCTGCCTATGATCTTTTAAATGAAGATGAGGAATTTTTACCCTCATTGCTTTACAATATTGAATATTTCAGAAATGAGCTAAAAAATACATCAATTCAAGATAAATATATTGATAGCCCCTCAGCTATACAATGTTTTATTATTGAAGGAAATGAGATGGTTAAAAATGCTGCTGCCAAACTTCATATTAAAGGCTTTGATGTTAAACCTATAATGAGTCCTACTGTACCCAGAGGCAAAGAACGTATTCGTATTTGCTTACACAGTTTCAACACAAAAGAAGAAATCAAGGCTCTTTTACAAAATCTCGATGCAATTTTGTAGTCATCATTATGCGTAAGTTATTTGTAACCGGTATTGGGACAGGAATTGGCAAAACAATCTGCGCTGCTATTCTTACAGAAAAACTAAAAGCAGATTATTGGAAGCCTATACAGGCAGGTGATTTAGAAAAAACGGATGCGCAGACAATCAAATCCCTAATTTCAAATAAAGAAACTATTATCCACAAAGAAAGGTTTCTTCTTCATAATCCTGTATCACCACACCTTGCTGCAGAAATTGAAGGCATTGAAATTCATCTGTCCGACTTTTGCTTACCCGCAACTACAAATACTTTAATCATTGAAGGTGCCGGTGGACTTATGGTTCCCATCAACAAACATGGTAACCTTATGATTGAACTCGTAAAAGAATTTGATGCAGAGGTAGTGCTTGTTTCACAGCATTACCTTGGCAGTATAAATCATACATTATTGAGTATAGATGCACTTTTTAAACATTCAATAAAAACCGCAGGCATTGTTTTTAATGGCAATACTCATGAGAGTACGGAATCTTATATATTAAACTACTCTGGACTTCAATGTTTGGGAAGAATTTTCCCTGAAGAGCACTTGACCAAAGAAATCATTAAAAAATATGCAAGAGGGTTTAATGATTTAATCTAATTTCATTATTTTTGCAAAAAAAAAATAAATCCTATGTTTCAAAGAATTCAATCTGTTTTCCTCATTCTTGCCATTTTAATCAGTTTTGCAGTTTTTTTCTTTCCGTTGGCAACTTTTTCAGTAGTAGGTCACACTTTTGACATTTTTATTACCGGTGTTAAAAATCTGGATGCTGACTCCCCTTTAGATTTCAAAATCAATATGATTTTTCATTTGGTAATTTGGATTGTAATCATTATAGCCATCATTGCGACTTTATTTTTATATAAAAACAGGCTTTTGCAGATGAAGCTCAACCGCTTTATATTGATGCTTAATATAATATTTATTGTATTGGTTTTTATGTTTACAGACAATATAAAAAAACAATTTGTAAAAACATTAACTATTGACTATGAATCGGTTGAGGTGACTTTTGGAACTGCCACTATTATTCCTCTTGTAGTACTTGTTTTGATTTTCCTTGCAGGGAAATTTATAAAAAAAGACGAAATGTTAGTTCGCTCTGCAGATAGACTAAGATAATAGGGACTTATCAAACTCCTTTAGTTTTTATTTAGGGTCTGCTGAAAAACACACAACACACATATTAATAGATGTTTATGAATATCTTTGTGTAAAACAAGTGCAAGGTATTTTATTAACAATTAATAAAACCCATGCATTAAATCAGATCAGTTTAATAGGAGAATTGAGATTTTGACTTAAAAATCAAATCAGAATTTAGTAAAAGAAGAGCATCTATAGAAATTTAATGTGTTTGTGTTAGCCTGATGCACGCCGTCTTTTTCGTTACTTCGGCTCGAAGTATTCATATACATCTTCGCCTCGTGGCCTCAAATTCGGCGCACCTCAGACTTTTTCAGCAGACCCTATTTAGACAATTCAATAATCTCAAGATTTTCAATTCTATCCTTGTTTATCTCAAAGCGAACAGCTGTACATACTGTATGGAATCCATATTTACCGGCAGCACCGGGGTTGATGTGCAGCATTTTCAACTTTTTATCGAACATCACTTTGAGGATATGAGAATGCCCTGAAATAAAAAGTTTTGGAGGGTTTCTGAAAAGATCATCCTTAATACTCTTTTCATATTTTCCGGGATATCCCCCTATATGGGTTATCCAGACACTTACCTCTTCCATCTTAAATCTTTGGTGTAAAGGAAAATTCATTCGTATATCATGGCCATCAATGTTGCCGTAAACACCTATAAGGGGTTTGAATTTACTCAGTCTTTCAACAATATCCATACTTCCAAAATCACCGGCATGCCACAACTGATCACAGTCATTAAAGAAAGTAAAATAGTTCTCAAACAAATAGGCATGGGTATCTGAAAGTAATCCGATTTTAGTCATTTATATTATTTTTTTCTAATGGCAAATGTAAAAAAAATGAAAGCCCTATAAATTAATTTTCGAGCCAGTTCTTCAATAATCTTTTGCCATAATCCGTAAGGATGGATTCGGGGTGAAACTGAACGCCCCTGACATCAAATGATCTGTGTTTTAAGGACATGATCTCACCATTATCATCCGTTGCTGTAACAGTAAGTTCTTCGGGTAAATTATTTTTATCAACCACCCAAGAATGGTACCTTCCGCATGAAAAAGCCTCAGGAATTTCCTTATAAATATAATCTTTGGGTTGAGTTAAGTGAGTTAATCGGCTGACACCATGCAAAACGGTGCTGAGGTTTTTCAGCCTGCCCCCGAAAGCCATGGCAATGGCTTGATGCCCTAAACAAACACCAAGAATTTTTTTTGTGTGGCAATAGCTTTTTATTACATCAATACATATCCCTGCGTCCTGTGGCAAACCTGGTCCGGGAGATAAAACAATCGCATCATAATCATCTACATTTTTCAGATCTATACCATCATTTCTAAATACATGAACAAGCTCGGAAATTTCTTCAAGATAATGATACAGATTAAAAGTAAATGAATCATAATTATCAATAATAAGGATTTTCATAAAAAAATAAAAGATTTTTTGTATTATTGCCCTTTAAAATTTCGTCACAGTAATGTAGTTAATACAAATTTAGTCTTTATTTATAAATATTTATTCATTATGAAAAAAATCATTAAAACACAAAATGCCCCACTTCCTGTTGGACCTTACAACCAAGCTGTTTACATCAACGGCACTTTATTTGTTTCAGGTCAGATTCCAGTTAATCCAATAAGCGGACAGATAGTTAAAGAGTCCATTGAATCTGAAGCAAGGCAGGTTTTAGAGAATATCAAAGCCATACTGAGCGAAGCCGGTATGGACTTTTCAAACATCGTTAAAACATCCATTTTTATTACAGATATGGGGAATTTTGCAATTGTAAATAAAGTGTATGCCGAGTATTTTACAGGAGAATTTCCTGCACGGGAAACCATACAGGTAGGAGCTTTACCATTAGGTGTTAATGTAGAAATTTCAGCTATTGCAGTAACACAATAATGGCTCCTGATTGACGGTCAATTTACAATTAATTCAAAATTTATAACATGAAAAAACTGTTCAATATATTATTAATACTCATTGTGTCTTTTCCCTTATATATAAGAGCAGACGAGGGCATGTGGATACCATTATTTCTTAAGAGAAATGAAGCCCACATGAGAAGTTTGGGAATGAGAATAACAGCTGAAGACATTTACAGTGTTAATCAGAATAGCCTAAAAGATGCCATTGTATTGTTTGGTCGTGGATGTACAGGTGAAGTTATATCATCAAAAGGACTTCTTATGACCAATCATCATTGCGGTTACAGTCAGATACAGTCACACAGTTCTGTCGAACAGGACTACCTGAGCAATGGATTCTGGGCACAAAACCTTGGTGAAGAATTACCAAACCCCGGACTTACTGTAAGTTTTCTGATTTATATGGATGATGTTACTGAGAAAGTTTTAGCAGGTGTACAAAATGACATGACAGAAGCTCAAAGAAATGCTGTTATTGAGGAAAATGTAAAAAAAATTACCGATGAAGCCACAAAAGACACCCATTACGAAGCAACTGTCAAGCCCTTCTACAATGGAAACCAATTTTTTCTTTTTGTCAATGAAGTTTTTAAAGATGTGAGGCTTGTAGGAGCACCTCCTTCTTCTATTGGCAAATTTGGGGGTGACACAGACAATTGGATGTGGCCGAGACATACAGGCGATTTTTCTCTATTCCGCATTTATGCCGGTCCTGATAACAAGCCGGCTGATTATTCTCCTGACAATGTACCTTATATTCCCAGAAAATCCTTCCCAATTTCCATTAAAGGAGTTGAGGAGGGTGACTTCACCTTTGTGTATGGCTTTCCGGGATCAACCGATCAATATGCCACTTCATTTCAGGTTGACCTTGTGAAAAACATTGAAAATCCTATTGCTATTAGAATGCGTGATATACGCCTTCGTATTATTGATGAAGGTATGAAAGCTGACCCTGAAATAAGGATACAATATGCCGCCAAACATGCCAATATTGCTAATGGTTGGAAAAAATGGATTGGTGAAAACAGAGGTCTGACACGATTAAATACCATAGAAAACAAAAGAGCTCAGGAAGAATTGTTTGTGAACTGGGCTAAAGCCACACCAGCAAGAGAGGCCCGTTATGGCGGATTAATTTCAATGTATGAACGAGTATATGCACAACAAAGAAAAGCTAATGAGTCAATGAGATATCTTCTTGAAGCCGGTCTTGGTTCAGAAATCATACGATTTGCGTATGGTTTTAATAACCTTATGCGAATATCAAAAATCAAAAGCACGCCTCAGTCTGAAATAGATACTCAAGTCTCCCGTTTAAAAGCCTCTTTAACAGGATATTTTAAAAATTACAACTGTGGAGTTGACAGGAATCTGTTTGTTCATACCATGAAAGCTTATTACCTTAGTTTTTCGGATGAATCTATGCCCGCAATACTTAAAAAGGACGTAAGCAAATTTCATCAGGATTTTGAGAAATATGCTGATTTTATTTTTGAAAAATCAATGTTTACCAATGAAGAAAAATTAACCAACTTTTTAAACAACTACACAAAGAAAAAATTTAAAACAATTGCCAATGATCCGGCTTTCAAATTGGCAAAGAGTATTTTTGACAATTATTTTAATAATATTTATCCTGTTCTGGAGGCTTATGAACCTGTTTTGGACAGTCTAAACAGAGTTTATATGCAAGGGCTTATGGAATTTCAACCTGATAGGAACTTTTATCCTGACGCCAATCTTACTTTAAGAGTAACTTATGGTAATGTAGATGATTATTTACCTGCTGACGCTATAGAATACCGATATTTTACAACAATTGACGGTATTTTTGAAAAGGAATCTTTAGGCTACGATGATTATGAAGTTCATCCCCGTTTAAGAGAACTCTATCAAAACAGAGATTTTGGACGTTATGGGAAAGAAGGTATTTTACCTGTTTGTTTTATAGCCAAAAATCATACAACAGGGGGAAATTCAGGTAGTCCTGTTATCAATGCCGATGGACATCTAATCGGAATTAACTTCGATAGAAACTGGGAAGGCACCATGAGCGATCTTAATTATGACCCCGATCAATGCCGAAATATTTCTCTCGATATGCGTTATGTACTTTTTATTATTGACAAATTTGCCGGAGCAACAAACCTTTTGCAAGAAATCGAAATTATTGAATAAACAATTTAAAAATCTAATTATGAAAACAAAAATCATTTCACTTTTATTAATGCCATTCTTCCTGACAGCAATAGCTTTTGCCCAACCTGTTGAAAATGACTCAGAAGGTTATATCTTTACACCTGTAAGGGAGATTTCAGCCACAAGCGTTAAAAATCAATTCCGATCAGGAACTTGCTGGAGTTTCTCTGGTCTGTCCTTTCTTGAATCAGAACTCATCAGACTTGGCAAGGGAGAATTCGATCTTTCCGAAATGTTTGTGGTAAGACATACTTACCAGGATAAAGCAATCAATTATGTCAGGTTTCACGGAAATCTGAATTTTGGTGGAGGGGGTGCATTTCATGATGTTTTTAATGTCATCAAAAGATACGGCATTGTTTCCGAAGAAGCCTATTCCGGTCTTAATTATGGGGAAGACAAACATGTTCATTTTGAGATGGATGAGGTTCTTAAAGGATACGTTGAAGCAGTTGTTGAAAACAAAAACAGAAAGCTTACACCTGCATGGATAGAAGGATATAAAGGGATTCTGGATGCATACCTCGGAAGATTGCCGGAAAGGTTTAATTACAATGGCAGCTCCTATACCCCAGAGACTTTTGCATCAAGTCTTGGATTAAAATTAGATGATTACTTATACATAACATCATTTACCCATCACCCCTTATACACACAGTTTGTTATGGAATTACCCGATAACTGGGCTATGGAAAGAGTTTGGAATGTGAGCCTTGAGGATTTATGGCAGATTGTTGTCAATGCTGTAAATAATGGATATACAGTAGGCTGGGCAACAGATGTCAGTGAAAAAGGTTTTTCATGGAACAAAGGTTTAGCCATAGTTCCCGATATTGCAATCGAACATCTGGATGATACAGAACGTGCTAGATGGGAAGCACTTACACAAAGAGAAAAGGATGAGCAGCTTTACAAATTTGATAAGCCAGGGAAAGAGCTGATTATCACACCCGAAATAAGACAAACAGCTTTCGATAACTACGAAACTACCGATGACCATGGTATGCATATCGTTGGTATTGTTAAGGACCAGAACGGCACTGAATATTTGAAAGTGAAAAACTCATGGTCGGACAGTAACCATATTTACAATGGATACCTCTATGCATCGAAATCATTTTTTCTTTACAAAACAACAAACATAGTTATCCACAAAAATGGGGTACCCTCAAGTATTCTCAGGAAGTTAAATTTGTAGAAAATACAAATTCAAAATCTGTTTGCCTTTCAAAAGGACAGATGGATACAAAAAAAGTCAATGAGTTAACCCATTGACTTTTTTTTATTTTCCTTATTCAATAATTACTACGGGTTCAAAAACTTCTCAATGTATTTGAATGCAGGTGTCAGTTTCCCTTTATGGAGGATGAGTGCCCTTTTTATAGGATTGGGTAATTTTAAATTACTAAACGGCACATCAAAATCGGCTAAAGCAATAGGTAAAATATAAGAGGACAAAGCATTGCTAAATGCGGTAGAAGACTCCCTGGGTAACTCACTGGGTAAAATATCAACAGCCATAATCAGAATACCATCGCCTTTGTATCCCATTGAATACTTTCTTGTAAAGGGGTGGTAAACAAAAATAGGGTCTTCAATTTCAGTTCCTTTGTGCAAGGCTTCAATTGAACCATTTGGATCGCAGGTAACATCGCCAATGACCATTAATTTAGGTTGTTTAATTTTTTTAAAATGGTCTTCCAAAAAGTCTTTTGTAATAAGACGGGGATATTTGGCATCCCAATACATACAATTCATCAAAATGCTTAAATGCGGTACATACTTTTCAAAATCATTACAGTATTTTTCAGGATTTTTGTAGTAATCCTGTAATTCAAAAGTATGAGAAGAATCTATTGGTTTAACCAAATCCTTTTCCTTAAACACAACTTTATACAAAACATTGTGAGGTAAATTAGTCATTTGGCTTAATTCCAATAATTTTTCAGGTGAAATTTCTTTTACGGGTAGTAGATTAAAAATTTCTTGAGCTCCTGCTGAAACATTACCATAACCCGTAAAACCAATCACAAAGGGGAACAGTTCGTCCGGCAAGCCATTTTTAACTATTTCAAAACCTACTTCCGAAATCACTTTTTTTACATCTTCTAAAGAATCATAGGTAACAGCTTGATTAATTTTTTCAAAAGGAGTCGAAAAACCAAATTCCTTCAATCTTAATCCCAATGACCACAATGAATTAATCATGCCTGCCAAACCGGCATATTTCCCAAAAAAGATCAAACGTTTTCCTGTTTCATCTTCAACTTTTTCATAATCTATTAAATTACAACCCATTTCCATCATTTTTCGGAGCATGGGCATGTTGTATGCTTGACCTTTAATAACATGAGAAAAGAACACATATGTTTTTCCTTTTCTAAAAAAACTCTCAGAAATTTCTTTTATGCCAAAAACCACATCACAATCCCTAACATCATCAACAAGATGAGCACCAATATTTTCAAATTCATGACCTTTAAAGATTCTTTTTTCAGATTTTTCAACAAAGAAACCCACATCCTCCCCTTGTTCAATCAACTTTTTCATTAAATCTGGTGTTATTGCACAACGCCTTTCCATTGCGTATTTATCCTCATGTCTTATACCAATCCTTTTCATATCCGGTTGTTTAAAAATTCATAATTATTTTTTTGCAAAAAAATAACATTTTAACCACAAAAGCAAATATTTGAATAAAAATCCAAAAATGTCAATTTGTTATTCATTTTTACAATCACAATTCTGACATTCTTCTAAAGTATTAAAAGGGACAACACCATCACAACCACCCCAGATAAACTCCTTGCATGTACCTGATTCTTTATCAAAATAATACCTTGGAAAATAGGCTTTACAATTTCCGGGATCCGGAACCAAAGCACATTTATTCTGACAATCCTGCTCTTCCTGACTTAATGTTTTCTTTTTTGAGCAGCATTTACAGGCACTAAAAATACTGATTGATGCAATTATAAATAAAACAGCTGATGTTTTAATAAAAGATGGTTTCATATGTATAAAAATTTAGTTATTAATAATTGTAAAGAAAGTACAAGATTACATATTTTTAATGAGACTTTCAGTAAAATATTAAAAAAATGGAATACGCTTTTAAACGTATCGAAATATGATTTTTTAGACTTTGAAAAAAAACAATTTTGCTATGTCAAAAAAAAAACAGAAATTTGCACAATTTTAAATATTAGTAATTATTAACTAAAACAATTATCATTTATGAATGAATTACCTATTTTTTGGCTGATACCGGCTAGTGCCATTTTAGCATTAATTTTTGCTTACTATTTTTTTAAGCAAATGATGCGTGCAAGTGAAGGAACAGAAACAATGAAAAAAATTGCTCTTCATGTTCGTAAAGGAGCCAATGCTTATCTTAAACAACAGTATAAAATTGTTGGTATTGTTTTTCTTATAATAACAATAATATTCAGTATTTTGGCATATGGTCTTAACATACAGAACCCATGGGTGCCTTTTGCCTTTCTTACAGGAGGTTTCTTTTCTGCACTTGCAGGGTTTATAGGGATGAAAACTGCCACTTATGCATCCGCACGTGCAGCACATGCTGCGAGTAAATCACTTAACGCAGGTCTTCAATTGGCATTCCGTAGTGGTGCAGTTATGGGCCTTGTAGTAGTTGGCTTAGGTTTGTTAGATATTTCAATATGGTTTATCGTACTTAATGCTGTTTATCCGGCTGCTTCTGATGTTCATAATTTACTTATTATAACTACAACCATGTTAACCTTCGGCATGGGAGCATCTACACAGGCTTTATTCGCTCGTGTTGGCGGTGGCATTTTTACAAAAGCAGCCGATGTTGGAGCTGACCTTGTAGGTAAAGTTGAAGCAGGTATTCCTGAGGATGATCCACGTAATCCTGCAACTATTGCAGATAATGTTGGTGACAATGTGGGAGATGTTGCAGGTATGGGTGCTGACTTATATGAATCGTATTGCGGTTCAATTTTAGCAACTGCGGCACTTGGTGCTGCAGCATTTTTGGCACAACCTGTCATTGCAATAAAAGCTGTTTTGGCTCCTATGCTTATTGCAGCTGTAGGTATTATTCTTTCAATTATTGGTATTTTTTTAGTTAAGACAAAAGAAGGTGCCAGTATGAAAGACCTTCTCAAATCACTAGGATTTGGTGTTAATGTAAGCGCAGTTTTAATTACTATTTTTTCTTTCCTTATACTCTGGTACCTTGATTTCCCAAATTACATTGGTGTTTGGGGTTCTATAGTAACAGGTCTTGTTGCAGGTATTATTATTGGACAATCAACTGAGTATTATACAGCTTCTGCCTACAAACCAACTAGAACTATTGCTGCTGCTGCACAAACAGGCCCTGCAACAGTTATTATCAGTGGTATAGGTGTTGGTTTAGTATCAACTGCTTTTCCATTAATCATAATTGTTATTGCAATCACATTGGCTTTCTTATTTTCTACTGGTTTTAGCTATGATTTAGCTAATATTGGCACTGGTCTTTACGGTATTGGTATAGCTGCTGTAGGAATGCTTTCAACATTAGGTATTACATTAGCAACAGATGCTTATGGCCCAATCGCTGATAATGCCGGTGGTAATGCCGAAATGAGCCACTTAGGCCCTGAAGTACGTAGAAGAACAGATGCTCTAGATTCATTAGGAAATACTACTGCCGCTACAGGAAAAGGATTTGCAATTGGCTCTGCTGCACTTACAGCTTTGGCACTTTTAGCTGCTTACATCGAAGAAGTACGTATAATGTTTGTAAAATTCCTAGACAAGCCAAACGAGCTTATTAATGGAGTCTTTGCAAAAGATGCTTCATTTATTGATTATATTCATCATTTTGAAGTGAACCTGATGAATCCAAAAGTTATTGTAGGGATTTTTATCGGAGTAATGGCAGCGTTCTTATTCAGCGGGTTAACAATGAATGCTGTAGGTCGTGCAGCAGGAAAAATGGTTGACGAAGTTCGCCGCCAGTTCCGCGAAATTGCCGGTATTATGGAAGGAACTGCTGAGCCCGATTATGCACAGTGTGTTGCTATTTCTACTAAAGCTGCTCAAAAAGAAATGATGTTACCTTCTTTATTAGCTCTTCTTATACCTGTTATTGTAGGTTTAATTTTTGGTGTTCCAGGTGTTGTTGGCTTATTGGTTGGAACAATTACAAGCGGTTTTGCTTTGGCAATATTTATGGCTAATGCAGGTGGTGCATGGGATAATGCAAAAAAATATATTGAAGAAGGAAATTATGGCGGAAAAGGCTCAGAAGCACATAAAGCTGCTGTTACAGGCGATACCGTTGGTGATCCATTTAAAGATACATCTGGTCCAAGTCTTAACATTCTTATAAAACTTATGACTATGGCTTCTGTTGTAACTGTTGGTATAGCTGTAGCTTACAGCATTTTGTAATTTTTCAATAAACACAAATAAACTAATTCATAAAAAGCTCTGATGTTATTGTCAGAGCTTTTTTATTTATTCAAACCTAATTAATCCCACATACATAAATAGTATCAGTACTATTGAAAATCAATTGGTTAAGCATAATAAAGTATCCAATAAATTTTCTATATGTTTCTTCAGAAGATGGTATTCGAAACCCGCTATTAAACTAGACAGATGAATATAATACATAATGCCAACAAATTAAACCCGAATTTAAGACTTGGGGAGGCGAATCATTAAGAAAAAATGAAATAAAAATTGAATTCTATATTAACCAATTAAACAAGACTAAAAAAGAAACACTCTTGCACAATTGTTTACATTGAATATGTATGTGTTTAAATCATTTTTAGAATTGTCTAAAATAAGAGAATACACAGAAAAGATGCTTTAATATTAGTTTATTAAAAGACAAATAAACACACTAAATTTTGTTTTCTGTGAATTTTCGTCCGGCATTGAGGGCTTCAATATTTTTACTGATAACCTCTTCTCCCTTTGATTTGAACAAAAATCTAATGGCATTTTCCAAGATTTTAAAATCAATATCAAGGAATGGGGAAGCTGCACCAAGAATAACCATATTGGCTGATTTCGCAGACCCAAGTTCATTAGCAATCTGGTCGGCATCAATACTGATATGATTGCTCACTTTATCTAACTCAGCGAGAACATCATTGATGGGAGGATAATTTGAAATATTGATAAAAGGTTTGGTATTTGTGATAACCCAACCCTCTGATGATAACATAGGTAAGTAACGTAAAGCTTCCATAGGTTCAACGGATATGATCATATCAGCCTTGCCACCAGGAATAAGATCGGATGCAATTTCTTTATCAGAGATCCTGAGATGAGATTGCACATCCCCTCCCCTTTGGCTCATGCCATGGACTTCAGACTGCTTTAGAAACAAACCGGATTCGACAGCAGCCAAACCAATAGTAGCAGCAATTGAAAGAATTCCCTGACCACCTACACCTGCTAAAATTATATCTTTTTTCATTATATGATTTTTAATTAATTATTAAATATTACTTTTTCTGGGAAAATTTTTCTCTCATCCTTTTATTCAGAGTTACGATACACTCTCGGCGAGGAATTATAACGCTGACCCCATTATAAGCCAATTCTTCTTCAAAAACCTTGAAATTTTCATCGTGTTTATTTCTTAATGGTTTTATAACTCTGATGTGAGATTCTTCAACACCAAGTCCTTTGCAGATGTCTTCAATTTTACCAAAAGCTGCAGAAGATTGCCCACCTGTCATACCGGTAGTGCCATTGTCAAGAATAACAACTGTAATATTACTTTTATTATTAATGGCATCCAGTAAACCGGTCATTCCTGAATGGGTAAAAGTTGAATCGCCAATAACTGCAACAGCAGGTACTAATCCTGCATCAGCAGCACCTTTAGCCATGGTTATGGAGGCACCCATGTCCACACATGAATTAATAGCTTCAAAAGGTTTCAAAGCTCCTAATGTATAACAACCAATATCAGAAAAAACCCTTCCTGCACCATAGGGTTTCAAAGCATCCTGCAAGGCATTGTACGAGTCAGCATGTGGGCAGCCACTACAAAATGAAGGTGGTCGTCCTACAACAAGTTCAGGAATATTTTTACCGGCAGTTACAACTAAACCCAATGACAGTGCAACAATATTCGGATTTAATTCCCCATCACGTGGAACAGTGCCATCAAGGCGTCCTTTTACTTTTAATCCGACAGATAATAAACCCTTTACTAACTCCTCTACCAAAGGAAATCCATCTTCAAGTACCAGAATTTCATCACACTCATTCACCAATTTCTGAATCATTTTTCGCGGCATAGGGTACTGATTGAGTTTTAAAACCGGATAAGGGATATTCCTGTCAGGATAACATTCCATCAGATAATTGTATGCTATGCCACATGCAATGATGCCAAGAGATTTGTCTTTCCCATCAAAATAAGTATTAAAATTATTTTCGGATTCATTTTCAAATAATTCCTGATTGTTTAGCAACAATTTGTATCTTTTACGAGCAATGGCAGGAAGTAAAACAAATTGCCTCAAATCCTCAGGTAATTTAATTTCATTTTGTGCCTTAGGTTCTTTTCTTAATACGCCTGCCCTGGAGTGAGCTAAACGAGTAGTAATACGCATCATTACAGGCGTTTTATATTTTTCTGACATTTCAAAACCATAATGCACCATGTCATATGCTTCTTGTTGTGTGGATGGTTCCAGTATTGGTATCAGGGCAAATTTGCCAAAAAAACGAGAATCCTGTTCATTTTGTGAAGAATGCATAGAGGGGTCATCGGCAATTACATAAATAATCCCACCATTGGCACCGGTAACACCTGAATTTACAAAGGGGTCGGCAGCTACATTTAAACCCACATGCTTCATACAAACCATGGTTCTTTTACCGGCATAAGACATACCCAATGCTGCTTCTGCAGCTGTTTTTTCGTTTGCCGACCATGTTGAATGAATATTTTTTGCCCTGGCTTCTTTTGATCGTTGTACATATTCTGTAATTTCAGTTGAGGGTGTCCCCGGATAGGCATATATTCCGGATAATCCTGCATCTATAGCTGCTTGTGCTATAGCCTCATCTCCTAGTAATAATAATTTTTGCATAAAGTTAATATCTTTAATTGTTTGTATTTTCTGAATCGAAACAAATCTAAACATTTTTTAAATAAGAGCATAATAAATTAATTATTTTGATGATATTTTTTAATTTATTAAACAATTAATATCATATATAGTTTATTATCAGTTATTTACACAAAAACAATTAAAAAAAAATTTTTACTACAAAAGGTTTTTGGATATCTTCTTTTGTCTTTGGGATGGTAAAAAAAATTTGCTCTACTTTATCCACTAATGCTATAAAGCATCTCTTAAAAGCATAACTGAATAGTTGATAAACCTGAATACCTAATAAATTTATACTTTATAGGGCTTTTAAATGAGGGCATTTTTGCCTTCCATCTCATTGTTATGACCTGTTAATTTTTATTATTATCAAATCCCATCAATTGACGAACTTTATCAGCGTTATTCTTGCTTGTCAAATTCTCCAACAATAAAAATGCAACATCTATCGCTGTTGATGGATTCCAAGAAGTAATCACATTGCCTTCTATTACTATAGGTTGATGTAATACATTAACACCACATCCTTTTAAAGCTTCTCTTCGAATCTTGCTATTGTAAACGGTCCCTTTTTTACCTTTTAAAACACCACTCTTTCCTAATGGTAAGGAACCCACACAAATGGAAGCGATAATTTTATTATGAAAATTAAACGCATTAATTAAATCTAAAAACTTTTTATCGTAAGCGTCTTTGTAAAATCCATAAACCTCGAATCCACCTGGAATTGCTAATGCATCAAATGAGTTCATATCAATTTCTTCAATCACGTTGTCAACAATAAATCTTTGGTTAAACGAACTTCTAATTTCTTTTCTAAGCCCACAAGTGAATAATTCAGTCGTGTTATCACCTTCAACAAGGTTCCAACCAATTACATCAATAAAGGCACTTGCTTCAAGCGGTTCGAAACCATCTGCTAACAATAACAATACTTTTTTCATTTAAACAGGATTATAAACAATTTGTGAATGCGATTTTTTTTTAATTGAACACAAACGGTAGGGCTTGGCTATCGAAGGTCTTTACCCACCAACCTACCCACAAAGATATAAAATTTTCCAATTAACAAACAAAATTTTCAAAGAAAGATTTTCCTGCCGCTGAAGCCCGCAGCTTGTTATGCACTGGCGGAGTCTTCAAACCACTTTCCCTGTCAAACATAGATGCCATATAAACTTTCTACAACTCTTTCAAAATAAATATTTAACTAATTGTCAGTAAGAAACTTAAAAGCAGAATGATGTAAAAATTAAAAAGGGGTAAAGAAAATTTGTTTCTAAAGTCAATGAAGCTTTGCGATGGGAATGGCAAACTTATTAGCAAACTTTCGATGTCCAGTTGGTTTGCAGGGGTTTGCAATATAGCTTGCCATTATAGCCTTCTTGCCTATTAAGTTTTACTCAATTTTGGCAGACCTATCTTTTTCAACATCTCATTAGCCTTTTCAAGCTTCTTAGGGAAAAGAACTTTGTCATTGAAAAAATCGAGTGTTTTGTCAATAAGCACTATAGGTGCGTTCTTAGTGTTTAAATCTTTTATCTTTTTATTCATAACTATTTGTTTTTACGTATTGCTATAAAACCGAGATACTCTTTATCTTTAAGAAATTCTTCCCAGCCATCTTCTGTTTCACCATAAATCTCAAAGTCTTTTTGAACCTCAACTAAGTATTTGGTGATACCCATTCTATACAATCTGGTTCTTGATTTAGTACTACCAGTTGCATAAACCATTGCTCCTTTATATTTGTCAGTAAAAGCATACAAAGTCGCAATCACAGTCGCTAAAACCTTTTCGCTGTCACCATTATTTGAAACTACTGTGTCGTCTATGTCTCCTGTTTCAGCGTTCTTGTCTCCAAAACCAAGGTTGTACAAATCTTTATAGTTAGTCGGTGTGTATTGAACAAGTTTAACAATTTTCCCCTTTACACCAACGCTCACAAACTCAAATACTTGTAGTTTTTCCCCCGATTTAAGTTCGTATTTCTCAAGATTCATTTTATACCTGTTTTACTTTTACAAAATTAGGTGTTTTTGTTGAATTTACAAAATTTTCGTGTATCGGCCAAAGAAACAAATTTTCATTCTGCTTAGTCCAGTCATTCTGCTTATTAATTCATTTATTTTGGTCAACTTAGGTTTATATGGCATTGTCAGTTAACTTTGTTCGTCTTTTTACCGCTTCTTGCTTTAAAGCAAACATATAATCATCTCTTCCATTGTATTGGAGAGCTCTTGCAATTTCTTCTTCTGGTTTTCGGCAATTATAATGTCTGTTTTTAGCCAACTCCTTACCCGACCTTTCTCCT
>JAQVVM010000039.1 GCA_028698995.1 Bacteroidales bacterium
TTAAACCTGTTTTCTGAGAAATTAGTTTTTCAAAATTATTATTCTTAAGTTCCTGACAAAAAGACGATGTCCTTTTATCCTGCCATACAATCGCATTGCAAATGGCTTTCCCGGATTTTTTATCCCAAACGATAGTGGTCTCCCTCTGATTTGTTATCCCAATTGCAGCAATGTCTGATGGACAAATGTTAGTTTTCTTCAGAAGTCTTTGAGCTGCATTGATTGTTTTATCAAGAAGCTCTTCAGGGCTTTGCTCAACACAATTTAAAGCGGGATAAAACTGACTTATTTCTTCTTGTTCGATACCTGCAATAATAAAGTCTTTATCAAAAAGCAGAGCTCTTGTACTGGTTGTGCCAATGTCGAAGGATAAAATATAGCTCATTTCAGAATTTATTTTTGTTTAAATAAACGGCTAAAATTTTTAACAAAGTCATCAAATATACTTAAGTTTTCTTTAAGAGGTTCTAAAACTGAAGCGTTTTTGATACTGATATTTGAATCACTGCTAATACCCGATTGTACTGGATAAATTAAAATATAGCTGTTTTTTTCAAAATATTTGTTTAGGTAATAGGGAATTTTTTGCATCAGTACAGAATACGAAGAATATTCCTTTCTGCTCATGCCAATAATCAGACAATCATCAATTTTGACTTCTCTTGAAATGATTAAAAAGTCGTTCCAGTCGCTGAATTCAGAAAAATTAGCTTCAACAGGATGTTTAGTATTAATTTTCCTGATAATATTTAAAGATTGATCATTTCCAAAAAAACTGATATTTGCCCCTGTGCTTTTTGCAATATTCCATAGTTTAATAAGCCAGAATAGAAATCCAATTTCCTTTTCAGCCCTTTCAGGAACAATAACAATAAACCTTTTAATGGTTGCAAGAGGTTGAGCAGCTTTATAAATATAGGTTGTAGTGTTACATTTCGATAAAATGCCATCAGTAAGATTTCCGAAGAAATTTTCCGAAATACCCTTCTGCCCTTCAACCCCAATTATTAAATCAGTGATTCTGTTTTCTTTAACAACACTGCTTATGGAATTAATGATATTCAAATCATATCTGAGAAGTTGATTTATATATACGTCAGATGCAGCAGCAGATTTAGCCGCATTTTCAAGAATTTCCCTGCCTTTTTTCTCAGCATTTGCGTCAGCATTATCGTTACAAATTACGTTTAAAGCAAACAAATCCCTCTTGTTCAATTTTGATTTAATAAGCAAGCTTAAATTAACAAGTTCATTGACATTATGAATATTACTAATTGGGATCAGTATTCTTTCTCTGTCCTCATCATCAGAAATATTATTATCAAGGTTTTCAAGCGCAGCAATATTTTGAGAACCTTTTTGAGCAGCAAAGGAAGCAATTGTGCATGTAACAAGAATCATTAAAATTGAGCCATTCAACACATGGTCATTCAGTAATCTTATAGGTTCTCCCATGTTATCTGTTCCGAGAATAATATTGTATCCAACCAATACTGCAGCAAGAGTAGCTGCAACTCGAGCATTACTTAATCCAAATATTAATCGTCTTTCATCCACATTAAAACGGAAAGTCTTTTGTGTCATCCATGCTGCCAGAAATTTTGATACAGTTGCCACAACAGTCATTATAATGGCAACATAGATGGCCTGTAAATCCTGGAAAAAAATTTTAAAATCAATAAGCATTCCAACACCTATTAACAGAAAAGGGATAAATAATGCATTGCCAACAAATTCAATTCTATTCATTAATGGAGACGTTCTTGGAATGAGTCTATTGAGGGTGAGGCCAGCTAAAAATGCTCCTATAATAGGTTCAACTCCTGCTACCTGAGCAAGGAATGCAGCAAAAAAAACCATTGCCAAGACAAAAATGAATTGGGAAATATTATCATCAATGCGTTTGAAAAACCACCTTGCAATGAAAGGAAATACAATGACAACAAAAGTGATAAAAAGAACTACAGAAACAAACATTTTAATCCAGAACCTATTATCAATAAAGCCAGTGTACATCCCTGTAACAAAGGCTAAAACCAATAAAGCAAGTGTATCTGTTATTAAAGTACCCCCAACAGCTATAGCCACAGCTCTGTTTTTTGTTACACCCAGTTTGCTGATTATTGGATAAGCAATCAGCGTGTGAGATGCATACATACTTGCTATAAGAACAGAAGTTACTAAAGAAAAATGCAACAGATAATAACTTGATAATGTTCCAATTATCATAGGAATCAAAAAAGTGTACATTCCAAATGTCAAACTCCTAAAGCTGTTTTTTTTAAAATCAGTAATACTGATTTCGACTCCGGCAAGGAACATAATATACAACAGACCTACAGTTCCGAACAAAACAATGCTGCTATCTCTGACAAGGAGGTTAAAACCATTTTCGCCAATAATCGTTCCTGCGATAATTAATCCAATAAGGTGGGGTACTTTTATTTTGTTTAATAATATCGGCGCAAACAATATAATAAAGAGAATCAGAGAAAATATCAGTACAGGATTATCAAAAGGCAAGGAAAAGTTAACACCGAGTATCATTTTTAAAAATTATTTAAAAAGTTCAAAACGTCAGTATAAACCTCTTCCCTATTGGTCTCATTTATCAACTCATGTCTTTTGTTTTTATAAAACTTAAGGGTTGTATTTCTCAAACCCTCATTTATATATGAATTATGAGCATTTATTACACCTTTTTCAAACTCGCCAACAGGATCGTCGCTGCCCGAAATAAAAAAAAGAGGAAAATCTTTCGGAATTCTTTGAATATATTTTTTCTTAAATATAAATTCAAGTCCCGTCAAAAGGTCTTCAAAAAACTTAACAGAAAACAACACCCCACATAATGGGTCATCCAGATATTTATTTACTTCTTCGGGGTCGGTAGAAAGCCAGTCAAACTGAGTAACCGGTTTTTTAATTTTTTTGTTGAATGCACCAAAAGACATTGTGTCAAGGAGCTTAACACGAGCTCTTTTACCCTTAACTGTTTTGTAAAAATAAATAATAGCCATAGCAATGTATCTAATAATACCCGGATTACCTGTTGTGCCGCAAAGCACACATGCTTTAACTGCATTTGGATATAATGCTATATAAGTACGTGTCAGCAGAGAACCCATGCTATGTCCAAAAATATAAACAGGCAAATCGGGATGGGCTTTGTTGATTAATTCTGTAAGCACATGCATATCATCAACAACAGTGAACCATCCATTACTTTCACCAAAAAAACCTATGTCACGAACACTTTTGGCTGTTTTTCCATGCCCTCTGTGATCGTTTGCATATACAATATAACCATGACTGTTTAAAAACTGAGCAAATTGTGCATACCGTGCAGCATGTTCTGCCATACCATGGGCAATTTGGACAACTCCTTTTGCTTCGTTTACATTTTCAGGTAACCATTTATAGGTTACTATTTCCATATTGTCTTTTCCTGCAAATGAAAAAATTTGTTCAGTCATAAATATATATGATTTGGGTTATTAAATAAAAATTGAAGCGTACTTTTTCAAATCAAGTTCTTCAGCTAAGACCGCGAATTCTTTAAGTAATTCATTACTAAAAGGAACTCCCTTGTCTTTTCTAAACTGTAGAGCAATGTATTCTTTTTCACCGGCAGTAAAGATTCTGTTTTGTCCTGGCATTTTAGCAGAACTTCTGAGTTCTCTTAGAATATCACCTGTCGTTTTCCTGAATGCATCCGGTTCAGTAAATGCAGCAATATCAATTGCAATAAAGAAATGACCTAAAGGATAGGGTACTTTTTTACCATTTTCAATACCTAAGAGCATTTTCATATAAGCGCCACTCTGTAAAGCTGCAGAAAGGATTTCCACTACAGTAGCATAACCGTATCCTTTATACCCTCCAAGGTCTTCCCCTACCCCACCCAATGGAGATAAAGCAGCTTTTCCAGCTACAAGATCTTTAAGTATTTCAACAGAATTTGTTTTTGATTTTCCGTTTTCATCAATTACCCATCCTTCGGGGCATGTTTTACCCTGACGTGCGTAAACTTCAATTTTCCCTCTTTGAGTTATTGAAGTAGCACAGTCGAGTAAAAAAGGGAAATCTTCATCAGTTGGCATTCCAAAAGTGAGAGGGTTAGTTCCGAGCATATTTTCAACACCAAATGTGGGAGCTATCGAAGGTCTTGCATTTGTTCCAACAATACCGATCATGTTCTTCTCTGCTGCCATCAGGGCATAGTATCCGGCAATCCCAAAATGAGTAGAATTACGCACCGCAACCATGCCCATTCCAAATTTACTTGCTTTGTCAATTGCAAGCTGCATGGATTTTTTTGCAATGACGTGCCCCATGCCATTATGCCCATCAATTACAGCTGTAGTCGGACTTTCCCTAACAATTTCTATATTTGATACAGGGTTTAAAATACCTTCCTTAATTCTGTCATAATAAATGGGTTTAAGTCGGTTAGAACCATGGGAGTCAATTCCAAGCTTATCAGATGTAATAAGCACATCAGCACATATTCGTGCATCGTCTTCAGGCACACCTGCTTTCATTAAAACATCTGTCATAAATTGCTCAACTGTTAGAAAATCAATCCATTTAATATCCATAATTAACAAATTTTTATCATTAGTGTTATTGCAAAATTAACTATAATTATAATCTGTTTTTACCCTTACAAAAGAATTTTACTTATAAATATGGATTAAATAGTATTTTTGAAAAAAAAACTAAATGCAAAAGAATTTTCCACATACATGGGTTATCATTTTCGGACTTATAGTAATATCAGCCATACTGACATGGTTTGTCGAAGGCGGTGAGTATATTGAAGTCCCGAATTCATCTGTAGCAGAAACTGTTTCCCTTACATACAAACAGCTTCCAAACGAGCCACAGACTTGGCAAATCTTTTCTGCATTCTTTAAAGGATTTGTCAAACAAAGCGGCATCATAATTTTTATACTCATGATTGGCGGAGCCTTCTGGATAATGAATGCATCAAAAGCCATTGATGTTGGAATTTATTCGTTTCTAAATAGAAGTAAAAGTCTTGAGAAATTCAGTTTTGTTAAAAAGATTGGAATAAACAACATCATCATGACCTTAATTATGCTTATGTTTAGTGTTTTCGGTGCTGTTTTTGGCATGAGTGAAGAGACCATTGCTTTTGTAATTATTCTTGTCCCCCTTGCCATTTCGATGGGTTATGATTCAATTACCGGTGTTTGTTTGGTGTATGTTGCTGCCCATGTTGGGTTTGCAGGAGCCATTCTTAACCCTTTTACAATCGGGATTGCACAAGGTTTGGCAGATGTTCCTTTGTTTTCCGGGTTTGAATACCGTATTTTTTGCTGGATTGTGCTAAATATCCTCATGATTATCTGGGTGTTATTATATGCAAAGCGTGTAAAAAAAGATCCATTAAGTTCTTCTGTTTACCATGATGACAACTATTGGCGTCAAAAAAAATCAGGAGAAACCGGTGATTTGGTTTATAAAAGTTATAAAAGCACATGGGGCAGTTATTTGTTCATACAAGCAGCACTTGTCATTTTTGCTTTTCTATACCCGCTCACGACATTATGTATCGGTGATACAGATGCTCTAAATGCCATAAAAATGACCATACCGATTATTCCTGTCTTAGCAGTACTTTTCGGTGTTATAAGCATACCTCTGATATTAAAATCTTTTCATTTTTACATTCTTAACATTCTTTTGTTCACCATTTTATTTCTCATTATTGGAGTCATGGGTTATCAATGGTATATCAAAGAGATTGCATCACTTTTTTTTGCAATGGGAATATTTTCCGGAATTGCCATGAATAAATCCCCTAATGAGATAACCAAGCTGTTTATTGAGGGTAGTAAGGATATTATGACTGCTGCTGTCATAGTAGGACTTGCCGGAGGGATAATTGTCATACTTGAGGACGGAAAAATCATTGCCACAATATTACACAAGATGTCGAATCTTATGGCTGGAACAGGTAAAATTGCCAGCGTTGGCATTATGTATTTAATACAGAATGTTATTAATATAGTTATTCCAAGCGGCTCTGCCAAAGCAGCTTTAACGATGCCAATAATGGCCCCTTTTTCAGACTTAATAGGTGTTTCCAGGCAAGCTACTATCATGGCATTTCAGTTTGGAGACGGCTTTACAAATATGATTACACCAACCTCAGGGGTTTTAATAGGTGTTTTAGGGATTGCTCGAATTCCCTATCATAAATGGTTTAAATTTATAGCAGGATTTGTCATTTCACTTATAATTTTAGGATTCCTACTTTTAATTCCAACAGTTTTAATGGAGTTGCCGGGATTTTAGTTTGGAGGTCGTAAATTTCTAAATTGCAGAAAAATAGTTGGCAATTCTATTTATTAGCAAAACAAAAAATATCATTTTTAAAATCTACTGCAATAGGCTTTTCTTTGTTGATATTTTCGGCAATAATCATCTTACTCAGCTCATTGAGAATTTTTTTCTGAATAACTCTTTTTAAAGGTCTTGCACCAAACTGTGGATCGTAGCCCATTTCTGCAATCATATTAACAGCACTATCAGAAAAACTAATTTCTATTGACATTTCTTTTAGAGCTTTACGAATAAGTTCAATCTGAATGAAGACAATTTGTTTGATTTCATCTTTAGAAAGAGGTTTAAACATAATTATTTCATCAATTCTATTAAGGAATTCAGGGCGTATGGTTTTTTTAAGCAAAGAAAGAACTTCATGACTTGTTTTTTCATACATATCTTCTTCATTCAATCCTGACTTTTCAAAATTCTCCTGAATTATATGTGAGCCTATATTGGAAGTCATAATCACAATAGTGTTTTTAAAATCTGCAGTACGCCCTTTATTATCTGTCAATCTTCCTTCATCAAGTACTTGTAACAGGATATTAAAAACGTCAGGATGTGCCTTTTCGATTTCATCGAGCAAGACAACTGCATAGGGTTTACGTCTGATGGCTTCGGTGAGTTGTCCGCTTTCATCATAGCCCACATAGCCGGGAGGAGCACCAATTAATCTTGAGACCGTATGTTTTTCCTGATATTCTGACATATCAATACGAACCATCGCACTTTCATCATTGAACAAAAATTCAGCTAATGCCCTTGCAAGCTCAGTTTTTCCAACACCCGTAGTACCAAGGAATATAAATGAACCGACAGGTTTCTTTTTATCCTGTAAGCCAGCTCGACTTCTTCGGATGGCATCTGAAAGTGCCTTAATAGCTACTTCCTGTCCCACAACCCTTTTATGTAACTCATCTTCAAGCTTTAGCAGTTTTTCTCTTTCACTACTAAGCATTTTACTCACCGGAATACCTGTCCATTTTGACACCACATCAGCAATATCTTCGGCATCCACTTCTTCTTTTATAAGAGCCATGTCCTTCTGATGCAACTTTAGATTCTGTTGTAGGAAATCGAGTTTAGTTTCTGCTTCTTTAATACGACCATATCGTAATTCAGCAACCTTACCATATTCGCCTTCTCTTTCTGCTTTTTCGGCTTCAAAATTATAATTTTCTATTTTTTTTTTCAGTGACTGAATGTTATCTACAATATCTTTTTCAGTTTTCCACTTCACCATTAAGGATTTATAAGTTTCATCCAGTACTGATAATTCCTGTATTGCTTTATCAAGTTGAGCTTTATCATGCTCTCTTTTAAAACCTTCGCGTTCAATTTCCAATTGTCTTATCTTACGTTGAATCTCATCAATTTCTTCAGGTAAAGAATTTATTTCAAGTCTCAGTTTTGAAGCAGCCTCATCAACAAGATCAATGGCTTTATCAGGTAAAAATCTTTCACTGATATATCGGTGCGAAAGTTCAACGGCAGCTACTATAGCTTCGTCTTTAATACGCACTTTATGATGGGTTTCATAACGTTGTTTGAGACCACGTAAAATTGAGACAGCATCAGCAACACAAGGCTCATCAACTAAAACTGTTTGAAATCGTCTTTCAAGGGCTTTATCCTTCTCAAAATATTTTTGATATTCATTAAGGGTTGTTGCTCCAATGGCTCTTAATTCACCTTTTGATAAAGCAGGTTTCAGAATATTAGCCGCATCGAGAGCACCTTCTGAGGCACCTGCACCTACCAGTGTATGAATCTCATCAATAAACAGAATAACCTCTCCATCCGAGCCCATAACTTCTTTTATAACAGCCTTGAGTCTTTCTTCGAATTCTCCTTTATATTTGGCTCCAGCTATAAGCGCCCCCATGTCAAGAGAAAAAATTATTTTAGATTTCAGGTTTTCGGGAACATCACCTTTAATAATTCTATGAGCCAAACCTTCTGCTATGGCTGTTTTTCCTACACCTGGTTGTCCAATTAGAATGGGATTGTTCTTTGTGCGTCTGCTTAAAATTTGCAACACCCTTCTTATTTCATCTTCTCTACCTATGACAGGATCTAACCTACCGGACAAAGCAGCCTTATTGAGATTTATAGCATATCTTTCCAAAGCATTATAGGTTTGCTCAGCAGTTTGTGAGTTGACATTAGCCCCTTTTCGCATGTCTTTTACAGCAGCTAAGAACATTTCTGAGGTTATGCCATTGTCTCTAAGCATTTGTGAAGCAGTATCTTTAACTTTAAGCATTGCCAGAAGCAAATGTTCAACAGTAACAAACTCATCTTTAAATTCGCTGAGATAATTTTCAGCATTGCTCAATACTTCATTTAGTGGACGGGAAAAATAAACTTCACCACCCTTTACTTTCGGCAAACCATCTATAACTCTATCAATGGCATTGTGAAATATATCCAAATGGACACCACATTTCCTCAATAGATAGGGTGCAACAGTATCATCTTCAAGTAGTATGGCTTTCAGCAAATGGGTATTCTCAACAGCTTGTTGTTGATTGGTCTTTGTGATTTCAACCGCTTTGTTGATGACTTCACGCGTTTTTAGTGTAAACTTATCAAAATTCATTTTAAATATTTTTTAATACTAAAGTTCATCAAACTACTTACCATTCAGTTTAGAACAAAACAAAGAGGTCAATTTGACAGAAATATTAAAATGGCGGTAACATTTTAATAAACCCAGTCGTCATATAGTTAATTAGGTAAACTAATAGTTAGACATTTTTTTTCAAAGTACCAATGGCTGCTGAACAGGCAGCCATTTTTGTGTCATTTTGTCAGATACGTTCAGTGGCATGTGAATTGATTAAAAGGCACTTTATTAATTATAAAAATTAAAATATTATGCAAAAAGGGAATATAAATGTTCAGGCAGAAAACATTTTTCCGATTATAAAGAAGTTTTTATATTCGGAACAAGAAATTTTTTTAAGGGAGCTCATATCCAATGCAGTGGATGCCACTCAAAAATTAAAAGTGCTTTCCTCTGCTGGTGAATACAAGGGTGAACTTAATTCATTAAAGGTTGAAGTACTTCTCGACGAAAAGAAAAAAACAATTACTGTCCGTGACAGCGGTATCGGAATGACAGCAGAGGAAGTTGATAAATACATTAATCAGATAGCCTTCTCCGGTGCTGAAGAATTTGTTAATAAGTTTAAAAATATTGATGACGCATCACAAATAATCGGTCATTTTGGCTTAGGATTTTATTCTTCATTTATGGTTGCAGATAAAGTTCAAATCATCAGCCGTTCTTACAAAGAAGATGACGAAAAAAATGCTGTTCAGTGGGAATGTGACGGTTCTCCACAATACACCCTTAAAAAGGCAAAACGTAAAGAAAGAGGCACTGACATCATTTTACATATCTCAAAAGACGCTGAAGAATACCTCAATGAATTTAAAATATTGGATTTGCTTAAAAAATATTGCAAGTTCTTACCGGTTGATATCGAATTTGGCACCGAAAAAGAAAGTGTAAAAATTGAAGGTGAAAAAGATGATAAAGGAAACGACAAATATGAAACAATTGAAAAGCCAAGGATTATAAACAATACAAAACCGGCATGGAAAATAAAACCAAGTGAACTCAAAGAGGATGATTATCAGAAATTCTACCGCGAACTGTACCCCTATTCTTACGAAGAACCTCTTTTTCAGATTCATCTGAACGTTGACTATCCTTTTAACCTAACAGGTATATTGTATTTCCCGAAGTTGAAGGACAAAATTGAAATTCAAAAAAATAAAATTCAATTGTATTGCAATCAGGTTTATGTGACTGATAATGTTGAAGGAATTGTTCCAGATTTTCTGACTTTACTTCATGGGGTTTTGGATTCACCGGATATTCCGCTGAATGTTTCGAGAAGTTTCCTGCAAAACGACTCTAATGTAAAAAAAATATCGTCACATATCAGTAAAAAAGTTTCTGATAAATTAGACGAAATCTATAAAGAAAATCGTGAAGAATTTGAGAAAAAATGGGATAATATCAAGGTCTTTATTCAATACGGCATGATATCGGATGATAAGTTCTATGAAAGAGCTGAAAAATATTGTTTGTTTAAAAACACAGAGGGCAAGTATTTTACTTTCGAAGAATACAAAAACCAAGTAGAGAAAACTCAGACTGATAAAAATAAAAAAGTAGTTTTTCTTTATGCCAACAACACAATAGAACAGCATGTTTATGTTAAAAATGCAAAAGAAAGAGGTTATGATGTGCTCATATTTGACAATGTCATTGACCCGCATTTTATCAACATGCTTGAGATGAAACTTAAGGATACCCGTTTTGTAAGAGTTGATGCTGATATTATTGACAAACTTATTGAAAAAGAAGATTCATTGCCATCCAAACTAACTGATGAACAAAAGGAAAAAATTAAGCCCGTAATCGAAAAATTTGCTCTTAAAGACAAATACCATGTTATTTTTGAAAGCATGAGTGAGAACGAGCAGCCCATGATAATAACCCAACCTGAATTTATGAGAAGGATGAAAGACATGTCAGCTTTAGGTGGTGGTGGTATGGGTTTTATGGGAGGTATGCCTGAAATGTTTAATTTGGTTGTAAACACAAACCATCCCTTGATTGTTGAAGTAGTAGAAATACAGGAAGAAGAAAAGAAGGAAAAGCTGGTCGAGCAAATGATTGACCTCGCTCTTTTATCTCAGAATATGCTGAAGGGAGAAAAATTGTCAGAGTTCATCAAAAGAAGCCTTGGTTTTATTGGGAAGTAACCTTCTTAATTTTCCGGTTCTTAGAAAAAATACCCGATGTCTTTTTTTGATATCGGGTATATTTTTTATTCGTAAACTTTGATTTAGCGTAAAGCTAATAAAAAATGCATATTACAGAAGTTTTAGCCTCTTTCTTTCTTTTAAGCCTAATAATTAAAAACTCCGGTAAAAATTATCCTAATTTTGCATTAATATATCAAAAATGAATTTTCTTGCCCACATATATTTAGCAGGATCAAATGACGACTGTCGCATAGGTAGTTTTATTGCAGATGGTGTTAAGGGGAAAACCATAGAAAAATTCAACAAGGATATTCAAAAAGGTATAATATTACACAGGCATGTGGATGTTTTTACTGATACAAGCCCACTTGTAAAATCATTAATTTTAAAATTAAAACCCGAATATGACAGATATTCAGGTATTATCATAGATATATTCTTCGATCATTTCTTAAACATACACTGGAACAAGTTTTCAGATATTCCTCTAAAAGTTTTCGTTAAAGACTTTTACATTCTAATTTTGAAAAATTTCTTTATTTTGCCTCAAAGAAACAGGATTATATTACCATTTTTAATTTATAATAACTGGCTGGAATCTTATGGAAGTTTTATTGGTTTGGAAAAAAGACTGATGGGTATGTCAAGGCGTGTTGACTATGCATGTAGAATGGATTTGGCCGTAAAAGAATTGAAAGATAATTACATTACATTTGAAAATGTTTTTCTTCAATTTTTCCCGAAACTTATAACATTTTATAATGAAAAAGCCAATTATTTTGATTTATGTTCTCCAATCAGATTTCATTAAATATAAAAATGTTTTTACAAACATTGAGTTCATCTAAATTAAAATACAGTCTATTTTCAAAAATTAATTTTGAAACATATTTTTTTCGGGTTATCAAAAATTTATTAAAAAGATGTAAATTTGCTTATAATCAAATTTTATTAAAATGCGAAAAAAATTAAACTTGCAAATAATTCAATACTTTAGGGTAGTAATAATATGTTTTTTTATTTCAACAACAATTGTTGTCAATGCTGCATATTTCAGTTTTCAGCCACACACCATTCAACAACCAAATGGAGAGGTTATCAATTGTTTTGTGAGTGGAGATGAATATTTCAACTGGCTGCATGATAGTGAAGGCTATACTATTATCCAGTCACAGGATGGATATTTTTATTATGGGATAAAGTCGAATGGTCAGGTAATTCCATCAAATTTTAAGGTTAACAGTGTTAACCCCGAGCAAGCCGGTTTAGAGAAATGGGCTAAAATTTCAGATGAGAATTATAGGCTAAGAAAGGCAGCCAGATCTGTTCCTACAAATAAAAGCATTACCGGCCCTTCAGTAGGTGCAATGGCTAACATTGTAATTTTTATCAGGTTTAGCGGAGACACTGAATTCCCGAATGCACGAACGATTTTAGACAATAAACTGAACACACCCAATAGTGAATCTTTGAAGCACTATTTCGATGAAACTTCCTACGGGAACCTTGATATTACAAGTCATTACTATCCCACATGTGCACTGACAACTAATTTATCTTATCAAGATAGCTATCCAAGGGCCTATTATCAACCTTACAATGCATCTACCAATCCAACCGGGTATCAGGATGACAATGACAGTAGAGACAGAGAACATACTTTGTTGGTTAATGCTGTTAATTTTATTGCTTCTCAAGTACCAACTTCATTAAATATTGATATTGACAACGATGGAAATGTGGACAATGTATCATTTATGGTTCGAGGGAATTCAGGAGCATGGGCTGATTTATTATGGGCTCATAGATGGTCCTTATATTCACAGACTGTAAATATTAACGGAAAAAGAGTTTGGGACTATACTTTCCAACCTGAAAACCAGACCAACACCAATACTTTATGTCACGAAATGTTTCATGTGGTAGGATCTCCCGATTTATACAGATACAGTCAGGATGGCTTTAACCCTGTTGGAGTTTGGGATTTAATGGCCTCTGGTTTTGTACACATGGGAGCTTATATGAAATGGAAATATTCTGACAATAACTGGATAAGTTCAATTCCTGAAATAACAGTTGCAGGTACTTACACATTACATCCTGTTACATCTCCAACTAACAACGTCTATAAAATTGCCTCTCCAAGCAACCCTGATGAGTTTTTTATTTTAGAGTACAGAAGAAAAACAGGCACTTACGAAAATAATTTACCTGCTTCAGGTTTACTTATCTATCGCATCAATACAGCTGCCGGAGATGGCAACGCATCAGGTCCTCCTGATGAGGTATATGTCTATCGACCTAACGGCACCCTCACTGATAATGGCAACATCAACAATGCAGTTTTTTCTGCCAATTCAGGAAGAACCGAATTCAACGATGTTACAAACCCCCCTTGTTTTCTGTCGAATAATCAATTAGCAGGAATTGAAATTTACGATGTTACAACTGCTGACACAACGATATCATTCACTTTCGGGATTGATTATAAACCAACTGCTTCTTTCGAAGCAATGCCTCCTGTTTCATGTAATGGGGATATTCACTTTGTTGATCTTTCAAGCAAAATGCCTACTTCATGGCTTTGGAAGTTCGGAGATGGCACTACTTCAACCCTTCAGAACCCTACACATACTTATTATACAAATGGGTATAAGACAATCACATTGTATGCTTCAAATTCTTATGGCATTGATTCCTTAGTTAGGATGAATTATATCAGAATTGACAAACCTATTGCACCGGCAGCTTCAAATCAGGGAAACTGTACTCCTACTTCTTTTGTATTGAATGCCTCAGTGAACTATGGAGGGGAATTGCATTGGTATAATCAAGCTACTGGGGGTACATTATTACATATAGGAAATTCATTCACCACACCTATACTTACTCAAACAACGACCTATTATGTTGAAGAATTAATCCCTGCTCAGATTTTAAATGTTGGACCTGCAACAAATGCTATTGGGGATGGCATCTATTTCAATAATACAAATACGCATTATTTGATTTTTGATTGTATGAGTGCAACCACATTAAAATCAGTTCTGGTATATGCTCAGGGAGACAAAGACCGTAGAATTGTCATTAAGGATAAAACTGATACTATTATTCGTGATACAACAATTTATCTGACTACGGGTCAGCACCGCCTTGAGCTTAATTTTGATTTACCTGCTGATGTGAATTATAAAATTGAGTGCCTTACTCCCAATGCTCTTCTTTACAGAAACAGCAGCGGAACAAATTTCCCATATCAGATCAGTGGAGTGATTTCTATTCATGGAAACAGTGCTTCTAATTTAAACTATTACTATTTTTTCTACGACTGGGAAGTTTTAGGTGATGAGTGTATCAGCAGACGCAAAGAAGTTTTAGCTTCAATTCTTGAAGCTAAAGCAGATTTTACGTATTCCATGCAAAATCTCAATGTTAATTTCACAAATACCTCCTTAAATACTAATCAATATGTTTGGGATTTTGGAGACGGGAATAATGCCACTTCAACCAATCCTCAGAACCAATACACAAGTGAAGGTTATTATGACGTTATGCTCATTGCAACCGGTGATTGTGGAACAGATACAAGTATTCAGCAACTGGCTGTTTTTTATCAGGACATTAATGAAGGAACTGCCAACAACTTATGGAATATTTATCCAAATCCTGTTGATGATTATTTATTTATTGAGTGCAATTATGATGGTGAGTTTACTGTTGAAGTCTTAAATGTTCTCGGTCAAACTAAATATTATAAATCTTTCAGTTCAGGAAGTAAAGAGATAATTAATATACCTTTCAGCAATTTGTCTCAAGGAATATATCTAATCAATATTACTGGTAAAAATAAAATCACTTATAAAATTATCAAATCCTGAAGTATTTCAGAAATTTCTGTAATTTTTCATTATTACATTTAATAAAAAAATACTTTTTTATCTAAAATTTGAATCTGCTGATTTTTCGAAAGCAGTAGTAACAGCCATAGCAATTAACTATTTCTTTAATTTACAACTTGCATGAATTCTGCAAGTTACATAATTATTTTGTTATCCATACCATAAATCCTTACCTGCTAATTGCGTAAAAGTACTGGTTTTTAGCTCTGAAATCCATACTTATCTTCCAGTAAAAATCAGGACAACAGTACCTTATCCAGAATATGGAGTGGAAGTAATTTTACATCAGAAAATTGAACACAAGGAATTAATAAAAATTTAAAATTAATAACCCCTAAAAAAACAAAATTATGAAAACTTCAAAAAAAATTGTAATCGTGGATGATGACATAGATGTTATCACAGTTATTGAGACCATACTTTCAAAAGAAGGATATGAAGTAATAACAGCCATGAATAAAAAAGAAGGCATTGAAATAATGCTCCGTGAAAAACCAAACTTAGCCATCCTTGATGTCATGATGACAACTCAGTTTGAAGGCTTTGAATTAGCACAGGAAATTCTGAAAAATCCAGAATTAAACAGTATTCCAATTTTAATTCAGTCATCCATTGACATTTTAGTTACAACGAAAGCCAGTGTACAGGAAATGGCAAGAGAGTTCCGTAAAGATCCGAATTTCAAAGATTTGCAAGTATTATTGGTAAAAAACACAACTGATGGTACAGCAGGTATAGATTACAAAGGCGAAGACGGCAAAACCTACTGGTTCCCTGTAAATGGTTTTATTCGCAAGCCTGTAGATGCAAAACGCGTATTACCAGAAATTGAAAAACACATTAAGTAAGTATTTAACAAAAGGGGTTGTAAGATATTAATCTTATAACCCTTTTAAAAAGAATCACAATGGAAACAAAAACAAAAGACATACTGCAAAAATATCCTAAAGGTAAAACAGAGAATCTTATACCTATTTTACAGGATATTCAGGAAGTTGATGGATATTTATCTGAGGATTCTGTTGTAGAAGTAGGGAAATATCTAAGGCTTTCTACAGGAAAAATATTCGGGGTTGCTACATTTTACAATCAGTTTCGATTTAAACCCCTTGGAAAATATCATATACAAGTGTGCAGGGGAACTGCTTGTCATGTACTTGGTTCTGCAACTGTCCTTGAAGAGATTGAGAAAGTACTTGGCACAAAATCAGGCAATACAACTAAAGATGGGCTCTTCAGCATAGAAGTTGTAGCTTGTATTGGAGCTTGCGGTTTAGCACCGGTAGTTTCAATAAACGGTAATTTTTTTGCAAAACTTACCGCAGAAAAAATCAAAGAAATAATAGAAAATCACAGAAATCAAGAATAATATGGAAGCACAAGCAAATACATCAGTAAAGGAATTTCTTATTGATGAAGTTTTAAGGGATTTCTCCAATAATTCAAAAGACAACCAAATAAAAGAAAAACTGGCTGTTTTGCGCAATGAAAAGATTGAAATTCCAATTATTTATGTCGGAGCAGGTACATGTGGTCTGGGTGCAGGAGCAGGAAAAACCCTTAAAGCAGTAGAAAAATACTTAGCTGAAAATCAAATAAAAGCCAAGCTTATTGAAACCGGATGTATAGGTCTTTGCTCATCGGAGCCTATTATGGACGTTCATTTACCATCACAAAACAGAATTTCATTTGAGCATGTTACTGAAAACAAGGTTAAAGACATTTTAGATAAGGTTTTCTCTCTGGAATTGCCTGAGGGAGATATTCTCGGTCAGTTTGAGACATTTCAGTCAAAAAAATGGGATAATGTCCGGTTTTTCAATGAACATCCTTTTTTTGCACCACAATTGAGATTGGTATTACAAAATTGTGGAATTATAAATCCGGTTGATATAAACCAATATATTGCACAGGGTGGATATAAAAGCTATATCAAAACCATAAACATCTATAGCCCTTTTGAAGTTTGTGATAAAATTGAAAAAAGTGGGTTAAGGGGTCGTGGTGGAGGTGGTTTCCCTACAGGAAGAAAATGGAAATTTGCTAACAGCGAAGTCAATGACCAGAAATATCTTATTTGTAATGCAGATGAAGGAGATCCCGGAGCATTTATGGATAGAGCCGTTATTGAAGGTGATCCCCACAGACTTATAGAAGGAATGGCCATTGGTGCATACGGTATTGGTGCAACAAAGGCTTATATATATATAAGAGCGGAATACCCGCTTGCCATTGAAAGGTTACAAATTGCCATTGCTCAGGCTATTGATTATGGATTGATAGGCAAAAATATTTTTGGCACCGGAGTAGATTTTGAAATAAAAATTAAAAAAGGCGCCGGTGCTTTTGTTTGTGGAGAAGAAACAGCCCTGATGCACAGTATCGAAGGCAAGAGAGGCATGCCTCGTCCCCGTCCTCCTTTCCCTACAACAAGTGGTCTGTTCGGCAAGCCAACAGTGATAAACAATGTAGAAACTTTTGCCAATGTACCCGGAATTATTGAAAAAGGTGAAGATTGGTTTGCCTCTATTGGTACAGCCTCTAGTAAAGGAACCAAAGTTTTTGCACTATCAGGTAAAATTGCTCTGACAGGATTGGTTGAAATTCCTATGGGAACAACGATTAGAGACATTTTATTTAAAATATCCGGTGGCATTTTAAATAATAAAAAATTTAAATCAGTTCAGATCGGTGGCCCATCAGGAGGTTGTATAACCGAAGAAAACCTTGACATACAAATTGATTATGATTCACTCCTGAAAGTGGGTGCTATGATGGGCTCGGGTGGACTTGTAGTAATGGACGAAGACACTTGCATGGTTGATGTTGCAAAATTTTTTATGGGATTTATCCAACGAGAGAGTTGCGGTAAATGTATTCCCTGCAGAGAAGGAACCAAACGTTTACTCGAAATTTTGGAGAGCATAACCGGAAAACCAAATAAAGATAATAATGAAGCCCTTGAAAGATTTAAATCAGTAATGCAAATCGAGAGGCTATGCAAAGTTATTAAAGATGCTTCTCTTTGTGGTTTAGGACAAACAGCACCAAATCCTGTTCTCAGTACCTTAAAATGGTTCAGAAATGAATATGAAGCACACGTTTTCGACAGAAAATGTCCTGCAGGTGTTTGTAAAAACCTTAAAGAATACATTATCAATGTGGACAAATGTACCGGATGTACAGTCTGTTCCAAAAAATGCCCTGCCAATGCCATCGTGGGTTCAAAAAAACAGGCCCATTTTATTGTGCAGGATAAATGTATAGGATGTGGTGCTTGTTATGAAGCATGTAAATTTGAAGCTATAACGGTAGTTTAATTTTAAAAATAAAATAATATGAGCTTTTTAATAGAAGTAAATAATAAACAAATAGAAGCCCGTAAGGGAGAATACCTGCTCGATACATTAAATCGACATGGTATTAAAGTACCTACATTGTGTCATCTGAAAGGAAAATTCCCATCGGGTTCATGCCGCATGTGTGTTGTTGAGAACTTAAAAACAGGAAAATTAGTTACATCATGCTCAACTCCTGTTGAAGCAGGTATGAAAGTTTTTACTAACTCTCCAAGAGTCATTGAATCAAGGAAAGTCATTGTTGAACTGCTTCTTTCCAATCATCCTGATGATTGCTTATACTGTGTTAGGAATAAAAAGTGTGAATTACAGAATTTATCTGAAGAATTGCAGGTAAGAGAAAAAAGAATCAGAGGTATAAAGAACAAAATTAACAAAGACACAACAAGTGCAAGTATTGTCAGAGACCCTGAGAAATGTATTTTGTGTGGACGTTGCGTAAGAGTTTGTGAAGAAGTGATGGGTGTATCAGCTATTGATTTCATAAACCGTGGCAGCAGCACAGTTGTTGGTACTGCATTCAACAAAAGCATCAACACTTCGAGCTGTATTAATTGCGGGCAATGTATAATGGTTTGCCCAACTGGAGCACTCACGGAAAAAAATCATTTCAAAGAGTTAATTTCTGCATTGAACAATAGCGAAAAAACCGTTGTAGTTCAGTATGCTCCATCGATATCAGTATCCCTTGCCGAAGAATTTGGTATGGAAGCGGGAAAAGACATCAATGGTATTATGAATGCAGCTTTACGCAAAATCGGATTCAAATATGTTTTTGACACCACATTTGCTGCCGACCTTACCATAATGGAAGAAGCTTCTGAACTGATTCAGAGGGTTACAGAAGGTGGAGTAATGCCGATGATTACAAGTTGTTGTCCGGGTTGGATTAAATTCGCTGAAGAGTTCTACCCCGAGATGCTTCCTAATGTATCTTCATGTAAATCACCTCAACAAATGATGGGCGCAGTAATTAAATCATACTGGGCAGAAAAAGTCAAAATCAGTCCTGAGCAAATATATTCAGTTTCGGTCATGCCTTGTACAGCAAAAAAATTTGAAGCGCAGCGTGAAGAAATGACCCATAAAGGGATAACTGATGTTGATGCTGTTTTGACAACTCGGGAACTGGCACAACTGATAAGAATGTACGGTATAGACATGAAAAACATAGCTGCTGAAACTACAGATTCTCCTTTAGGATTCAGGAGTTCGGCAGGAAAAATTTTCGGTACTTCAGGAGGTGTTATGGAAGCAGCCATACGTACTGCCTATAACATGCTAACAGGTGAGGAACTCATCCGTTTTAAAGTAGAAGCACTAAGAGGTATGACTGGTTGTAAAGAAACAACCATTGAAGTAAATGGACTAAAACTTAATGTCGCCGCGGTGAATGGACTAGCCAATGCACGCATGCTTCTCGACAGCATGAAAAAGGGTGAAAAGGAATTACATTTTATTGAAGTAATGGCCTGCCCAGGAGGATGTATTAACGGAGGCGGACAACAGATCGGTGCCAACGAAAATGATATTAAAGCCCGTATGAAAGCTCTTTACGATATTGATGATATGGAAACTATTAAAGTATCTCATAAAAATCCTGAAATAATTCAGATTTATAATGAGTTTTTGGGAAAACCCGGTAGTCATAAGAGTCATGATTTATTACACACACATTATGCAAAAAGGGATGTATTGTTGTAGAAAATATTTTAGAATAATTGCAGATGCAAGTTTAAATATTTAAATATCAAGTAATTTGTTACTTTGAAATTGAAAAATAAATAGAAAAATGGGACACGCAAACAGGAATAAGTTGGTTTTTACGGTGAAAGATAAATGCAGGGTTTGCTACACCTGTGTCAGGGAATGTCCTGTTAAGACAATTAAAATTATTAACGGACAAGCAGAAGTATTAAGTGAAAGGTGTATTGGTTGTGGAAACTGTGTAAATGTATGCAGTCAGAAAGCAAAGGTTTATTTTGACTCAAAACAGTTGGTTACTCACATGCTGACAAATGAGAAAAAGGTAATAGCTGTTCTGGCACCCAGTTTCCCAGCCGATTTCACAGATATAAAAGACTATAAAGTCTTAATAGGTATGATTAAACATTTAGGGTTTTACAAAGTAATGGATGTTGCATTTGGAGCAGATCTTGTGGCCAGCAAATACAAAGAAATTATTGAACCCAATAATGGCAAATCTTATATTTCATCTGATTGTCCTGCCATTGTATTTTACATAGAGCATTTTCATCCCGAACTTGTCAGTAATTTGGCGCCTATAGCTTCACCTATGGTTGCAATTGCCAGAGTAGCACGAAAAAAATACGGAAATGATATTAAAGTAGTTTTTATAGGACCTTGCGTTGCTAAAAAAGCAGAATCTAATGAAATTGATGAAGCCTTAACTTTCAGTGAACTTAAGGAACTTTTTGTAAATGCAGGTATTGATGATAAATCAGTAATACCATCTGAGTTTGATCCTCCATTATCAGGTAAAGGTGCAATTTTCCCTGTAAGCAGGGGCTTATTGCAAACAGTTAATAAAACAGATGATATCATCGGAGGAGAAGTTATTGTGGCATCGGGAAAAAACAATTTCAAAGAAGCCATCAAAGAGTTTGAAAATAATGAAATTGCGAACTCCCACCTCGAATTACTTTGCTGTAATGGTTGTATAATGGGCCCTGGAATGAGTGAAAAAAACAAATTATTTTTCAAACGTTCACAAATAAGCAAATACGTTAATACAAAGCTTCAGAACTTAGATAGAATACAATGGGAAAAGGATTTAAACGAATTCAGCAAAATAAACTTAAAGCAAACATTCAGCAACTTAGACCGAAGACTTGAAATTCCTGACACAATTGAAATTGAAAATGCATTACTTAAGCTAGGAAAAGTAAAGCCATCAGACCATTTAAACTGCGGCGCTTGCGGTTATGACACTTGTATAGAACACGCTATAGCAGTTATTCATGGCAGTGCAGAAGACGAAATGTGCCTTCCCTACTCTATCGAAAAGTTACATAATTCAATAAATGACTTAAATCTCTCTAATGAAAAATTAGCTTCTGCCCGTCAGGCACTCAAACAATCGGAGAAATTAGCCCACATGGGACAATTGTCGGCCGGAATCGCCCATGAACTCAACAATCCTCTCGGTGTGATTACAATGTACAGCAATTTGGTTATGGAAGAGCTCAAAAAAGATGACCCATTGCTCAAAGATCTTGAATTAATTGTTGAACAATCTGCCAGATGTAAGAAAATTGTGGGAGGATTGCTGAATTTTGCACGAAAAAATCAGGTACGCATCAATGAAGCCCACATTTTAGATTTTGCAAAAAGAAGTCTTGAATCAGTGGTTATCCCTGAAAATATCAAAGCAAATATTGTATCAGATTTGTTGGATCCTTTTGTAATGATAGACACAGATCAGATGATGCAGGTTTTTACAAACCTTGAAAAAAATGCCATTGAAGCCATGCCTGATGGAGGTGAGCTAATCATTAAAATTTCAGGCAATGAGAATTTCTTTGAAGTGCAATTTTCAGATACCGGATATGGTATCTCTGAAGAAAATATGGAAAAACTATTTACTCCTTTTTTCACAACTAAGGAATCGGGAAAAGGAACAGGATTGGGTTTGCCACTAGTTTACGGCATTATTAAAATGCATAATGGCAAAATTGATGTCAAATCAAATAATGACATTCAAAAAGGAAAAACAGGTACTACATTTATATTAACAATTCCAAGAATAAACTAAAAAACAAAATAAAATGACAACAAATAACTTAAAAACAATTTTCATCGTTGATGACGATATTGATTACATCTTCCAAATGAAAACTATGATTGAAAAAATGGGATTTAATGTGATTACAGCATGTGGACAAAAAGAAGCCGAAGAAATGATAAATAAGTATAAACCAGACTTATTCATTCTTGACCTTATGATGGAAAATCAGGACAGTGGCTTCATACTGGGACATAAGATAAAAAAAATAATGCCCGAAGTTCCCATAATAATTGCCACAGCCATAACAACTGAAACAGGAATGTCTTTCAGTCTCGAAAGTGATGATGATAAAAACTGGATTAAAGCTGATAAATATCTTGAAAAAGGTTTACGACAAGATCAACTTCATCGAGAAATTAATAAACTTTTAAAAATATAAGCCATGATAACGCTCAAACTTCTTATCGTTGACGATGAACCGGGTATCAGAACCGGCGTTGTGCGGTCTCTGAATAATTTCATTGTAAGCTATCCCTTTATGGACGATGACTTCAATTACGAAATTATTGAAGCAGGAACAGGTGAAATTGCTATTGATATCATAAATTCAGATAAAATAGATATTGTTTTACTTGACAATCAGTTGCCCGGCATCAACGGGATAGAGGTGCTTGACTATATTAAAAAGAATGATATTGATGTATCGGTCATGATGATTACTTCTTATGCTTCTCTTGAACTGGCTATAAAAGCAACTAATAACGGTGCTTACAATTTTCTTCCTAAACCATTTACACCACTTGAGATCAGAACAGCCATTGAGAGTATTACAAAAAACCTGTATCTGAAAAGGATGACACGCAAGATGAATCAGGAAGGCAAACAGATTCGTTTTCAGTTTTTGTCGGTATTATCTCATGAATTGAAATCTCCCATAAATGCAGTAGAAGGGTATTTGAAAATCATGCAGGACAAACAAGTCGGGGAAAATATTGACGATTACAAAATGATGATTGAACGCTCTCTAGAACGTATTAAGGGCATGCGTACTCTTATAATGGACTTGCTTGACTTAACAAAAATTGAGTCAGGGAAAAGGGCAAGAGAACTTAAATCAATTGATTTACACCAAATAGCAAGGGTTGTTGTTGATACCATTGAACCATTGGCCATTCAACGTAATATAAAAGTACACATGGATGTACCAGAGGATATATTTATTAAGGCCGACAGCTACGAAATGGAAGTTATTCTGAATAACCTTGTTTCAAACGCGGTGAAATACAACAAAGAAAACGGCCTTGCTTATTTAACTATTAGAATTAACAAAGGGGTACTCCAAATAACTGTTGAGGACACAGGAATCGGGCTTAATGAAGAAGAACAAGCACTGCTGTTTAATGATTTTGTAAGAATTAAAAATTCCAAAACCAAAAACATCTCAGGCAGTGGATTGGGATTATCTATTGTAAAAAAGATGATTGAAATGTATGGCGGAACTATAAAAATTGAAAGTACTGCCGATGTTGGCAGCAAGTTTATTATAGAAATGCCTGTATAATTACTAGCTCGGGTATCGGCTATACTAGTGTTAAGTTAAATGTATTTTGTCATAATGAGCGAAACGAAATATCTGATTTACAGAAATATAGATTCTTCACTTCGTTCAGAATGACACCTTACTTAACACTAGTCTTTTCTGACTGATATAAAAACCAGACGATCTTTATATATAACAGACGGGTTCACCCGTCTGTTCCAATAAGCAAAACTCAACTTATCTGACGGGTTTACCCGTCAGCTCCAATAAGATAAACTCAAGTTATCTGACTCGTTCACCCGTCAGCTCCAATAAGATAAACTCAAGTTATCTGACTCGTTCACACGTCAGCTCCAATAAGATAAACTCAAGTTATCTGACTCGTTCACACGTCAGCTCCAAGCTGGACAAAACACCTAAACTATTCAAACTTAAATCGAAATTTTCTAGAAAATAATATAAGTTAATCCCCTCTATAATTTTTAATTATTCATGTAATATATTGTATATTAAGGTGTTTATGAACAGCTATAATAAACTGTTAAATTAGATTCTACTATAGCGATCTCCTTCTCACTCAACCCATTCAACTCATACACCAGCCTGTCTATAAACCAACGGGTTAACCCGTTGGTTAGCTGTAAGATTCTACTATAGCAATCTCCTCCTCACTCAACCCATACAACTCATACACCAGCCTGTCAATTTCTTTATCGGTGGCATCAATTTTAGATTTTAACTCCAGTGCCTTTTGGCTTTCCTGTGTGAAATAGTCTTCCCATTCGGCTTTTTGAGACAGACTTAGCTTTACTTTCTTTTTTTCTAATTCTTTTATAAGCTCTGCGTATGTTAGCTCATGCCAATTTTGCAGTTTGTTGGATAAATCATGTAATTCAAATTCACGCTGTATGCTTCTTTGAAATTTTTGAGATAATTTATGTAGCTCTTTGTTTAGGGAAAGCATAATATCTGCTTTTTCAATAAATGTGTTACTATTATAAATAGTTTTTGCTAATGGGATAGGAAATAGTTCAAGTATTCTCCTCTTTACTCCAATATAACCACCTCTTAATACATTACCAGTATTTGAAAGATAAAACCAAAATAATTTACTGTTTAAAATTGGCAAAATTGATTTTAACTCAAACCCAGAGCTATCATTCAGCAATAATGTATGACATTTACTATTATGAAAAAAATTATTCAAATCAATTGTCATACTTCCTCCAAAACATACCTCAGGGGTTATTATTTTGGGTTGTTCAAGAACTGAAATAGCTTGATTCCTGCTGTATTGATACCAAAAGTCATTATTAAATATTCCATTCTCCCTTTCTCTTAATTCTTGTTCATATTTTTTAAGATATTCAAATGCTTTTGGAAATTTTTCTTGCATTTCAGATGGTGTAATTAGTTCAGCTTTATTTAAATTTAACTTATATGGAAATATTAACCATTCTTTGTTTACTAAATACTTGTACTTATTTACATCTTCTCCTCTTAAATGTGGCTTAAGAATAGCACATTCTATAAGGTTTGTTTTTCCATATTCATCTTTTATTTCTAAATAATTTCCGTTTAAATTTCCTGATATACAAAAAACAGCATCTCTACCTGTAATTATACCTTGAACAAATCTATCAAACACATCTTTTAATAGAAATGGCTGCATTGATATTTTTTCTAAAACCAAACTTATTTGATTGTTATTTAAAATCCATTGCCCCTCATTCAATCTACTATAAGGTATTGGGTTAAACGGAATATTATTAAATAATTGCAATGGTAAAATTTGCTTAAAATTAATTGCAGATTTTTCTTTTTTTGAGAGAGATATAATACAAGTATAGGTTGAAGCATCTTGAAAGACGAGTTCTGAACCAAAATTTATCAATGAATTTACAGCATTCTTTTTTAAAAGGTAGCTTCTTATACCGACTCCAAAATCTGAAATTAAAAATTTGTGTGGCAATATAAATGATACTTCTCCATTTAAATTTATTAAATCAAATGCCTTCTCAATAAAAAGCACATATATATCAAAATTTCCTGTTGCAGATTTAAATTTGAGTTCATAATGTTTAGTTATTTCAGGGTAGGCATCCTTTAATCCTTGTATTCTTAAATAAGGCGGGTTACCAATCACCACATCAAAGCCGCCTTTGTATTCGGGGCGCAGGGCATGTTCGAGGGTGCAGCAAAAGGATGCTAGCCGACGGGTTAACTCGTAGGTTGCATTATCTTCGGTTGGATTATCTTCATTTGCATTATATTCTGTTGTTGGATGACTTACTGCCCCCTGCAAACCATGCTTTATACGGTTATTCCTTATATACAGTCGCGTTGCCTCCAACTGCTTCTCTGAGTCTATTTCCTTGAAAAAGTAACTTTTAGCCCAGAATCTCTCAATGGTACCATCAGCATAAGGCCTCTTGCAGTTTTCATCATGTTGCTGAGTTTCTACAGACGGGTTAACCCGTCTGTTATACAAATAGGCTGATTTGCCTTTCCACAGACGCATATTGTTTTGCAGCTCCTCTTGTTCGCACGCTATTATAGCATGCACATGGTCGCAGCAAATATTACATTCAATAATGTTGAGATTTTTCTCATGGGCTACTTCTGACAGACATTCAGCCAAAATTTCTTCTTCCTTTAACGTCAGAAATGGATGTGTGAAACCTACCAAACCCGTAAAATGGGTTTTTTCAATATGATTATGGGCATACCTTGAATTGAAAAGACAAAATACAACATGCCATATTTTCTTATCTTTTTTCGTAAAAACCAGCGGAAACTCTTTGTGCCAGTTAAAAGCTTTTTCTCCTGCAACTGCAGAATCATCAATCAGAGAGTTACCACATTTAATATTATTATTTAAATCATTTAATTTTCTGTTCGGTTGTGCGGTACGTAACCAGAGAGAGAGCTTGGCTATTTCTACACTTTCTTCATTCAAGTCAACACCATACAAGTTGTTTTCTAAAATACTTTTTTCAATATCACTCAAAATAAAGGCATCGCCAAACAGTTTGGCTTGCAATTCATCAATGTATTTGTGTTCGTTAATCAAAAAATCCAAAGCCTGATTTAAAAAAGCTCCCGAGCCACAGGCTGGATCGCAAATGGTAAGCTGCAAAAGCCAGTTTTTGTAAGCAGTTAGCTTATCGGCAAGCTCCTGTATGGTTTTCTTTTGCCTTTTTTTATCTGTATTATAGTCTTCATCATTAATTTGCAGTTCTGCTTTTTTCTCTGCACACAACTTTCCTACTGTATTTTCTACAATGTATTTTGTAATGTATTTGGGCGTGTAAAAAACACCATCCTTTTTTCTTTTGGTTTTGGATTTGTCAACTTCCTGCCCTTCAAGCTGTGCTTTAATCTCGTCTAATTCGTTCAGGGAGTTTTCAAAAATATGTCCGAGTATGTTTACATCAACCTCACTCACGAAGTCGTACTCCGACAACTTAAATGTGTGGTTGTACAGCAATTGGTCGTTTATGGTAACGGCATCTAATATATTATCATGCATAAACAATCCACCATTGTAAGCAAATACATTGTAGCGTTTTCCCTTAAAGCCGGTGTTCAAGTATTCAAAATACTTTTTAAATCTGTCATACAAGGAAATTTCAACATCTCTGTCCTTTAAATCTTTCCAGTCGTTTAATATCAACCTGACAGAGTTGGGTGGTAATAACTGCCTATCTTCAGCAAAAAATAAAAATAAAAACCTATCTAATAGTTTTTGAGACTTTCTAAAAAGGGTTAGTGGTTCAAACTGGGGATTCTGTGCAACTAAATTCTGATACAATTCTCTTTTAAATAAAGAATAATCTTTGTACAGTTTCTTGGTAATAGTATCTTCCTGACTAAGTGATTCATCCTTAATTTTTTTAGGGATGTTTTGTTCAATACTATTAAAAGACAAGCACAACCAAAGCAAATTAAAATCTTCCCTGTTTAGTGTAAACAGGTTAAATTCAAGAAAATCAATAGCATTATCTATATAGAAACGCAGTTTTTCAAAATTTGAAGTAATGACATAGGTGCAATATTGCTGATTATTTTTATAGCCAAACGCCTGCATTTCAATCTTTGAAAGATCGGTAGTGTCAGTACCTTTCAATTCGATGACAGCCACAGCCTTATTATCAATCAAAACAGCCCCATCAACCTTTTTACTATTAGAGGTGTTTTTAAGTTCAGTAGTAAGATTAAAGTCTGTATCTGGATATAAAGTATAGCCCAAAACATCTACAAACAGTTTTCTCAAAAAACCTTCCTGAAACTGCTCTTCTTTAGCTTCTCTAATATTAGCTTGAATGGTAGGATTCAAGAAGTATGTCTTAAATAATGCATAAGCCTCCTGAACCTTTTGAGTATCAAGTTCTTTGTTGTATTTTTTAATTACAGAGTTTTGGAATAGGGACATTTTGTCGGTTTAATATTCGTTGCTAATTTACAATTTATTATATAATTATTTCCCTAAGAAGAGGAAAGTTTGGTTTTAAATATTCAATTTTTATCTGACGGGTTCACCCGTCAGTTCCAATAAGCAAAACTTTAATTATCTGACGGGTTCAACCGTCAGCTCCAATAAGATAAACTCAAGTTATCTGACGGATTAACCCCTCAGCTCAATTTGTGAATAAAAGGATGTCATGCTCCAATTGTGAAAGCTTCAAAATATTGGTAAGCTTCAACCACACTGATAACTAACGGTTTCGTCTAAGCCTACAACGTCTCTCAGTTTGTACAGGTATGGAATCCTGTTGTATTATTTGTTCAGGAGCAGGAGATATGACCTCGTTTATTGGTTGTGAAACATATACAATATCTACAAAAGGTTTAACATACCACCTGAGAATGCGTCTAAGATAACCTGCCGCACTGAATGAAATCTGACCTGTTTGCCCTTGAGCAAGGATATAAAAACCACCCAAAATATTCCTGTAATCAGGTTGATTTTGTAATGTTAAATTTCTCTCAATACTTGGACGGGCTTTAAAAATACCAATTTTAATTTCACAGGTATCACAAGCAGAAACAGCCTGATCAGCATAAATAAAAAGAGCCCACCCACTTGTATCAGCAGTGTTATAGACAGGCTTTAATGTATTGACATGCACGTTTGTAGGTTTAACCACAGCAATGGCATTGATATTCAGCAATGAGTCTAAAGAATCACTTAAAACTAAGGGCTCATACAACAGTGTATCAAATGAATTTCTATACAATGGTCGGTATGAAAGAAGTGAATTATAAGCCACCCAGCCATACCTAGTGTTATAATAATTATAACTTGTATCATTGAGCCAAGGCGTAAACAACTTGGCATCTGTCCATAAAACGGAATCTATCAAGATAGCCAAAGCGTAGCTGCGCCCAAAGTGCGCTTCTGCTTCCGGGGGATACACCCTATTATCAATAGTGTCCTTGTATTTGAATTCCTGCTTCAAAATAAATATGGTAGAGTCAGTTGCATGTTTAATAAAATCATGTTCAGGGGCAAATGTTGTGTTGACATTTTGTGAAAATGCAAAAAAAGGAATTAGAATAAAGAAAAGAAAAAAGGTTTTTTTCATTTTTATAATTTTTAATATAATTATTATCTTATAACACTTATCGGTACAATAAATCCAATACCATCACCTGTACCTGCAGAGATAATACCTACTACAAAATGACGGCCATCTTTCTGTACAAAAACAGGTCCGCCAGAATTACCATGTTCAAAATTACGTGCACTGATAAGAATTACACCTTCTTGAAGGCCATCAGCACCCACAACACAACTTCCATAGATAGGGCTGATATTTGATCCGGAAGTGGCGGCCATGCCAAGGGGATAACCTAAAACATCAAGCTCAGTCCTCATGGTTAAGTTATTACAAAGTTCTGCATCAAAATCAAGACCACCTGTATTACTTGTATTTAATCTGGCCCAGTCGCTGGGACCTAAGGTGGCAAAAGTAAGGACAATCCTATTGCCACTGTTATCAGTGCGAATTTCCTGCTCATCTTCAGAACGGTCAACTGTCATATCATGATTAGTAAAAGTAAATGATGTTCCTGCAGGTGATACTGCTCTAAAATTGGCAGTTATGCGTGCACCCAGATTTAGGAGCATATTCATAGTGAGTAGCATTTCTTCATCTTCATCAGCAAAATACCATGGCTCAACCACATGCCTGGCAGTAATGAATCTACCATCCTTTAACAGGAAACCACTTCCAATAGGACTATTTACGTCTTCATTCTGGGTTTCGCCCTCATAGACAATAGAAAACCTCTCGAAAATGATCTGATAGACACCCGGATAAAGGCTTGAAAAGGAAGCAGCAGCCTGTGCATCAGGGGTATATGAAGGTCCGCTGTTTTGGCTTCTTTGAGCAAGCCTGCGGGCAAATGATCCCATAGCTCCTTCAAGCTCTTGAATTTTTTCAACCTGAGCCTGTCTGAGAGAATCATTCTTAAGGTTTTGCTCTAAAAGTAATGCAATTTCATTATCTTGCTGGTCAATTTTTTCCTTTGCAAAATATAAACCTCCGGCCAATCCCGAAATGGCTAAAAGCATAAATACCGACAAAACTGTAATGGCTGTTTTATAAGGTCTTAAAGCCTGTTGTCTGAATAATGAAAGTCTCTTGGATAAACCCAAACTTTTTACTGTATTATTCTGAGGTACAATAAAACCGAATTTTGGACCATCTGCAGAGAGCTGAATTTCATCCCCATTTTGCAAATACCACTGATTGGAAATAGGCCGCCCGTTTACAATGGTCTGATTGGTAGTTTGAATATTTTTTATTATCCATTTGTCCCCTTCACTCTGTATGGCACAATGTCTTCTGCTCACAGTAGGCATATCATCACCAAAGCGCACCTGACATTTGGGATCGCGTCCTAACTCAATATAATCAACAATAATTTCTTGTACATCTCCGGCTTTATGTTTAGTTGAATGGGTGCGGTGTTCCAAAATGAAGTAAGTACGCCCCTTACTTCCAAAAACAGATTTAAACCCCGAGCCTAATGATTTGCTGAATTGATTTTTTTGTTGTGCTGTTGGTTGGTTTTTCATGCTTATTCATTTTAAGAGTGGTATATTCTGTTAATTAAATTTTCAAGGACATATTGCTCAACTCTGGAATGGAATTTTTCCATTCGTTCCTGTAAATTATGAAACATATACATCAGAATCAAGCTCAACATAAGTGCCAACAAGGTAGTGTCGAAAGCAACATTGAGTGCCGTAGTTACATAAATTAGATCCTCACTTGACATATCACTTTTAACGGCACCTAAAGAACTGGCAATACCAATAACTGTTCCTATAAACCCTACTGATGGAATAGCCCATGCAACATACCTAATCAATGACTGATCACTTTCATCGTTGTCTTTATTGATTTTAACTTGTGCACTCAGAACTTCAAGAGATTCTGAAGTTGACTTATTGGAACGAAACTTCGTGCAAACCATAATGATGATATGCGATAGAATTGACTTATCGTTTTGCTCTTTGTTCATTATCTCCAGCTTAAGGGAGGCCACATCAGCAGGAGACAAAATCCAGTTTTCTTTTTCTGGCAGTAAGCGCATTGACAATGCTTTTTCCTCGTTTGAAAACCTTCTGTTAATACCAATAATTTCAAAAATACCATAAAAGAACAGAAAAAAAGTAAAACTTTGAATCAAGCCAAAAGGCATATCTCCACCCATCAGGGTTAAAATCCTCAAAATTGCTTTACTTTCTTCAGGATTAGCTCCAAATCTACTATGCAGGAACACAAGGATTATTGTTAATATAACTGTTAATCCTAAACTAATTAAAACTGAAATAAATCTGTTGTTCATAATGTTGATTATTAATTAAATGTAAAACTAGTATTTGTTAAATTCACTGTGCCAATTCTCACTAAATCATCGGCATTTCTGATGGTTGTTACAGGAAGTTCAACCTTATGTTCCTGAGCTGTGAAAGGGAAAATTGAAACATAGCCGGAAACACTCACACTTTGCTCACCTGTTGTATAAAGTTTATAATAAATTTCGTAATTGCCCGGAACCACTTCTTTCTGATAGAAGAGTTCAAAAATATCTTCACCGGAGGGATTGCTCGTCACATCACTATGCAAAACGCCCCATTCAGTTCTTAAATTGTTGTACCAAACCTTCTCACCATTAGCTGAGTTGACAATATGTAGGTCAACATCAATATTATCAGGCCAAGTAATAACGATGGCAAATTTGGCGTCAACCCCAAATAAAACACGACCGGGTCCGGTGTTATTTGTTGGAGGAGTTGGGTCTCTTTGTTCAATTTCTTCTAATTGTTCTATTCTTTCTAATGCTTCTCTTAATCTCTGCTGTGTTTCCTCAAGTTGTTGCTGTAATTGTTGCTGAGATTCCCTGCAATTTCTAAGATCTTCTTCCAATTGAGCAACTTGTCTTTGCAGCTCATTTACCGTTTGTGTCAAAGTACTAACCTGTCTCTGAATCTGTTCAAATACCTCTGTAGGTATTGAATTACGGGCTAAACTTATCAGGCTGTCAAGCTCCTCAACCTGCACCTCAAGGCTATCAAGTGTTTCTATAGCGGTGGCTTGCTGATTCGTCATTTTAGGTATGACTACAAACAAAATAATGACCGCTGCCAGAGCTCCTGATAACAGATCCAGAAACGATATACTGAATACATTTATTTCCCTTTTTGCCATAAAAATCTAATAATTAATATTTAACCGTTTACTTTTATTGTCGTGTCTCCTATAGTAATAATGTCACCATTTTTAAGCCTGCAACCTTGCTTGGCATCAACTTCAGTAGCATTAATATAAGTTCCATTTGTTGAACGTTCCCAGCATTTTTTATCATTATGCCACTGCCCATCCCTTATAAACCATCCATCTAAAGATGAAACATTTTCAATTGTGAAATGTTGTCTTGAAATAAAAACAGTTTTATAATCCTCAATGACTATATCATTAATTTCAGAGCGCCCAATATTAAAAATTCTATTCTTGCCATTAAGTTTATATACATATCCCTGATTAACACCTTGTAAAATGACCAATGAAATCTCTGCAGTAGCAGAAATAGTATTATAAACAGGTTGTTTATTACTTCTATCAAGGATGTTTAGGATGGTGTTTACACTTTCAATACGTTTATCAAAATTTACCTGAAGAGATTCTTTGATAAGATTAGCCCAATTGGGTGGCATGGTTCTAAAAGCTAAGGTATGCACAAAACATCCCTGAAAAACATTTTTACTGAATTCAACCAAGTCTGCTTGTGTTTCCAAAGGCCCCCAAGGGTATTCACCACCACTGAACAACTCATACATCATCACACCCCACGACCAGATGTCGGTTCGTGGTGTTGTAGTGGCAAACTTTTTACTGTCTTTCATTTGCTCAGGAGCAATGTAGGCATAAGTTCCAAATGTTTCTTTGACTTGTCCGAACAAATTAGGTGCGGTAGCTCTTTTAATCCTGTGGTTAATAAAAGCTGAAATGCCAAAATCAGTTAAAAGAGCCTTTCCATTTTCATCCAGCAACACATTGTCTGGTTTTAAATCTCTGTGGATAATACCGTTAGCATGCAAATCACGTAAACCCTTTAAGGTGTCATAACCTATCATGACAATATCTTCTGTTGATAATTTCCCTATTTTGGATCTTAAATCTCCTTTACTGATATAATCCATGATAAAAAAAGGATTGCCTTCAATTTCTCCGAATGTATGAGAATGAACCAAATAGTCACTTTCAGTAAGACCTGCATGATATTCTCTAAGAAACTTCTCTCCTATGGCTTCTTTTTGCTCTTTATAAACCACCTCCCACAGTTTGAGAAGTTTAAGTGCGAAGAATTTATTGTTTTTACTGACTTTGTAAACATCACCAAAAGTCCCGCTCCCAAGAATTTTCTCAACAATATAATCGCCAAGCCTTTGCCCTACTTTCAATTCAATACGGCAGGGAATGCCTTTAAGGAAAAACTGTTTGGGAACTTCGAACTGTACTTGCATTTTTAAACTTTATACAACAAAAATTTAAGTTGAAAAAATAAATTTTCGGTTTCCCATCATGATGATATCACCATCTTGCAATTCAATGAATTCTTCAGCAAAAATGTAAGTGGTTTTTTCTTCACTTTGGTTTTTAATATACCATTTCCCTTTTTTGTTTACCATAACGGCCTGGCTTCTTGAAATTGTAGGATTATCCTTCTCTAGATTATCCCTACCCAATTCAACCTCGGGTAAAGGTGCATTAATCTTTACCACTTCCATTTCATTCTCATATTTAGTAGCAATGGGTTTCAGGTAAAAGCCGAGCTCAGTACCAATTGTTTTACCCAAATCACTACCTTTTTTTCTAAAAACTTCTTCTTTCAACTCCACTTGTGGCTGTTCATGTTTTGGTTCTTGCTTTTGCTCATATTTTATCTCTCTTTCTGCTTGTTCTTCAACAAACTTATAACCGCAATAATTGCAGGCTGTTGAACCCGGTATTACAGGCCTTCCACATTTAGGACAGTCCCATGGGGCTGCATCAACCTGATTTCCTTTAATTGTACCGGAAAGTCCGCCAGATGTGTCTTGTAGTTCACCCGGATTTGGATTTACCATTGAACCGTGTAAAGGTGCATTGCATTTATCACAACGCATCTTGTTTGAAGGATTGTCGTATCCACAATTGTTACATCTCATACTATGTTGTTTTATTGTTTAATTTATAGTTTATCAATTATTTCATTGAGTTCATTTACTTTCGCATTGAAAAAATAGTCATTCGGTTTCACTAGATATTCAATAAGCTTTTCCAACATAACTTTCATTTGCCATTCAGATATGAAGCCAATTTGCTCAGTTCCTCTTGGCGTATGCGTTTTCAGTAATGCACATTGTCGTTTTATATCTAAATCAAAAGTAGTTGGACTATCTAAAGAGTCAATTTTTAATACAATGTCATCAATGATAAACCTAACATCAGTAGGTAATTGAAAAAGCTCAACATCTCCTGGATTTCTGACTGTTTCAGTGTTTGTAACCGGATTTGAATTGACAGATATGTTATCCGTCTCTACATTAAGATTATCTGTAGCTTTGTCAAGTAATATCGAGTCATTAGAAATATTTACCGCAGTAGAATCGGTTTCAGAGTTACAACCGGAAATACATGTACCGGAAATTTTCTCAAAAATCAAGAAAACAGCAATAGCAAAAAGACATCCGAGTGCAAAAAACAATAGAGCCTTTTGGGTACTCATTCTGTAAACAATTTTGTTTTCAATTTCCTTTTGCTTTTGAATCGGTTTTTCATAAGTAGGCTCATGATTAACTTTAGAATAGGTTTCCTTAAAATCGTTTGATTCGGTAGGAAGTAGCATAAACTTCTCAAAATCGCCAAAGGAGGTAAGAATAATTGTGTTATTATCATTTCCACCGGCATTGTTGGCATCATCAATCAAATTCTGACAAATTTGAGATAAGTCATTCTGTTCATAAAAATGATTTTCAATTTCAGCATCCTGTAACATGCCATTAAGTCCATCAGAGCATAAAAGGAGCAAATCGCCTTCTTGTAGGTTTACTTTTGTGTAAGAAGGTATAGGTGTCTGTTTGGGGTCTCCCATGTATTTGGTAATGATATTGCTTTCAGGATGGAAGAACGATTGTTCATAAGTTATTTTCCCCTGATCTACCAAATCCTGCACATAACTATGGTCTTTTGAAACGGGTTTCAGGCTGCCCCCTGAAAGCAGATAACACCTACTATCTCCAATCCAGAAAACATGGGCTGCATTGTTAATAATAAAAACGATTATCAAAGTAGTACCAAGATCCCCGACTTTATTTTGCTCTTTTGCATACTTTAGAATAGCGCTATTAACACCGGCAAAAATATCATTGAAATGGGGTTTAAGATTATCTATGTTTTGTGTAATTTTTTCAGCGTTATTGTACGCCATATCACGGGTGGTTTCAACGGCTATTCGAGCTGCTTCTTCCCCCATTTCAAGTCCTCCCATGCCATCTGCTAATACTAATAGTACAGCCTGTTTGTTTTGCTCAACAACAGATGTGTCATAAAAATGCCACCCATTTTCTTTGTCAAAAATATTTGTGGAATAACCATGAAAATCTTCATTGTTTTGTCTCACCATACCAACACTGGTACGTGCAACAATGCCAATTTTTCCGCTTAAAGTACTTGATTTCATATTAAACAGTATTTAATACAAAATTAAAAATTTTATCATTAAATAAAAATTTAATACAAAATATTGTTTCATTTTGAGCACATTAATTATTTACACCTAACTCTAGTTTAATATAGTTTGTAGAAATTTAGTTTCAATTAAAAGAATAAGAAAAAATATGTTGTCAGTATGGACATTAACAGTAGGGTAAACTATGTTAATTCCATTTTAACTCGGATATGTATCGGAACTCACTGCACGCGTGATGGGGAAATATCAAAACACATTTTTAACCAGAATTTTGGATTCGAGCATATCGTGCATGGCATACTTTACCCCTTCCCTGCCAAATCCTGAGTCCTTTATTCCGCCATAAGGCATGTGGTCGGCACGAAAAGTAGGAATATCGTTGATAATGACCCCTCCTGCATCAATATGATAAAAAGCATAATTCATTTCATTTAAGGCATTTGTAAAAACACCGGCCTGCAAACCATATTTGCCATCGTTAAGCATAGCAACAGCTTCCTCAAAATCAGAGAATTTTGAAAGCGTTACAACGGGTCCGAATACCTCATCTGCATTTACTTTCATTTCTTTATGCGTATGAGTAAGGACTGTTGGCTCTACAAAATTGCCTGAACGCTTACCTCCAGTTAATATTTTTGCGCCACCGGCAACAGCTTCATTTATCCAACTCTCTACTCTTATGGCATTCTCTTGGTCAATCATGACAGAGAAATCCGTTGAGATATCAATGGTATCACCAGTTCTTAATGATTTTACTTGAGGCAATAAGTTATCAACAAATAAATCAAAAATACTTTCATGAATAAAAATGCGCTGAGCGTGAATACAAACTTGCCCTGAATAAGCAAATGCACCTGTAACACAACGTTTTGCAGCGAGTATAACATCAGCAGATTGACTCACAATTACCCCTGCATTGCCCCCCAATTCAAGGACAACTTTCTTTTTACCTGCTTGCTTTTTCATCGCCCAACCCACTTCAGGTGAACCTGTAAAAGTGAGTAATGTAAAACGTTCATCGGTCACAAGTCTGTTCCCTGTTTTTCTGTCCATCGGCAAAACAGATAAAGCACCTTTTGGAAGTTCAGTTTCATCAATAATTTGAGCCAGTAATAAAGTAGATAAGGGTGTCTTTGTTGCCGGCTTAAGAATGATTGGACAACCTGCTGCAATTGCAGGTGCTATCTTATGAACAGCAAGATTCAAGGGAAAGTTGAAGGGAGAGATGGCAGCAATAAGTCCTACAGGAAAATACTTTACAACCGCTTCTTTATTAAAAGCTTCCTTCGTCCAGTCGATACTCATATATTCAGCAGGAAGCCTTTTGCTTTCTTCAGCAGCCACTACAAAAGTTTGGATAGCCCTGTCCACTTCTGCCAGTGCATACTTTATTGGTTTTCCTGCTTCAGCCGATAAAACGGCAGCAAACTTATCCCTTTGTGCTTTTAATTTATCTGCAATACTTATTAAAATTTGATAACGCAAATATACAGGCATGTTTTTCATTACTTTTTCTGCTTTCAGACCTGCTATAACAGCCTCCTCAAATTCATTTTCTCCGGCAAAATATGTCTTTTCAAAAATTTGCTGGGTGAATGGATTAACGACTTCAAGAATATTTGAGGTTCCCAAAAATTTTCCGGCACAATAGAGCTTATACATAATTAAGATTTTTTTATTAGCACAAAAATATTTAAAATTCAGGCTTAAAATAAATTTGTATATTTGATTTTTATCATTTTTAATAGAACCATTAAAAGTAAAGCCCATGAGTTTTACCGTTTATAAATCTTCAGCCGGATCAGGAAAAACATTTATGCTGGTTAAGGAATACCTAAAGATTATTCTTCATAGACCGCAGGATTTTAAACATATTCTTGCTATTACCTTTACCAATAAAGCTGCTGCAGAAATGAAGAGCCGCATTATTAATGCACTTCATGATTTGTCTGCTGTGCATTCGGAGGTTAATGGCGCAGAAACGCTGCTCAGACTACTCGTTAAAGAAACAAATTTATCAGAACAAATAATCAAAGAAAGAGCTTCGATTGCTCTTAAGCTAATCCTTCATAATTATTCCGACTTTGCTGTCTCTACAATTGATAGCTTTTATCACGGTATAGTGCGTTCTTTTGCAAAAGACTTGCATATTCCAGTCAATTTTGAAATAGAACTTGATAGCATGGTCTTGCTAAATCAGGCTGTTGACATACTCATAAGCCGTGTTGGGAGCGATGAGGTTCTTACAGAAATCCTTGTCCGCTTTATCGAAAGTAAAGCTGAAGATAGCAAAGGTCTTGATATCGAAAAAAACATTCTGAATACAGGTTCTTATATTTTTAAGGAAGAAAGTATCGAACCGCTTGAAAAACTCAGAAATCTGAGTCTTAAAGATCTCAACAGCATTACACAAAAAGTATTTTCCCAAATATCCATTCATGAGAATGCCATAGCTCATATTGCATCGCAAGCTATTCAAATGATTGATGTCAACAATATATCCCATGATGCATTCTACAATAAATCGAATGGCTTGTACAACTATTTTATGAAAATAAAAAAGGGAAATTTAAATGGAATTTATAATAAAACAATTGACAAAGGAGTTCAGACAGACAAATGGACCAATTCTGAAACAAGCATCCAGGATAAAACAGCCATTGACAGTATTAAAGGAAACCTGCTTCAATATTACACAGATATTCAGAACTATGCCAACAATAATTTAAAACACTTTGAACTGCTTAAACTTATGGCGAAAAACGCCTATCCTTTGTCTGTTATAAATGAATTGGCTCGTATTATTGAGGAAATAAAAACAGAAAACAATCTTTTGCATATAAGTGAGTTCAACAAAAAAATTGCAGACATCATCATGAACGAACCGGTGCCATTTATCTACGAAAGAATTGGTGCAAAATTCAAACATTACATGGTAGATGAATTTCAGGACACTTCTATCCTGCAATGGACAAATCTCTTACCACTGATTGAGAATGCATTGTCTGAGTCGGGTTTTACAATGATTGTTGGTGATGGCAAACAAGCTATCTACAGGTGGCGGGATGGTGAAGTTGAGCAATTTATGAGCCTGCCCAATGTATATGCAAAAGTAAAAAAGCCTTTTCATTATGACAAAGAACAAACCCTTACTCAGTATTATAATCCTCAGAAACTCATTGAAAATTTCAGATCAAGAATTGAAATCGTTAATTTCAACAATAGTTTTTTTACGTTTGCAAAATCCTTTATTGATGATAAATTCAGAATCATTTATGATGATGTAGAGCAAAAACCTCAGTTAAATAAAGAAGGGGGACTGGTAAGCATAAATTTTCTTGAGCAAGAAGAATTACATGAACAAATGCTTGCTGAAACTAAAAACCTGATTTCAGAAATGACCTTGAACGAGGGCATAAACCCCGGTAATATTGCAGTTTTATGTAGAACCAACGAAAAGGCCAACGCCATTGCAAGGCACCTTATGGAAAACGGTATCAATGTTGTTTCAAATGAATCATTATTGCTCAAAAATTCCCCACTTGTCAGTTTTATGACAGCCACCATTGAATACATTGAAAACACGGAAAATGTTATTGCCCTGAGCTGTATGTTCAATTTTCTAATCAAAAGTAACAAAATTGAAAATTACAGTTTCCATGAAATTATAACTGGTATCAAAACCGGCAAAAGGACTTCTTATTCATACTTCAATGAATTTTTTAATGGTTTTTCTGTTCCGGAACTCCAGAATTTACCAGTTTATGAACTTTGCGAGACCCTGATACGTATTTTCAATCTGAATGATAAACCCAACCCTTACTTGCAGTTCTTTCTGGATGAAGTCTTGCAATTTTCAATCGGCAAATACAATAGTTTAAAAGATTTCCTTGACTACTGGGATGAAAACTGCTACAAATTTTCTGTTGTAATTCCTGTAAGTGAAGATGCCGTAAAAATTATGAGCATCCATAAATCCAAAGGCTTGCAATTTCCTATAGTCATATATCCTTTTGCCAAAGACAGCAAGAAAATAACCAATAAAGACAACATCTGGATAGAAGAATCTTTCCCTCAATTTCCCGAATTACCTGCCAGTCTTCTGCCCATGCAAAAAGATCTTGAAGCTACAATTTATAAAGATTTGTATGAAACTGAAAAAAACAAATCCAGACTTGACTTGTTAAATTTAATGTATGTTGCATTAACCAGAGCAGAAGAAAGATTGTATGTACTCACAGAAAAGCCATCAGAAGATAAAAATAATTTTAATATTCATTACCTGCTGATGAACTATCTCAAAAGTGTTAATCTCTGGAAAGAAGACTCCAGTTTATATAAATTTGGTGAAATTCCTGCCACAATCAACAATAAACCTCTTACAAATAACTCTGCCATTGATAAAAAATTGATTTTCGACAGTCTTATCAGTTCTCCATGGCAGAAAAAAATTGTTTTAACATACAATGCTACTACCTTATGGGATATTGAAAATCCCGATCAACGCTTTCGTTATGGCAATCTCATCCACTTGGCTATGTCGTTAATTGCTTCCAAAGAGGACATTGATAAAGCCCTTAATAAGATGCACTTAGAAGGGCTTATTGAGAAAGATGAAATTCAAAACTTAAAAATAAGGATGGAAAAAATTGTTTTCTCATCAGAACTTAAAAACTGTTTTGAAAAAAACACAAGGTTTTATAATGAAAAAGAATTGTTAGATATGGATGGGCATATTTACCGCCCCGACCGTATGGTATTTTTTAATAATAATTCAATTATAATTGATTACAAAACAGGAAAACCTGAAGAGAAGCACAAAGAACAAATTAGAAAATATGCCGATATTTTACACAGGACCGGCGTTGACAACATAACTAACTTCCTTGTTTATATTGACGCACATGATGGTAAGGAAATTGAAATTATTGAAGTTATCTAAACAATTTACAAAGGCATCTCTTTTCATCTGAATTTGACATAGGGTATGTTAAAGATATAATAATATTCATCAAAACATAAGTAAAACATGAGTTCAAAGAGATGTTATTTCTTGAAAAATCATTAAATGCTTTCAGCAATTTTTACTGCTTTCATTAAAATTCCGAAAGGTTGTTAAAGGGAAACACTATCTTTGTTTGAACTTGTAAAATTTTAGCCCGTTAGGGCTTAAATATTAATAAAAATAATTGGTAAGGGTATTTTATTGTCCGTAGGACATTAACAAAAGAAGGTTTTATGGCTAATACATACACACAATTATTTGTTCACTTCGTTTTTGCTGTACAGAATCGGATAAGTCTCATTAGTCCCAAGTGGGAAGGACAACTGTACAAATATATGAGTGGCATCATCGAACAGCAAGGGCATAAACTTTATGTAATAAATGGCATGCCTGACCATGTTCATAGTATTATTAGTATGAACCCCAAACAAGCACCATCAGATCTGATGTATCATGTCAAAAGAAGTTCAACTTTATGGATTAATGAGAATCGGTTTGTTGCAGGAAAGTTCTCATGGCAAGAAGGGTTTGGAGGTTTTTCTTTAGGAAGAACACAATTGATTGAAAAAATTAATTATGTTAATCAACAAAAAGAACATCATAAAGTTTCAAGCTTTCAAGAAGAATATAAATTGTTCTTAAAAGAAAATGACATCGTTTTTGAGGAAAGGTATCTTTTTAAATCAATATAATCTGTTGATTCCCTACGGGAAACATGATATCATTTGAGCAGTGTTTTATTAAAATTTATGCCCTACGGGCAAATCTATTAAAACCGTAAAATTTAATACTTCTAGAAAGCATCTATCGGAATTCTACAAAATTTTTGTTCAAACTTCGGCAAGGACACCCATTTTGGTGTTTGATAAATTCTATATTATTAATATTCAGCGCTTTACAAAACAGGAAAACCTGAAGAGAAGCACAAAGAACAAATACGAAAATATGCCGATATTTTACATAGGACAGGCGTTGACAACATAACTAACTTCCTTGTTTATATTGACGCACATGATGATAAAGAAATTGAAATTTTTGAAGTTATCTAAACAATTTACAAAGGCATCTCTTTTCAGAGCTAAAATTTTAAAACTTAAATTTTAACACCTTACTATTGTCTCACCCAAGTAGGCAATACCTCTGTTCTGAAAACATTCTTTTGCTGGTTAAGAGCTTCCATATTGAGACCAATATAACTCTGAGCTTTAGCTTTTGTAGAAATATCGGGCATAACAACAGGGTATTGAGCACCTTTAGAAATCAATATCTGAGCAAGTAAAATGCGTGCTTCCTGTGATTTTTGAATAGAAGTGCCAAGTATTCTGAGGCACTCTACAGGAGAATGAAATCCCATCCCGTTGGAGGCTGCAACGTAATCCCAACGCCATTGGGCATGACGGATTAATGTTAGTACCGGAGACATGGCTTCTTCTGTTGCACCTGCATCCCATGCAGCTTTTGCTTCGATATGTACACGTGCAAGATTCACTTCTGTAATTCTTCTTAACTGTTCTACTTTGGCTTGCCTTTCATAAACGTTGGCACGGAGCTTTTCCTCACTTTCTCTGTGGCAAACTTGGCACGAAGAAGAAATATCATTTAATGGACTTTGCATTTTATGGTACGAAAACTTTACACCACCGTCTCTGCGATAGGGCATATGACAATCAGCACAGGCCACACCTCGATCAGCATGAACACCAGTCTTATAAACCTCGAAATCGGGATGTTGACACTTTAACATGGGAGTACGACTCAAACCATGAGTCCAGTCAGTAAATTCAACTTCATCATAATAAGCTTCCATGCTGTCAACACTAAATCCTTTATCCCATGGAAAAGTAAGATATTTGCCTTCTCCTTTAAAATAATACTCGACATGACATTGTGCACAAACCAACGAACGCATCTCCTGATGTGTGGCATCATTAATGTCTTTCCCTGACCTTTGAAAAGCTTCTACGAGTGCCGGTCGTGTAATTCTAAGGTTCATAGTTTTCGGGTCATGGCAATCCTGGCAACCTATTGGATTTTGAATTTCGGGGCCTAATTCCAGCCATGTAGATTTGTAAAATTCGGCAACACCCATGCTGTTCATTAAACGAGGGACATCAGTACTTTTACAAGTCCAACAAGTACCCGGTTGTGGTACATCAGTTCGCAAAGTATTGCTGATATCCTTTACAGCATAGTAATGGCCTCGCCCCTGATTATATTCACGTGAAAATGCATATCCCGACCACATGACTACCAATTCAGGGTATTTTTCGAGATAATCAACCATAGCACCTCCGAAATGTTCACTTTTAAAAGTTGTATCAAGTGTTCCTAAATATGATTCATACTGCCTTGGAAAATTTTCACCCCAAACATCATTATTGGGTTCCCATTCAGGAATTTCATTGACCATCTGAAAATATAATTTTGCTTCGCTGCGTCTCTCAATTATTGATGATGCAAACAAGCCAATAAAAAAAACTACAACGACTGTAATAATAAAAATGACCCAATTGAGCCAGGGCCGTTTTTCCGTGATTTCTCGTATTGATTTCATATAATATAATTATATTTTGGTTAATTATTATTTTTTGATGTGAATTTCTGCAACCATTCAGGCATTACAGAAGGAAGACGCGGAACCAATGAATGCGGGGTTGATGCCAAACTTCGAACTTCTCCGTGTGGAACATTCCTATGGCAATCCCAACATCTTTTTCCCTTACCTTCAAAATGATTTTCACCCGTTACCTCTATAATGCTGACCATATCAACCATATTAAGATGACATCGGATGCAATTTTCCTGAACTACATTAATACCAGCCTGTTTTATTCTTATAGCCTGAGGCTCTGCACGCATTGTAAACACGGATGAATGACGCATACCGTCCATCGCTTTAAATGCATAAGTACGGAAAAAATTATCCTGAGGAACATGACAGTCATTACATGTCGCTACTTCCCTATGCGAGCTGTGTGTCCATGTAGCATACTGTGGATACATCACATGACAATTAATACAAGTCTCAGGTTTATCTGAAAGGTAAGATGGGGCATTTGATATGTGTATAATTAATAAACCTGTTCCTACAATTATCCCTAAGATAACAATAACCGGTAGCCGCCATTTCTTTGGTGGGGTTACTAATTGTATTAGCCAAAAAATAAACCTCATTTATTTAATATTTATTTCGGTATATCAATGCGCAAATATAAAATATATTATTTTTATTTTTATCGCTACCTGTAATTTATAATAATTATAAATTACAATGATATTAAAAGATTATCACCTGCTAAATTCAGAATATTTAAAAATATTATAAAAACTTTCAAATATTTAGGTTCTCAAAATGGGCTAGATAAACATCTTTGTATGCATTAAAGGAATATTTCTCAACAACTGTTGCTCTCGCCTTAAGCCCCATTTCTTCTCTTAACGTTTTTGATTCAATGAGCATTGATATTTTATCAATCCAGCTTTGTTCTTCAGATGCCAGAAAACCATTCTCTCCATCCTGAATAATTTCTTTATTAACACCCACGGGCGACATGATTGTAGGAATGCCAAGAGCCATATACTGAAGTCCTTTGAGGCCACATTTACCACTGGCCCACTCATCATCAGGAAGAGGCATAATACCAATGTCAAAAGAAGACAGTTCTAGCAATTCGTCTTTTTTAATCCAGTCGAGTGCCTTGACATCAAGTTCATTATTCTTATAATTTTTATCACCAATTACTTTGATAGATATTCTATCTCCATATTTTTCTTTAACTTTCTTAAGGAAAGGTTCTGCAAATTTAAAATGCTGAATAGTCGTTATACTGCCACTCCATCCTATGCATACAACATCATCGTTTCTATTTATTTTTTGTTTAACATATTCTTCTGTATTAATAGTAGTTGGAATGATGACAACATTTTTATTATAATTCAAAGCAAATTTCCTCAGATAATCATTTCCCGCAAAAACAAGATTGGCATATCCAATGGCTTTTTTTATTTTGCTGAAACTTTTAAGCCAGTTCAGATTTTTATTAGCCTCCGAAACATTGGGCAACCAGATTGAATCATCAAAGTCGTAAATAATTTTGGCTTTTGTCAGACTCAATAAAAACTCAAAAAAGGCCGGCCCCAAAAAAAACATTTCCCTTTGGATGTAAACAATGTCATATCTGTTGGAAAGAATTACATCTTTAAGGCGTCTAAAAAAATACTTGAGAAAAAGGAAAAATTTATTGATATAATTTCCTTTGCTGTAAAATATTTTATCATCCTTCTCGCTTACAAGTGGAGAAAAATCGTAAAAATAACCCTTTTCTTTAAAGTAATTAAGATATTGTTCGAAACGAAATCTCTGGCTTGGAGCCCTGTTTAATCTGTGAGGTGCAATAAATAAAATTCTTTTCACATGTTTTGAATTAAAATACATACAATATCTAAGAACAAATTTATATTAAAAAAAATCAATATTACTTAAAAGGCATGTAAAATATTCACATAAATGCTGTATTTTTGATTCTGTTTTTTAATCTTGTTATGACAATGGTACTCAAATCACTTATAATTCTGATAGTTATGGCTTCTTTTTTCCAATGTTCATCACAAAACCCTGAGAATGACCTGGGTTTGATTCACCGTCAACCGGCTGTTGCAGGTCAATTTTACCCTGCCGACTCAACTGAACTGCGTAAT
>JAQVVM010000002.1 GCA_028698995.1 Bacteroidales bacterium
CATTCAGAAACTCAAGGTCGAAACAGAAAAAATGATTGTTAAGGTCGTAAATATGCATACGTATGCCATCAGCCATAAAACCGGAAGTATACAGTAAACTGTCTTTGTCGTATGCAACCAGTCCCCAACCTTCATGGCATGTCCATAAAATACTGTCTTTAACTTTAGCATTCACACACCAGCCACCCGTTTCATATAAACCAAGCGTATCATAGGGGCTAAGCTGTGAGACATCGCTCACCAGCACCCCACACCATTCCGATGACATAGCCAAATAAGGTGTGCCGTCCATCAATGCAGCATCAAAATGCCAAAGACCGGGAAAAACATGACCAATTTTCTCCATGGTGTCGGTGGGCAAACCTGTGGCATCTACTATTGGGATATAAGCCAAAGGAAAAGAAAACGTGTCGTAAGCGGCTGTCGTGCATATAAATAAAGTATCATTGCGCGAATCGTAATTGATAATATTCATCTGTGCTATACCCAAAATACCACCGGATACCGAAAATGTATCTAAGGGTGTCAATGTACTTCCGTTAAAATGCAAAGCAAAGAAGTTCGATTTGGTAAAAAGTAGGTCTTCCGGTCCACCACATATATAAATGATGCTGTCGTTAAGATCTGCAAAACGTATTTTCTGAACCACATTTACCCATGGGCTTACCCATTGTGCTACAGGTGTATTCAGATTCTGAATGTGATATACGGAAATAGTGCCATCACTGGTAAGTGTTCCTTTGTTACCCACAACAATATAGTCTCCTCTGCGGGCTACACAATAGGAGGCAGGGCCCCCAAATGTGGCAATTTTTATAAATCCTGTGCCATGGCCGTAGTCAAGAACTCTTACCATCTTATTGTCTGCAATGAAAAGAGTATCGTTGCTGCGCCACATATCTTGCGCAGCCGAATCACCCATGTTTTTCATATCATAATGATTTATGATATCAAGATTTGGTGAAGTGTAATCCAGGGCATAAACACCATCGTGCGTGGCCGCAACAAATAATGTATTGTCAAACAATGAGGTCTCATTCACTAACCCCATAAAGGGGCGTTTGGCTATTACTTGTGGTAGTTGTGGATTGGAAAAATCATACACCCATATACTGGTACCGCAACCCACAATGAGCTTTTGTCCTGTGCTATCCCAGTTTACATGATAGCTTGCTCCGCCGGGGGTTTGTCCTAATCTATTCAGTGTTGTCTGTGCATGCAGTCCTACAGAAATCGTCAAAAGTAAGATGGTAAATAGTTTTTTCATGACTGAACTTTTTAATTTTACTGAAAATATTTGAAAAAAATAAATTATTTTACAATAAATCGTCCCATAAAACCCTGCCTGTCATTACCCATTCGGAAAATGTAAATTCCTTGGCTTAAATCATTATTATGAAAAACTACCCTTTTACCTTTTATATTATTTATGCTCTTTACAAGTGCACCCTGTATATTATAAACCTCAAGTGTAAAAGTGTCTTCACTTGGGTTTTCAAATTCAATGTTTACATATTCGCCGAATGGATTCGGATAGAACGCAATGCCTCCCGAAGTCATTTCATTATTATTTGAAACATTGTAGTTGTATGGAACAGAATATCTTTCACACATATTATTATCCCAAATCTGAACATAATAATTACCATTACTTAAGGGTATATAATAATTCAAATTTGCTCCGGGTATTATACCATTGTCATCATGCCACTGATACATAAATGCCTGACTTGAAAAAAGAGTGTCTCCTGATTGTGTGATAAGCGGTGGGGAGGGGAGAGGATGCACATATATAGCTTTTGTCAGCGAATCAGAATTACCACCAAAATATGCAACAAGAGTAATTAATTGTACACCCGAAGAAAGCATGGGGATGTTAATCATTGGCATGGCGTTTTGATACATCCCATTGAGGAACCATTGAATACTATCACAAGGCATTGGTGTGGTATTTTGAAGATGCACTGTCTGCCCTTCACATACAGTATCGGTCAAGCACATCAACGCAGCTTTAGGAGCATCAGCAGTGTACATTTTAATACAAACATCGAAATTGTATGAACTGCCTTGACCTGTTGATGCCCAATTGATACCATCAATGCTTACAAAGCAACTATTTGTTGATAACGATATCCCTGTTGTGTGAGATGCTTCATAAATCTCAATGGGAATTACTGCGGAAGGTGTGCCTTGCATTGTATAAGTGGCTTTAATATAAATAGTGGTACCTAAGGTATCTGTAGGTAAATTAAAAGGGAAAGTATAATACCCTTTATAATTGCAAAGCATGCTTGACGAAGCTATCAGGTTTGACAAAACACCTCCATTGAAGTCACCATAGATATTAATATGAATTTGCATATTATCTTGAATAGCATAGGTGCCGATACGTTTAATCTGTTGTCCGACAATACTTCCATTAGCAGGACTAAGAGTATATTTTGTCAAAGCATAAGCAGTATTTGTGCTAAAACCAAAATTATCCACCCATCCAAATTTATCATGATAATACACATGTGATTTAGCGGGAGCTGCTGGAAGCTCTTGCATTATAGGGAAATATACGGTTTCTGATAAAATACCTACATCATAATAAGAAACATAGAAATAACCATTTTGCGCCCATGAAGTCCCGTAGGAGTCTTTTATTATCCATGCCCCTGTACCGGGCGCTCCGGGAAAAGTCATGGTGTCATTCCACCCGGCTATGGCAACACAATGCGGATACAGAGAATCATTAGCATCAATGTAATTATCATAATATTTGTATGTGGTCATATTAAAGTTAGACATATTAAAAAACATGGTTGTGGCAACTGCCCCATAGTCGTAAATGGCTTGTTTTATCACTTGTAGATCTTTGGGCAAAAACCTCATGTCCTCAATATATGCAGGCTTTTGAGGGGGAAACGTCATATTGTTAGGGCAATCCTGAAGCGTTGGTGTATAGGCGTCTGAACTTATAAGAAAAGGACCATCATATCTTGACAAAAGGGCATTTGACATATAGTAACTGCCACCGTAGCATGGTGCCTCATCAAAACCATGACAATCTATAAGATTATCTTCAGATAAAATAGTCAACCCATGTCCCTGTTTTAACCAATTAGACTCTATGGCAGCTATAGTAGCAAAAGCCCAGCAAGATCCGCAAGAACCCTGATCTTTTACCGGACTTACTAAATTAAACATACGCAAATCATAAACTTGTGGCAACTGAGCATTTATTTCAGTAACATTATAATACATTAATAAAAACAGTATCATAATGAACCTTCTGTTTCTTGTTAAATTCATAATGTTTTTACTCCAAAGTTAGAATATAATTCTATTAAAACTTATTTTATTTACAGAAAATTTCTAATCCTCCATAAATTTCTATCAATTACATTAGCACCGCCACCTGGTGTTTGAACTATATCAACTTATATGTACTTGTTGTAAATGCGGTAGAAACCATAAACAGAAAACTTAAGATTATGGTAATAATATTATCTTTTGTTTTCATTATTTGTAGTTATAAGTTATTGTTGACGGAAAAACCAGCGGGTCAACCCATAGGATTAGCAGAAGAAACCTAGTGGTTAATCTGTAGGCTATACACAGTAGTTTATTTAACTATCAATTTCCCTGTATAAAAGCTGTCATTTTCCACCAAATGAAAATAATACAAGCCTTCTCCCAAATCATCTTTATTAATATTTATGTTTCGCCCGCTTAAGCTTATATATTTTCTTACAACCTCTCCTAAATTATTATACAAGTATAAATCGGCATTTTTGATAGGATATCCGAATTCTAATATAGTTGAGATTGAAAACGGATTTGGGTATGCCAAAAGAGTGGGGCTGGCATCGGGTTCGTACAAACCGCTGGCACCTGCACTAACTTTTGTCCAATACACATCATACGAGCCGGTATTGGTGAGTGTTGTTGTGCCAAAGGTCATATTGCTTCCTTCAAAATAACCTGTCAGAAAAACATTGCCGTTATTATCGTTACAGATGGCATTGCCATAGCCACCGGAAAATCCTGTGCCTTTAAAGGCATAAGCATGAGTTGCTTGTCCGGCAGGGTTATATCTTGCCAGAAAAATATTATCGCCATAGGCTGAGCTGTTCAGTACAATAGAGCCAAATGTTACGGATGGTGATGTAAACCAACCTGATATATAACTATATCCATCATTGTCAGTACTTATACAGTAAACTTGATTACCCTCAGGGCCGGAAACAGGATTTGAAGCCCATTGTTCAACACCCGTTGCATTGTATTTAGCTATAAAGGCATTGCTGCCTCCGGGTTTATTATTCGTAATGGTGTAACTCCCAAACTGTGCAGTGGTACCATCAAAAGTGCCTCCAACATAGCAGTTCCCATTTTGGTCGAGTGATACACACGAACCTTCGGTACCCGCTGCTGCTGACCATGCATGTTTTGCCCATAAATTGGTGCCTGTATTATCGTATTTGGCCACAAAAAGATAGTCTTCATACGTATTGCTATTGGTAAGTGTTGCAGAACCAAAGTTTACACTGCTGCTTTCGTATCCACCAGTAATAATATGATTGCCTAAAGCATCAGCCACAATACCCCGACCTCTATCGTCACCTGTGCCACCAATAGCTTTAGCCCATTCCAATGTGCCTGAAGAATTATATTTAGCAGTAAAAATATCCACATCTCCATGTGAAGTTACAGACTGACTTCCAAAACTTAAAGTTGAACTCCAGAAATAACCAATAACATACACATTCCCGTTACCATCGCTGCTTATGCTAGTGGCTTCATCGTCATAATTACCACCCATACTTTTAGCCCATTGCACATCCCCATTATTGTTAAACATTACTGCAAAGCCATCCCTGTCGCCGGTATTGTTGAGTGTTTGGGAGCCTAATGTAAAACTACTGCTTTCAAAATAACCTGCAACAAAAATATTTCCTATGTTGTCTAAGGCAATGGCAGAACCATATTCTTTAGCACTCCCTCCAATACTTTTAGCCCATACACAATTGCCTGAAGCATCAAATTTGGCTACAAAGGCATCTTCATCACCAGCAGTGGAATTATTTGTAATAGTAACTGTTCCAAAATTAAGCGTGGCACTTTCAAACTGACCGGTTATATAAGTATTGCCACTGTTGTCAACAGCAATGCCATTTCCTTCGTCGAGCTGGTTGCCCGTAGCTCTTTGTGCATAGTGAACGGTTTGTGCATTAGTTGATAGATGTAATGCGATAAGTGTAATAAATAATAAGGTTCTTCTCATTTTTTTGTTTTATTTAAAAATTATTTTTTGTGTAATTGTAAACTCATTTCCAATAACTTTAACTAGATATACCCCCTTTGAAAGACCACTTAAATCAATATTTACAAAATTATCATAGGTAATAATTTGCTTTATTGAAGCACCTATTGAATTATATAAAATAATTTGGTGTGCATTAGATGATCCATTGATTGGAATTTCAATATTTATAATTCCGGTAGTGGGATTTGGATAAACAATTATTTGAGTTATATCTTCAGGCTCTTTATTAATTCCCGAATATACCCCAGCATAATATTCCACATCCTTCACTACGTTGTTTTTATTTGCATGAACAATACACACAGGATAACCAATGCCATTGGCAATATACATATAATTATTTGAGGTATCTCTGCTGAACTCCAAAGATGTTATCAAAGTGCCACCCATTTTCATATAAACACTGTCAATACTGATAGCATATTCGTGCTGACGCAACACATTTGGATAGAAACCAAAGGGCGTTGTTATGGAGCCGCAGGCATCTGCAGTTATGGTTTTGGTAACCACTTTTACATAGAAGGTATCAATATTGCCAATGTTGGCATTTATGGGCAATTCCCAACGGGAATAGTTGTTAAAAACACTGCCGTAAGAAGCTGGTGCACCAATAAGCAATTCGTGGGGGTTGTCATGTACATTAGTTCCTGCACATATTCCACCATCAGGTCTGAAGCCGGTTGTCCACAACCCCGTATTGTCGCTTTTCCAGAAAACATAGCCATTGTCTCCCGTTCCGACAGGTGCTCCTCCATACAAACTGCCAAATAAATAGCCCGGTCCGTATGTATATATGTTTGATGCTGAGAATGTTGAGGCATAAGGCGTTGAAGATGTTGCATCGTAAACAGCATATTTCATATAACTGGGACTTAAAGAAGAATAATTCCAGCTTTGTGAAACGCCTGAATTGCCCACACTTACATTGCTTAGGGAATCAACTGCCAGCAAAACCGACAAACCTGCATGAGGTAAATCGGCACCGGTAATGGTGGTATAACATGTTGTATCAGCCAATAAACAGGCGGAGGTATCGGAACAGCCATTCTGAGTAATAATAACAGCATAACTACCAACAACTGTGGCTGTGTAACTCTGCATATTTGCGCCGGAAATAACTGTAAACCCATTGCAATTAAGCCACACATAACTTGCCCCTGTGGCATTGGCTGTAAAGGTCATGCCCGATTGTGTAACACTGGTGTTCACAGATATCACATTTATTGTTAGTGTTTGTGCAGATGATGAACCGTATGAGTTGTTTGCCGTAACAGTAATGTTTCCGCTTGTGCCTCCTGTTGCATTAATTGAATTGCTTGTGCTGGTACCCGTCCAACCGTTTGGCAATGTCCATGTGTAGCTGGTTGCACCGCTCACAGGTGCTACACTATAAGTGTTTGTACTGCCTTGACATACGGATGTGCTACCTGTAATAACACCCGGTGTTGGAGGAATAGCACCAATAAGTTGTGATAACTCCCTACGCCATACACCGTGAGCTGTTGTACCTGCCCACAAATAATTATTACTGACATTGAGGGCTGTAATAGCTGTATCTATTAGTCCTGTACTGACACTAGTCCATGAGGTTCCGTTGGTGGAATGGAATACACCATTGTCGGTTCCTGCAAAAATATTTGTGACGGAACCTGTAAAACATGTAATATTTGTAAATAGGGGAATACCAGTACTTACATCAATCCATTGCGCACCGTCATTAGTAGATTTAAAAATACCACCGCCCTGAGTGCCTGCATAAATATCAGCACCAGAAATCCACATGGCTTTTACATACATATTTGTTAAGCCACTGTTCACGGCAGTCCAGTTATTTTGACCTACTGTATTTTTGTAAACACCATGGTCGGTCCCTAAAAATAATGTTGTGCCTTTTAAAACAATGTCGTATGTATGTACTATGGATGTAGATAAACCGGTATTTACAGCTGTCCATGTTTGACCGTTGTCTGAACTTACATACACATGTGATGAAGAGTTGGAATCATCAGCTGCATAAATCAAAGAACCCGCAATAACAAATTTGACAAATTTATTGTAAAGTGCATTGTAGCCTGTACTTGTCCAGTTGTTACCGTTATTCGTTGAACGGTACACCTGAGACTGACCTGAACCCGAAAAGTCGAAAAGATATACAACAGCACCATTTGACTTAAGCGCAGTGATATTACTGCCTGCAAAGCCACCGATGTTGAAATTCCAAACGGAATCAGTTTCTGTGGTTCTAAATAATGGAATACGTGATGTGTTTACAGATACATCATAAGTGCCTGCTAAAATGTTGCTCCCCGACATTTCGATACACGACACAGGATAATCTGTTATACCTATATGATTCCATGTCTGTCCATCATCCGGCGTCTTAAATAATCCATAAGATTGTTCTGGACTGCCAAAGCCCCAAGTTCCAACGAAAAAATCAGTGCCGTCCTGAAAGAAAGCTTCAAATCTTGTGGCTGTAAAATTTCCCGGAGAAACAGCATTCCAGTTAATATAATCCGTTGTCTTGTATAAGTTCCCTGTGAGTGTGCTTGCATAAATACTGCTGCCATTTACACTCATATCCATAATATAATCTGTAGATGATATTCCGTTATTTACAGAACTCCAATTTGCACCATCGTTTGTAGATTTATATACACCTGCTCCGCCGGTTCCTGCAATAATGTTATTACCTACCACAGCTAAACCAACAATTGCATAATAACTGCCTGGTAACCCTGTATTCGAAGTAGTCCAGCTTCCTCCATCGTTTGTAGATTTATATATTCCTCTGCCATCACTACCAGCATAAATATCCGTCCCTTTAATTGTTAGAAAGCGAATATCCACAAGTGGTGTTGTTATGCCTGTATTGCATGCAGACCAGTTCTGTCCGTTGTTTATTGATTTGTAAATACCACTGCCTAAGGTTGATAAAAAGACATTAGTACCTTTAACCACCATGCTCCAAACATTTAATGAAGAAGTTCCGGCACTTACCGTCCAGCTATTTCCGTTATCTGCTGAATAAAAAACACCTGCATCGGTTCCTGCTACAATATTTGTACTTATTTTTACAAGGCTTCTTATAGCGCTTACACTTCCCGATATTCCATTGTTGCTAACATTCCATGTCATACCATTATCCAACGATTTATAAATCTGCTTTGAACCAACAATAATTTCATTGTTGCTGATTATTACAGAATGTACATCCCCACTATAAAGTCCTTTAGTGGGTTGCCACTGGGCAAAGCTTGTGAAAAAACAACAGGTTAAAACTGCTAAAGCGAATTTTGTTCTCATTTTGCTTATTTAATTAATATTTATTCTGTTAATTTACCGCCGTCTTATCACAAAAACGATATGCAAACTGACGAGTTAAATCTTTATTTAGATATTTACCCCGCCACACAATAATAGGAATGGAAGGTATTATTTATTGAGAATCAAAATTATAAATAAAATAAAATAAAACAATTGAATATTTAGTTAAACGAAAAATAATAATGTTAAACCGAATAATAAATTAATAGAAAAATGCATTTACAAAAGTAGCTTTGATTAGTAATTTTCAGGTAAAATTGCCTGAATTATCAGTGGCTTATAGAGATTTCCTGGAACGGTGTCTTAGACTCTCATAGTTATCAAGACTCAGTCTTCGAGATTTGAGTTTGAGGTTTTCGAAATCGCATTTAAAAGATACAGGAATATCTTTGGGACTTAGCTTTCACAGGGAGTAAGTAAAAACTTCCTTAAACACTGAATCAAAAAAAATAAACTATTACTAAATCTAACACTTTACACTTGTAGGGATTTTAAGTTCTAAGGCAGATTGTAATGAAATCAACTTTTAAGAAAAATAGACATCAGCCTAAGCTTTAATCTAAATAGACACTTTTATTTATCGGTCTGTAGCGTCCTGTTATAAGGCCACCTGCACTTGTCTTTTCACTCAAAGCAGGAGTAAAATACCTGTCCATCCATAAAGTACCGTTTCCTTGACCTAATGCTTGCAACTGATTTAATGCCAAAATGATACTTTTTGCATTCACATTATCCTGCGTAAATATCTGTGCATCTCCTTCTAAAACACCATTTACTGTCAGAACTACTTTTTCATTGTCAATTAAGCTATCACCAACCCAAAACAGCTCATAAGCGGCACTTCTTGAAATAGTATCAAGAGGAGTTGGATAGTTTATGCTTTTTAAAGAGATTGTATTTTCAAATTCATTTCCATCTGTGTCAACCCATTTAAAAGTGCCTGTTGAAATAGGACCTGCATATTCCTTTTCGTAATAAGCGAGTGCATCTTTAAATGTTAATACATCACCATTAAAAGTAACCTCACTTGGAGATGTGAGTTTTAAATTTGTTCCCAATGCATTACTGAATTTAAATGTAGCTCTTGCATAAGTTTTGTCTTCATTGGCATTGTAAAACAACTCATAAGCTGTGTGAATCTTATCCTGATTAACGTCAGATGATTCTTCTCTTGCACATGCATTTAAAAGCATAATACCCAAAATTACCAGTGGTAAATAATTTGCTGTCTTTTTCATAATTAAAAATTTGGTTATTAAAAATGATTTATAAATATTATACACTATTTAATGAGTTTACCCTTATTTTGATACATTTTAATGTTGAGAAACTATTGAAATATGACAAAATTATGTATTATAATCAGATTCTCAAAAAAGGAATTAAAAAATAATGTTAATATGATAATCTTCAAATTTCTTTCTTGATATTTGTTTAAATAACCCATTCTCTCAGCCTTTATCAATCAAGGCTCCATAAAGTATCTCAGCAGGATGCAATGCTTTTATGCCGGTTCCGTCTTTTATCTGATGTCTACAGCTTGTGCCGGGTGCACATACCAATGAGTTCTTTTCGGCATTACGTACAGCCGGAAACAGTACCAATTCGCCAACTTTCATGGAAACATCATAATGCTCTTTCTCATAACCAAAACTTCCTGCCATACCACAACAACTCGACTTTATTTCGATGACTTCATAATTTTTAGGCAATTCAAGCATTTTTTTTGTGGGTAGTACCGACGCTAATGCCTTTTGGTGACAATGACCATGCAAATAAATTTTACATGTATCATTTGTAAATAAACTTTTATCAATATGTCCTGCTTCTGCTTCTTTAGTGATAAACTCATCTATCATGAATGCAACAGAAGCAATTTTCTTTATAGCTGATTTATTCTCGCTTTTTGCAAGATCTATAAACTCATCCCTGAATCCTAATATGGCAGATGGTTCAATTCCCAAGAGGACAGTGTCTTCTTGCATCTTGTTTTTTAGGATGGCTATGTTGTTGTTGGCAATTCGTTTTGCATTTTTCAATAAGCCTTTCGACAAAAAAGTACGACCACTTAAATCATTTCCGGCCATTTCAATTCTATAGCCCAAAGCGGATAGTAGTTTTAAAGTTTTAATGCCTATTTCTACATCATTGTAATTTGTAAACTCATCATTAAATAAAAGAACCTTAGTTTTCTGAAAAGCATTTTTATTTAAAAGCGACAGATGCCTTAATGCCCATTTTTCCAATGTAGTTTTATACAAGAGTGGAATTGAACGTTTTGGTGCAAAACCAAGTATTTTTTTTAAATATTTTGAAAAGAAAGTGTTGGATATAAAGAAATTGAAAAGTGAAGGAAACAGCGTTCCCATTTTGTTAATTGTCGAAATGAATGCAATGAGGCGTGTTCTTAATGGAATACCTTTTTCTTTATAATAATGGTGTAAAAATTCTGCTTTAAGCTTTGCCATGTCAACATTTGAAGGGCATTCACTTTTACAGGCTTTGCAAGAAAGACATAAATCAAGAACCTCATAAATCTCATTATGAGCAAATGGATTTGATTTTTCGGAACGCGTCAGAAATTCCCTTAGAATATTGGCTCTTGCTCTTGTAGTATCTGTTTCATTAAGGGTAGCCATATAACTGGGACACATTAATCCTCCTATTACTGCGGTTCTGCGGCAATCTGCTGATCCATTGCACAATTCTGTCGCACCAAGAATTCCATTGTTTTTACTGAAATCAAAAATGGTCTCAATTTTTTTTGCATTCTGCCCTGCATCAAAACGAAGAGAGGTATTCATAGACGGGGTATCTACAATCTTGCGGGCATTGAAAATTGATTTCTCATCCCATACCTTTTTAATTTCTTTAATAATGGTGTAATTTTTTTCTCCTATCATCAAAGGTATAAATTCTCCTCTCAAGCGGCCATCACCATGTTCTCCGCTTAAGGAACCCCTGTATTTTTTAACTAAAATTGCTGTTTCATGAAGAATTGTACGAAACAATTTAACATCTGACTCTTTTTTTAGATTCAGAACAGGACGCAAATGTAACTCTCCTGTGGCTGCATGTGCATAATAAACACATGACAAATTGTGCTTTTCAAGCAGTTTCTGAAAATCAATAATATAATCCGGTAATAAATTCACATCAACAGAAGTGTCTTCTATAACAGCAACAGGCTTTGCTTCTCCTTCAACATTTGAAAGTAATCCAAGGCCTGCTTTTCGTAATGCCCAGGCTTTATTAATATCCGAATCAAATAGTAAAGGATAGTGATACCCCATGTTGTTTTCTTTGAAATCATTAATCAAAGCATCAGAACGTTGAACGATAAGTTCCTTGGAGCTGTCAGTAAACTCAATAATAAGTATGGCTCCTGGAGTTCCTTGGATAAAAAAACGGTTCTTTTGTTGCTCAATATTTTCTTTAGTGCAATTAATAATAATTTCATCGATTAGTTCAATAGATACAGGATTGTGCTTCAATGCAATCAGATTTGCTTTCAAACTTTCATTAACTGACGAAAAGTGAGCACATAAGAGTCCCTTGTTTTTAGGAGGAAGGTCGACAAGATTAAGTTTTATTTCAGTAATAAAAGCCAGAGTTCCTTCCGAGCCCGCTATAAGCTTAGCCAGATTAAATAGTGGGCCGTCTGGGTTAAAGGGTTGTTGCTCCAAAAGAATATCTATGGCATACCCTGTGTTTCTGCGTTTCACAGATGGAGCCGGATATTCGGCCCGAATATTTTTTTGATTTTCTGTGTCAGAAAGCGTTCCTGTCATGTGTCTGTATATCTTCCCTTCAAGAGAGTCAGAAAGCTTTTTACTTTCTAATTCTTCTGGAGTCAAAGGGCCTAATGTACACGAACTGCCGTCACTTAAAATAACATCAACGGAAATAAGGTGGTCGCGGGTGCTGCCATAAATAAGAGAATGAGCACCACAAGCATTGTTTCCAACCATACCACCAAGCATACAACGGTTTGAAGTTGATGTTTCGGGACCAAAGAAAAGTCCATACCCTTCAAGATACTTATTGAGTTCATCAAGAACAACACCTGCTTGAATTTTTATCCATTTTTCTTTTGTATTCAATTCAAGTATTTTGGTCATGTGCTTTGAAATATCGACCACAATGCCATTTCCTACAACCTGTCCGGCTAATGATGTTCCGGCTGCGCGAGGGATAATACTGATATTAGAAATATGAGCAAATTCAATAATTTGTCTGACGTCTGTTGTGTTTTTTGGATATGCTACAGCCAATGGAATTTCCCTATAAACAGAGGCATCTGTCGCATATAACAATCGGTATAAATTGGAAAAATGAAATTCTCCTTCAATTTTTTCAGATAGAACCTTAAACTGTCTTTCTAATTCAGTATTTATTGGTGAAATAAACATCTTTTTGTATTTAATAAACTACATCATTTCATTTCTTTTCAGTGTGTAATAATCGGTGCTTTGAAAGATTTTATCTGCCGAAGCGGCAATAAATCCACCATAAAGCTTACCTTCTTTATCGGGGTATCTCTGGGTAAATTCATAAAAACAAGCAGGAACTTTGAAATGACCTTCAATAAAATCAATATCTGCAATTTCTGCCTTTGTTGACGATTGCTCGAGAAGTTCTTCTGCTGATCCATAGGTTTCAAGACCATTAACAATGTTCATCATGTACCCATTTGATTTTACGAAATTATTTACTTTTCTGATGTCATTGAATTTTTTAAGTGCATTAACAAATATGGCAAAATGATTCGCCCTGAAGCCGTGAACATACAACCATGCAGCATATTCAGATTCATCTCTTAATTTATTATAAATTTCAAAAGAAGGTTGCGACCACAACCTTTTACCAAATACAAATTCATTGTTGTGAATTAATGTATCCGGTATTTGATTAATAATATTTAAAACAGTTTCCTTCAAAAATTGACTGAAATTATCAAGTTTCAACTCGCTGATGAAAACTTTTGGTGCTTCTTTTATCGTTTTATGTTCAAAATGTTTTCCTGAAAGTTGTTTTTGTTCAAAAACATATTCATTTTTAGCTTCATAACCTATTTTAAGAAAAATCTCTGAAACTTTATCCAAATTAATTTTTTCTATACCAAATGTTCTCAAGGCGATATGATCATGTACCACATTTTCACCTTCTGCTTTGAAAAGATCCGAAATTCTTAGTGCAAGAGGATTTTGTGATGTGTAATCGTTCCAAAAACGATTGAATATTTTTAATACATTATCCATAATTTATTATTTAAAATTTGTGTAAAAATACAAATAATAATGACGGTTAATCCAGCATTAAATAAATTGATTTGTATTGGTGATTTTTTTGAAAAACTCGAAATGGAGTGATGATTACCTTCTCGTAATTATTTTGAAAACCTAAAATTGAATAAAAATATATGGGTATTAGTTTGGACTTTCTTTGTAATCGTTTTTTACTTTTTCCCAAATTTCATTTGCGTATGCTAGATGTGAAGATTTCTGAGGGTGTCTTCGCATATAATCCAGTTCAGGAACACGGTATTTTTTTACCGCTGAATAGCCATCAATTAAAATGATATCTTTATATTTATTTATACACAGTTCTACAAGAGCAGGGTGGGGTTGAAGTCTTAATTGATGGGGCATCCACAACAGAACTATTTTTGTTTTGCTTGTATCAATTTGTTGCTGCATTTCATTCAAAATGAAATCGTACATGGAATAAACCATTTCATCATTGACTTCAATTTTTTTATCTTTTGTGTTTTTAATTTTTTGTATCCAATATTCCGTAGCGTAAGGAAAAAGCTTGAAATATGTTTTTATGTCAAGGTTTTGATTTCTTCTACTTGCATAATAATCTTTCAAATTGAAAACATAATTTTTATTGAGGTTACACTTTATTTCAATTTTACCTTCTTTATTATTTATGAATGAAGGACAAGGAAGTATCAAATTTTCAGCCATTGGAAAAAAGGACTGGTAAGATCTGGTATGAAGTCCTTCCCAGCAGCCTAATACAATCATAGAAGGATTCAAAGAATCAAGGATATGATTCTCCGAAAGCTTTTTCAGTAATAACAAAGCAGCTGGATAGTTAAAAGAACAAACACCGTAATTATAGGATTGTGCTCCCATGCTATCAGCAAGAATATGCGAATATGTTTCAGATGCTTCAACTTCATCACCGAATGTAAATGAACATCCTAAGGACAAAATACCCCCACTTCTATAACTTAAGGCATCTTCTAATTTGTCAATCCTATAACCTAATTCATGTGTTTTCAAATAATAGGAATTATCTGTCATTTGAGCATGTAGTAATGGGGAAAGCCTTATTCCTGTCTGACTATTGAAAAAGTAAGCCTTTTCAGGCCACCTGTTAGACTTTGAATATAAAATATTTATTTTGTGCATCTCGAATATGGCCACACTTAAAAATGTCAAGCAGATTATAAATACAAAAAAAATCAGGAATAAATAATATGAATAGCTTCCCTTCATTTAAATTTACAAATAAGTAATACTATCTTCTTATTTTTAATATTTATTATAATATTTTTATAATTCATTGCAAAATTATAAATTAATTATTAATAATTAAAGAAATGTATGCTTAATTTATATTTTATTAATTCTAATTATATAAATTCATTATACAAATTATTTGTTTGTTAAGTCGCAGGTAGCTTTGGTAAAGGGATTGCTTAATCTGAACTTATTAGCAAATAATATGTTTTAATATTAAATTTTGTCAGCAAAAATTAAAATATGGTTTTAATTTGAAGAAGATAATGTTTCAATTTCTTCTTTTTTAATTTTTGCAATTTTAATATTGAAAAAAGCAAAAATCATTGTCATAATCGGGCTGATTATATTGAAAAAACAAAAAGGAGCATAAATAAAGGTAGCAACACCTAATACAGATGATTGAGTAGCACCGCATGTATTCCATGGTACGAGAACAGATGTTACGGTGCCACTGTCTTCTAAAGTCCTGCTCAGGTTCTGTGGGGCAAGTTCCTTCTCTTCGTAAGACTCTTTAAACATCTTTCCGGGAATAACAATAGCAAGGTATTGGTCAGAAGCTGTAATATTGAAAAACAAACATGCTCCTACCGTTGAAGCTATAAGCGAACCCACAGAATTTGCGTAAGCTAAAATTTTTTTTGAAATAATTCTTAGCATTCCTGTTGCTTCCATAACGCCCCCGAATACCATCGCACACAGAATGAGCCAGACCGTATTTAACATGCCATACATACCGCCTGTTGTAAAAAGTTCACTGACAATTGGGTTGTCAACAGGAATATTAATTCGTGTTGACATAGCTTTAATACTGCCAATATACATGGTTTTAAAATCTAATGTACTGTTTTCAGCAATAATACCTACAATATGAGGTTGAAAAATTATTGCAAATACAGCTCCTAATAATGTTCCGGCCAAAAGGACAGGCAATGCTGGTACTTTTTTTATTATTAAAAATATCACTAAAATGGGTACAATAAAAAGGGCCCAATGTATATTAAAAGTGCTTTCAATTGATTTCAGTACTGCATCAACATTTGTTGCAGAAGCCTCCGACGAATAGGAAAACCCTATCAGAAGATAAAGTAGCAAACTGATTGAAATGGATGGAATTGTAGTGATAGTCATATAGCGGATATGGGTGAACAAATCTGTACCGGCCATTGCCGATGCTAAATTTGTTGTATCTGACATGGGTGATATTTTATCACCAAAATAGGCACCAGAAATGATTGCCCCCACAACCAACCCTTCATGGATACCAAGCGTTTTACCAATTCCTACCAAAGCAATGCCTATAGTAGCTGCTGTTGACCATGAACTTCCTGTAACCAAAGAAACAATTGAGCATATAACACATGCAGCAAAAAGAAATATAAAGGGGTTGAGAATTTGTAATCCATAATATATAAGTGCCGGAACAATTCCGCTGATAAGCCATGTGCCTGCTAATGAACCTATAACAAGAAGAATAAGAATAGAAGGTATTGCAGTACTGATACTCTTTACAACTCCTTTTTCTATCGAGGACCATTTATGTCCATGTCTGAATCCTATAAGAGCCGCAATAGCAGCTGAAAAAAGCAATACTAATTGATTGGGACCTCCTAATGAATTACCTTTAAAAACAAAAACGTTGTAAGATAGTGCAATTATTAGAAATATAATTGGAATTAAGGTTTCAAAAAAACTTAATTTACCTGTTTTGAATTTAAACATCAGAAATTAAATAAACATGAATTGATGTACAAAAATAATGTTTTATTTAAATTTTCATTCAATTGATTTTACCAATTAACTTTTCTAATATTATTTCTCAATGAATTTTTTAAGTTTTTATTTCTTGAATAAGGATTTAAAGGAATCTTAATATCTTTGTAAAATTATTTTGGGCAACTATAGGCATACATGTACGTCAATAATTAGTTTATATACCTACTAAAAAAAGATTCAGACATCTGATGAAACCTATTTATTATTTAATTTTTGCAATGATGTTCTCTTTTTTGCATGTTTCTTCTTATGCACAAAGAGGTAAGCATGGTAATAAGTCATTATCTGTGACGAACACCATTGTCAATGAATATACAGTATTAACTCAAAATGCAAATACAGGTGATATTACTCTCAATGTTCAGAATAGTGCTTTAAATGCAAATAGCCGTTTCACATCTAATCTTCAGGTTGGCGACCTTCTTATGATTATTCAAATGCAAGGGGCTTCTTCAAATTCATATATTCAAGGCGGATTTGGTTTCCCAATAGATGATACTTGGGGTTCTGTTTCAAATTATAACAATTGCGGCTTGTATGAATTTGTTCAGGTAAAATCAATTCCCAATGCTTCAAGTATTGTGATAGATTGTGGCTTAAGGTACTCTTACACAGCTACAGGAAAAACTCAGGTAATTCGTGTTCCCCGTTATCAGACACTAACAATTAATTCAGGGGGTGTACTTACATGTGATATTTGGGATGGCGAAAAGGGTGGTGTGGTATCTGTTGAAGTAAATGGTAACTCCATTATTCACTCTGGAGGTTCAATGTACACTACAGGAAAAGGTTTTAGAGGTGGTGAACTTGAAAATGATTTTATGTGGGGAGGTGGTCAGTGGGCTGCAACTAATTCAGGTGAGGGGGCTGAAAAGGGAGAAAGTATTCTCGGCTATAAAACCGATTATGATGCTTACGGAGGCAGGTATTGTCGTGGTGCTCCTGCCAATGGTGGAGGCGGTGGAAATACCCACAACTCAGGCGGTGGTGGTGGTGCAAATGGAGGTAACATTAATGCTTGGAATGGAAAAGGAAATCCTGATCTGAGTACTCCTGGATGGGCTACTGCTTGGAATTTTGAAGGCCCTAATTTTGCAAATAACACTTCTTCCGGTGGAGGCAAAGGGGGCTATTCTTTTAGTAACAGTAACCAGAATGCCTTATCGTTGGCTCCAAACAATTCTGCTTGGGGAGGAGACTACAGACGTAATAATGGTGGCCTTGGCGGAAGACCTTTAGACTATTCATCCGGAAGGATTTTTTTAGGGGGTGGTGGTGGTTCCGGAGAAGAAAATGATACCTATGGAGGTGTCGGTGGAAGAGGTGGAGGTATCGTTTATTTCCTTTCTTATGGCAGCTTGTCCGGTGATGGTCAGATTGTTGCCAATGGTGACCCCGGTCAGAATTCTTCTTCACCATGGGGTATAATCGGTTATAACTCCGATGGTGCTGGTGGTGGTGGCGGTGCAGGTACTGTTATCATGAATACTTTTGGCACTGTCAGTGGCATTACCATTCGTGCAAACGGTGGGGTAGGTGGCGACCAGAATATTATTGCCAATAACAAAGTTCAAGCCCAAGGACCAGGTGGTGGTGGTGGTGGTGGATATATTGCAGTTTCAAATGGAAGCCCGGTAAGAGAAGCGCTTGCAGGATTAAATGGCACTTCAAATTCCAGTAGCATCACCGAGTTTATTCCAAATGGCGCTACAAAAGGTGGTGTGGGCACTTCTAATGCCGCAATTACTAATTACCAGATTGTTGCACCCAATGATACTGTCTGTGGAGGAAATCCAGCCACATTAACAGCTTCATTATTAGGATTTGTGCCACCAAATACTGTTATAACATGGTACGACAGCATCATAGCAGGGAATGTACTTGGAACAGGAAATTCCTATACAACACCACCTCTCAACGTTACAACTACTTATTATGTGGGTACATGTCCCGGTCATTATCGTGTACCCGTAACAGTCTTTGTTATAAATACAAATTACTCTGCCGGTTCTAATGTGTCCATTTGTGTTGGCGGAAGCGTTACACTTAATGCAAGCGGTGGTACTTCCTACCAATGGTCCCCAGCGACAGGTTTGAGCAACCCCAATATCCATAACCCTGTTGCTTCTCCTGCTTCAACAACTACTTATACTGTAAGTATAAGCGATAATATTGGTTGTAGTGGCACTGCCTCGGTTGTGGTTACTGTTGATTTTTTGGTTGCTTTTGCCGGAAATGATACCAGTATATGTGCAGGTGGTCAAGTACAGCTTATTGCTTCAGGCGGATTGAACTACCAATGGGCATCCAACCCCTCGTTAAATCAGACCAATATATTTAACCCTATTGCAACACCTATTCAGACAACGACATATACTGTGACCGTATCTGATAATACAGGTTGTCAGGCTACAGATGATGTGATAGTGAGTATTTTACCTTTGCCTCAAGCAAATGCAGGAAGTGACCTTTTTATCTGTCAGGGGGGAAGTGTTAACCTGAATGCTTCGGGAGGTGTTCTCTACGAATGGCAACCTTCATCTTCATTGGATAATCCATCCATTCCCAATCCTTTGGCAACACCAAATCAATCAACAACATACATAGTCGGCGTTACTGATAATTTTGGTTGTCAAGCTTTTGATTCGATGACCGTCTTTTTAACTACTGCAACAGCTCAGATTAGTAATGATACTACCATTTGCCCAGGTTCTGATGTGCAACTTTTCTCAAGTGGTGGTATAAGTTATGTTTGGAGCCCCGGCTATGGTCTTACTGATTCTTTGATAGCCAATCCGATTGCAACACCATCGCAAACAACTACTTATACCGTGCAGGTAACTGACAGCATAGGTTGCATTGCATCAGCTTCTGTAACAATTTCTATTGGCCAATCTGTTATTGCTGACTTCACTTCATCTGGTTTTTGTCAGGGACAGCCTACAAGTTTCTTTGACAGTTCGATTGATTCATCTGGTCAGATAACAGACTGGAATTGGAATTTTGGTGATGGTCTCTCATCAACAAGTACACAAAATCCAACCCATCAGTATGTTCAGCCCGGAACCTATGCTGTGCTTCTCGTTGTTTCCAATAACTTGGGTTGCATGGATAGCATTCAGCAGACTATTACCATCAACCCCCAACCTCAAGTAAGTTTTGTTACAGATTCTTTCAATACCTGCGCACCCGCCTTTGTAGAATTTATCAATCTCAGTGACGACAGTCTCACTTTTCAATGGTTTTTCGGTGATGGAACGGCTTCCACATTAGAAAACCCTCAGCATATTTACCAAATTCAGGGTAATTTCAGTGTCGTTCTAAGTGCAACTACCATTCATGGATGCAGTAATTTTGCTCAAAATATTTTATCTGTTTACCCGGCTCCGGTTGCTGATTTTAGCTTTAGCCCAAATCCTGCCTATACCGGAAGTAATGTCTCCTTCTCAAACACTTCAACCAATGCAACAACTTATTTATGGTATTTTGGTGATGGTGGCACTGACACAGAACTCAATCCAACCTATAATTATTCTGTAGCAGGAACCTATACCATTGAATTGTATGTTCAAAATAATCATAATTGTACAGACTCTACTTCACAAGAAATTATTGTTGAAGAAAACGTTACCTTTTATGTTCCCAATGCTTTTACGCCTAACGGTAATAATATAAATGATCGTTTTGGCCCTGTAGGTATCGGAATTAATAATGAAACATTTGAAATGTACATTTTTGACCGATGGGGTGGTCTTCAATTTCATTCAAACGATATCAACAATTTTTGGAATGGTAAGTCTTTAGATGGAACAGATTGTATGTCGGGTGTTTACACATGGGTTATCTTTTTTCAAACACATTCTGGAACCGATCATAAATACAGGTTTACAGGTACTGTAACGCTCCTTTAGTTTTATAAATCTATCCCCCTTAACTATTGGAAATCTGTTAATAAAAAAAAAACAGATAAAATGTTTATTATTCAAAAAAAAATGCTTTTTTTGTCGATTATATTTGTTTGCAAAAGCATCCTGAAATATTGCTTATTTTTTTTAAACTATTCATTTTATAATTATGGAAATATTAAACAAAATCAAAGAGAGTGCTAGAATGCACAAAAAAAGAATTGTATTGCCCGAGGGCAATGAAGACAGAACATTGAAAGCTGCCGATATTATCATTGGTGAAGGTTTGGCTCAGATAACACTTTTGGGCAATGTGGAAGAAATTAAGAAAAAAGCTTCTGAATTTGGTTTAAATAATATTGCAAAAGCAACACTGATAGATCCAATAAGCAACCCCAAAAAAGATTTCTATGCAGACATGCTTGTAGAAATCCGTAAAAGTAAAGGTTTGTCAAAGGAAGAAGCATTAAAACTGATTGAAGACCCATTGTACTATGCAGTAATGATGATTAAAAATGGTGATGCTGACGGTGAAGTTGCAGGGGCAATGAATTCTACTGGTAATGTGCTCCGTCCGGCATTTCAGATTGTAAAAACCCTCCCTGGTATCAGTGTGGTTTCCGGAGTATTCTTTATGATATTTGCAGATAAAAATATCGGAGATAATGGCATCCTCGTTTTTGCTGATTGTGCCGTTCATCCAGACCCTACTGAAAGAGAACTTGCCGAAATTGCAGTCATGACTGCGAAAACAACTAAAGCTATTATTGGACTAGAGCCAAGAGTTGCTATGCTGAGCTTCTCAACAAAAGGAAGTGCCAAACATCCAATGTGTGATAAAGTCATTAATGCCACTCGAATTGCTAAAGAAATTGATCCAAATATCAAAATTGACGGTGAATTACAAGCTGATGCAGCTATTGTGGCAGCTATTGGAAAGAGCAAAGCACCCGGCAGTCCTATTGCCGGAAATGCTAATGTGCTTATTTTTCCTACTCTTGAAGTCGGAAATATTGCTTATAAACTTGTTCAACGCCTTGCAGGGGCTGAAGCTGTGGGACCTGTGCTTCAGGGAATGGCTGCTCCTATAAATGACCTTTCAAGAGGTTGTTCTGTGGATGACATTGTAAATCTTGTTGCAATTACTGTTAATCAGGCAGCAGGTAAATAATTTTAATAAACTTTATTATTAACATCAAATTAAATAAAAATAAATGAAAGTATTAGTATTAAATTGTGGCAGCTCATCTATTAAGTACCAGCTTCTTGATATGGCTGATGAAGCAGAAGTTCTGGCTAAAGGATTGGTTGAAAGAGTAGGCATCAAGGACAGTGAAATTAAACATCAAGCCAAAGGAAAAGATACCTATAAAATGATTCAGGATGTTCCTAACCATGAAGTTGGCGTGAACCTTATTTTAAAGGTTTTAATGCATCCGGAGTATGGAATTATTAAAAATGAAAATGAAATTGTTGCCGTAGGACATAGAGTGGTTCATGGCGGAGAAAAGTTCAGCGGCAGCGTACTGATTACCCAAGAAATCATTGACAAAATGGAAGAGTGTGTAGATTTAGCGCCTTTACATAACCCTGCCAACTTGAAAGGTATTTATGCCATGCAGAAATTATTGCCAAATGTGCCTCAGTGTGGCGTTTTTGATACTGCTTTTCACGCTACCATGCCCGATTATGTTTACATGTATGCCGTTGCTTCTGAAATGTACGATAAACATAAAGTCAGAAGATATGGCTTTCATGGAACAAGTCACCGTTATGTGTCTGCTAAAGCTTGTGAAATACTCGACAGAAATTATAATTCACAAAAAATTATCACTTGTCACCTTGGAAATGGCGCTTCTATTGCTGCCATTAAAAATGGAAAGTCATTTGATACATCAATGGGACTTACACCAGTTGAAGGCCTCATAATGGGTACCAGATGTGGTGACCTCGATCTTGGTGCACTTCTTTTTATGATGGAAAAAGAAGATATGGATCTCAAAAAAGCCAATAATTTTATCAATAAAAATTGTGGTGTTCTTGGTATTTCTGGTGTTTCCTCTGATATGAGAGACCTTTGGAAAGCAGCAGGAGAAGGCAACAAAAAAGCAAGACTGGCCTTAGATATGTACGTTTACAGAATTAAAAAATACATTGGTGCTTATGCTGCCGCAATGGGTGGCGTTGATATCATCGTTTTTACTGGCGGAGTTGGCGAAAATGACTTTGCCGTCAGAGAAAGAGTGTGTAAGGACATGGAGTTTTTGGGCGTTGAGTTTGATTATGAAACCAACCATGAATTAAGGGGTAAAGATGCCGTTTTAACCAAGTCTGGTTCCAAAACAATTGTCATTACTGTTTCAACTGACGAAGAACTTGTTATTGCACAGGATACCCTGGATATCTGCAAGGAATTATTGTAAAATCTGTTTTTTTTTCTTAACTGCTTTGGAATTTTTTCTGAAGCAGTTTTTTTATTTATAATTTTCATAATTAGAATAATTCTAAATAATTTGTAACTTTGTGAAAATATATCTGAAATGAAAACAATTGATAATAAAATATATATTAAAGTATTTGGCATGAGCTGTGTCAGCTGCGCTCAAAATATAAAAATACACTTAGAAAAACATGGTTTTAAAAACGTCAATGTGAGTTTCCCTACATCTGAAGTTGCTTTCTTATATGAACAGGAACAAGACATTAATAAAGGTATAAAACTAATTGAATCATTGGGCTACAAAGTTGAAAAGCCTTCAAACAACCATGTTAAAAAGACATTTAACTTTGGAATAGAGTTAAAGTTTGCCATTTCATTGATTTTTACTATCCCTTTGCTTTTGTCAATGTTTTTGAAAGTTGACATTTTACACAACATGTTTTTTCAAATGTTACTTACAATACCTGTTTATACTATTGGTCTTTATCACTTTGGTTTAAGCGCTTATAAATCTTTAAAATCGGGTTATACAAATATGGATGTCCTTATTTTTACAGGTTCATCTGCTGCCTTTATTTATAGCTTGATAGGCACTTTTGCTGAATTAGGTCACAACTATATGTTCTACGAAACAGCTGCAAGTATAATCACCATCGTTTTATTCGGAAACCTCATCGAACAACGGTCTATTAAACGAACAACATCGGCAATTGACGAACTATTGAAATTACAACCCGAAAAGGCTAAAAGAATTTTGAGTGATATGAATGCTTCAATTGAAACCATTGAAGATATTGATTCAGAGAATGTTATAAAAAATGACCGATTACTAGTTAATGAAGGAGATAAAATTCCTGTTGATGGAACTATTTATTGGGGAAATGCCACTGTCAATGAATCAATGTTAACAGGAGAAAGCATTCCTGTTTACAAACAGAAAGGGGATAAAGTAATAAGTGGTAGTATCCTTGTTCAAGGTAATTTGAAAATTTTTGCTACGGAAGTTGGCAACAATACTGTGTTGTCACAAATAATTGAGCTGGTAAAAAATGCTCAGAATGAAAAGCCCAAATTGCAAAACCTTGCCGATAAAATAAGTCGCATTTTTGTCCCATTGGTTTTAACTTTATCTCTCTTTACCTTCCTATTATTTTATTTTATTTTGGACATTGATATAAAAGATGCAATCATGCGGAGTATAGCAGTTCTTGTGGTAGCTTGTCCCTGTGCTTTAGGCCTTGCAATTCCAACAGCAGTTGTTGTTGCTGTGGGTGGAATGGCAGGGAAAGGCATACTCATTAAGGGTGGTATTACTATAGAGCATTTTGCCCATATAAAACGCATTGTGTTTGACAAAACAGGAACACTTACCACCGGTGCCTTTAAAATTAAGAATATCAATACAATAGGGGAAGAAGAAGCCGTTATAAAAAGTATCTTACTCGGACTTGAAAAATATTCATCTCACCCCATTGCTGAGTCAATAGTAAGAGAGCTGGCAAAATCAGGAATAAAACCCGTAAATTTTGAAAAAACAGAAGAAATTAAAGGCGTTGGTATTTGTGGTTGGGATAGTTTAAATAATAAATATGAAGTAGGTTCAAAACTACTTATAAAAGAATCCCCAAGTAACTTAGAACATAATATCTATGTATTAAAAAATGAGGAACTTATTGCTACAGTGGATATTGAAGACGAAATAAAGATAAATGCTAAAGAAATTATTGACTTTCTTAAAACCCGAAATATCACACCAGTAATGTTGAGTGGTGATACCAAGTCCAATTGCATGAATGTAGCTGAAAAACTGGGAATTTCTGAGGTGTATTACGAAAAATTACCTGCTGAGAAACTGGAAATCATTAAATCATTTGATAATCTGGGAAAAACAGCTATGTTGGGTGATGGTATCAATGATGCCCCTGCACTTGCGCAAGCAGGAGTGGGGATTTCTCTTAGCAATGCCACACATGTTGCAGTGGAATCAGCTCAGATTATCTTGCTTAACGGCAATATCTCCCTGTTAAAACCAGCTTTATTACTTTCTCAAAAAACGCTTACTACCATAAAACAAAACCTCTTCTGGGCTTTCTTCTATAATATCCTTGCCATACCTTTCGCTGCTGCAGGATTCCTTTCTCCAATGTTAGCTGCATTGGCCATGGCATTTTCTGATATTATTGTTGTTTTGAATTCGCTTCGTTTAAAACTCAACTTAAATAGAAGTAATTGATCTATTTAATCTGAATTAACTTACATGAATTTTATTTCCTTCATATTACAGAAGATAAGCTCTCCATTATCTTTACATAAAGCCAAACGCCCAAAATTATCTACACCGGTAATTTGTGCTTTTATCATAGTGTTTTTAAATGAATAGTTGGCAAGTGTGCCAAGTTGGTACAAGGATTTAAGGTATTCTTTATGAATTTCCTCTGTTTCATTGTTTTTCAGAAGTTTAAGCCACTTTTCAAAATGATTGATGAAATTTGTCAATGCTGTTTCTAAGTTTATATAGGCAGCTGTTTCGTTAGCTATGGAAGTGGCATTGGGTATTTCAGGCGGGAATTTAACCTGATTAATATTGATGCCTATTCCAATCACTGCATGCTTATACTCACTTCCAACAATAAAATTTTCAATTAAAATACCGGCAGTTTTTTTATTATTAAGATAAATGTCATTGGGCCATTTAATATATACCTGACACATATTCTGAGTTTGTTCCATACAAAAATCCCTTACTGCAAGACTTGTAATTTTATTGAGCTGGAACTGATCTTCAATTTTAAGAAAATCAGGCTTTAAAACCAAAGAAAGAATGAGGTTTTTACCCTTTTCGCTCAGCCAAACGTTGCCGCTCTGACCTTTGCCTTTTGTTTGCTCTCCTGTTACGATAACAAAAGCATCTTCCTTTGATGAATCAAGCATGCTTACAGCATAATCATTTGTAGATGTAAGGCTGTCAAAATGAAAGATATGCTCTTCCTTAAAGATAGATGGCATTAGTAATAATTTATGTTTTTTTAATTGCTGAGAATTTTGAATTCCGTTCTTCTGTTGTTGGCTCTTCCTTCATCCGTTGTATTAATGTCAATAGGTCGTGTATCTCCATATCCTTTATATGACAAACGATTTGCACTGATTTGGTGTTCAACAAGAAAATTGAAGACTGCTTTGGCTCTGTTTTCAGATAAAATCCTGTTGTATTCTTGTCCCCCTACATTATCTGTATGGCCTGATATTTCAACAATCATATTGGGATTGTTTGTCAGTAATTCAAGCAGTTTGTTTAGCTCCACAAGTGACTCGGGTTTTAAATCAAACTTAGCTGTTTCAAAGAAAATATTTCTAAGAATAATGCTTTCACCAATTCCAATGGGTTGCAATGGAATATTTTTTAAGAAAGGTTCAGAATCAGAACTGGAACCTGAAACAGAAAAATGCTCTGAATAAAACAAATATCCGTTTTTTGATACATTCAGTGCATAATCATTGTCAGTAGGAATGCATACAAGGAAGCTGCCGTTGATTCTGTCTGAATAAGATTCAATTTCAGTCAATCCTGTTCTCAGATTAATAAGTTCAAATTTCGCTTCAAGTTTTTGATTGGTATTATTGTCATAAACAATACCTTTCAGATAGGTTACCAACTGAGGGCGGGCTTCTTCATATAATTCAAAGCAATAGAGGTCAAGACCTCCGTTACCGCCTTGTCTGTCAGAAGCAAAGTACGCATATTTACCGGTAGCATTGACAAAAAAACTTGATTCATCGTTGGCAGTATTAATTGGAAAACCCAAATTGACAGGTTGTCCCCATTCACCCGCATCATTTTTACGGGCATAAAAAATGTCTAATCCTCCCATACCAGGGTGACCATCTGATGAAAAATAAAGTGTTTTATTGTCGGGATGTATAAAAACAAAATATTCATTACCGCTGGTATTAATAGGGGCACCGATATTACGGGGGTTTTCCCAGTAACCTTCATCATTAAGAGCACTTACCCAAATATCACTACCACCTGTTCCGTCATTACGACTGCTGATAAAATAAATGGTTTTACCATCGGACGAAAATGATGGGTGCGATTCCCATGCAGTTGTATTTATTGGGCGACCAATGTTTTTAGGAGGAGTCCAGGTTTCACCTGTCATTCGGGAAAAGAAAATATCACAACTTCCGTATCCTTCACGATTTTGTCCATAACCATCATAGTCAGGACATACCACAAAAACTAATATTTTGCCATCCGGAGAAAGGGTAGGAGCTCCTTCATTTTGTAATGTGTTTATAGGTAACCCCAAATTTACAGCAGGCATCCATGCACTGTCTCTTTTATAACTGATGAAGAAATCTTCGTGAGGTCTGCTTCGCTGATTTGCATCATGAATTTCTTTAGTAAAAATAATAATCTGATCATCTGCTGTCAGCACGGGAGAATATTCATTAAGCTCAGTATTGATGTTAACTCCAAGATTAATAGGCGTAAATGGAACAGGGTTTTCAATGGCATAAATGGCAAAATCACAAATGGAGATGTTCTTTTCAATAGAATTGATAATTTCAGGATTTATCCTGTTATCCCTTTGTAATTCAAGATATATCTGATAATTCCTTTTAGCATCGGCATATTTTCCGATTCTAATGTAGAAATTGGCAACTATAAAATAAAGCGATGGTTTGGTCTGATTACTCAGCGTAATAGCTTCATTATAGGCAATGATGGCCCCTTCAATATTTTGAGTTTCTGCATAAATGTCACCCAAAACCATATGTGCTTCAATAAATTTTTTGTCAGCTTTTATGGCTTTTTTAATTTCCGTTTCAGCCCTTGTAAAATCGTTTACTCTGATATAGTCAAGCGATTTTTCAAAATGTTTCTTTGCCTTTCTTGAATTACTTGTGATTTGATAAACATCTTGTGAAAAAGCAGAAATGTTTATAAACAGGACCGTTAACAGAAAAAGTAGAATTTTTAGATTTGATTTCATTCGATTTTTTTAGGACCGCAAAATACAAAAATAAAACGTGAAAAATAATCCTATTTTATAAGAATAATTAATTTTACAAACTATAATATCTGAAATACCCATGCACTACGGTACATTAAACCTGATGTTTAAAACATGAGCATTTTAAAGAATAGTCGTGAGTTTATTTGAAAAAAAATAAAACTATAAATCAAAAGAAAAAATTAAACAAATGAAATGGCAGTTGAATAAAATTCAATATCCTTTATATAACCTTGGACCCGGAAAACGCATAGGTATTTGGGTGCAAGGATGTTCAATCCATTGCCCTCATTGCATCAACAAAATGCTTTGGAAAAGGGATGGGGGTGAGGCTATTCCTGTTGTTGATGTATTCAATTGGATTTTAAAAAAATCAGAAGATTTTGATGGCATTACCATAAGCGGTGGTGAACCATTTGACCAATATGAGCAACTTATTGCATTTCTATACCTTGTAAAAAATAAAACAAAACTGAATACTTATGTTTTTACAGGTTATTACTTGCATGAATTGTATAAAAAGTTTGAGAACCATTTATTCACGGCTTACACCGATTTTTTAATGGATGGCAGGTATGTAGAAAGCAAGCATGATAATAACAATACAAAAGGCTCACAGAATCAGACATTATATCACTTCATCAATGGTATTCCCTATCCCCAATCTATTGAAACCAATACGAATATATGGTCTTTAAAAGTTGATGATAAAGGGGGTATTTACATGGCCGGTATTCCAAAAAATGAGGATATGAAAAAACTTTGTCAAGATCTTGGTAAAGCCGGTATTGAAAAGAGTTTTATGTAAACCTATGGCTCTTCAGTTTTTTGTTTTTCATTTTTTTTTCCTGCATCCTTTATGTTCAAAATAATGGTGCCTGAAAATGCAACAAAAAATAACAGCACTACCATATTATCCACGAGAACACTATTGATGTCGGTACCAAAAAATCTATCTATTATAAATTTAATATATGAATTTGGAAGGTCATTGTAATTCAACTGTCTTAAAATTTTCCAGTGCCAGTCCGTGAGAGGACAATAACCATAGCCAAAGCGTGTGCCTAAGATAAACCACGAAAATGCTGTCAGAAAAATGGTTATAAGATTGATTTTACGCGTTTTTTTAAAAATCCATCCAGTGATATTAAACAGACTCAATAATAAATGAAATATGGTGAAACCCCAATCAAGAAAAACCAATGTGTTGTGCGACATGTATGAATATTAAAAAAGGTTTATTATTAAAATTGAATTCTCAGCAAATTTTTATTCAAAGACATGCAAATGTACTAAAGATATTAATCTGCAAACTAAATGGATTGGGTGTGAGGTTACTTTTCTATGATACATCATTTATTATTGATGCATAAATTCAATACTGCAAGCAAGCATCTATCTTAAAGAGAAAAAACAAGATGTAATTTTGTCTTTAATGGTATTTTTGAAGGTTTATTTTTATAAAAACTGCATATAATAACCTGTAGTGCAATTAATTAAAATGATTAATTTTAAATGTAAGAGACAGCTATTTTATGTGGTGTGGTTTAATTTTTTTATCTAAGTTTGTATAATTATTGAAAATCACAGCAACTGCTTTGGGCATATTCGAATACTTCAATTAACACTACTATTTTTAATGCAAAAAAAAGAATAAAATTAATGAAACACCACACCAATCCAAGTAATTTTCTATACTCAAAATTTTTATTATTTTTAGGTATTGTATTTTTGATTTTGAGTGGTTGTCGCGCTAAAAAGGGAAGTATAAAAGAAGATACCGATACACTAAATTCTGTATTTGATATGAATAATACCAATAAATGTGTTGCAATATATGGTGTCGTTCAAACTGTTTATAGACACCTCGAAATTGACTCTGCTCAACTGGAAATTGAATATCAAGAATTTCAGGAAAGAGATGATGCAGTCAAAAATTAGCATTTCTCTAGTTCCAGAAGCTGAATGGCAAACTTAATTCAAAGCGTTTTTTATTGATTTTTTCATTGTGTAGCAATACTTTTTTGCTTAAAATGAGAAACTTATATTTGAAAACCCTTTATGCAAAAATGTATTTTTTTGCTTTTATTGATAAGTTAAACTTATTATAGACAAAATAAAATAAAAAGTATAGGTGTTTTTGCCTACACACACATTCTGCTTTTTTACAAAAAAACAGCATTCATACTGATGTCTATAAATTGAAGCACCCATAATTTTACAACATAAATCAAAAAAAATGACCATGAAAAATTGTAGAGTAATTGGGTTTATCGCTATTATGATTTTTTCTTTTGTAAGTAATTTAAAAATATCAGCACAAAGCATTGATAATCAATATGCTACTGTTCAATACTCTTTCTTTGATGAAAGTGATATCAATATAAGCAGCATGTGTTCAGAAGGCAGAACATATCTAAAAATCAATATTCAAAAAATTACAAGTAATTCGCACTATACCATTGAACGTTCCCCTGACGGAAACTTGTTTGAAATCATTGGAAATCTGTTTCTAAATGCAAATCAAGCTGATTATGAAATGCTTTACTCCTATGTTGAAGATGAGAAATATAATGGAAATTGCTATTACAGAATTACCAATTTTAATAGGGATACCAGAGCATTAATGAGCGTTGTCCTTGTCCTTAAAGATATTTATTCGGCTCAAGATAATCTAACTGTTATAAACAATTAAGATTCAGTATTTAAACTAATATATATGTTTGAAAAAACGGTGTTTTTACTGATGGTTAGTATAGAATTCTAAATATAATTTTACGTCAAAATTTGAAATCATGAAAAATGTTAAAATTCATACCATCAAAAAAACAAATAAATATTTATTAATAATACTAATTGCTCTCGTTGTACCTGCATCTCTATTCTCTCAGGCATCCTTTGATCTACCTGTTTTTCCATTTAATGAGACATTAAGCATTTTTTCAAGTCAACAGTCTGAAGAAAGAATTAAAGAGGTGAATACTTTAATATTTGATAATAAAGTGTATTTAAATATTATGATTAATGCAGTTCATGAGGAAACTTATTTTGCAATTGAACGATCACTTGACGGGACAAATTTTGAAAATATTGGCATGTTTAAATGTTTACCCTCAGAATCGGGTTCAAGTAATTTCAGCTTTGTTGATAGCAATCCATTGGGAATTAATTCATTTTATAGAATTATCAGTATAAACAGCAACAATAACATAACAAATATAAGTACCCAACTGGTTGCAAGAACAAATACTTCTCCAGTTGAATCAGTAATTGAAGAAATTATCTATGTTTCAACAAAATAATACTTTGTTGATAATTAATGTATTCCGTTTTATTCTCATAAAAGTATTTTAAGTTAAAATGCCTTTTAATTAATTATGAACTTTAACTAATTTAATAAATATGAAAACAATTACATATGTAAAAGGGTTAATATCATTTATTATCCTTTTTAATGCGCTGTTCTTTTCAAACAGTGTTAATTCTCAAACAATTTATCAGCTTATCTTCACAGGTAATTATCAGAATAGCTCAACTGTTTCTTATTGTCCTTGTGATACTATAAAATGTATCCCCCCAACAGGTGAAACTTTTAATAATCTTATAGTAACAGGAGCAAATTACATGTTTAATGGCGATACATTGGTGCTAAATGCCGGAAATGCTATTGATTTGAGATTTGTAACGAGTATGGGCATTACGCATTTGAGACTTCGTCCTCAGCTTCCACCAAATAACCCTCAATTTGCATCATCTTATACAATTTGTGGGATAGAATCAATTGTACTGGATGCTGAAAATGATTTAACAGGCTTTCAGACAGATTATGTTTGGTCTAATGCCGCTACAACTCAGACTGTTTCAGTAGGTGAAGGAAGCTATTCCGTAACTGTGTCCAATGCATGCGGCTCTATTGTAGCTTCAACAACTATTGACAAATTTAATGTAAATGAACCTGACTTAGGCTCTGACATTGTAACATGTAGTGGCTCATCAATTGTTCTTAATCCGGGGACAGGATACAGCAGTACTTTATGGTTGCCTCTAAATACCACAACTAATACATTAGAAGTATTTGAATCAGGCACATACATTGTTGAAGTAACAAATGATAGTGATGGCTGTGTTGATAGAGACACCGTTGAAATTAATTTTATCACACCTCCGGATTTAGAAATTTGCTTTGTAGAATATGATGTTACAGCATCGAAAAATAGAATCGTTTGGCCAACACCACCCTCTAGTGCCCAATATATTAATATCTACACAGAAGTTTCTACAAATGTCTGGGACCTTATAAATACTGTCCCTGCTAGTGAAACAGAGTTTATTGATCTATCTTCGAACCCGCAGAATGTTTCAAAAAGTTATAAAATTGCCGTTGTGGACTCCTGTGGAAATACAGGGAGTGAATCTGAACACCACAAAACAATTACCCTCTTAAGTGTATATAATGAGAACTCAAATAATTATGGTTTTACATGGAGTGCTTATGAAGGATTAAGTGTGGCAAATTTTGATATTTATGGTTTAGATTCATACAATCAGTCAACTCTGATTGGCTCTGTTTGTGGTAATACCTTCTTCTACATCTATACAAACCCTTCTCCCGATTTTATTAGTTTTTACGTTGCTTTTTACACTAATTCCTGTCTCAGTAAAAACGAACATTTAATAAAATCCAATTTAGTTTCCTCTGCTACAACAAGTTTAAACGAAATAATACCATCCGATTTGAATATTTACCCAAATCCTACCAATGGTGTTTTACATATTGATGGACGTTTTGACTATGTAGAAGTTTATGATATTACAGGAAAGCTGCTGTTTATTAACCATAATGATTCTAGTATAGATCTCAGTGCTTTTAATAAAAATATATACTATCTACGTATAATTAACGATAATATTGTCAGAAATGAGAAGGTAATATTATATTAATAATTTAATATAGCTTTTCCTTATAAAAATTTTTGAAAAAGAATATTTATAACTGAAACAACTAAATAAAGTATCAAAAAGGGCTGCCGTGAATAGAAGGCAGCCTTTTTTATGAAACTATATGCATCGTTATATTGATCTCGTAATAGTTTTATCCTTCTCAGAATAGTTCATTAAGTATAATTACTTAATAAAAATCATTTAAAAACAGCATTAATGCTGATGGTGGAAAATATGTAACATCATACTTTTACACCCTGATTAAAAAAAACATCAATTATGAAAAGATTTATACTGTTATCAAATAAAATATATAAGACTTTGATAAAGGGATTTGATTTATGCTTAACGAATGCATTATATAGAATTATTTTAAGCGGATTGGTTTTGATGTCAATTAATCCGGTTATTAGTCAGACTCCTCTTGATTTGGGTAATGTATCTTCTTTTGTACTTTTCAGCTCAAATGGTTCAGTTTTGCATTCCGGACAGGGAACAACTTCAAATATAACAGGTAACATCGGATGTGCACAAAATTATACTGTAAGTGGTTTTGGAAACATAAATGGAAATATAATTGAAAATGATACCCTTGTTAATTTAGCAGCAGCAGATTTACTAGCAGCTTATAACGCATTTGATTTTCTTTCACCCATAACAGAAATAAACAACCTAATTATTGCGGATACACTTGCTCCCGGAATTTACAAGTCTTCGGGCTTGGTGTCACTTGTCGATGTCCTTGCTTTTGACGCTCTAGGTGATACGAATGCTTGTTTTTTTGTGCATATTGACGGTTCACTTTACAGCAACACAAACGCTCAAATTGTTTTATTAAATGGCGCTAAGGCATGTAATGTTTTTTGGAAAATTGAAGGGCCATTAAGCTTGGCAGATAGCACCAAAATTAAAGGAACTGTTTTGGTTGGTAATTCCAATGCATTTATTGGTGCTGATGTAACTATTGAGGGAAGGGTGCTTTCAACAGCAGGTGAAATAAACATTGTTTCAGGACTTACTGTAACAAATCCAGATTGTGGGAGCTGTTCTTTTAACACATTTTCACCACCATATTTAGGAGGTTTGGAATGTTTTGCATTATTTACCTCCTCAGGTAATATTTCAAACACTGGGGTTTCTATAGTTGATGGAAAAATTGGAAACAACAGCAATGGCACAATATCAGGTTATGATTTATCCTATGTAGCCGGAACAATACACAACGGACCTGATGTTGAAACTTTTCAGGCTGATATTGCCCTGCAAAGTATATCAAATTTCCTTGATTCATTACCCGTAAATATTCATTTAAATAAGCCTGATCAATTTGGGAAAGGCTTTATTTTAAGACCCTGCGTTTATAATCTTGATTCTTCAACTAATCTTACTGATACTATATTTTTTGACGCTTTGGGTAATAGTAATGCTGTTTGTGTGATTAATATTGAAGGTGACTTCAATGTTATGCCATTTTCAAATGTAGTGCTATTAAATGGCGCAAACTTCGATAATATTTTTTGGAATATTAAAAATGGACATGTGAGCATCAGAGAGAATTCTTCTTTTAAAGGCAATATCATTGCTGAAAATTCAACTATCACAATAAATCAAAACGCTGTTTTTCAAGGCAGAGCCTTAACAATAAGTGGAAATATTTACACTATTGAAACAAAAGTTATTTACAAACCGGCTCAGTGGACAGGTATTGGCACCAACAACAGCTGGTTTAACCCCGAAAACTGGAGATGTGGTTTAATTCCGAATGAAAAACTTAACGCTGTCATAACCAATGGTCCTTTATTGAATCCTGTAATAAAATCAGAAAATAAAAACCTTTCAGCATTTTGCAAGGATCTTCTTTTGGAAGAAGGTATGGAATTGAGAATTTATGCAATGGAATCGCTCCAGATTGAAGGAGCTTCATTAATTTCCGGCAATCTCATAATTGAAGATAGTGCTGAACTAGTAGTATTAGGAGACTTAATTATTAATGAAACGGGAAATTTCCAAACAAATAATTCTATAGTAATCTTTAGCGGACTTCAAACACAAATAATAAGTTCCAATAAGCCTTTGAGTTTTTATAATATTGTTGTTGATAAACCAAATAACGGAAAGATAATATTAGGAAATGGTGAAGCCTTTATCATTAATAATTCATTACATTTAAAAAGAGGTGAACTTAATCTAAACAACAGGCATCTGATTATTGAGAATAAAAATCCTAATGCCATTATAAGAGACAATATTATTGATAATGGTTTTATTTGTGTTGAACATAATAACTCAAATTTTGAAAACAAAATTATTTGGACCATTGGCAACTCTCTAGGAAGTTATATCGTGCCATTTGGAAGAAGCTATGGTGAATACATACCATTTGAAATTAACATAACATCAAATCTTCTGGATTCTACTGAAGGAAAATTGGAATTCTCAACATACGGAACTCAAAATAACAATCTACCATTGCCGGTAAATGTAGAACACTTAGGTACAACTTCAATGGAATTAACTAATTCAAATTTTGTTACAGATAGGTTTTGGTATATTGGATTTCAAGATAACTTGAATAAATCAAATGTCCTTTCTCCAATTGAGGGTAATTTGAGTTTTACCTACCTTAAAGAAGAACTTAATGGCGTAATTGAATCTCAAATGATGGCTCAAAGATATAATAGCAATAAAAATACCTGGACAGATATATTTTATACTATTGATTCTCAGGCCGGTTACCCTTTTCTGACAGGCAGCAACGTTAATTTGGTACAAGCAGGGGAAAACAGTGGAAAATTTTCAACCTCATTGGTGAAAAATAATGATTTTGGCAATGTCTGGGTATTAACCAATTTTGAGAGCTCTGAACCACTGCCTTTAGAATTACTTTTTTTTAATGCCGAATGTTATTCCGACAGTGTGTCAATTGAATGGGCAACCGCTACAGAAACCAACGTGGATACTTACATTATTGAAAAAAGCATTGACGGTTCTAACTGGCTAACAGTTGGAAAAACCAAAGGTTCAGGAACAAGCAGTATGCAACATAATTATTATTTGTCAGATCAAAATTATAACAATGACATTACATACTACCGTCTGACTCAGTATGACTTTGATGGGCAATTTGCAGTTTTTGCTCCTGTTGTTGTTTCATGTAATATAAATACTTCAGAAACTGAATTTTCTGTATTTCCAAATCCATTTTCAAATTCAATAAATATTACATTCGAAAATTCGGAAGGAAGCATAATGGAATATGTCATATACGATGTTTTTGGGAATAAACTGATTCAAAACAACTTTACTCAAAATGATATCTATAATGGTATTAAACATATAAACACATCTTTATTACCTAAAGGAAATTATATCCTGAAAATCAGAGGAAATGAACTTGTTGAAACAATGAACATCGTTAAATTAAATAACTAGTGCTAAGTTAAGTGTCATTCTGAAAGTTGGGACTTTTTAAAAAACTCAATAAAGCAGCGATGACAGGGTTCCCCAGCGGGGAACAATATAAATAGCCACGGGTTTCAACCCGTGGCGAAAGGAAGCAAAATTTAATTGTTTTGGCACGCAAATTTGCTGTGTTAGCAAATTTCGTAACAAAACATAATTATATGATTAACAGTTATTTGCAATTTTCTGTCATTGGTAATGCAGTGAAGAATCTATATTCTGTAAATGAGATATTTCGCTTCTTCGAGTACCTCAGCACAAGTTGCTCAATATGACAAAACACGTTTAACTTAACACTAGAATTCTTTGCCCTTAAAAATTTAAAGCATGTTCTGGTAAATTAATCAAAAACTTGTTTAGATCTAATATTGTAAATGATTTATTAAAATCATCGAAATATGTTTTAGTTAACATAATACCCCGTAAAAATACTGATATCCCATTAATATTATTTGTAAAATTCAAGTACTACTACTGATTTTCAGAGCATGTGCGCATGCTAAATTTACAACATATATATTAAATATAAATCAAACATGGAAAAAATATACAAAAGCAAACGACATTTTATAGGATTGATGACTGTTATAATATGGTTCGTATGCCTTAGTAACAGCATCAGTAGCTCATTTGCTCAAATGGGTTGCAATCCGGTAAACATCACATTTGGTGGACATGTTATAGAATTTCTTGGTGTAACCTACGATAGTTCAGGTGTTGAACCTACTTCAACATGGACTTATAAAATTACTGCGTCCAACAATCCTCCTGAAATTAGCCATGTTGTTTTTGGAAACCTCAGTTGTGCCAGTTGTTTTTCTAATGCTTCTCATGTGATAAGTGCTTCTCATCCTTATTCCGTAGAAGTACAGCCGCCAACAAATTATTGTGGTATTAAATTCGATTTTTCATTTTCTGAAGGAGAAGTAAGAATATATTCCTTTACGATGAAAGGTGCTTGGGCAATTGGTGAAATTACATTTGTGGCTAAAGCTGCAACAGGTTATACAACTGCAAAAGTTTGCGGGCCTGTATGTTCTCCACCCGTAACTTGCCCTCCGGAAATGGTGTGGAACACTACCAGTGGCACTTGTGTTCCTCTCATTAATGCGGTGAATGATTATGGTAGTTTTGAATCCAATACTAATGGAACTGTTTTAAATGTTTTAAGTAATGATTTTCTTAATGGAATTACTCCAACTGCAGCAAAAGTCAATATCGGTATAATTACCGATTTCCCTTCAACTCCTTCAGGAGGTGTTTCATTAAACACTTCAACAGGAAATGTCAGTGTTCAACCAAATACCACCCCCGGTAATTATTCAATGACCTATTCAATATGCGATGTTGGAAATCCTTCACGATGTGATACTGCTATTGTAAGCCTTTTCTCTTGCCCGGCTTCTTCTAACAGCACTACAACAACTTATCAATTAGGAGATTTGCCTACTGATAGAAGCTTTACAACTCTTGTGGGCGTAAGTTCATCAGCCTGTCCCGGACAACTGAAAGTGACAATACCAACTGGCGCCTACATTACAGGTGTAGATGTTGAATACAAAATTGAAGCAATTAATCCTGGCAGAATGTCTCATCAGCGTTCTCATCTCAGATGTGTTTCACAAGGTGGGGTATCAGAAGCTACTTTGTTTTCCGGATCAGGTAATAGTGCTGGCATCATGTCATATAGCCGATCAAACCTTGCCATTGCAAATGATGTTTTTGGTGGTGGTGATATTTACTTTGAACTTCATGCAGGCAGAACTTCAGGTGGCAGTGGTTGTAACTCAACTTATAATAAAATTAATAATAACTCATGGAAAGTTACTGTTCATTATTTAGTTCCTGATTTTGAATCTGAAATCAATAATAGTGAAGTAATAGATAATGATTCGATTGCTTCTACGGTTATCAATTATGGCAGCAGGACAAATGTATTTGATGTAAAAATTGTTGATAAAGATATTTGTGATGGACTGCCAACAATAATTAAGGAATTAGTTTTTACTCAGGGTGATAATAATGAGTTTGCAAACTGGACACAATTTATTGCAGGTGCTTCTTTGTTTGGTCCTGACCTTGGGGAAAATTCAGGTTTGGAGTTAACCGGTATAGTTACCAATGACAGAATCACATTTTCCGGTACTGATATCATTTCTGTAGCTAATTTTGATAGCAGTGTTTATTATTTAAGGATATGGCTGAATCCCGGATTAACCACAATTCATGATAATAAAAAATTCCATTTTGAACTAAAAACAGAAAACATTGTAACTTCTATAACTGAAAAAACATCTGGTTTTGGTAATTCAACCTGTGAGAGTTCTTTAGTTGCTTTGTATTTTAAAAGAGATGAAAACTCAGCATTAACCGAAGGTGACAATCTTGAACCTAACAGCTTCTTATCTTTAAATAATTCATTTGCTACCCGTATTTCTGCAATGGATTTCAAATTAATTGATATGGGAACAAGTGATCAGGCTCACACTATTATTGACAAGATTATTTTCAGACAGGGCCCCACAAATGAAATATTAGACTGGAGAGAAGTTATTGATGGTGTTACTCTATTTGGTCCCGATTTAGGTGAAGAATCCGGTTCCGAAATTTTTGGTATAGTAGATAGTAATTTTATTAGGTTTAATCTGTCTGATATGATTACTATTGAAGATGGTACTTCGGAGGTTTATTATTTAAGGATTTGGTTAAATCCAGATATGCCAAATCATAACGATAATAAAATTATTGATTTTGAACTCGATTACACCGACATTACAACAAGTAATAAATTTTCTTCAAGATTTGGTATTGGCTATGTGTCCAGTGAAAGTATGCTCATTTTTCCAAGAGATTCCAAGACCATTGTTGCCATGAATGACAGTATTACACCGGCAATAATTTCTTCAGAAATAGCTTCCGAAACAGATCGGATGACCGTATTTTACTTGAATTTTGCAGATGCAGGTGAAGATGGATTTTCCACGCTTATAAACGGAATAATTTTAACTCAGGGTGTCGATAATGAAATTATTGACTGGTCTTCAATAATTTCGGGTGCAACACTTTATGGACCTGATTTGGGAGGTGATACTTGCTCCGAACTTTTAGGAATAATTGACAATGACAGCATCATTTTTATTAAGCCTTGTGAAGACAAATCATTATGTTTCGAAAATTTTATTTCAGTTGATGATAGTACAAGTGAGAATTACGAACTGAAAATTTGGTTAACTGATTCAATTTATGATTGTAACCTCCTGCAATTTGAATTAAATTCAAGTAATATCTCTGTTGATACACTAGGTTCGAGATTCGACACCACTTCAGCTCAAAGCCAAGATATTTTGGTTATCTTTGAAAAAGATAATGAAGTTGAAATTCTTGAAAGTTATTCAACTTTATCAGATTCAATTTCTTCAGTAATTAATACCCAAATTGAAAGACAAACTGTCCTTGATTTTCTCGTTGCTGATAAAGGAACAGACAGATTTAATTCAACAATTGATAAAATATTAATAACACAGGGAGACAATAATAAAGTAGCTGATTGGACAAGTATTATTGCAGGTGCAACTCTTTATGGACCGGATTTAGGTCAAATTTCAGGTGCTGAAATAAATGGCACAATTTATTCTGACAATATTGAATTTGATGCCCCGGGAATGATAAATGTATTAGAAGGAGACACCGAATTATACCAACTTAGAATTTGGTTATTATCTGATCTGGCTGCAATAAATGACAATGACACAATTGATTTTAAACTCAGTTTTGAGAATATTAATACCGCATTTTGCAACTCATCTGCAATGGATACATCTATTGTGCAATCTGGTCCTATCATTATTGATATTGAAGCAACAAAGTTGATTTTTATGATTGAAGAACCTCCTACTTATGTTGAAGCCGGCGAGGAGTTCAAGATTACAGTGTATGCAGTTGATGAAAACAACAATGTTGACAGAGATGCCGATTATGACTTTAGATTAGAACTTGAAGATGGTAATGGTAATTTGTCATCAGACGATGGTTTTGATAAAACTTTAACAGATGGCTCATATACATGGACAGATGTTACTTATGATGAAAAAGAAGATTTTACGCTTAAGGTTGTATCGGAACAACTTTCTCAGGGTGCAACCGAAACAGTAAGCTGTCTTGACGAGTATGCTGTTGTTTCTGAGGGCATACATTCTGAACCTGATTTTATTTCTTCGGTAATTAATGATGAATCAGAAAGAATAATGGTCTTTAATTTTACACTTACTGACAAAGGTATAGCTGATAGCCTACCAACATTAATTAATGAACTGATAATTAGACAAGGACGTTTTAATGAAGTTCTTGACTGGACTCAGGTTATTGCCGGAGTATCACTCTATGGTCCTGATTTGGGTGAAGTTTCAGGGAATGAAATTTTTGGGGTTGTTGAATCCGATAGTATTGTATTCAGTGATTCCATATTTATTAATATTGCTGACAGTACTGAGGAAGTATATATGTTGAAAATATGGTTATTGAACGATTTATCAAATATCAATCATAATGATTTAATCTCTTTCAGCCTTGATTATTCAGATATAACTGTTGCTGATTCCGGTAGCACATTTTTTGGAAACGGTTTTACAGAGTCCAATGGTATTAGAACCTACATTGAGCCACAAAAACTTGTTTTTGAAGTAAATGCACCTCCTGCAGTCGTTGGTTATGACAGTGAATTTACTGTTACTGTTAGAGTAATGGATGACAATAATAACTATAACACAACAGACACTTCTATTGTCCTGCTTTCAAAAGTCTTTGGCAATGGTAGTATTGAATCTGATACTGGTTTGACACAAACGCTTGTAAATGGCACATATACTTGGACGGATATTAAATATAATGATCTTGGTTATTTTGGGATTCAAGCTACAGCTCCTGGACTTACAGCAGCAGTTTCTGATAGCATCGTAAGTGTTATTGATCTTGATTCAGAAATTTCTTATGGACCTTCTTCTTCTCCTGATTCAATCAGCTCGCTCAACAATGTTTACAGCAAAAGAGTAATTGTTCTTGATGTCATGTTCACAGATAAAGGGACTGATGATAATTTACCGACCATAATTGATAGTCTTTTCTTTACTCAAGGATTAATGAATGAAATTCCTGATTGGAGAAAAGCTATTGAAGGTGCAACCTTGTATGGCCCCGACTTAGGTTTAAATTCAGGAATGGAGTTGTTAGGTGTTATTGATTCAACCACAATTTCATTTTCAGGATCAGAGATAATAAACATTAATGATGGTGCTAACGAAGTCTATAAATTAAAAATATGGCTCTATTACGACCTTTCAGGTATCATTGATAATGATTCTATTGATATTAAACTTGATTATTCTGATATATCAACACCTGTTTTAGGTACTTCCTATTTTGGAGAAGGTGAAGTCAGTACAGGGGGTATGGCTGTTGATATTGATGCCACCAAATTAGCCTTTATAAGTAATCAACCTCCTACAATTGTTGGATTTTCTTATGACTTTGTAGTTGGTGTTCAGGCAGTTGATATTAATGGTAACAGAGATATTGATGCAAATGATGATATTACGTTATCTCTATATCAAGGTACTGGTTCATTGATTACACCACCGGCTTATGGATTTACACAGCAATTGGATTCAGGTGTTTACATGTGGTACGAAATGCAATATGATGAAGAGGAACCATTTAGAATGAGAGTCGTTTCCAATACTCTTTCACAAGCTCTATCCTCAGTAATTTTATGCAAAAAATGTGTAAAAAGTGCCATGTACAATTTGGGTGATATAAGCACATTTAGAGATTATATGTCAAGTGGGGATTCTGACTGTCCCGGAGTGCTTTCAATCTTTGTTCCTTCATTTGCAATAGTAGTTGGAGTTGATGTATTTTACACCATGACAACTGGTTCCACAGGCTTGAAATCTCAACAAAGGTCTCAACTCAGGTGCGTGTCTCCCGGAGGGTTAAGTGAGGCAGTTATTTATGAAGGTTCCGGTGATAGGGGCTCACAACAATATGAGCGTTTTAATCTCAGTATTGCTAATGACGTTCAACCCGGAGCAGATTATGTTTTCGAATTGCATGCAGGTAGAACAGAAGGCGGCACTGGGTGCGGCACTGAGTATAATAAAGTTGACAATTATACTTGGACAGTATTTATTAATTATGTTATAACCAATGTTTACTGGACAGGAGATGTGAGCACTGATTGGCACGATCCGTTTAATTGGGCTTGTGAATTGGTCCCAAACCAATATTTGGATGTCATCATACCCGGAGACGTGGACAATATGCCCTTTATTGAAAATGGCAATGCTGAGACAAGAACTCTTTTTATTGAAGATGGCGCTACTGTTACTTTAGATAGCAATATTCAAATTAGTATTTATGGAGATTTGAATGTTGAAGGGGGTTTTGATGTACTGACAAATCAAGCAAGAGTTAATTTTATGGGGGATGGCTCCTCTTCAAGTGGAAGGCAAATAGTAAATGGAACAGATAATTTTAATTTCTTCGATGTATATGTTGAGAATACTTCTTATGTTAAGCTTCTAAAAGATGTTAATATAACAGGAGATATAATTGTGAATGGCACTCTTGAATCTACTCTCAGCAATACAATAAATATGAATGGTGAAAGCAATGTTTTTGTTTTGGAAAACAACAGTGTATTTATTCCTAAGTTCGGTACAGTAGAATTTTCGGGAAGTGGCAGACAAATGGTTTTGAGCAGTGAAAACAGCTTTTACAATATTGTACTTAATACAGATAATAAGGACAACCAATTAGTTCTATGGGATAATCTTACAGTAGAAAACGAAATTGAATTGACAAAGGGTGTACTTAACTTAAATAATAATCAGTTAATTATTGATAATGCAAGTGTAGAAGCTATTAAAAGAGATTCTTTAAGCTCGGGATATATCAATGCAGAATCTGTCAATAACTCTGATTTTTCAAGCAGTGTCAGATGGAATATAGGAGACAATGTTAATACTTATAGTGTGCCTTTTGCAAAAGATACCATAACTTTAGTTCCAATGAGTATTGAGCTGACAAGGAATTTTATGTCGGATGATGGGTATATCACATTCTCAACTTATAGTACAGGAACTGATAACAACCCAAAACCGGAGATTGTGGCTCATCTTGGCGATCCAGATGAACAAGAATCAGCAACAGACTTAATAGTTGATCGCTTCTGGTTTTTCGACTCAAATGATCCATCAAAAGAAAATATTTCAAACTTTGTTGAGGGTTATATCAGTATGTCATTCCTTGAATCAGAATTGGATTATGTCCTTGAAGAGTCAATGGCTGCTCAACGTTATAATAGCGACCTAAATATTTGGGCAGATATTATTTATAGCCAAAATGATTTTGATGATCCTATTATAAGAGGGTTTAGTTCTGTTGAACCCGTTCAGGACAATCTTGCAGGTAAATTTAAAACCAGCTATGTGGATTCAGCTCAATTTTATAATGTTTGGGTTTTATCTGACAAAGATAATCCGCTTCCAATAAAATTGTTACGCTTTGAAGCTTTATGTATCAACGATGTTGTTGACATAAACTGGGTTACAGCTTCAGAAATTAATAACCACTTCTTTACACTTGAAAAAAGTTATGACGGTTATAACTGGGATTTAGTTGCAACTGTATCTGCATCAGGTAACAGCAGTACTGATAGATTTTATAATTATGTTGATGATGAAGCCTCTCAAATTGTATCATATTACAGGCTGAAGCAAACTGATTATAACGGCATAAGTGAAACTTTTAAACCGGTGGTTGTTATTCCATGTTTACAGAATCATAATGACTTTGAGATTTATCCAAATCCCTTTTCAAATATTATTAATATCTATTTATTTAATCTTGAAGATTCTTATGCGGAAATTAAAATTTATGATGCTGTAGGAAGATTAGTCAATAGTAATATATTTAAAGAAATTGAGGATGGTCAAGGTAAAGTATCATTAAATCTTAACTCATTATCAAATGGGGTATATTATATGACTTGTATTTCGGGAGATTATGTAAGAAACGAAATCATAATAAAACAAAACTAAAACTCTTGTTTCTTTAGAAAGGATTTTAAATACCAAATTGAATTTTCCTTAAATTTAACTTAATAACTTCCCCTATCTTAATTTAGGGGAAGTTTTTTTATGAGAGGCCTAAAATTATAACGGAAAATTTAAAGCTGTTGTCTTAAAAGAAATATACCTAAGAATCTCATTTTTAATATTTTTAAAATAAAATGGAAAAGATTTTATTTATATTTCTGAATATTAAAATTTTATATATTTGCCTCAATATTCATGTGAAATTTTTGTGTGAATTTTTATAAAAGAACAAAGTCATTATTAAAATAATTATCAATTAAAATTTAATATTTATGTCAAAAAGAACCATTGTAGCCATGCCAGGAGACGGCATAGGCAAAGCAGTTTTAGAAGAATGTATCAGGGTGCTTGATGCAGCAGGTTTTAAAGCCAATTATGTACAAGGTGATATTGGTTGGGAGTTTTGGTGCAAAGAAGGCAATCCACTACCCGACAGAACACTTAAACTTTTGGAAGAGCACAAAATTGGTTTGTTTGGAGCTATAACTTCAAAGCCAAAGGACAAAGCTGCTGCTGAACTTGTACCGGAACTACAAGGTAAAGGTATTCAATATTACAGCCCTATTGTTGGCATGCGTCAGTTTTTCGATCTTGATATATGTATGCGTCCTTGCAGAACATTTAAAGGGAATCCCCTTAATTTTGTACGCCGTGGTAAAGACAATAAGATTGAAGAACCCGAAGTGGATGTAATGATTTTTCGTCAGAATACTGAAGGCCTGTACGGAGGTGTTGAATGGACTAATCCTTCTGATAAAGTTTATGATGCATTAATGTCTCACCCCAAATTTGTTGATAACTTTTCATGGTGTCCACGTCCAGAGCTTGCAGTATCTACTCGTATTTTTACTAAAAAATACGTGACACGCATTGTTCGCGCTGCTTTCGAATATGCTAAAAAGAGAGGATTCGAAAAAATTACTGTTTGTGAAAAACCTAATGTTATTAGAGAAACTTCAGGCATGATGTTGAAAGTTGCTCAGGAAATGAGTAAAGCTGAATATCCTAACATTTGGGTTGAAGATGTAAACATTGATGCCATGATGATGTGGCTTACTAAAAACCCTGAAAACTATAACGTTATTGTTGCAGGCAACATGTTTGGTGATATTGTTTCTGACGCTTTTGCAGGTCTTATTGGTGGACTTGGCTTTGCTACATCAGCACAGTTTAATCCTGAAAATGGTATTGCTGTATTTGAACCAACTCATGGATCTGCACCCAAATATGCAAACTATGATGTTTCAATAGTAAATCCAATTGCAATGATTTTATCAGCAGTTATGATGCTCGAACATATTGGTGAAAATGAAATTGCAGAAAGAATACGTAAAGCTACTGCCGAAGTTGTTGCTGAAGGAAAGGTTCGTGCTTACGATATGATGAAACTCAAAGGTAGTCCGGAAGTTATCAATAACGGTGCAGCAAGTACAAAACAAATGGCAGATGCTATTATAGCAAAATTATAATTTTTTTAATAATTCATTAAATCCGAAGGGAAGGTCTGAATGGCTAATAACTTCGGATTTTTTTTAAATATTAATCTTAAAAAACAAAAATTATGTCGCATATTGAGATAAAAGAAGAATTCATATTAAAAGCCCGCGCCCTGTGGCCGGAGCTCGAATGGATTAAAAACGCTGAATTGCGTGAACAAACAACCAATACATGGGCACTGGCACTTCAAAAAAGTGTTCTCACGCCGAATGATCTTAACACCATTCCATTTACACTTCTATGTGGACCCGATCTTAAAGTGACTTTTATGGACCATAAACGTGCTGTGGTTCATATTGCTAAAGATTGTGGCGAACAAATGAACAAGTTTTTCAAGAATGACCTGCCGGTTAATATGGATGTACTTTTAGCCGGTGCTATTCTCGCTGATGTTGGCAAATTATTAGAATATGAAATGAAAGAAGGAAAATCTGTTCAGGGTTCTTATGGCAAGTATTTACGTCATCCTTTTTCAGGTGTTTCTTTAGCTGAAATGTGCCATGTTCCTCCGGCAGTTTGTCATATTATTGCCACTCATGCAGGGGAAGGAGATATGGTTAAACGCTCAACTGAAGCTTTCGTTGTGCATCATGCAGACTTTATGACATTTGAACCATTTAAAGACAGATTAAAAGTATAAGTATTTATTTGACTGAGCTCCTCTCAGACTAATCCTTACTTAAATTATAACTAAAATAAAAATGATATGAATTTAATTGAAAAAATTTTAGCATCTCATACAAACAGAGATGCTGTAAGTGCCGGTGAAATTGTAGATATCCTTATTGATGCACGTGTAGCACGTGACTTCGGAGGTGCCAATGTGGTAAAAAATATTGTAAACAACGGACTTACTGTGAACGATCCTAAACGCACTTTTTTTACTTTTGACTGCAATCCTACAGGCTCAGACCAGAAATATGCTGCCAATCAGCAATATTGCCGTTTGTTTGCACGTGAAAATGGAATTAAAATATATGATATTGATGCCGGTATAGGAACACATCTTGCTATTGATGAAGGTATCGCTTGGCCGGGGAGCACATTTGTTTCAACTGATTCTCATGCGAATATTCTAGGAGCTATTTGTGCTTTTGGACAAGGCATGGGTGATCAGGATATTGCTGCTGCATGGGCAAAAGGTTCTTTATGGTTCAAAGTACCTCCTTCAATAAAATTAAATTTCAAAGGAGAACTGCCAAAAAATATATCAGCTAAAGATTTTACGCTTAATATGCTCAATATTTTCGGTGCCAATAAGCTTTTAGGTTATTCTGTTGAATTTTATGGTGATTGTATTGATAAACTGACCTTAGATGAACGAATTACCATAGCTTCTATGGCTACAGAAATGGGTGCAATTATATTTTTATTTCCACCGAATAAACCAATTAATGATTATTGTGAGGAAAAATCAGGGCGCAAAATTGAATTGCTTCAAGCTGATGATAATGCACATTATGAAGATATCAAAGAAATTGATGTTACCAAATTTGTTCCCATGCTTTCCTTACCCGGAAAACCTCATGACAATGCCAGTGTTGAAAAAGAATTTGGTAAAAAGATAGATTCAGCATTTATTGGAAGTTGCACCAACGGTAGGATTGAAGACTTACGTGTTGCAGCTTCTGTTCTTAAAGGAAGAAAGGTAGCTCCAGGAGTTGTTTTAAAAATTGTTCCATCTACCGATAGTATCTGGAAACAAGCAATGGACGAAGGTCTCATAAATATTTTTAAAGATGCCGGTGCAATGGTTTCCAATGCAGGTTGTGCAGGTTGCGCAGCAGGGCAGGTAGGACAAAACGGGCCTAAGGAAGTAACTTTAAGCACAGGTAATAGAAATTTTGAAGGAAAACAAGGCAGCGGTTTTGTGTATTTAGCAGCACCTGCAATAGTTGCTGCATCAGCCGTGGCAGGGTACATTACAACCCCTGATAATATTCCCAATATTCCTAAAAAATTTGAAAAAAGTGAAGTTTCTTCATTTAAGGCCGGTGTTAAAAAGGAAGTTAAAAAAGATAAACCACTGATTGTAGAGGGTAGGGTATGGGTTATTCTTAAAGATAATATTGATACGGACATGATTTTCCACAACCGCTATCTCACGATCACTGATATCAATGAGATGGGACAATACGCATTTGATAATCTTAAAGGTTATGAAGATTTTGCTAAAAAAGCCAAACCAAACGATATTATAATAACGAGCAAAAACTTTGGTGCTGGAAGCTCCCGTCAGCAAGCTGTTGATTGTTTTATTTCATTGGGTGTCTCTTGTATTATTGCTGAGTCCTATGGCGCAATATACGAACGAAATGCCATTAATGCTGCTTTCCCAATACTTTCTTACAAAAGTGGGCTACTCGAAGAAATTGAAATTAAAGATGGAGATTTGATTAGGGTTGATATGGCTGAAGGCATCATTACAAATTTAAAGAACAATAAAACCGGAAAAATAAACAAGTTTACTGAAGTTCAAATAGAAATTTATAAAAATGGTGGACTTCTTTAATATCAGGTATTTTAAGGTTAAATGTAGAAGGTGATAATAATCAAAAATAAATTAATTCATTAACCATTAATAAGAAGTAAAGTAATAAAATTTAAATTCATAAAAAAATAATAAACATGGGTAAAACATTTGCAGAGAAAATATTTGGAGCACCAACCGGTGCCATTGTTTTCAAAAAACCTGATATCGTTCTCACACACGATAATACGGAGAGCATCCGTAAAACATTTCAAAAAATGGGTGGGGAGAAAGTATTTTCAGTTGAGCAGCTGCTCATAACACTTGATCATAATGCTCCGCCAACAGATGCCAAGCTGGCTAATGACTATTTTTCAATTCGTAATTTTGCACGCGAACAGGGCATTACAAAATTTCATGATGCAGGTGATGGCATTTGCCACCAGATAATGTCTGAATATGCACGTCCGGGTATGCTCATTGTTGGCAGTGATAGTCACACTTGTACAGCAGGAGCTTTCAATGCTATGGCAGCAGGAATTGATAGAACTGAATCAGCAGGCTTGTGGAAAAAAGGTGAAACCTGGTTCCGTGTACCCGAATCCCTAAAAATTACACTCAATGGCAGGCTTAATAAAGGGGTATATGCTAAAGACCTTAGTTTGTGGATAATTGGGAAAATAGGAACAGATGGTGCCAATTATATGTCTATTGAATTTCATGGTGAAGGCGTTAAAACATTGAGCATTTCTGAACGTATGACACTTACCAATCTGGCTTCAGAAATGGGTGCTAAAAATGCAGTTTTCCCCTCAGATGAAGTTCTGTCTAAACATCTGGGCACAGCTATTACCAATGGTGTTTGGGCTGATGAGGATGCTGTTTATGAAAAAGAAATGCTGATAAATTTGAATGAGGTATTTCCTGTTGTTGCAGCACCTCATAGTCCTGAAAATGTGAAAGCAATTTCAGAAGTTCAGGGCACCAAGTTAAATCAAGGTGTCATTGGTACCTGTACAAACGGTCGTTTAGATGATATCAGAATTGCTGCTGAGATACTTGAGGGTAAGCAAATTGCAAAAGATTTCCAATTGCTTGTAATACCTGCTTCAAAGCACATCTATATGCAAGCCATAGAAATGGGATATATTTCCTCCCTTATGAAAGCAGGAGCTACCATTTTAGCCTCTTCATGCGGTCCTTGTCTGGGTACTGGACAAGGTATTCCTGCAGATGGCTTTACTGTTATTTCTACTGCTAACAGAAATTTTAAAGGACGTATGGGAAATAAAAACGCTTCGATTTATCTGGCAAGTCCTGCTACTGTTGCATATTCTGCAATTTATGCCGAAATAACGGATCCACGTGGTATTAAAGCCGGAGAAGTTTTTAAAACTGAAGTTCAGGTTGCTGCAAGTGTTTCTGTCCCCAAAGGTGAAAACAGAAAAGATAAAGGTGTCTGGAACTATTCAGATGCCGATAATCTGAATACAGATCAGATGTTCGCTGGAAATCTTACCTATTCTGTTTTAAGTTCTGACCCTGTAGCCATTATGCCCCATTTGTTTAAAGGCTTTGATGAGATTTTTGCAGAAAATGTAAAAGAAGGTGATATTATTATTGCCGGTGATAATTTTGGTTGTGGCAGTTCTCGTGAACATCCTGCTGTTGGCCTTGCCCATGCAGGTGTGAAAGCTGTTATCTGCAAATCCGTAAACAGAATATTTTATCGTTCATCCGTTAATCAAGGTTTGCCCATTTTGGTTGTTCCTGATGCTGTAAACAATTTCAAACAAGGCGATAAAACTCATGTGGATTTTTCCAAAGGGGAAATTATTATTAACGAGAAAATCTTCAAATTCGAACCTTTGCCAGAGCAATTGGTTGCTGTATTTGAAGCTAAAGGCTTGGTGAATTATCTGAAAAATAATTAATGCGGAAAAATTAAATCGTTTTATTGTTATTTTTTTGCTGTTAAAATAAAACCATATTCCATTAGGGAAATGGTTCCACTTATTACAAAAAGTTTTTTATCAGTTTGATAACAATCTGATTTAAGATTTTTAAACGAATTTTTTAATGACTGACTTGAATTATATTCTACAATTTATACAGGGAAAGAAAACACCTTTTTACCTGTATGATGTTGAAAAAATTCGCTCTAACTGTAGTGCATTTAAGGCAATCCCATATCCAAACTTGTCTTTACATTACGCCAGCATGGCAAATTCTTCAAAGTATTTTTTGAAAATTATTTTAAAAGAGGGGCTGGGCATTTTTGTCAATTCACTGGAACATTTAAATATGGCAATCGAAACGGGTTTCAAAAAGGAATCTATTGTGTTTACAGCTTCATCTTTAGAAAAGGAAACCATGATTGAAGCACAGAAAAAGGCTATGTTTATACACCTTGATTCACTCAATCAACTTCAACTATGGACATCTCTTTTTCCAAATCAAAGAATTGGGTTAAGGGTTAATTTAGTTGATGCATTTAATGAAGAAGCCGGTATTAAATCAGGTTTATTTATAGGTTCTAAAAGCCGTTTAGGAATTGATACCGAATCATTAAAATTCATTGAGAACCCTGATATGATAAATGGTCTGCATATTTATGTAGGCACCAATATTTTAGATCAGGATTACTTTTTTGAATATTACGCTAAACTTATTGAAACTGCAGAACTTTTCAAAAATTTAGAGTATGTTGATTTTGGAGGAGGTTTTGGGATTGATAGCTCAATGAGTCAGGTTTTTGATACTGAAAATTTCAATAAAAGACTTTCTGAATTGGTTCACAATTTTACTCTTCACCGTGGCCGGAACATTAAGCTTATTCTTGAACCGGGAAGAATTATTGCCGGTGATGCAGGTTATTTTGTTTGCAAGGTTATTGATATTAAATATCGGAACGACAAACAGTTTATTGTCTCAAATGCCTCAGTTTCTCAGTTTCCCCGTCCATTATTTTACTGTAATGAAGCTATACATCCGGTTTTTTTAGTTTCTGAACAATTAATTATTAAAGAACAATCAATTCAAAAATCAGCTATTGTTGGATGTTCTACATATTCAAGAGATTATCTTGCTGATGATGTGTTTTTACCAAATGCGCAGATAGGGGATTTTGTTGTTTTTACACAGGCCGGGGCTTACTGTGCTTCTTTATTTACAAAGTTTCTTGGATTTCATGAACCTGATGAATATTACATTTGAAAATAATACGTGCAGATACTGAAGAGCTTAAAAAAGCATTCGTTGCTTTAGATAATGTCATCTATAAAGACAATATCTTTTATCGTAAAACGGACAATGATGTGCTTGACATACTTCTTGCAGAAAACAGCTGTTTTAAGTTACATGCCACCATAATTCCCTGCCTTGCAATTGATGATGACACTGTTTTCGCCAGGTTCATACTAATTCTTGATTCTCATTTCAAAAACTACATTCAAATCGCTTTTTTTGAAGCATTACCCAATTTGATCAATATTGCATCGCTCATCGAAAAAACTGCTAAAAACTTTTTCCCTGAAACTCAACAGCTAATTATTGGTTTAAATGGTCATCTGAATTATGGTGCGGGAATTTTATTAAACCAGTTTAATAGGGTTCCTTTGTTTGGATTGAACTACAATCCTGAATATTATAAAAATTATTTCAAAGACTATAAATTGACAAAATTGTACTCGTATCGTTTTGAATCAAATGCCGACTATAAACATTCAGAAAGTTTTAAAGAACGACTTCTGTCGAAAAACATAAGTGTCAGGAAATTCAGAAAGGGAAATTTTAGAAAAGAGATTGAAATATATACATATCTGAACAACTTATGCTTTGAAAAGCACCTGTTTTGGACAAAACGCACATCAGATGAAGATTACGAATTGTTTAAGTCTTTCAGGTTTTTAATTCGGGAGGAAAATTTTTTAATTGCTGAATGTGAAGGACTACCCATTGGATTTATTCTTTGGTTTCCTGATTTTAATGAGATGATTCATTCAAATCGCATGATGAAAGCTGATTCTTATTTACATTTTGATGTGCTTAGATATAGAATCTTCAATCCCATAAAAACATTCAGGTTAGCAGAAATAGGAGTTGTTCCTGAATTTCAAAGAAAAGGAATAGATTTCTTATTACTTAACGAGATGATGAAATACGTCAGAAAAAGGAATTATACGTTTGGCGAGGGAGGTTTTATTCTTGAAAATAATTCTGAAAGCAATTTGATGGCTCAAAGGTATATTGAGAGATTAACCCGTCAACAAACATTACCTTTCAGAGAATATGGTTTATTTATTAAGGAAATTAATTAAAATGGCTGACAACATCTATATAAGTGGGTTTTCAAAATTTCTGATTGATGTAAGAATCATATTTTTACTTTTTAAAAAGTCGGTGAGCTATTTTGGTTTTATTAAGGGCATTAATTTCTTGATCAGCTATTTGCAAAATAAACAATCCGCCTTAAAAGATACGCCCAATCGTTATATAAAAAATGGAAACAATATTTTAGCAGTTCCTGATTTGCCTCCTGTAAATACATCTCTATTTAATGATTATCTGTTCAGGGATATGAAAATCCTGCTAGGTAAAGATAAAGCCATACCGTTATTTGTTATTTTCTGTATTACTTCAAAATGCCCGCATAGATGTTCTTATTGTTATAATTCAGACATGCATGAAAAGTTTGAAAAAATTCCTTTGGATGTTATTTTAAAAACAATAAATGATTTAGTAAATAGCGGCATATCAAATATTTACCTTTCAGGGGGTGAACCCATGATGAGATGGGATGATGTTTTAAAGATTTTGGATACATACGGAAACAAATCGGTGCGCTTTTGGCTTCTTACAACCGGAGCCCTGACTTCAGTTGAAAAATTAAAATTACTGAAGAAAAAAGGATTGTCGGGCATTATGGTATCACTTGATTCTTATAATTCTGAATATGTAAATAAAATCAAAGGTAATACCCATGCATTCAATGATGCTCAAAGCGCCATCAAAGCTGCTGCAGGTATAGGTATGCCTGTAGCTGTTAACACTGTTTTCTCGAAAGAAATGCTTGATAAGAAAGAATTTGATAAGTTTGTTTCCTTTGCCGGAGAAATTGGGGTTTCATTTATTAATTGTTACACTCCAAAGTGCACTCAGGAAACATTTTCAGTATTTGATTTTGACGACTATCAAAAATTAGCAGATTTAACAAAAGAAAATCAAAAGAAATGCTTAAGATTACCATTAACATATTCCCCTGATGCATGGGAGTCGAAAAGGGGCTGCGTTGGAGGTAAATTGTTTTTGTATATTGACCCCGAAGGAAATATAAAGCCTTGTCCATTTGCCTCCCATATTTTTGGTAATATTCGTGAAAATAGTGTTAAAGACATTCTGTCAAAATCACAGGATGCAGAATATTTTCAGATGTGCGGCAGTATGGCACTTATTCAGAATAAAATCACTTAAAAAGTTTGCTATTTAATTTATTTTGTATATTTGTATTTTGGTTTAAATACAAGTTTTTTTGATTTTGTCTATTATGAACAACTTTAATGGATCTTTTTACAAATGCTGAATGAATTAATAAGTCATTTTGACAAACTGCTTTATGAAGCATATGGTTTAGATATTTCAAAATTTGATGAGAATTTTCTTTTAAAGTCACTTCAAAAAAGAATTGAAGAAACAAATTGTTTGGATGAGAATGATTATTATGAGCTTTTAATTAAAAAAAAAAAAGAAGCTGAGATATTTTACTTAAGCCTCAATAACAGTTTTACCGAATTCTTTCGCAATTCACTTACTTATGCTGTTTTAGAACATCTTATAATTCCAGATTTAATTCAAAAAAAAACAGCATTAAATAGGAGAGAAATCCGAGTGTGGTCAGCAGCTTGTGCTTCAGGGCTTGAACCTTACGGAATTGCCATACTTATTAACGAAAATTTGGATAGTGAAACTTCTAAGCTTAATTACAGAATTTTTGCAACTGACATTAATGAAGCTCAAATAAGTATTGCCAGAGAGGGTCAATATCAGATTAATGCTCTTGAAAACATTAATTTGAAGCACCTTAATAAATGGTTTACAAAAAATAATGGTCTTTATAAAATTGATCAACTTCTCAAAAAACATATAGAATTTACAATCTTTGACCTTTTATCTAAACAGTATAGCAGCCCACCTTCAAGCATATTTGGAAATTTTGACATTGTAATTTGTGCGAATGTACTCTTTTATTATAAAGAAGAATATCAGGATATCATCATAAATAAAATTGAAAAATCACTTGCCCAGGACGGTTATATAGTTACAGGAGAAGCTGAGAGATATTTTTTAATAAATAAAAAATTTAAAGAAGTAGTTCCAATGTCAGGTATTTTCAAAAGTTAAAATAAGATTTTCGATAAACTTATCTTTTTTATTTGATATGCTGCTTAAGTGGATTAAATAAACCGGAGCACTTGAAATTTCAAAAATTAATAAATTATTATATTATGAAACTAAAAAATCTTAAAATAGTAATGCAACTTATTTATGGATTTGGTATAGTATTATTTTTTGTGATTATTCTTGGTGTTGCTTCTTTCCGACAAACTAACGAAATATTTCAACAGTTTCATATTTTATATAATCATCCTTTGCAGATTAGGAGAGCTATTGGTAATATTCGTAGTGATGTATATATGATTCATTGGGCACTTGAAACTACATACCATTTTGAAACTTATGAAGAAATGCTTCCCTACATTGAAATAATAAGATTACATGAGGAATCTATTCAAGATAATTTAGCAATAATTCGTGAAAAATACTTAGGACCTAAAGAAGATATCGAGAATCTTAGTTATGAGATTAATCATTGTAAGGCTAATAGAGATATGGTTTTTAATTTAACAGCAGCTGAAAACACCCAACTTGCAAAAGAAATTAATGTTCACAAAGAAACAGTTATTCGAAGTGAGCATATGAGAGAAATATCAGAAGCTGTTGATGCTATTAGCAATTTTTCATTAAATAAAGCAGATAATTTGTATCTCGATTCTAAGAAATTATTCAAAAACCTTACTATTCAATTAATTTTTTTGGTATTAATTATCCTCTTATTTTCAATTTCAATTATTTACTTACTTGTAAAAATAACAAGGACACCATTAAAACTATTAACAGAGGTTGCCCAAAAGTTTGATGAAGGAGATTTAACAGCACGGTGCAATTATGAATCTTTAAATGAATTTGGTCATCTTGCACTCTCATTCAACAAACTTGCAGATAACATAGAAGAAAATATTACAATTAATGTTAAAACAAATGAGTTGTCAAAGGTGATGTTAAGTGAAGAAGATGAAACAAGCTTCTTTAAAAGAACATTGACAACTCTTATTGAAATAACAGGGGCCCAAATGGCTGCAATTTATAAGTTGAGTAATGATGCAAGAAATTTAGTTTATATAGATTCTGTAGGATATGACCAACCTGCAAAAGAATCATTTTCTACAGAATTACTTGAAGGTGAGTTTGGTGTAGCAGTTTCAAATCAAAAAAAACATCATTATAAACTAGCTGCTGATGATACCCGTTTTGTTTTCAACACAGTAGGTGGTAAGTTTATTCCAAAAGAAATTATATGCATTCCAATTATTTATGGGAACAAAACTGAAGCAATTATTTCGTTGGCCAATTTAAATAATTTCAGTAAAACAGCTTGTCTTTTGATTGATAAAATTCATGATATGTTGTGTTCGCGTATACTTGGAATTCTTTCTAATTCAAAGAAGAAAGAACTATCTGAAATACTTGAAAAAACCAATAAAGAATTATTGGAACAACAAATGAAATTATCTAAGGCCAGTTCTTATAATAGGGCATTGATTGAAGCTAGTATTGACCCAATGGCTACTATTGGTCCTGATGGTATAATTACTGATGTGAACGAAGCAACTGTTGCTGTAACAGGAATAACAAGGAAAGACCTTATTGGAACCGACTTTTCTAACTATTTCACAGAACCCGAGAAAGCAAAAGCCGGTTATCAGAAAGTTTTTAATGAGGGTTTTGTCAAGAATTATGAATTGGCTATTAAGAATGTAAATGGTGAAATTACACCTGTTTTCTACAATGCTTCTGTATATCACGATACCAATGGAAACATAATTGGGGTTTTTGCTACAGCCAGAGATATTTCAGAGCAAAAACTCAACGAGCTTGAAATGAAGAGGTTACATGATGAACTAACCGTGCGTTCCGAAAATATGGCATTAGCAAATTTAGAGCTTGAAGTACAAAAAAATGAGCTTTCAGCTAAATCCGAAGAACTTAAAGAACAGAATATTGAACTTGAAATGCAGAAAAAGCAATTAGATGAAGCCAACAAACTAAAAACTAACTTTCTTTCTAATATGAGTCATGAATTAAGAACACCTCTTAATTCGGTTATAGCATTATCAGGAGTACTCAACAGAAGATTGGAAAACAAGATTCCACTTGAGGAATACAGTTACTTAAGTGTTATTGAACGCAATGGTAAACACTTACTTAATCTCATCAATGATATTTTGGATTTATCTCGCATTGAAGCGGGTCGTGAGGATATTGATGTTTCTGTTTTTAATGTTTGTAACAGCATAAATGAAATTACAAGCATGATAATGCCACAAGCAAATAATAAGAATTTAATAATTGAAAAAGTTAAAGGTAATTGCAGTTTGCAGATAAGCAGTGACTCCAATAAGTTCAGGCATATAATACAGAATCTTATTGGAAATGCAGTTAAATTTACAGAAAAAGGGGAAATAAGCATAACTGTTATAGAAAAAAATAATTATATTGAAATTGAAGTTGAAGACACTGGAATTGGAATTTCAAAACAACATCTTTCCCATATTTTTGACGAGTTTCGTCAAGCTGATGGTAGTACATCACGTAAATATGGTGGTACAGGTTTAGGTTTGTCTATAGCAAGAAAATACGCCCTTTTGTTGGGAGGAAATATTAAAGTTGAAAGTACACTGAACAAAGGATCCAAATTTACTCTTGAACTGCCTCTTTATTTTTCTGAAAAAAAATCAAATGAGCAAAATGAATTTAAAATTAAATCTTCTGAAAACAAGTTTAATTTTCAAATTCCTGCCGTTTATGACTTTTCTGATAAAAATATTTTATTAGTCGAAGATAGTGATGTCGCAGTTATTCAGATAAAAGATATTCTTGAAGAAACAGGACTTCACATTGAAGTTGCTAATGACGGAGTTAGAGCAATGGAAATAATGAATAACATGGTACCTGATGCCATTATTTTAGATCTAATGATGCCAGGAATAGACGGATTTGAGGTCCTAAACAGAATTAGAGCATCAGAAAAAACAATGCTTATTCCAGTTTTGATTCTTACTGCAAAGCATATTACACCACAGGACTTAAAAGCGCTTAACAGCAATAATGTTTTCCAACTGATTCAAAAGGGTGATATAAACAGAAGTGAAATGCTTATATCTATTTACTCGATGTTATTGAAAAGCGCTAAATATAAAGTAAATAGTGACCAGCTTAACCCTAAATTTGACGATAAAAATCCGATTGTATTAATAGTTGAAGACAATCATGATAATATGCTCACTACCAAAGCATTATTGGGTGAAAAATACAATATAATTGAAGCTTACAATGGACTTGAAGGTGTTGAATTGGCAACTAAATTCATTCCGGATTTAATATTAATGGATATTGCTTTGCCCGAAATGGATGGTATAGAAGCTTTTAAAAAAATTAGATGTCATAAGCTTCTTAGTCATATTCCGATTATTGCAGTTACTGCAAGTGCACTAGCAAGCGATAAAGAAACAATTCTTTCCTTTGGGTTTGATGCATACATTTCAAAACCGATTAATGAAACAGTTTTTTTTAGTGTAATTAATAAAGTGTTATTAGAGAAATAATTGTAAATAAACCCCTCATGTTGAATTAATTTTTTTTATCCAAGAAAATAAGTGATTATATGAAAAATATAGTTAAAATTTTAATCATAGACGATAATGAGGATAACCTTATAAGTATCCAAGCACAAATTAAAGAAGTGCTTTCTAATACCATAACAATCAAGGCATTAAATGGAATATCAGGCATTGAATTGGCTGCTTCAGAAGATCCGGATGTCATTCTATTAGATATTTTAATGCCGGAAATGGATGGTTTTGAAGTATGTAAAAAACTTAAGAGTGAGCCATTTTTGAAGAACATTCCTGTTGTTTTCTTTACATCCCAAAGAATGGAAAAAGAGTACCGTATTAAAGCTCTAGAAGCTGGGGCAGAAGCATTCTTGACCAAACCTGTAGATGAAATTGAACTTAAAGTGATGGTAATGGCTATGGTAAAAATCAAGATGGCCAATGTTGAGAATAGAAATGAAAAAGAGAAATTAGAAGTTTTAGTTAAAAACCGTACTATCGAGCTTGAAAAAGAATTTCATAAAAGAATTCAGTATGAGGTATCATTATATAAAAGAGATGAACAATTTCGTAAAATGTTTGAGTATGCTCCTTTTGCAATTTTTATTCAATCAGGGTTTAAATTCATATATGTTAATAATGAATGTGTAAAGCTTTTTGGAGCTAAGACTAAAGAGGATTTAATTGGTACAGATTTCATGCAAAGATCACATCCTGATTTTCATGATTCTGTAATTATAAGAATTAAAAGATTGAACGAAGAGCGAAAATCTGTTAATGAAGTTTTGCAACCAAAATTTATAAGGATTGATGGTTCTGAAATATGGGTTGAAACAATTGCAGAGGCGGTTGAATTTGACGATTTGAATGGAGCTATGGTCTTTGTAAGAGATATCACTGAGCGAAAGTTGGCAGAAAATGCCGAAAAAGAAAAGATGGCCCTGTACCAAAGTTTATTTCATAATAATCATGCTGTAATGTTACTTATTGATCCAGAAAAAGGTAGTATCGTTGATGCTAATTTTGCTGCCGAAAAGTTTTATGGATGGCATCACAAACAATTGACACAGATGAATATATCCGATATAAACCTACTCTCAAAAAAAGAAATACAAAATGAATTATCAGCCGCCTTAAATTTTCAGCGAAACAGCTTCATTTTTAAACATAGGAAAGCTGATGGCACGGTCAGTGACGTTGAAGTTTTTAGTGGTACAATAATTAAAGAAGAAAAAAAAATATTATATTCAATAATCCATGATATCACAGAGCGAAAAAGGGTAGAGGATGAGTTGCTTAGAAGTAAGACATTGATACAAACCGTTATGGACAACTTGCCAATTGGGATATCTGTAAACTCTGTTTCTCCTCATGTTCAATTTGAATATATGAATGATAATTTTGTAAAAATATACCGAACCAGTAGAGAAGCATTATGCAAACCTAATAATTTTTGGGAAGCGGTGTATGAGGATGAAAACTTCAGAGAACAAATAAAAAATCAGGTTTTAAGCGATATTTCTAGCGGAATAAAAAAGACTATGTTTTGGAACGAGATTCCAATAAACCGAAAAGGGGAAGCAACAACATACATAACAGCAATGAATACACCACTTCCCAACAGCAATTTAATGATTTCGACAGTTTGGGATGTTACAGAAGCTAAATTAAATTTAGAAAAGCTTAAATCCAGTTACCGAATTTTCAATCATGCACTCGACATGCTTTGTATAGCAGGATTTGATGGGTATTTTAAAGTTTTAAACCCATCATGGTCTAAGACTTTAGGTTGGTCAAATGAAGAGTTGCTATCAAAGCCATGGAACGAATTTGTTCACCCCGAAGACACTGAAAAGACCAACAATATAAAATCTGTCATCGTTGATGGTCAAGAGATTTATCAGTTTGAAAACCGATATATCTGCAAGGATGGCTCTATTAAATGGTTGTCGTGGAATTCTTTTCCATATCCCAGTGAAGGTATTATGTTTGGTGTTGCAAGAGATGTTACCCTTCAACGAAAAACTGAAAATGAATATAAAATTTTATTTAATGAAATGTTAGATGCCTTTGCATTACATGAAATGATTTTTGACGAAAACGGCACTCCCATTGATTATCGCTTTATTGCTGTTAATCCCTCATTTGAAAGAATGACCGGGCTTCATTCTGAAAAGCTAATTGGAAAAACAGTTCTTGAAGTCTTACCAAAAACAGAACCTTATTGGATTCAATTTTATGGGGATGTTGTGTTGAATAACAAACCTGTATTTTTTGAAAATTATGCCAATGAGCTTCAGAAGTATTTTGATGTAAAAGCATTTTCTCCGGCTCCAAAGCAATTTGTTACAATTTTTAGTGATATTACAAAACGCAAAAAAGAATTGGAAGAAATTAGATTAAGTGAAGAACGCCTTCATATTATTGCCGCCAGTCTGAAAGGAGTTCTTTATTCATTAAATATGGATTTAATATTTACATTGTCAAAAGGTAGTATTCTGAATGATTTAGGACTTAAACAGGATGAGGTTGTAGGAAAAAGTATTTTTGAATTTTTTAATACTACTAATCCTGATGATCACGTAATAGCGGCACATATAAAGGCACAAAAAGGGGAGATTGTAAATCTCGAAACAAATTTTAAAGGCATAACATTTTCTGTTGTTATTACACCACTTAAATCTTCAAGTGGGAATATTATTGGTCTTGTTGGAATTGCTGTTGATATTACAGAACGTAAATTGGCCGAAGATGCATTAGCAAAACAAAATGAAATATTCTCTAAGCTGAATATTTTTTCTATAGAACTTGCCACATTTTCATTCAGCGAAAATCTCGAATTATTTATTGTCAAAAAACTAAAAGAATTAACCGGAGCTCAATTCGTAACTTTTAATAAATACAATCCTTATGAAAAAACGATGAGCATCGTTGAGATAGATATAAATGTAAACTTTATTGAAAAGATATTAAAACTACTTGGTAAAAGTATATATGATTTAAAATCACCAATAAGCGACGATGTTTATCTTGAGATGATAAGAAACTTTTTTGGTGTCCGCGACAATTTATATGACGCATCATTCGGAGGTATACCACGTGCAGTAGGATTTAGCATACAGAAACTTCTTAAAGTGGACAAGTTTCTTGGTTTGGCTTTTATGGTTGACGGAAAGCTTTTTGGCTCGTCATTACTAGCATTTAAAAAGGAGCAAGAAATCCTTTCAAATGAAATACTTGTAAGCATTGTAAACATTGTGAATGCGTCTTTTCATCGCCGTAAAGACAACAGTGATATTATAGTTGCCAAAGAAAAAGCTGAAGAAAGCGACCGACTCAAATCTGCTTTTCTTGCCAATATGAGCCACGAAATACGAACTCCTATGAACGGTATTTTAGGTTTTGCTGAGTTGCTCAAAACGCCTGACCTTAGTGGGAATGAGCAAAAGGAATATCTAAAAGTAATAGAAAAAAGCGGTCAAAGGATGCTTAATGTTATTAACGACATAGTAGATATTTCCAGAATTGAATCAGGGCATATAAAGATGGATGTTAAGAAGATTAATATTAACGAACAAATGGAATTCATTTATTCATTTTTTTAACCTGAAGCTGAAGAAAAGAGGCTTAAATTTTCATATTCAACAGGTATTAAATCAACGCAGGCATATGCCTATTGTGATGAGGAAAAATTATTGGCAATACTTACTAATTTGGTGAAAAACGCGCTTAAATATACACTATCTGGAACTATTAAATTTGGCTATAAATTGAAGGGTAATAATCTTGAATTTTATGTAAAAGACACAGGTTACGGTATTCCCGAAAATATGTTAGAAGCTGTTTTTGAACGTTTTATTCAAACGGAATTGGTTACAAAAAAAGCATTGCAAGGTACTGGATTAGGCCTTGCTATTGCTAAGGCTTATGTCTTGTTGCTTGGTGGCAAAATTTGGGTTGTAAGTAAAGAAGGCAAGGGTTCTACTTTCTTTTTTACAGTACCTTACATAACAAAGCAGATTCTGAACCCAAACGAAAAAAATATTGAATCAACAGTTGATTCAATTGTAAAAAAGAATAATAAAATAAATATTCTAATCGTAGATGATGATAAAACATCTCAAGAAATTCTTGAAAAGTTTGTTCAAGATTTCAGTAAAAAAACCATTTTTGCGGAAAATGGGATAGAAGCTGTTGAGTTATGTCTTGAAAACCCTGATTTAGATTTAATTTTCATGGATATTCAAATGCCTGAATTAAGTGGCTTTGATGCCACACGACGGATAAGACAGTTTAATAAAAATGTGATTATTATTGCACAAACAGCCTACGGCCTTTCAGGTGACAATAATTTAGCTCTTGAGTCAGGTTGTAATGATTATTTACCGAAACCTATCCGTAAAATAACCATAGAAATGCTTTTACAGAAATATTTTTACTTTTGAGATGAATTCGAATTTGAACAATATGATGTAATAATAAATTGTCTCTCTATTACAAATAATGTAGCTTATATTGATTTTTTTTTTAATAATCATAAGTTTTTAGTATTTTTGTATAATATTTATAAAAAATGATTTTTCCCTATTAACTTTGTGTATAGGAATAACATTATTGCTAATTTTTTTTAATGTTGTTCTTTTCTATGAACTATACTATATATTATTTTTACCAAAATGAAGCTCCTTATAATTGACGACAATAATGAAAACATAAACTATCTTGAAGGTATTATTAAGGAAGTTTTAGGTGATGTAATTCTATTTTCTGCACTGAATGAATCTCAAGCTTTTGAATTAGCAAAAGTTGAAGACCCTGATGTAATTTTGTTTGGTACTTTAAAACAGTCTTTTGGAGAAAATGATTTATGCCGTCTATTAAAGAAAGACCTTTTACTTAGAGATATTCCCGTCATTCTTATTATCAATCCTAAGAATGACATTGAGAGTGAAAAAAAAATAATTAATAGTGGGGCAGAAGTTTTTATTTCTAAACCCTTTGACATTATAGAACTTTCTACCCTGATTAAAGCTATGGCAAGAATAAAAGCTGTAAATGTGATAAAAAGGGTAGAAAAACAAGGTTTTGAAGAACATGTGAAAAGCCGTACTTTGGAACTGGAAAATAGAATTGAAGAATTGATTAAAATAAACCAGAACATAAAAGAAAGTGAAGAACGTTATAAGAGCTTGATTAAAAGATCTCCTGATGGGATTTCAATATTAAACAGAGACGGGGTTCTGATTTTCGTTTCCGATAATCTGGTAAAATGGCATGGATACAATAGTTCTGAAGAATTTATTGGGAAAAAAGCACTTGATTTTATTGTTCCTGAATATCTTGAAAATGCAAATTACTTATTTGATGAATCATTAAAAGGTAACATTTTTGGTTATACTGAATTTGAATTATACAGTAAAGATGGAAGTACCTTTTTTGTAGAAGCCAATGCTGAATGTAAAAGGAACTCCGAAGGAGAAGTAGAGTATATTTTCCTTATTGAACGAAATATTACTGAAAGGAAGATGTCAGAAAACAAACTGATGGAAAGTGAGCAAAAATTCAGAATGCTTTTTGAAAATATGGAACAAGGGGTGTTTTTTCAATCTTCTGACTACACTCATTTGGATATAAACCCAACTGGTTTAGATATGTTTGGTGTCACAAAAGAACAATTTCTTGAAAGAACTTCTTTTCATCCCGAATGGAAAGTAGTAGATGAAAAATATACTAAATTAGCACCCGAAGAACATCCTTCAATTAAGGCTTTATCTACAGCAAAAGAAGTAAAGGCAACTGTAGGGATTTATAATCCTTTAAGTAATGATTACAAATGGCTGACTTTAAATGCAAAACCACTGTTCAAAGAGGGTGATGAAAAACCATATCAGGTTTTTGTAACCATGCACGATATTACAGAACTTAAAAAGAAAACAGAAGCCCTTGTTTATAGAGAGTCTATTCTGAATAAAATTTTCGATGTTCTACCAATTGGATTATGGTTTTCCGATGACAAAGGGAAACTTACTCATGGCAATCCTGCCGGCATCAAAATTTGGGAAGGAGAACCTAAAGTCGGGCCCGATAATTATGGTGTTTTTAAGGCAAGACGTTTATCGACAGGGGAAGAGATTATGGCTGATGATTGGGCTTTAGTGCATACCATTAAAAATGGAGAAACTATATTGGATGAAATTCTCGAAATTGAGGCTTTTAATGGTCAGAAAAAAATTGTCCTTAACTCTACAGCTCCTGTTTTTGATAACTCAGGCAAGTTGTTGGGTGCCATTATTGTTAATAATGATATCACAAAGCAGAAGGAAACCGAATTGGCTCTAAAAGCTAAAATTAATGAGTTGGAAAGGTTTAATGAACTTACTGTTGACAGAGAAATACGTATGATTGAATTGAAAAAAGAAATCAATGAATTATTAATTGCAACTGGTAAAAAGATTAAATATAAAATCGTTGAATAATAAAAAAGAACAATTTTAAAGTAATATAGGTCTTATTTATAATTATTAGCATTAAATATGGGAGCAGAAAAAATGAAAATCCTTATTGTTGATGACAATAAGGATAATCTTATCATTTTGAAAGCAATGATAAAAGATGTTCTCCCAAATGCCATCGTAATTACTGCCGAAAATGGCTCAACTGCTTTAGATCTTGCATTAACTCATAACCCTTGTGTCATTTTATTAGATATTATAATGCCCGAAATGGATGGGTTTAATGTCTGTAAAAATTTTAAAGCTGACAGCAGGTTAAGAGAAATTCCAGTGGTATTTGTAACTGCTTTAAAGTACGACAGAAATATTCGTGTTCAAGCTCTTGAAAGCGGTGCAGAAGCTTTTATTTCAAAACCGATAGACCCTGTTGAACTTAAAGCTCAACTATTGGCGATGTATAAAATTAAAACTGCTAACTTGAACAAGATAAATGAAAAAGAACGTTTAGAAGTTTTAGTTGAAGAAAAAACCTGTGAACTTAAAAGAATGCAGTTGGCAACATTAAATTTACTTGAAGATTTAAGAAAAGAGAATGATGCCCGCAAAGAAAGTGAAAAATTGCTTATAGAACAAAAGAAAGAAATTGAATTTAATAACGAACGCTTGGAATGCATACTTAGGATTTCTCAGATGCAGACAAATTCAACTCAAAAACTTTTGGACTTTGCTTTAGAAGAAGCTATTAATCTTACAAAAAGTAAAATTGGCTATATTTATTTTTATAATGAAAATTTACGACAATTTGTCCTAAATACATGGTCAAAGGGTGTTATGGATGAATGTACTGTAAGGGAACCCCAAATTATTTACAATCTTGACAATACCGGTTGTTGGGGTGAAGCTGTAAGGCAGAGAATGCCCATTATAATGAATGATTTTGAAGCCGAACACCCCCTAAAAAGAGGAATACCCGAAGGTCATGTGAAATTGAAAAAATTTCTGACCATACCGGTTATAAATATGAATGAGATAGTTGCTGTAGCAGGTGTAGCAAATAAAAATGATGATTACAATGATACTGATGTCAGGCAATTGACCCTTTTAATGGATAATGTTTGGAAAATTTCTGAGAGAATTTCGATGATGAAAATTCTTAAAGAAGCCAAAGAACAAGCTGAAGAAAGCGACAGATTGAAGTCCGCATTTCTTGCAAATATGAGCCACGAAATTCGAACACCTATGAATGGGATAATTGGTTTTGCAGAGTTGTTGAAAAATCCAAATCTTTCCGGTAATGAAATGATGGATTATATCTTGACCATTGAGAAAAGTGGAGAACGTATGCTTAATATTATTAACGACATCATTAGTATTTCAAAGGTGGAAGCTAAAGTTGAAAAAATAAAATTAGTTAATACAAATATTAATGAACAACTTAGCTATCTTTTGAAATTATTCAAGCCCGAAGGAGAACGAAAAGGCTTGGAAATTAAATGTAATTGCCTGTCAAAAAATAGCTTGATTGTAAATACAGACAGAGAAAAGCTTTATGCTATTCTTGCTAACCTGATTAAAAATTCTATTAAATTTACTTTAAAAGGACAGATAGAGTTTGGTTATAGCATTAAAACAACTAATGATGGACTAAATCATACTGTTGAAAATCAAAATGATAAACAGTCCGTCCCTGATTCTTTCCTTGAATTTTACGTCAAAGATACTGGAATAGGCATTGATAAAGAACATATGAATCTGATTTTTGAGCGTTTCAGACAGGTAAGTGAAGGGCAAACCAGAAACTTCGAAGGTGCAGGTCTTGGTTTAGCTATAACAAAAGCTTATGTTGAAATGCTTGGAGGTAAAATATGGGTCGAAAGCGAACCTAAAAAAGGCACTATTTTCTACTTTAGCTTACCTTTCAGAAATATAGATGAAATAAACACAAATAAAATTAATTCATTTTCAAACAATACACATATTATGTATTCTAAAAATTTAAAAATATTAATTGCTGAAGATGATGTTGCTTCTCAGTTTCTTATTTCCAAGATTACAGAAAAACACAGTAAAGAAACACTAATAGCAAAAAACGGCATTGAAGCTGTAGATTTTTGTGTAAAAAATCCCGATATTGATTTAATTCTCATGGATATACAGATGCCTGAAATAAATGGTTACGAAGCCACACAGAAGATCAGAATGTTTAATAATGATGTCATAATAATTGCACAAACTGCATATGCATTACCCGGTGATAAAGAAAAAGCTATTGGTGTTGGTTGCAATGAACACATCTCAAAACCAATTAAATCAGAAATTATTGATTCCCTTATTTTAAAATATTTTAAAAAATGAAAGTACTACCTTCTTTACCAAATATTCTAATAGTTGATGACATTGAAGAAAATCTTCAATTTTTGGAATCAATAGTTAAAAGTTTTGATATCAATCTGATTAAAGCCAATTCAGGAGCTGAGGCACTAAAAAAAACCAAGGGTCTTGATCTGGCTCTAGCTATTATTGATGTTTGGATGCCCAAAATGAATGGATATGAGCTGGCAGTTAGAATAAACGAAGACAAAACAGATAACAAAGTACCTGTTGTTTTTCTAACAGCAAGTATCAGTGATGAAATTGAAAGACTTAAGGGGTATAAATCTGGTGCAGTTGATTATATTTTTAAACCTGTTAAAAGAAGTATTATACAAAGTAAAGTCAGTATTTTTCTTGATCTTTACAAACAAAAACAAAAAATATTTTTTGATGCCCTCGAATTGAGGCAATATACCGAAGAATTAGCTAAGCTTAATAAATCACTTAAAAAAAGTGAAGAAAAAGAAAAGAAATTGTCATCAGCACTTAAAAATACACTTGATAATCTCGAGGTTCTTGTTGACTTAAGAACCGAAGAACTTGCCAGAACTGAAAACTTATATTTCACTACAGTGAATTCTCTAACTGATTGGATTTGTGTAAGTGATGAATCTAATAAAATCATTTTTACCAATCAATCATTGAACAACTTTCTTCAAAATAATAACCAAAAAGAGGATATTTTGGGTAAGGATATAAAAGATGTACTTGTATTTTTGAACGAAACTGAACTAAAATACTATAAGAAAGTTTTCAGTAGTGGAAAGACAAAGACTATAGAAGGGAAATATTTAATTTTTGGAAAGTCATATTTTTTACAGATTAAGCTCTCCCCTGTAAAGAGTGATAATAAAACAGTAAGAATTGTTACTACGGTTTATGATTATACTAAGCAAAAACTTGCAGAGGAAGAAATACTGAAAAATCTTGAAAGAGAAAAGAATTTGAATGATATGAAGTCACAGTTTATTTCAACTGTTTCGCATGAATTCAGAACTCCACTTGCAGGCATTCATTCCAGCGTACAATTATTGCAAAATTTTGATAAAAAATGGGATGACTCAAAAAAAGAAAGGTTCTATAATCAAATTTTTGATGCTATTAAACGCACGAAAACACTTCTCGATGATATTTCATTACTTGATAATGAAAAATTAAAGAAAGCCACATTTAAACCTTCATATATCAATATGAAAGAATTTTTAGATAATATTGTACATGAAAATATTCAAGTATATGGTGCTGATTTTGATATTGAATGTGATTTTAAGTTTGAAAAACCGGAATGTTTTGTAGATAAGGATATCCTTCAAACTATAATCGGTAATGTGATTTCAAATGCTATTAAGTACAGTGGCTCATCACGAAGGATAGTTTTTAATTCAAAAATAACAAAAAAAGAAATGATCTTTAAAATTGTAGATTTTGGCATTGGCATACCCGCAGAAGATCTGAAATCGCTTTATGAACCATTTTACAGAGGTTCTAATACTGAATCTATTCAGGGCACCGGATTTGGGCTCTCTTTAGTAAAAAGATATATTGACTTGTGTAAAGGAAAAATTTCAATTGAATCTGAAATTGGAAAAGGCACTGCAGTAAAAATTGAAATTCCTTGCCAAAACAACTGATTATTTTTATAACCTAAACAAAAAAATATGAAAACCATACTCATTGTTGAAGATGACAGAACTTTAAGAGAAAATATTGCTGTGTTTCTGGTAGAAGAAAATTTTAATGTTGTTGTGGCTGACGACGGCCTTGAAGGCATACAAAAAGCAATTAAGAATCATCCAGACCTCATTCTCTGTGATATCAGTATGCCTAATATGAATGGTTATGACTTCTTAAAAACCATACAACAGATCAATTATACATCTTCAATCCCTTTTGTTTTTCTTACTGCAAAAGCCGAAAAAGAAGATATCAGAATAGGTATGCACTTGGGTGTTGATGATTATCTGACAAAACCTTTCGACTTTAATGAACTTCTTAAGGTTATTAATGTCAGACTTGCTAAATACGAGAAAATTCAACAGGTAAATGATGAAAAGTTTAATGCCCTAATTGAAACTCCTGCCATTGGAGTTTTTATTTTTCAGAACAGTAAAATTGTTTTTTTTAATGAAACTTTTGCTAAAATATTTGGGTTTTCTGTTCAGGAATTTAGAAACTTGGGTTATGATGAAAATTTTGAAGAAATTATAAACAGTGAGTACTCAGACAAAGTCATAAACAATTTGGAAAAATGCATTAATGATGCCTCGTCATCCATTCATTTAGAGTTTCTGGCAATCCATAAATCTCTTAAAGATGTTTCTATTGAAATGTATGGATCCGTTATCAATTATAAGGGTGTCTCAAGTGTAATTGGCAGTATTACCGATTTGGGAAAGAGCGGTAAATCGCTGAAGAGCACCACAAGCTCCAATTTAAATTCTGACATGTTTACTAAAAGGGAAATTGAAGTTCTTGAACTTATCTGCCAGGGATATACTACCAATAAGGTGTCTGAAAAGCTTTTTATAAGCAACCGTACTGTTGATACACACAGAGCCAATCTATTATCCAAATCAGGATGCAAAAATATTGCTGAGCTATTAATTTATGCCAATAAGAATAATTTAATAAATTTACCTTAATGGTTTTTATTGGAAAAAATATTCTGAAATTCAATTCTTTTTATAATTTAAATCGTAGCGCAATTTCATTTTTTTAATTGACACAATTTCAATGATAAATATATTATTAAAAAACTTCGTTGACTTTTTCTATGGGACAAAACGAGTTAGAAGGAAGTATGAACTGAACAACAAAGAAGAGATAGTTTTGGCTGCTGATGCAAGTAAAGGAATCGTAACAAAATCAAACCAAAACATCCAACGTGGTTTAGACTGGGTAACTTCTCAAAGAGCGGTTTTGTTATTAACAGATAAGAAAATTGTATGTGGCAAATGGGTTATTCCTCTTGATACAATTACATCAGCACAGCTTATCAAAATCAATACTATGTTGAGCAGTGGGCAGGTTCTGAAAGTAGAAACAAAAGAAGGTGATAATTATCAATTTGGAATGCAACTAAACCCTGAATGGACAAATCAGCAACAACTTCCCTTGACACTTGAAAAAGGACATCTTAAATATTCAGTCTTTAGTATTGCAGTGAGGCTTATTTTAGTTGGATATATAATTTACTTGATCTATGAACGCTTTATTGCCGGCTGAATCTTATTTCTTTTTTTCATTGATTTTTTTCAGTTCATCCTCTTGTAAAGAACGCGGTACTGCTTCATATTGGTAAAATTCCATAGAATAATTAGCTCTACCGCTTGAAATATTACGGAGGTGAGTGGCATAACTGAACATTTCCATTAAAGGTACAAATCCGTTAAGTTTCTGAGCTCCTTTTCTGAAACGGCGCATGGCTTCAATTTTACCTCTACGTCTGTTCAGGTTGCCAACAATATCACCAATATATTCATCAGGTGTATTTACTTCAATCTTCATGATAGGTTCAAGCAAAATGGGGCCGGCTTTCATAAAGGCATTTTTAAAACAGATAGAAGCACAAGTTTGAAATGCCATATCAGATGAATCTACTGGATGGTAGCTGCCATCTAATAAAGTAACTTTCACGTCAACAATGGGGAAGCCTGCAATAATTCCTTCATTGATAGTTTTCTGAATGCCTTTGTTTACCGATCCAATAAATTCTGAAGGAATAACACCTCCTTTTATTTTATCTATAAATTCATAGCCCTTTCCTGTATTGGGCTCTATTCTTAAAACGGTTCGCGCAAACTGTCCTTTTCCTCCACTTTGTTTAGCATGTTTATAATCGAAGTCGGATTCATGAGAAATGGTTTCTCTGAATGCAACCGCGGGTTGACCAACTTCAACGTCACACCCAAATTCGCGTTTAAGCCGGTCAATGATTATCTCAAGATGCAATTCGCCCATTCCCGAAATAACGGTTTCTTCGGTTTCATTATCGTATCTCATATTGAAAGAAGGGTCTTCATTTGTAAGTTTTCTAAGAGAATCAATCATTTTTTCCTGTTCCTTACGCTTTGCAGGATTTATTTTCAATTCTATTACAGATGGGGGCACATGTATAGATTCCAGGAATAGTGGATGAGCGCTGTCGCAAAGAGTATCACCTGTTTTAGTAAACTTCAGGCCAATGAGTGCTACGATGTCACCCGGACCTGCTTCATGAATTTCTTCACGGTCTTTGGCATGGATTTTTAAAATCCTGCCGGTGCGTTCATGTTTGCCTTTAGTACTGTTGAGTAATTGCATACCACTTGTAAGTACTCCTGAGTAAATTCTTACAAAAGTTTGCTGTCCGACAAATGGGTCGTGAATGAGTTTAAAAGCCAACGCAGCAAAAGGCTCTTTTCGTGAGGGATTGCGACTTCGTGATTTTTCAGGATCGTTAATGTCCATGCCTATAACAGCACCAGTATCAATAGGAGAGGGGAGGTAATCCACCACTGCGTCAAGAAGAAGTTGGATTCCTTTGTTTTTATAGGCTGCACCACAAAAAACAGGTGTAAACAGCAATTTGATAACGGCATCACGTGCAGCATTCTTAAGTAACTCAGAGGGCACAAATACCTCAGAAAAATACAAATTCATGATTTCTTCATTGTAATCGGCTAATTTTTCGACAACGTGAATGCGTGCTTCTTCTGCCGTAGTTTTATAATCCTCGGGAATACTTATCTCTTTTCGTTCAAAATCAATAAAAGTATAAGCTTTTTGTTCAATGACATCAATGATACCTGTAAAATTATCCTCAGCACCTATGGGTAACTGAAAAGCAATCGCTTTAGCATCCAGGTATTTGTTCATTTGTTGGATTACTTCATAAAAATCAGCACCGGTTCTATCCATTTTATTTACAAAAGCAATACGGGGTACTTTATACCTGTCTGCCTGATTCCAAACGGTTTCTGTTTGTGGCTCTACACCTCCTACAGCACAAAAAACGCTGATCAAACCGTCAATAACACGTAAAGAGCGCTCTACTTCAACTGTGAAGTCAACGTGCCCCGGAGTGTCAATAAGGTTAATCTGAGAGCCTTTCCAATGACAAGTGATGGCTGCAGAAGCGATGGTAATGCCCCTTTCTTGTTCTTGTTTCATAAAATCCATGGTACTTTCACCATCGTGAACTTCACCTGTTTTACGGTTAACACCTGTAAAAAACAGAATCCGTTCAGTAACTGTTGTTTTTCCTGCATCAATATGAGCTGCAATGCCTATGTTTCGAAGTTTAGATAATGACATATTTTAAGAGTTAAAAAAATATCTAAGGTTAAATATTAACCAAAATTTGAGTAAATAAAAAAAACTAAGAGGATGTTAATAGAAAAAGAAATTATTTGATTTTCCAAACTGTATCAATCACTGTTCCATCCACCCATTTAATAACTGCTACAGCCTCATCGGTAAATTCAATTTTTTCAGGTTTCCCGCAAATGGCTTCGGCTTCATCTTTTAATTGTTGAATTGTTTTTATGGGAAGACTTGAATTTTTAAGTTTTTCTATCAAATCAGTACGTAAAGGATTAATGGCAATGCCTCTTTCAGTAACTATAACATCAATGAGTTCACCGGGACCACAGATGGTAGTAACTTCATCCCTTATAACAGGAATACGGTCGCGGAAAAGAGGAATAGGGAGTATGGTACACTTTGAAAACAAGCAGTTTTGCCAGCCACCAATGCCGTGAAGTAGTACACCATCAGAATGGGTAACGACATTTGCATTAAAATTAAGGTCAACCTCTGTAGCACCAAGAATTACCGCATCAACCATTGTAGAAAAATTACCTTTGCCATGGTAGTTGTAACTTGTAAAGGGACTTGTATTAAGATGGTTTGCATTTTCACGCATGGATCGTACACCATCAAGATCAAAAGTCTGACCGTCCAAAATATAATCCACCAATCCTTCTTCAAGCATATTGACAAGATATTTATTGCTGCCTCCACGTGCGAAGCGTGCTTTCATGCCACGTTCACGAAGTAAGTCAGCAAAATAAATACCTATAGAAAGTGCAGTACCTCCTGCACCTGCCTGAAAGGAAAACCCGTCTTTAATAATACCGGCTTCATCACAGAATTGTGAAGTCATTTCGGCAAGCAGTAAACGATCGGGGCTTTTAGTAATTTCTGTTGTCCCTGAAACAATTTTTTCAGGAATACCAACTTGATCAAAAAGCACTACGTAATCCACATAATTGCCGTGAATTTGCCATGGAATGCAAGGAAATGGAACAAGATTATCAGTGGTAACAATAACTTTATGAGCGTATTGTGAATCTGCAAGTGCAAATCCTAATAAGCCACAGGCAGCAGGTCCACGATCTCCTGTAGAATTGCCAAATGAGTCGGCAGTAGGGGCAGCAATAACAGCTATATCTATTACCACTTCACCATCTTGAATTGATTGGTATCTGCCTCCATGAGAGCGAAGAATACCCATTCCTTTCATTTTTCCTTGTGAAGTAAATCTGCCTAATGAACCATTCATACTACCCTCAATATGATGAATTGTACCATCTTCCAGATACTTAATGAGGGGTGCATGACATTCAAAAGAAGCAGAAGGTACCCAAACCAAATCTTTAACACCAAGTTCGTGCGCTATATCAAAAATCTGATTAGCAATGAGGTCTCCATTTCTGAAGTGATGATGGGTTGAGATGACCATGCCATCTTTCAGACCTGATTTAATAAGTGCTTCTTTTAAAGAAGGAACTATCTTGTTTCCATCTGCCGGATAATCAGCACAGGAAGCAATATAAGGAGCATATTTACGACCTGTTGGTTTGTATTTTCCAACACCCATATATGGTACTTGTTCTTTCCCGTTTACACTAGTTGGAACCATTCTTCCAAGAGCATTTTTAACGAAATTAGTTGACATATTCTTCCCTCCAGTTTTGATTTAATTTTCCTAATTTTATAGATAAGTCAATGGTTTTTTGAGCTCTTTTTACAACAGGAGCATCAATCATTTTAGTGCCTAAAGATACAACCCCTAATCCTTTTTCTGAAGCTTCAATAAATGCATTGACAATTTTTTTGGCTTTTTCAATTTCAGCTGCTTCAGGAGCAAAACTTTCATGAATGACTTTTATCTGACGGGGATGGATACAACCCATGCCATCAAAACCAAGACTTTTTGAAATTCTTACATTATCTCTTAACCCATCTAAATCAGCCACATCACTAAAGACAGAATCAATGGCCTGAATACCGGTTGCTTTACATGCATTTACAATTTGTGTACGGGCAAAAAAAGATTCAGTGGCTACTTTTGTTCTCATGACACCAAGGTCGGCAGTATAATCTTCAAGACCAATGGCTAGAGCAACCACATTTGGTGCGGCACTTGCAATTTCGAAAGCTTTAATAACACCCAATGCGCTTTCTATTATTGGCATAAGCCATATATCACATGTAACATTGAATTTTCCTTTCAGATATTCAATTCTCTCATTCAGCATGTTTATCTGATGAGCTCCTTCACATTTGGGTACAAGTAAAAGATTAACATTGTGTGGAATAAGAAATTCAAGATCATCCAGTCCACGAGGAATCTGATTGATGCGAACCATTCTTTCAGCATTGTAAAAATCAAGATTGCGTAAGGCATTACGCACTAAAAATGATGCTTCATATTTTTTATCAGGAGCTACTGCATCTTCGAGGTCTAGAATAATTCCGTCAGGTTTGTGAATACCGGCATTAATCATGAGAGAAGGTGTATTCCCCGGTAGATAAAGCCTTGAAAAACGATTTTTATCTTTTGATGTTTTATAATTGTTTTGTGCAAGCATGGGTAATAGATAATCTTTTTCAGTTCCGGTAAGCTTTTTAATGGCAGCCTCAATCCTAGCAGCCATTACGAAAGGTAAGGCACCGCTATCTTCAATAATTATCACAGCATTTTGAATGGCATAAAAGTTCAGCATATCTTTTACCAATGCTTCAATCTGATTTCCAAAAATTGCTTTTACTTTGCTCTCAATCTGAATCTGTAAACCTCCGGTTTCACACATTTCTAGTGTAACAGCACAATCAGATCTGACGCCTTTCCCTTTGTTTCCTATTGTTACTATATTATTCATATTTATTATTATTATGTTATAAATGTCGAGCTTTAAAAGAAATAAAACAGTGCAATTAAAAATCTGAATACATCTACTTCTTTTGAATTTTGCACCATGCCCATATCATCAGGTGTGCCATAAGCAGCGCAAGTGTATTCCAACTCCGTAAAAACCTTGAACTTATTAGAAATGAAGGCGATGTTTGGCGAAACACGATATAAGTAGTCAATATTACTGTCTCTTGAGTAATAGGTTCCAATATTTTTTTCAGAAGTACCAAAGTTCTTAGCAAAACCACCAAATATGCCATACTGAATATTTTTACCATAAGTAATATTGCCCCACAAAAATAAGTGATTGGTTGGGGTATATGTTTCAATAAGTGTCAGTGAATCAATTGTTTTAACAGCATAGCCTCCCATAAGAAGATGCTCTGTAAGATTTTGTCCATAAATGGTTTTAAAACGCCATGTGAAATTATTTTTATTGTATTTCCAATAAGCAACAGCAGCCATAGTTGCAAGTGTTTCATTGGTTTTGTACATGCTGTCTGTTTCAATTCGGGGCATCAACATTTTATAGTCACCCCCAAGACCAAATACATGGTGATCGCCTTTATACTGTAATTGGAGATGAAAATTGGGCATGATGGCATTTCGCATATAGGAAGCATTATATCCGCTTGGTCCCATATTGGAGTTGTCTCTTTGAGTGATGGCTGTCAGGTTGATATTAAATTTATTAAAGTATTGGGTCAGTGATAATTGAGGGTTACGAATAAAAGGCTGAAACGGGGAACCTGTGTTTAGAGATGCAACATTGGGAAATACTTCTGTAACAAACATGGGGTGCCAATATTGTCCAAAAAGTAAATCGGTATTTTTCCAGCGTAACCTACCATAAGCATGTCTGAGTCGAAAACCATTCACATCTGTATTACTCACACCTGTAAAATCACCTTCGATGACTCCTGAGGTTTTGGCACCAAAAGCATCAGGCCCTTTAATGGTACCCGTTAGTCTTGCTGCAATAGCACTTATATTTGAACTGCCATTGGCATTAATGTCTTTGCCATTGGCATCAGGTTTTACATTAAGAGGGAAAAACATAAACATATCCTCTCTTGATCCTAGTACCTGACGTGTGTCGTACCAATATGCACTTTTAATAAATCCACTGAATTTAATCCCCCAGTTTCTTTCTTCAGTATTGACATCCTGAGAAAATAATGATTTACTGAGGAGGAATATTAATATTGTAAACAGCAGGAAAAATCTTAATCGGTTCATATATTTTATAATAAGTTTAAAAACAGCACAAAATAAAACATTTTTTCTTAAATGTACAAAGAAATGACATTCTCTGAAGATAGATTTTTAATTTTTTCTGAATCATATCTTAACAATTCGGTTAGAATATCAAAAGTATTTTCACCATATTTGGGTGGAGGTGTTAGATTAGGAGAACACTTTTTTTTATCAAAATTAAAAGCAATACTTTTAACCCCTGAAATGGTTTTTCCTGATTTATCTGTATTGATAACCATCATTTCCTTTGCATCTGATTTTTCAAAAACTTCTGCCATATTAAGGACACCTCCGGCAGGAATACCTCTCTCTTCCAATTGAAGAAGGATTTCATTACTTTTAAACTTTATAAGTTCAGATTGTAATAACAAATTTAGTTCCTCAGCATGAACAACCCTTTGTTGATTCTTTGAAAATTTAGGATCAGCTGCTAAAAAACTTACACCTAAAATGTTGACTAACTTTTCAAATTGCCTGTCTGTGCCAATAGCAAGAACAATTTCTTTCTTATCTGCAGTTTTAAAAATAGTACCATAAGGTGCAATATTAGGATGTCCTGAACCACTTCGTTTAGGAATAACATTACCGACAAGGTAATTGGCAGCTTGATTGGCCAATGATGCAATACCCGATTTAATGAGTGAAACATCTATATATTGAGCGGTTTTGTTCTTTTCTTTAAGATATAATGCTATAAGAATAGCTTCTTTAGTCTGGTGAGCAGCAAGAATATCCATTAAAGCCACAGGCATTTTTACAGAGGGGCCCTCTGAGTTGCCATTCATAAATGTAAATCCCGACTCAGCTTGGATGATTGCATCGTAACCTGCACGTCTGTTCTGAGTACCATAACCTGTAATTTGGGCATAAATAATACTGTTGTTAATCTGTTTAAGGTTTTCAAAATCTACTTTCAATTTTTCCGCATCGCCAGGCTTGAAGTTAACAATTACTATTTCGCTTACTGCTGTTAAGTCATAAATAATATCAAGTCCTTCAACTCTGCTGATGTCAATTGCAATTGATTTTTTTCCCCAGTTGACACATGAAAAATAGGCAGATATATCTGTGTCAGGTTCTTCTGTAACCAATTTCCACTGACGTGTAATGTCTCCTTTTGTATGGATATTTTCAACTTTTATAACTTCAGCTCCCAATTCTGCAAAAAACATCCCCACACTTGGACCCGCAAGTACACTTGACAGTTCAAGAACTCTAAGCCCTGAAAAAATATTTACCTCCTTATTCATTATCCATAATTTTGAAATTTGTACAAATTTATAATGAGTTTCCATTGAAAATTTAAAAACTGAAAATAAGATATAACTTTGCAATGAAAATTTCTAATACCCAATATTTGAAAATTTTAAATGGCTATGATTCCCAAAATAAAACATTATTTGTCTTTAGTCAAGTTCAGTCATACAATCTTTGCTATGCCATTTGCATTTATTGGTTTTTTTATGGGTGTTCGTTCAACTCCAGATGTTAACCTATTTATCAAATTATTATTAATTGTTTTTACCATGGTGCTTGCACGAAATGCAGCAATGGGGTTCAATCGACTTATAGACCGACATATTGATTCCAAAAATCCCCGAACAAAAAACAGGGAATTGCCGGTAGAAATTGTTAAGCCCCAATCAGTTTTATTTTTCATATTAATTAATAGTGTACTTTTTATTTGTTCAACTTTCTTTATCAACAAACTCAGTTTCATTTTATCTCCACTTGCATTGCTGATTATATTGGGTTATAGTTATACAAAAAGATTTACTTTTTTAAGTCATCTTGTTTTGGGATTATCCTTGTCAATAGCTCCAATTGGTGCTTATATTGCTGTTACCAACAGTATCCATTTTTATCCGATGATACTATCAGCATCAGTTTTATTCTGGGTTGGAGGTTTTGATATTTTGTATGCGCTTCAAGATGAGGAATTTGACAGAAAAAATAAACTTCTTTCAATCCCTGTAAAATGGGGAGGGCAAAAATCCAAACACATTTCTGCTATTTTTCATTTTATTAGTATACTTTTAATAGTACTTTTAGGTACAATGCTTTCAGTTACTTATCTTTATTGGATTGGTGTGACGATATTTATATTGTTTTTAATTTATCAGCATTATTTGGTTTACAAATATGGTCTGAAAAAAATTGACAGGGCATTCTTTACTTCAAATGGCTTTGCAAGTCTATTTTTTGCCTTATTTGTTTGTATTGATTTATTTTTTTTCCGATAAGATAATTTTATTTCTATTATATTTGTCATTTTATAATAGTGCAAAAAATTCAAATAAACCATCGAAATAACTGATATTATGTATAATAGAATATTGCTGCCTCTGATTTTTATATTTTTTTCATTAAATTTATTATCTCAAAATATTGATTTTACTAAAGAAAATTTTCCACACATGAAAAGGGAGCTGAAGCGAGCTCTTAAAAGTATCAGAGAAGGGGATAAACAGTACTATGAAGCTGAAAATCTAAGGACATTCAGAGATCAAAGAGATCAGGATTCAAATTATGGGAGGCAAATGTATTTATACGCACTAGAAGAATACCTCCAAGCATTTGCATTTAACCCTGCTAATGCTGAACTTAATTTCAAAATTGCAGTTTGTTACTTGAATACTATTGAAAAAACAAAATCGGTACCTTATTTTGAAAGGGCTCTTGAATTGGACCCGAATGTGAGTAAAGACATTCGTTATTTGTTAGCGCAGGCTTATCATTTAAATTATGAATTTGAAAAAGCCATAAACATGTATAATGCTTATCGCACATCTTTATCAAGACTTGAGTTAACAAGAGAAGGGTGGACAAAAATACTTGATAAAAAAATTGCTCAGTGTGTAAATGGGATTGAGCTTATGGAAAATCCTGTTAATGTTGAAATCGAAAAATTGAGCAACGTAATTAATACAGTACTTCCTGATTATAACCCCATTGTTAATGCAGATGAAACCATATTAATTTTCACATCGCGTAGGGGAGCAGAATGGGAAATTAAACAAAAAATTGATACATTTAATTTTAATGAAGATATTTATATTTCCTATAATGTTAATGGCGAGTGGACTACTCCCGTTAACCCTGGAGAACCACTCAATTCCGACCTTCATGAGTCTGCTGTTGGATTGGCTCCTGATGGACAGAAAATTTTCATATACAGGGGGGAAGAAGGGGGTGATATCTATGAAAGTGTTTTACAAGGTTCCAACTGGACAGAACCAACCAAAATACCAGCACCTCTAAACTCTGAGTTTTATGAAGGTTCAGCTTCATTTTCTCCGGATGGTCGTACTGTATATTTTATTAGTGAACGCCCGGGTGGTCGTGGTGGTAGTGATATTTTTGTTGCAACCAAAAACCGTAGAGGAGAATGGGGCAGGGCTACCAACCTTGGCAGAGCTATTAATACCGACTTAGACGAAAGAGGTGTTTTTATGCATCCAGATGGTATGACTTTGTATTTTAGTTCAGAAGGTCATAATTCTATGGGTGGGTATGACATTTTTAAAACCCAGAAAAAAGGCAGACGCGGTTGGATGCCTCCTGAAAATTTAGGCTATCCTATAAATACACCTGAAAATGATATGTTCTTTACAGTTACTGCAAATGGAAGACATGGTTATTTTTCTTCATCCAAAGAAGGAACACATAATATCTATAAAATCATTTTTAAGGATGCTGTGAATCTGCTCACTCTTGTCAAGGGATTTATTCTTGATGAAGAAACCAGAGAACCTATCTATGCTGAAATAGATATTGTTGATTTATCTACAAACGAGGATATAGCTAACTTTTATTCTAATACAACAACCGGAAGCTATTTAGTTTCGTTACCCTCCGGTGTTAACTATGGTATTTCTGTTAAGGCAGATGGATATCTTTTCCATTCTGAAAATTTTAATATTGATTCTACTTCTGAGTTTAAAGAAGTGAATAAAGACATTTTTCTAAAACGTATTAAAGTTGGTAGTGTCGTTGTACTTAATAATATATTCTTCGATTTTGCTAAAGCAACTTTACGACCTGAATCTACAAACGAATTGGATCGTATTGTAAACTTATTGACAGAAAACCCCAGTATCAGTGTCGAAATTTCAGGGCATACCGATAATATTGGTTCTTCTGCATTTAATAAAAGACTCTCAGGTGAAAGAGCCAAATCTGTTGTTGATTATCTTATCGGCAAGGGTATAGATGCATCCAGACTTACTTCTATAGGCTATGGATTTGATAATCCTATTGCAACAAATGAAACCGAAGAAGGCAGGCAAATAAACAGAAGAACTGAGTTTAAAATTGTAAGTTCGAGATAATTTCAAAAGTATAATAGTAAAAATAATATATTTGTGTAATTTTACACTGCTTAAAAATCATTTAATAGAATTTATTTAATAAAAAAATATGAGATTAATATTAATAACAATTTTTGCCGTCCTGTTTATTGGCGCAAAAGCACAAGAAGATTCGGTTGTAGTGGCATCAACCGTTGAGGATTTTCAAGCCGAAAAATTGTATAATGAAGGCGTTCAGCTTTTTGAAAGTAAAGCATACCAGCCAGCCATCAATAAATTTAATGAATCTCTAAGTCTTAATTCAAATTTCGATAAGGCTTATTACAATAGGGGTATGGCAAAAATAGAACTTAAAATGTTTGCTGAAGCTTTGCAAGATTTTGAGAAAGCTTTGTCAATAAATGTATCTGAGTATTCATACTTCGGAAGAGGTTTGGCAAAATACGAAACTGCTCAAATGAATGATGCCTTAAATGATTTCAATTTAGCTATTGAGCTGGATACGACAAATCCCCAAGCCTATTATTATCGAGGGGGCATATTTTTTCAATTAGGCAGGTATCAGGATGCCATTCTTGACTATACCAATGCCATTCAACTTAAAAACGATTTTTACTATGCCTATAATGACAGAGGTAGTGCTTACAGACAAATGGAAGATTATACCAAGGCTATTGAAGATTACACCAGAGCATTGGTTATTAACGACAGAGAGGCTTTCATCTATAATAACCGCGGCAGTGCAAAAAGCAGAAATAGTGATTATCAGGGTGCAATTGCAGATTATACTAAAGCCATCAATTTAAAACCTGACTATTATATTGCATTTAACAACAGAGGTAAAGCAAAATATGAACTGAGTGATTATACTGGAGCTATTGAAGACTTTAATGCAGCTATCAGACTTAAATCAGATTACGTTTTTGCCTTTAACAACAGGGGCAATGTAAAACATAAACAGAGAAATTATCAGGATGCAATAAATGATTTTAATCAAGCCATTAACATTGATCCTAACTATGGATTCGCATATCTTAACAGGGGAATTTCTAAAGAAATGCTGAGGGATAATGATGGTGCTTGTGCCGACTGGAGAAAAGCACTTGAGTTGGGTGTAAGCAGCGCAGAATCCTATATAAATTTACAATGTAACAGGTAGTTAAATTAAATAATACAAATATTTATGAACAGATTTTTAAGATACAGTCTAACTTCAATGTTATTACTTTTAACAACTGTAGTTGTATTCTCACAAAGCATTGAATTTAATAAAACAAATTTCCCAAACGATAAAAAAGGCTTGCGAAAAGCAATAAAAGATATTAACGAAGGTGATAAAAATTATGAGCTTGGACGTGTTATGTATTTGAAAGCCTTAGACCATTATTTAGCTGCACAGGCTTTTAATCCCCGAAATGCCGTGTTAAATTATAAAATTGGCAAATGCTACTTAAATACCGTTCAAAAAGATAAATCAATTGAATATCTCGAAAGAGCTCTTGAATTAAGCCCTTCAGTTTCTCTTGATGCCGGTTTTCTTTTAGCATACGGGTATCATCTGACTCTTGATTTTGATAAAGCAATTGAAAATTACACGAAATTTAAAAATTCCTTATCCCCAGCTGATTTGGAAACCTATGGTAGAATTGTTGACCGTAGAATTCAACAATGTAATGTAGGAAAAGAACTGGTTCAAAATCCGGAACGTGTATTTATTGACAATCTCGGAAGTGTTGTCAATTCACAGTACCCTGATTACAGTCCAATGATTAGTGCAGATGAATCAGTTATTATGTTCACATCGAGAAGTGAAGGTTCAACCGGCAATAAGAGAGACCCATTGGATTTACAGTTTTTTGAAGATATTCACATAAGTTATAAAATTGATGGCCGATGGACAGCAGCAAGAAATCCAGGGAAGCCCCTTAATACAAGCGGTCATGATGCTACAGCAGGTTTATCTCCTGATGGTCAAACACTTTTTATTTACAAGGGAACTAAAGGGGGAGATATTTATGAATGTGTTCAAAGAGGGAATAACTGGTCAAAACCCAAAAAAATGCCAAAACCAATTACTTCAAAATTTCATGAATCTTCTGCATCTCTTTCTCCGGACGGCAGAACTATTTATTTTATAAGTCAAAGACCCGGTGGTTATGGTGGCAGAGATATTTATAAATCAACAAAGAATGAAAAAGGTAAATGGGGACCTGTATCCAATGTTGGACCGATTATCAACACTGAATTTGACGAGGAAAGTGTTTTCATGCACCCCGATGGAAAAACAATGTATTTTAGTTCTCAAGGCCACAGAACAATGGGAGGCTATGATATTTTCAAAAGTGTTTTTGAAAATGAAGCTTGGTCTGAACCTCAAAACTTAGGTTATCCTATCAACACCCCCGATGATGATGTATTCTTTACAATGTCTGCAAGTGGTGCTAGAGGTTATTATTCATCCGAACGTATTGGTGGTCTGGGTGGACAGGATATATATGTTATAACTTTCCTAGGTGCTGAAAAACCTGTTGTTTTCCATACCGAAGATGATTTACTTGCCATTTTATCCCAACCTGTAAGTGGTGCTGTCATTGAATCAGCTGTCGAAATTCAGACCAGTCAGCTCACCTTATTAAAAGGCTTTATCAGAGACAGCGAAACTCAAACACCTTTGCATGCCAAAATAGAACTTATTGATAATGAGCTTAATCAGCAAATTGCGGTTTTTGAATCCAACAGTGCTACTGGACGTTATCTTGTTTCTTTGCCTTCAGGAAAAAATTATGGCTTAACAGTAAGTGCAGATGGTTACTTATTCCATTCTGAAAATTTTAACATCAGCTCATCCAGAGGATATCAGGAAATTGAAAAAGACATTATGCTTAAAAAGATTGAAGTGGGTACCAGTATTGTTCTTAACAATATTTTCTTCGACTTTAACAGTGCCAATCTCAGGAATGAATCAACTGCTGAATTAGACAGATTGACACAATTGCTTAAAGATATGCCTAAACTCAAAATTGAAATTTCGGGACATACCGATAATGTTGGAAGTGCTTCATACAACCAAAGGCTTTCTGAAAACAGAGCTAAAGCTGTTGTTGATTACCTTATAAGAAAAGGAATAAACACCGACCGACTTGAGTTTAAAGGCTATGGTTTTGAACAACCTATTGCAACTAACGACAATGAAGAAGGCAGACAAATGAATAGGCGAACTGAATTTAAAATCGTTAGCAAATAAAGTTCCTTATCCCTTTCTTAGTTAATTTTTGATTGATTATTTTCCTGTAATCTATTCTATAAAATAGTATTTTTGCAACTTATAAAAATACTATTATGCAAATTCCATCAAAATATGATCCGGCTACTGTTGAAGATAAATGGTATGCCTATTGGCTGAAAAATAAAATTTTTAAATCAGAACCTGATTCCAGAGAGCCTTACTGTATTGTTATTCCTCCTCCGAATGTTACAGGTGTTTTGCACATGGGTCACATGCTCAATAATACCATTCAGGACATTTTAGTGCGTCGTGCCCGAATGAAAGGGAAAAACGCTTGTTGGTTACCCGGTACTGATCATGCCTCAATTGCCACCGAAGCAAAAGTTGTTGCCAAACTCAAAGCTGAAGGGATAGACAAGAAAAGCATTTCAAGGGAAGAATTTCTAGCCCATGCATGGGAATGGAAAGAAAAACATGGAGGTATCATCCTTGAACAGCTGAAGAAGCTGGGTGCTTCATGCGATTGGGAACGAACTAAATTTACCATGGATAAAGACCTTTCTGAATCTGTTATTGACGTATTTGTTAACTTGTATAGAAAAGGCTTGATTTATAGGGGTGTTCGTATGGTTAACTGGGACCCTAAAGCGCTTACAGCAGTTTCTGATGAAGAAGTAATATATAAAGAACTCAACTCAAAATTCTATTATATCAAGTATTATCTGGAAGATTCCTCCCATACATTTATTACAATAGCAACCACCAGACCGGAGACTATTTTAGGTGATACGGCCGTTTGTGTTAATCCAAACGATGAAAGATATAAATCTTTTATTGGTAAAAAAGTGCTTGTACCTCTTATCAACCGTCCGGTTAAAATCATTGCCGATGAATATGTTGAAATGGAATTTGGTACTGGAGCTCTTAAGGTTACACCTGCACATGATATCAATGATTATAACCTTGGTATTAAACACAATCTTGAAACCATTGATATTTTTAATGATAACGGCACTCTTAACGAAAAAGCCCAATTATACATAGGCCTTGACAGGTTTGAAGTAAGGGAAAAGATTGTTGAAGAACTCTATTCTAAAGGATTTTTACTTAAGACAGAGGAAGTGGTGAATAAGGTAGGATTTTCTGAAAGAACAGACGAAGTTATTGAACCCAAATTGTCTGTTCAATGGTTCTGCAAGATGGAAGAAATGGGCAGGCCTGCTTTGGAAGTAGTTGAAAATGACACCATCAGATTTCATCCTGCAAAATTCAAAAACACATACAGACATTGGATGGAAAATATCAGGGATTGGTGCATATCGCGACAGTTGTGGTGGGGGCATAGAATTCCGGCTTATTACCTCCCTGATGGGCATTTTGTTGTTGCTAAAACCATTGAAGATGCTTTAGCTGAAGCTAGAAAAACTAATCCTGATTTACAAATGAAGGATTTAAAACAAGATGATGATGTTCTTGACACATGGTTTTCTTCTTGGCTATGGCCAATTAGTGTTTTTGACGGTATCCGTAAACCCAATAACAAGGATATTAAATATTATTATCCCACTGATGATTTGATTACCGCACCTGAGATCCTTTTCTTCTGGGTAGCCCGCATGATAATGGCAGGTCTTGAATTCAGAGGTGAAATTCCTTTTAAAAATGTATATCTGACAGGCATAGTAAGAGATAAATTAAACAGAAAAATGTCCAAATCTCTGGGTAATTCTCCAGACCCCATTGAATTAATGAAAATTTACGGTGCCGATGGCGTAAGGGTTGGAATGCTTTTCTGTTCAGCTGCAGGCAATGATTTGTTGTACGATAATTCTTTATGTGAGCAGGGTCGCAATTTCAGTAATAAACTTTGGAATGCTTTCCGTTTGATAAAAGGTTGGGAAATAGATTCTGATTTAGCACAGCCACAAACTTCAAAAGTAGCATCAGAATGGTTTAATTCCGTTATAAACAAAAACCTTGAAACCCTTGAAGACCACTTTGAAAAATACCGCCTTTCGGAAGCCCTCATGCTGGTTTATAAACTTATTCGCGATGATTATTGTTCTTGGTATCTTGAGATGATAAAGCCTCCCTATCAAAAACCTGCTGACCTACAAACTTATAATGAGGCTATTGCCTTTATGGAAAAGCTTTTGAAAATATTGCATCCCTTCATGCCTTTTATAACAGAAGAAATATGGCACTTGGTAAAAGATGAAGAGCGTAATTCAATTTCATTAACAGAATGGCCAAAGCCTTCACATTGGGAACAGAACATCATCACACAATTTGATTATGTTCAGGATATCATTTCCGAAATTAGAAATGTAAGAAAAGAGAAAAATATCCCCCAAAAAGACACCTTAAGTCTCTCTGTCAAGAAAAACTACAATGAAGCATCCGATGATACCTTTGATTGTATTGTTGCTAAGTTGTGTAATATTGAAAAAATCTCTTATATAGATGAAAAATTACCCAATGCCATTGCTTTTATTATTAAAAATACGGAGTTTTATATTCCTCTTAATGATCACATCAATATTGAAGAAGAATTGAAAAAACTCAATGAGGAACTTTCTTACACAAAAGGCTTCTTAAATGCAGTGATGAAAAAACTCAGCAATAAAAGTTTTGTTGATAATGCACCTGAGCAGGTAGTTGATATCGAGAAGAAAAAGAGAAATGATGCAGAAGCAAGAATTAAGGTTCTTGAAGAACAAATATTGAATCTAAAAAAATAATTTGATTCCTTTTTCAGTAAAATGTAATATCTAAAAGTACAGAGGGTGGAAAACAATACCCTCTGTTTTATTGTATTCCAAAGTTGGGAAAGGTATTTTTATAAAGGAAAGTACATTTGTTAGAACTTTAAGATATTTATTGCTGATAGGTAAACGGCTTAAATCAATATCTGCTGAAAACAGTAACTGTCTTTGACGGTCAAAATAGGGTAGGGCATGGCCATTGTTAAATGCGGGATTGCCATTTGCACCTAGAAGTCCATCCCCGCTTTGCCCGATAGAAAGACATATCCAATCAGGAAATTTATCATAGTTTTCGAAAAACATTTTGAGATTAAATGATGCCCAACAGCTTATGCCGTTATAATCTTTGAGAGTACTTTGCAAATAGTTATTTCCCAGTAAATCAGGTCGGTAAGCAGTATAATTAGAGGGAGAAAATGAATATTTTAGTCTGATGTTTTGTTTGCCTCCAAAAGATTGTTGGGAACAGTAAAGCAGCGATCCTCCAATATTTGAAGCAAAATCGCCAAGGGAGAAACCCCATTCTTTTGAAAATCCGTCTAAAACTTCAATAACTGAAAGGTAAACTGTACCGGCAAACCCTCCGTACCAAATTGCTTTTCTTTCATCAAGTCCGGCCCAAAGAAGAGCATGATGGCCTATACTACCTAAATAGTAAGAGGTTGTTGCATGTGCGCATTTGTCCATCTGCAACCACTCAGAATTGTCATTGAAAAAATGAAAAGACGATTGGGGATAATCTTTATACCATAAATAATATAAACCTGTAAGCGATGATGCATATACTATGCTTCCACCTGTTATAAGCAAGTTAGTTTTTTGTTTTGAAGTCAGTGTTAATGAATCTTTAAAATCAACCAATAAAGAAGGTTTCTGAATAGGAAATTTGTTATCCGAACACAGTTGAGCGGAACATAATTGGAAAATAAATACAAATACTCCGGAAAACAGAAAGGACTTCATCAGGCCTTCATAATAGTGTCGTAACAGGCTTTCAGGATGGCAGATGCTTTTTCTTTAGTTTGGGATTCTGCATATGTACGCAATACAGGCTCAGTACCTGATGGGCGAATTATCAGCCACTCATCATCATTAAAATAATATTTGAAACCGTCAAGAGTATCTACATTTCTTACTTTGTTTGGACCAAAAGAGGTATAAGCATTATTTTGACAGTTTTTAACAATCCTTTGCTTAAGGTCTTCCTCAAGTCTTAAATCTGAACGTTCAAATGCGAAAGAACCTACAATATCATAAACCTCCTGAATGATCTCCTTAAGACTTTTGCCCGATCTAACCATAAATTCCCATATAACAAGTCCGTTCCATATACCGTCACGTTCCGGAATATGCCCATTTACTGCAATGCCTCCGGACTCTTCTCCACCAACCATGATATTTTCTTTAAGCATCAGCTCACATACATGCTTAAACCCTATTGGTACTATTTCCAAGGGCAACTTATAGTATGCACAAAGTTGTTTAATTTTTTGTGTTGACGAAACAGCAGTGGCTACCTTTCCGTTTTGTTTTTTATATTTTTTCAGATAATGAATAAGAATGAGAATCACATGATGTGAATCTACATAATTCCCTTCATTGTCGAATAAGGCAATACGGTCTGCATCACCATCAACAGCAAGCCCACAATCAATGTTTTCAGCTATTTTAATCATATCAGAGAATTCCGTCAGATTTTTTAAAAGAGGTTCCGGTGGAATGTTGTTGAAGGTTGGATTTATTTCACAATGGAGAAATGTAATATCTGGAAAAAGCTTTCTCATAATGATTTGCCCTGACCCATACATGGCATCAAAAGCAAATTCAAATTTTGAATTTCTGATTGCTTCCATGTCAAAATGGGATTCAACATGTTCACAATATATTTTTTCAAGGTCAACGTAGGTAACATCTCCCTTTTCAATAAGGTCACTTAACTTAACAGCATCAAAATCAAAGTCATAACTCTCTGGAATCATAGCTTCGACTTCTTTAATTTGATTTTCTAACAAAGGGCCCCCATAATTGCCTTTAAGTTTATATCCATTATACAATGGTGGGTTATGGCTTGCAGTGATAACGACTCCTAAATCTGTCTTAAGTTTTACAATCCCTAAGGAAACCATTGGTGTGGAAGCATAAGTATCAGACAACAGTACTTTAACTTTTTGCGAAGCCAAAACTTTTGCAACAGTTTCTGAAAAAAGAGAACCACCGAATCGACAATCATGTCCAATCAGTACTTTGGGGTTCGAAAAGTTTTTATGTAACCATAAAGAAGTAGCATAAGCCACTCTGGCTACATTGGCAACAGTGTATTCTTTTGCAATGACAGCTCGCCAGCCGTCTGTTCCAAATATAATTTTTGTCATATGTAAGTTTTTATCTCGCAAATGATGCGATTTCTTCAAAATATTTATGTTTATCTTTTGTAAAGTTTGTTCTGTAGTTGCTATCTCTGACTGTAAATACAGTTGCTCCTCTTTTAAGTTTGGCAAGCTCTCGTATGTTTCTTGTTGTATAAATTTCATCTTCATCTCCAACAATAAAAAGAACTTTCTGCAGATTCTGACCTTTTTCCTTTAAGGCATATTCCGGCTCAATGGCCACTCTATTGAAACCTAAAGGCAATAGTACATTTTGACCTGTTGCGTCTGCAATACTTGATTTAATGCCTTCCAGAGTACTGTAAGGAGAATCGGCAATAACGCCGCTTATTTCATTCCTGTTGGCTCCCACTGCTAATGACAAGCCTGCGCCCATGCCAACGCCCCATAAATGTATCGTACGGGCTCGTGAAAGATATCTCTTTGTATAATCAATAGCTGCATTCAGATCAAACTCAAATTGGGCATACATGTAAAAATTATTGTTGATTGTAAAATCTGAACTTTCTCCATATCCCCTGTAATCATATGTTATTACATAATAACCAAGCGTAACAAAATTACTTGCAATTTCAATTAGGTCAGCCATATTGCCATTGCCACTGTGACTTAAAATAATTGCTTTGGATGATTGTTCACGTGGTTTGTAAAGCCAACCTTTTAAAGTCAGTTCGTCACTTGTAGTAATACTGATTTCCTCATAATCAATTCCAAATTCATCGGGTTTAACCGCATACTCTCTAACAGGTTCTAAAGCCATTACACCTTGCAATGACATAAATAATACCATTGTAAATAAAATTATAGTTCTCATAAAATATTTTTTTTTAGGATGACAAATTTACATGAATTTTTATAACTTTTGAGAAAAAGTTATGGAACATTTTTTATGTTTCCTAATTCAACTTTCTGACTCTTTTGAGAGTCAATAAATTCAAAGGATTATTCCCGAGACCTTCGATGTTTTTTTGTGAAAATCTGAGTACTTCATCATAGTATAACAATACAACCGGTGCATGCGATAATACAATGCTGTCCATCTGACGATACAAGCTGTATCTCTCTTCATCATTAACGATGGTAATTGCTTTTTCGTAAAGAGCATCAAAAGCACCATCTTTAAAATGGGTATAATTTGGACCGGCAGGTGCATAATTTTTACTGTAGAACAATGACAAATAATTTTCTGCATCTGGGTAATCTGCAATCCACGAACCCCTGAAGAAATTGACATCGGAACGTGCTATCATTTCTCTGAGAGTAGCAGGAGGAAGCACATCAATTTTAATATTAATGCCAATTTCTTTAAGTTCACTCTGAATATACTGGCATAAATCAAGATAAGAAGGATTTGTACTTAAAGTAATTATTGGTAATCCGTTGCCATTGGGATAACCCGCCTCTGCAAGAAGTTGACGGGCTTTGTCGGGTGCATAATAATAACCTTGAGTCAGGCTGTCATTAAAAGCCGGCATTCCTGCTGGTATCATACCCGACAATGCAGCTTGACCAATATTGTTTCTCAGGTATAAAATCATTTTGCTCCTGTCGAAACCATAATTAATAGCCTGACGTACACGCACATCTGAAAGCGGGGAAGATACTGACAATGGTAAAGCCGAATCAACTAAAAAACCAAGATATTCGGTATTTAAATAGGGACTCTTTGTCAGGTTCAGTCTGTCGTTATATTTAGAATTCAATGTCCCATTCCGTGTCAGAAGTTCATCTTTGTAGGACATATCAATTCCTGAAAGAAAATCAATATTCCCTTTTACAAATTCCAGAAAAGCTGTTTGTTTATCAACAATAAAAGTGATAGCTACTGCATCCAGATAGGGTAATCGGGTTCCATTTTCTACCTCAAAGTAGTTGGGATTTTTAACAAAAACAAGCTTGATACCTTCTTTCCAGATCTTAAAACGGAATGGCCCGGTACCAACAGGGTTTTTGCGAAATTCCTTACCATAGTGTTCAACAACCTCATAAGGTACAACTGAACAATACTGCATACTTAATAAGCCCAGAAAAGGAGGAAAAGCTTCCCTTAAAGTTACTATAAATGTGGTATCATCAGGAGCACGAAATGAGTATGTGTGGTCATCATTAATTAACACATTATTAAATACCCATGCGCCGGGTGAAGCTAAATTTTCATCTATTATGCGATTGAAGCTGAAAACAAAATCAGATGCTATGACTTTTCTTTTATTTGGATTTTTAAATAACTCATTTTCATGGAAATAAACATCATCTCTTAAATAAAAAGTATAAGTTCTGCCATCTGCACTTATATCCCAGTTTTTTGCAATACAGGGGAGGATGTTAAGTGAATCATCTAATTGAACCAAGCCATTAAAGAGCTGGTTAACACCCCAAATATTAGCTTGATTTCTTGCAAAAGCAGGATCAAGTGATGTGATACCTGCTGATTCATTATATTTGAATACTGTTCTGAGTTCGCCTTCTGTTGATTGTCTTCCACATTGTGTGAATAACATGATACCCAACAATAAACTTATAAAAAAGCGATGTTTCATTTCTGGTTTGATAAGGTGTTCAAAATTAATATTTTTAAAAGTAATAATTCACTTAAGTGAAATAAATCACTATTTTCGTATCATAAATTATTGATAACATGTTTTGGAACTTTACCTATTTCGAAATTTTTTTTATAATTCTTTTGGTTTCATTAGTGTTGACAACCCTTATTGCAACAATAAATGCGAATGTTATAAATGAAAGATTTCAAAGCATTTACAATGGATTGGATGACAAGTTTTCAACAACAGGAGGTTGGTTTCTTAAGTTGCTTTTAGGTGCATTCGTTTTTCCTGCCAGATTTTTTGTCAATGTCAATCATGATGGATGGAAAAGCGGATTTATGGCAGGATCCATGTTATTTTCACTCTTTATCTTTCTGGGAATCATTTCTTTAATGATATTTATCGCTTTCTGGTTGCTCATTATTGTTGTTGCACTCTGGTTACTTGGGGCTATTTTCGGAGGTAGCAGCAGATAAATTATTTGTTTATGTTGTTCAATATTTCAGGTTTTACGCATCAAGGTACTTATCGAAAAATTAATCAGGACAGGGTTTTAATTAATGGACAATTGATTGATTCTGGGGTTTTAGACATCTCGAAACAAACAAACTGTATAAGCTTTCTGACAGATGGAGTAGGAGGTAATGCAAAAGGCGAATTTGCTGCTTCTTTTGTATTGGAAGCAATTAATAATATTGATATTTCTGAGATATTTAGTAAGCATGATGAGAAAACCCAATTGATGACAATCAATGATAATTTACTTCAAATTTCTAAAACCGAAATAGAATTAAAAGGAACAGCCACAACACTCACAGGATTATATATCAACGATTCTCTTTTTAAAATTATTCATGCCGGAGATTCTGAATTATGGCTGCTACGGAATGGTATTTTTTTCAAAATTACCAATGATATGCATTTGGATAATGATGTTGAAAACAGCCCTATTACATCCTATTTTGGTGGACTTGGAAATTATCTTACATTTCAAGAGGATTTTAATTTGGCCGGTTCTGAAGTGAATGATATCTTTATGCTTTGCAGTGATGGACTCTTTAAATCTTTGACTATAAAGATTGTAAAAAATATTTTACTTTCAGATAAAAGCCTCACAGACAAGTCTCATAAAATTCTGAGTAATGCTTTGGAAATGGGAGCGATTGACAACATCAGTGCTGTTTTAATTGAACGAATTGAATAATAATGAAAGACAATAACGATATCACAGGCGCATACCATGAAGATGAGGAAAATAAAACTTCAGCTTATAAAGATGTGGATGATGATAAAACATCAGCCTATACAAGTGAAAGCATATCGGAAAATAATTTGAAAAGAACCATTGCACATGGTTTGGCAATAGGGGAGGACATTACTCTTAAAGAAAAAACTTACCGTCTATTGGATGTTATTTCCGAGGGCACCGGAGAGGCTATCATTTATAAAATTGCGGACAAGAAAAAACAAATTTTTGCCCTTAAACTGTATTATGAATTCAGAAATTCTAATGAAGAACCTAATCATGAGACTTTGAACCGCATTAAGAATCTCAACAATTCAGATATCCTTAAACTTCATGATTTTGGGGCAGGTGCTGATAAATTTCAAGGTAAATTTTGTTATGAGATTTCTGCTTTTGCATGTGGAGGGGATTTGCTTTCAGTTAGCCATTTTAAAGAAAAATACACTAGCGTGTTTATTGAAAATCAATTAGTTAATGAAATTTTTAAGGGCATTAAAGAACTTCACAAACTTAAAATATACCATTGCGATTTGAAGCCTAGCAATATTTTTTACACCGATGCTTCGCAAATAAATATTGTAATTGGAGATTATGGAAGCGCTAAAGCCTATGATTTAGATTCTGAAAAGGATGTTCGTAAGTCATCTATTGTAAAAGGAACTGAAGCCTATATTTCACCGGAACAGGCACGAGGTGTTGTTACCGGAAAAAATGATTACTATGCTTTGGGTATGATTTTATTACATCTGTTATATCCTGAATCCTTGACTGATGGCATTAATTTTAAGAAAATTCAACAACTGAAAATCAATAAAATTGTTGAAAGACAAACCAAAAGAATCCCAATCATTGATTTTAATGACCAATATAAAAGATTAAACGCACTGATTGAAGGTCTTACTTTATATGATTTCACTCTTAGGTGGGGAAAAGATGAAATTGAAAAATGGCTCAAAAACGAAGACATTAAAGTCGTTTATAATTCAAATCTGGAAAGCAATGCAAGACCCATTAAACTTGGTAGTACATCAATTAAAGATGAAAATGATTTTATAACATTTATTGAAGCCAACGAAAATTTTTATGAAATCTTGATTGAAGACCAGGACACATATCGTACAGTTAAACAATGGATGGATGAATACTACGATATTCCAACCCGTAAAAAAATTGATCAGATTATTAGGTTTTATGAGCCCTTAGGAAAAACTTATATCAAAGAAGCACTCTTACGCTACTTTGATTTGAAAAGACCTCTAATAATTGACATGAAAATATATGATTTTTTCAATACCACTTCTCCGGTTGAGACATTAAATCTCTATATTTCTCATATTGACGACATTTATAAAATTACGGAAATAAGCCAACTTAAATTTTTGTTCTTTCAGTTGGAATTTTCTCTGCGACAAATTCATGTTCAAACCAATGATAAGACTACTAAAGCCTTGTTTATGGCGATGTTAGAGAAGTTGATGAGTCCCTTCGGTATTGTACTGTCAGATTTTAATTATAAGACACAATTGCATGAATTGATTGAACAAAATAAATCAAATATATTATATAAGCAACTTCTTGATCTTTTCTATGTATTTAACACAAACCGCGTATTCAGGGACTTCAATAATAATAATATCTCTGAAATGAAGGAATTGGCCTTGTTTTTTGTTAAAGATAAAGCTCTGAATGACATTCTTATTGCTGAAAAAAATAAATTTCTAAGCATACTTAAAAAGGAGCATCTCATAGATTTTGATATTAATGATTTGATTTTTGAAATCCTTAAAGGTGAAACTGTTGCAGAAATGAAACTTGTGGACATCACATTTGATAGGAGTAAGAATTTCAAAATTACATACAACTATTATAAATCTTTAAATCCATTCCTTAATAAAAATAAAATCGATGCAGAGCTTACTTCTGAATCTTCATCGAATATGATTTTTAAATATCAGAAAAAGTTCTTTCAAACCTATGCTTATGTTTTCAGATTGTTTTTAATCAAATCATGCGAATACCATAAGATTGCATCCTTAACAGAAAAGAACAAATCTGAGATGAAACGTGCTTACAGAAAATCTGTTTGTAAACAATACCGTAAGATGTATGGTGCACAATACATTGCTTTTATTCTATTTCTTCTATTTGCCACACTTTTAACAGGAATTTTTACGAAAACTATCAACATTTCTCATGGATGGGAGCTGAACTTGGGACATATTAAAAACCTTTTTAAAACTCATAATAATCAAACCGAAGCACCTGTAAATGAGCTTCTTGCACCAACAATCAATTATTATAAAGTAACTGCAAACAGTGTTCATTTGCGTAAAGAACCTTCAAAAAGTAGCAAGAGTCTAGGAAAGGTCAATAAAAACGAAATGGTAGGAGTTTTGGATACAACTAATAGTGATTGGTACTATGTTCATGTTAATGGACTGAATGCCTACATTTTTTCAAAGTTTTTAATAAAAGATAATTAATATGAGCGGACCAAAAGATTATGCCCCCCCTGTATCTTATTCAATACATGTTTTCGATGGAAAATTAAACTCTGTTTTCAAACTTCAAGCAAAGCTTGAAAAATTATTGGAAGAGTGTAACACCTTTATTATTAATGATATAGAACATCAAATTAATCTTGATTGTAAAAATGATTTAGATAAATTAAAAAATAATTTCAAGGATGCTCTGAAGCCAATTGTTTTTAATTATAAGGGCCGTTTTGGTCAAGATACTTACAACCATATTGAAATTGAAATTAATCAAAAATTGAAATTGATTGAGTCACAGATTGCAAACCTTAAAAGTATCAATGAAAATAATATTAATCTCTATAATGATTATCAGGCTTATCTTTCTTTTTTAGATTTTCATAATAACACAATACAGTCCTATGAAGCGTTTAAAAAGCAATTAAAATTGTATCTTATTAATAACATTTCTGACTCTGATCCTCAATTACTTAAAGAAGTAAACTCAAAAATTGACAAAGCCACAATTCAGATAAAAAATGAATCGTTTAAAGTAGGATTCAGAAATATGGCAGAATCCTTAAAAAGTTTACTAAAAGAAGATGTGAAAAAAAATGAAGAGCAAATTGCTCTAGTAAGAAATGAAATCAGTAATATTTTATTAAAAAAATACAATAACAACGTAATACCATTAAATGACGCAAAACAGGATGACCCAAGTTTGCCAGAAAAACAGAGACTTGAAAGTAAGATATTGCAGTTGATTGATAATTGTGAAGATTTCTCACACAGAAAAATGTATCTCTCTGAATTTGATAAAATTAGAAGTTCTCAATCGTTGCAAACAATATATCATTATAAAGATTTTCACGACACAATTCTTGATTCAGAAAAAAAATATAAAATTAAAAAGGAACTCAATAATTTACTTACCCAAATAAACACATTTACCTGTCATAAAGCCTGTGAGAATAAAAGAAATGAATTGATTAAGGAGTGCTTACGATGCATAGAAAGTGATAAGCCTGCTGTTCAAGCACCTGAGCTAATAAAAAAATCCTTCGATATACTTAAAACCGAAAGTGATAAGCAAATTGAAAATGACGAAATTCAGGAAAAAGAAAGGCAATTTCTTAAATCTCAGATTATTACTTCGCTTAGCAATATGGGATACGAAGTGATGGATGACTTAGAGGTTATTGATTTTGAAAACGAAGATGAGTTTTTGCTCAAAATAAGAAATCAGGAGAATTTTCTCAACCTTAAATTCAGGGAAGATGGTTCTTTCAGGTATGTTTTTCAAATACCCGGAAAAAAGGAGGAATTAAGTGTTGATCAACAAAATGAGAAACTTCACGACATGAGTGTAACATGTGATGAGTTTCAATCTGTCTTGAAAGACTTAAAACAAATGGGGCTTAAAATTGACCTTAGAAGTGCCATACCTGTGGCTTATGAATCCATAATATCAGTGAGTGATAAAAATATGGAAAGAATAAAAAGAAAATCTAAATCAAAATCATATGACGATAAAAAGCAGGAGGGGAAATTGTATTTAGATGGTTGATCTTTTCTCGGGGAAAATTCCAAATTTAGTTAACTTAAGAATTATTATATGGTTGAAATTCATATTGTTGTTTTGACATAATGTTTCATAAATAAGTTGTAATTTTGTTCTTTCTAATTATAAGACTATGGAAGTTAAACGTACATTTGATATTCTGGAAAAATACACCCATGTTTTTCCCAAAAAAAATATTGCTTTAGCCGGAATAGAAGGTTCAAGCGACATGATAACATATTCAACTGACGATTACATTAATAACTCAAAATACATCAGCTATGGATTTTTACATTTAGGTGTAGAAAAGGGAGATAAAATTGCTTCCATCACTTTCAATCGTCCGGAGTGGAATTTCCTGGATATGGGTATTTCAATGATTGGAGCCGTTCATATCCCCATATATCCAACTATCAGTGATAAGGATTATGAATATATTTTGAAACACGCTGAAGTAAAATATATTTTCGTGGCTGGGGAAGAAATGTACAAACGCATCAAACATATAGTACCAAATTTGCCTGCTCTAAAAGCAGTATATACTTTCAGAAACCTCTTTGAAATTCAACATCTTAATGAGTTAATTGAATTAGGGAAAAACAATCCCAAACAAGAAAAATTAGAAGAACTGAAAAATTCAATTTCCGAAAATGATTTAGCAACAATAATTTATACTTCCGGTACTACCGGTGTGCCTAAAGGTGTTATACTTACACATAAGAATATTGTTAGTAATTTCGTTGCAAGCTCAAAAATTCCTCCTTACGGAACAGAAGAGTTTGCCATGAGCTTTCTGCCTATATGTCACATCTATGAACGGATGTTAAACTATATGTATCAATACATAGGTTTAACTATTTATTATTCAGCAAGTTTAGCAAATATTTCTGAGCATTTTATGAAGGCTGAACCTCATATTTTCTCAACAGTTCCACGCTTACTGGAAAAGGTTTTCGATAAAATTGTTGCTAAAGGACGTACTTTGAAAGGGGTTAAAAAAGCAATTTTTGATTGGTCAATAGCTGTTGCTTTAGATTATGATATTGGCAGAGAAAATGAAATTATCTATGGCTTAAAGCTTTCTTTAGCTAAGAAATTGGTTCTCAATAAAATAAAAAGCATTTTTGGAAAAAATATTGACATTGTTGTATCCGGAGGTGCAGCTCTGCAACTGAGACTCGCTAAATTTTACTGGGCTTTGGGCATTCATGTTCTTGAAGGTTATGGTCTTACTGAAACCTCTCCGGTGTTAACGGTGAACAATCTCAATCCAGGTGGTGTACTTTTAGGCTCTGTAGGCCTACCACTCGATGGTGTCGTGTTGAAAATTGCTGAAGACGGTGAAATTTTATGTAAAACACCAGGCGTTATGAGAGGTTATTATAAAGAAGATGCCATGACTAAGGAGGTCTTTGATGAAGAAGGATGGTTTCATACCGGTGATATCGGTTTTATTGAAAAAACAGGCCATCTGAGAATTACGGACAGAAAAAAACTTATGTTTAAAACTTCTTTCGGCAAGTATATTTCACCTCAAGTGATTGAAAATAAATTTAAAGAATCACCGTATATTGACCAATTGATGGTGTTTGGTGAAAATCAAAAATTTCCGGCAGCTTTGATTGTCCCTGAGTTTGTTAACCTTAAACTATGGTGTGACAGAAAAGGCTTGAAGTTTGAGGAAAAATCTGAAATGGTTAATCATCCCGACGTAAGAAATCTTTTCAAAGAAGAAGTAAATAAATATAATGGAGATCTTGGTGACTTTGAAAAGATTGTCAAATACGATATTCTTGATAAAGAATGGAGCATCGAAAATGGCGAATTAAGCGCCACACTTAAAGTTCGCAGGTCTTATGTGATCAACAAGTACAACGATAGAATCAAGAAAATCTTTCCGGAATCCTAAACATAATATTTTAACTTATTTAACAAAAATGCATTGCAAATTTAGTCTCATTTTTTTTGTATCCTTTTCTTTGTTGATATTTTCATCGTGCAGAAAAGACAAACCTGATATTATTGAAAAGCCAGATATTGATACAGAAGGACAAGGTGTTTTCATAACAAATGAAGGTAATTTTCAATTTGGTAATGCTGAGATATCATACTACATGGTTGACAGTAAACAGATTATCAATAACTATTTCAGCCATGTTAACAACAAAGCTCTTGGAGATGTATGCCAGTCTTTATACATTTTCAACGACAAAGTTTTTATTGTTTTAAATAATTCAGCTAAAATTGAAGTGGTCAGATTATCCGACTTCAAGTACATGAATACTATTGATGGTTTTACTGCCCCGCGATATTTTTTACCTGTGAGCAACAATAAAGCTTATGTTACAGATATTTACAGTTCAAAAATTAGTATTGTTGATTTAAATTCTTATACCATTTCCGGCCATATGCAATGTGAAGGCTGGACAGAAGAAATTCTACTTTTATATGGTAAAGCTTATATTTCCAATAAGTTGAGCAATAAATTATATGTTGCTGAAACTGCAACAGATGTTATCATTGACAGCATTCCAATTGGTTATGGAGCCAATTCCCTTATTGAAGATAAAAATGGGAAAATTTGGGTATTATGCGGAAATCTACAAACTTCTAATAAAGCTTCTTTACACCGTATTAATCCCTTGACAGGCAATGTAGAAATGTCACTTGAGTTTCCATCCCTTGATGATAACCCTTGGAGATTAAATGTAAATGCAACCAGAGACACTCTTTTTTTTCTGAACACTGATATTTACGCCATACCCATAAATGCTTCTTCTTTGCCTCAAAACCCACTAATTGAAGCAAACGGAAGGAATTTCTACGGACTTGGAATTTGCCCTGAAACAAATGTCATTTATGTTTCTGATGCTATTGATTTTGTACAAGAAGGAGTCATTTTTCGATATTATGCAAATGGCACTTTAATCAATTCTTTTAATGCCGGAATTATACCGGGACATTTTTACTTTAACTAGTTATTTTCTTACACCCATTTTATAATGAAATATATAATAAAACTGTCAACATTAATTGTGTTGTTGTTACTTAGCAGCTTGACTTTTTCTCAAAACACTGAGCAGGAAATTCAAAACCTTAAAAACCAATATCAGCTATTGGAAAAGGAATTGGATAGTATAGGAAATATACTTGAAACCAAAAACCTTCAACAGATTATTGAACAAATTCATGCCCATGGACTTCCCGAAATGTTGGAAGGGGAGGAGCTTGTGTGTCATTCCGCTATGTGTTTGGTTTTTTCAGAAGAGTACAAACTTGCTAAATGGGTCGTCCACATGCTTACAGGCGAAATTATAAACGGTAGGGTCAGCAGAAGCAATGACTTTAGAAATGACCCTTTAATCCCAAATGCCGGTGTTGAAGGTGATTATTTTATTAGAATTCCTAAAGAAGACGGACGTTTTGAATACGATGGGTTTGGTTACGACAGGGGTCATTTGGCACCTTCAGCAGATTTCCGATGGTCTGAAACAGCTCTATCTGAATCCTATTTTTATTCTAATATTTCTCCCCAAACCTCTGACTTGAACCGAAATAAATGGGCAGAAATTGAAGGATTTTTCAGAGCATATATTTATAACAATCCCGAAAACTCATTATTCATTGTTACGGCTCCGGTTCTCAGAAGCGATCTTCCCCGTATTGAAAGAGGCGTGAACCGACTTCCCATACCCGAATATCATTATAAAATTGCAGTTGATTTAAAAAAGAAAATTGGGGTAGCTTTTTTAATGCCTCAGGTAAACCTCACTTATCCCATAGATTGGTATGCTGCCAGTATTGATTCAATCGAAGCACTCACAGGAATCAATTTTTTTGCGAACTTAACAGCAGAAGATGAAACATTGATAGAATCACAATACGATTTGTCAAAATGGTACCCTGAAAGAAACAAAAATGATGTCAGTCCCATGTCCAGAGAGGAATTACCTAATGGAACTTTTAATACAGTTGAAGGAAGAAGATTTATTAATTATCATAGAGAAGTTAAAGTCTGTGGTACTGTGGTAAGTACTCATAAATCAAGAAAAGGGAACATTTTCCTGAATCTGGATAAATCATTCCCAAATCAGATTTTCTCAATTACCATTTGGGCAAGTGATATTACAAATTTTAGTTATGAACCCGAATCATTTTTGCTCAACAAGAAAGTTTGCATAACAGGAAAAATTAGCGAATATCAAGGAACGCCATCCATGTATTTGGACAATGAAAATAAAATTGAAATTTTAAGATAAACGACAAAAATCAAAATACTCTTTAATTTCTTAAAAATGAAATTATTTTTTTTTGTTTCATTTTTTTAATAGATTTTTTATTTTAAAAAATTGATGTCCATTTTTTCAATGGTGTATTATGTATGTCAGCAATGAGAAAGTGCGTCTAAAGGGCTTAAAATGCGTCATTTTTTAATATGTATTTTGTCTTATAATTAATATTATGTTAAATAGCATTTTAATGTTATCTTTATAATTTTTCATAATAACTCCCCCTATTTTGTTTTATTACCAAAAATAAAAAAAAGGGAGGTCAAATGACCTCCCAATGTTTTTAAGAAAAACTATGTTGAATAAATTATTGCCCTGCCCTTTCATTGATAGCTCTAATTTTTTCATTGGTAGCTCTAAGTTTTTCGAAATCTCTGGTACGTGCATATAACTGACTAAGTGAATTTAATGTACTTAAATCATCAGGTACAAGTTGGTGTGCTTTTTCCAGATATGGTAATGCTTTTGCCCACATGGCTTCAAATTCAGCTTTTTTAGCATCATAAAGTGCTTGTGCATTATTGGCGGTTGGTGGGATTTTGTCTGCTTCTTCAAATATGGCTACTCCTTTATTGAAATACAATGCCCCAATATTGTAAATGGGGTCAAAATAATTGGAATCCAATTCAATTGCTTTTAAATAAGCTTTTTCAGCTTCATCAAAATTATTGAGTGCATCGTAATTTGCACCTATAGCAAAATGAAGGTTTTTGTTGCCTGGGTTTTGAGTGATAGCCAATTGAAGGTTTTGTTGTGCTTTTTCAATATCCCCTTTTGCAAGGTAAACATTTGTTTCAGCAATAATAAGATTGTAATCTTCAGGGAATTTTCTTCTTCCGTTTTCGATGATACGAACCATCTGAACTGTATCATTTTCGCTTTTATAAATTTCTGAAAGAGCAATATAAATTCTTGGGTTATTGTAATTCATTCTCACCAATTTCATATAGTTGTCTTTTGCTTTTTCCATCTGATTAGAGAATTGAGCACTGATGGCAGCATTGAAAGTTGCTAAACTGTCCTGAACACCAAAAATAGCGTTAACTTTAGCCGTTTTTTCAAAAGAAATTAATGCTTCTTCATAGAGTTCTTTGTTGAAAAGTTCTACTCCCAGATTATAAAACTGTTCCCCACAAATGTAAAGTCTCATTTTAACTTGTTCAAAATACTCCTTTGGTTGATCTAATTCAACAGCTTTCTGAAAAGCATCATAAGCAACCTGAAGCGCATTTCTCTCTAATCTTTTGTATTTTGGATCTTCGCTCAAATGTATGTCTAAATAAATGTTGCCTCTGTAAAACCAAGTTTTGGCATCATTCATTGTCCTTTCATTAACTGTAGCCAAATCGATAGCTTCTTTTGCCTTATCAAGTTGACCCCTTCTCATAAAATTAAAAGCACTCTGAACCTGAATTGGTTGAGCATTTATGATACAGATGTTAGCAAGGATGATAATTAATAAAACAATTTTTTTCATTTTTTTATTTTTTTGGTTGATAATTAGTGTTTTTGAAATCAATAATTTAATTTAGAACTGTTACACTGCAAAAATATTGCAAAATAATTAATAAGCACGTACTTTCGTTCATTTTTATAAAGAAAAACGTTTTATTCCTGATTTTCAGGAATAATATCGTTTTCGTCTGTCACTATATTATTCTCATTTTCATCAAGTTCGGGGTTATTTTCTGTGATGTCATTTATTTCATCTGCTTTGTCATCAACATGCGTTACTGCTGCAATGGCATCGTTTTCTCTTATGTTTATTAATCTTACGCCCTGTGTGGCCCTTCCCATTACTCTTAAGCTTGCGACAGGCAGCCTGATTGCGATACCGGATTTATTGATAATCATAAGATCGTCACTGTCCAATACAGCTTTTATGGAAATTAGATCCCCTGTTTTTTCAGTGATATTAATGGTTTTTACACCTTTCCCACCTCTGTTGGTAATTCTGTAATCTTCTAATTTTGAACGTTTTCCATAACCGTTTTCGGAAACGACCAGTACATCAAATTCATCAATATCCATACAAATCATACCAATGACTTCACCATCTTCTTTATCAATAGTGATACCCTTAACACCAGATGCATTACGGCCCATCGGACGGACTTTCTTCTCATTGAATCTAATAGCTTTTCCTGATTTTACAGCCATCAGAATATCGCTTTTTCCATTGGTAAGTTTTGCTTCAAGCAGCTCCTCCCCTTCTCTGATTGTAATGGCATTAATACCATTCTGTCTAGGTCTGGAGAAGGCTTCAAGGGTAGTTTTCTTTATTGTACCCTTATTGGTGCATTGAATAATATAATTATTATTAATATATTCAGAATCTGAAAGGCTAGTAACATTTATAAATGCTTTTACTTTATCCCCAGGTTCAAGATTAATAAGATTTTGAATAGCCCTCCCTTTAGATGTTTTTTGTCCCTCAGGAATTTCAAATACCCTGAGCCAGTAGCATTTACCTTTTTGAGTAAAAAGCAATAAATAATTATGATTGGTAGCGATGAATAATTTCTCAACAAAGTCTTCATCCCTTGTAACACTTCCTTTGGAACCGACCCCTCCCCTGTTTTGTTGTTTATATTCTGAAAGAGGTGTTCTTTTAATGTAGCCTAGATGAGAGATAGTAATAACAACACTTTCATCAGCAATGGTATCTTCAATTTTAAAATCTTCAGCAGAAAAAACAATTTCTGTTCTTGGTTTATCACCATATTTTTCCTTAATTTCAAGAAGCTCTTTTATAATTATTTCCATTCTCAGATGTTCATAAGCAAGAATGTTCTTAAGTTCTTCAATAAGTTTCATGAGGCTTTCATATTCCTGTTTTAATTTATCTCTTTCAAGCCCTGTAAGTGCTCTCAGTCTCATGTCAACAATAGCACGTGCCTGCAAATCACTCAAAAGGAATTTTTCCATTAATCTTTCGCGGGCTTCTTCTACTGATTTTGAAGCCCTTATAATGGCAATAACTTCATCAATATGATCGAGAGCTATTAGAAGTCCTTCAAGTATATGTGCACGTTTTTGAGCTTCACTTAATTCAAATTGAGTCCTTCTAATGACTACTTCATGGCGGTGTTCAACAAAATAATGAATCATGTCCTTAAGGTTGAGCATCATAGGACGCCCTTTTACCAAAGCTATAGAATTAACACTGAAAGAAGTCTGAAGTAATGTATGCTGATATAATTTATTAAGTACAACATTTGTTACTGCATCTTTTTTAAGCTCATATACAATTCGCAAACCGGTCCTGTCCGACTCATCCCTAATATCAGAAATACCTTCAATTTTCTTTTCATTGACTAAGTCGGCAGTTCTCTTTATCATATCAGATTTGTTAACCTGATAAGGTATTGACGTGACAATAATTCGTTCCCTGCCAGATGAAGTTGTTTCTGTAGTAACTTCACCTCTCATGACAATACGTCCCCTGCCAGTCTCAAAAGCCTGTTTAACTCCTTCATAGCCATAAATGATGCCTCCTGTTGGAAAATCAGGAGCTTTAATATGTGCCATCAATTCCGGGATCGTAATATCCTTGTTATTAATGTAGGCTATAATGCCGTCAACAACCTGGCTTAAGTTATGAGGAGCTATATTGGTAGCCATACCTACTGCGATTCCTGAAGAACCGTTTATAAGCAGATTAGGTATTTTGCCGGGTAATACGGTAGGTTCTTGTAAAGAATCATCAAAGTTAAGTCTGAAATCTACAGTTTCTTTTTCAATATCAACCAAGAGTTCTTCAGCCATTTTTTTTAATCTTGCCTCTGTATAACGCATTGCTGCGGGGCTATCACCATCAATAGAACCAAAATTACCTTGACCGTCAATAAGGGGGTAACGCAACGACCATTCTTGAGCCATACGGACCATTGCATCATACACTGAAGTATCTCCGTGCGGGTGGTATTTTCCTAAAACTTCACCAACAATTCTTGCAGATTTTTTGTATGGTTTATTTGACAAGATACCTAAATCATACATGCCATAAAGAACGCGTCGGTGAACAGGTTTTAAACCATCCCTAACATCCGGTAATGCCCTCGATACAATTACTGACATTGAATAATCAATGTACGAGGATTTCATTTGGTCTTCAATGTTAACTTTTACAATTTTTTCTCCTTCTATCATGTCTTTCAATTAATTATCAGATACTTATACTTTTTAAAACAATCCAGCGAAGATAACTATTATTCTTTAAATAAAAAATACTTCTTCAATATTTTTCTAACACACTATGTTAAAAAAAAACTTGTAAATTTGTATTTTCATAGTGGTTTATATTTATACTTTTAAAGCCAAATTTAATAGCTTAAAAAATGGAAGCAAAATTTTCAAAAAAAATGCGTGAAATCATTAGTTACAGTCAGGAAGAAGCTGTCAGACTTGGAAATGATTACATTGGCGTAGAACATCTCATGCTGGGAATTATTCGTGATGGTGATTCATTAGCATCTAAAATATTAAATGATCTTGATGTTGATCTTAAAGAACTAAGAAAAAGGATTGAAAGAGAGATAAAAAGTTCAGATAGTGATTTTTTATCGAAAGAAAGAATCCCCTTATTAAAACAGGCTGAAAAGGCATTAAAAAATACGTATCAGGAAGCCAAACTTTTCAAACAGGATATGATAGGCTCAGAACACTTGTTGCTTTCAATTCTTAAAATGGAAAGCAATTTGGTTACAGATTTATTGTCCAAGGTTTATAATATCAGCTACGATGAGATAAAAAAGCAATTAAAAGACAAAAAACAGGATGAAAAGCCTGAAGAGAATTTCAAAGATGAATTACCAGGAAACTCTTCTGATGAAAATGATGAAGGTTCTGATATTTTTAAAAATACACCCAAAAAGCCTGGTGATTCAAAAAGTAACACTCCTGTTTTAGATAATTTCGGCAGAGACCTTACTCGTTTAGCAGAAGAAGGCCGCCTTGATCCCGTTGTTGGCAGAGAAAGAGAGCTTGAAAGAATAGCACAGATATTAAGCAGGCGAAAAAAGAACAATCCTATTCTTATAGGTGAGCCGGGAGTCGGTAAATCTGCTATAGCTGAAGGTCTGGCTTTGAGGATTATACAGAAACGGGTATCCAGAGCGCTTTTTAACAAAAGAATTGTATCATTGGATTTGGCCTCTTTGGTAGCTGGAACAAAATACCGCGGCCAGTTTGAAGAAAGAATGAAAGCTGTTTTGAACGAGCTGGAGAAAAATAATGACGTGATTTTGTTTATTGACGAAATACATACTATTATTGGTGCCGGTGGTGCTTCAGGTTCCCTCGATGCTTCCAATATGTTTAAACCGGCTCTTGCAAGAGGAGAACTCCAGTGCATAGGTGCCACTACCCTTGACGAATACCGTCAGCATATTGAAAAAGACGGTGCATTAGAAAGGCGTTTCCAAAAAATATTGATTGAACCTACTTCACCTGAAGAAACTATTGAAATTCTGCACAATATTAAAGAAAGATACGAGGATCATCATTTGGTTACTTACGAAGATGAAGCTATCAAAGCCTGTGTAATGCTTACAAGCCGCTATGTAACGGACAGATGCTTGCCTGATAAAGCCATTGATGCACTCGATGAAGCAGGTGCAAGAGTTCATATAAAAAACATTGTTGTACCTCAGGAAATATTGGATATCGAGCAGTTGATTGAGGTTGTAAAACTTGAAAAAGTAAAGGCGATTAAAAGCCAGAAATATGAAGAGGCTGCCAAAATGAGGGATAGAGAAAGATCACTGGCAAGCGAACTTGAAAAGAAGAAAAAAAACTGGGAAGATGAATCTAAAATTCACAGAAAACCGGTTACTGAAAGTAATGTTGCTGAAGTTGTGGCTATGATGACCGGCGTTCCTGTTCAAAGGATTGCACAAACGGAAAGCAACCGTTTGATATCTATGGAGGATGAACTTAAGAAATTCATCATTGGTCAGGACGGTGCAGTTACAAAAGTGGTTAAAGCAATACGTCGCAACAGAGCCGGACTGAAAGACCCTAATAAACCCATTGGGACATTTATCTTTTTGGGACCAACAGGGGTTGGAAAAACCCACCTAGCAAAGATTTTATCAAAAAACCTTTTCGACTCTGATGATGCCATCGTTAGAATTGACATGAGCGAATATATGGAAAAGTTCTCTGTCTCTCGCCTTATTGGAGCTCCTCCTGGTTATGTTGGCTATGAAGAAGGTGGTCAATTGACAGAAAAAGTACGAAGAAAACCCTATTGCGTTGTTTTGCTTGATGAGATTGAGAAAGCGCATCCTGATGTTTTCCATATTTTATTGCAATTGCTTGATGAAGGACTTCTTACAGACAGTCTTGGTCGAAAAGTTGACTTTAAAAATACCATCGTTATAATGACTTCTAATATTGGCTCCCGAGAATTGAAAGATTTTGGCCAGGGTGTTGGTTTTACAACATCAGCAAAGGCTATTGGAGCCAAACAATATGCCAGTTCCATTATCGAGAATGCACTTAAAAAAACTTTTGCTCCTGAATTTATAAACAGGGTTGATGATATCATAATGTTTGAAAGTCTTGAGAAAGAAGACATCATCAAAATTATTGAGATTGAATTGAAACACCTTTATAAAAGAGTTCGTGATTTAGGTTATAATATAACGCTCAGTCAGGGTGCGAAGGACTTTCTTGTTGAAAAGGGTTGGGATAGCCTTTTTGGAGCACGTCCTCTTAAAAGAGCCATCCAAAAATATGTAGAAGATAATTTAGCAGAGGAAATAATAAAATCTGACTTATCCGAAAACTCCGAAATTGTTATCAATTATAATTCTGAAGAAGAAAAATTAGACATTGTTATCAATGCTGTTCAAATTGACAATGAGAAAAAGGAGAAACCTGATGATAAAGAATAGCATTTTTCTCAATTAATTTATTTTATACACTTATGGGACATTGTAAAATTTAAAAATAAATGTCACCAAAAGAGATTATAGAATTTCCCGATCCAGAATTTTCTGACAATGATGGTTTGCTTTGCTGGGGTGGAAACCTTAAAATAGAAACTCTTATTGCTGCTTACAGTAAAGGCATTTTTCCCTGGTACTCTAAGGGTGATCCAATATTATGGTGGTCGCCACCTCAACGTATGATTTTAATTCCAAATGAATTTAAAATATCAAAAAGCCTTAGAGCTGCAATTAGAAAAAATAATAATGTAAAATTTGATACTGATTTTAAATCTGTTATTGGTTATTGTGCTGAAGTTCAAAGAGAAGGTCAGGCTGGAACATGGATTACAGATACCATGCGTCATGCCTATATAAAACTTCATGAAGCAGGTTTTGCACATTCAGTTGAAGTATATGAAAATAATACCCTTATAGGTGGTCTTTATGGTGTTTCCTTAGGTAAAGCGTTCTTTGGGGAGTCCATGTTCCATCTTAAGTCAGATGCTTCAAAAATTGCTTTGTATCACCTTGTTCAGAAGCTGCTAAAGTGGAATTTTCATTTTATTGATTGTCAGCAAAACACAAATCATTTAAAAAGTTTAGGTGCTAATGAAGTTGAAAGGGATTATTTTTTAAATTTGCTGAAAAATGCTTTAAAGACTGATTCTTTAGTTGGAAATTGGAATAATCTGTAAAATTAATGAAATATATTGGGTATATCTTTTTCAGGCTTTTTGTTCTCAAGATAGCATTGATGCCTTTCCCTGTCATGTATGTATTTTCCGACTTTCTGGCTTTTGTTTTAAGAGATGTTCTTAACTACAGAAAAAAAATAGTATATGATAATATGCACCAGAGTTTTCCTGACAAGACTGAATCAGAAATTGAAATTCTAGTTCATGGATTTTACAGAAACCTTTCTGATATTATTCTTGAATCCATAAAGGGTTTCACCATGTCAGAAAAAGAACTGCATAAAAGATATCATTTTCAAAATACCCATATTTTAAATGGTTTATGCAATAAAGGAGCACATGTTATTTGTGCTGGAGGCCATTATGGTAATTGGGAATGGGGTGTTCTAATCATGGGTAAGCAGGTTGATCATCAAGTTTATGGGGTTTATAAACCACTAGCCAACAAATATATTGATAACTATATAAAAAGAAAACGCTCTAAACTAGGCAGTATATTAATCACTATGGATGATACCATAAGGGTTATGCGTTCAGCACATCAGAAACCACCTGTTTATGTGCTTATATCAGACCAGTCTCCATCCAGCCATAAAAAAGCTATCTGGGTTGATTTTTTAAACAGAAAAACAGCCACAATACCCGGAGTAGAAAGTGCTTCAAAATTATTTACCATGCCTGTAGTATATCTTGTACCCATAAGAAAAAAACGAGGTTATTATGATGTTCACAGTGAACTAATAATTGAAAATCCACAGGAGCATGAAAAAGGTATGATAACTCAGATTTTGATGAGCCGACTTGAAAAAGACATCATAAATTTGCCTGAGAACTGGCTATGGTCGCATAGAAGGTGGAAACACAAGTACAATCAAGAAATTTTAAATAAATGAAAAAATGAAAAAGAAAAAGAAATTATGGCGCTTCATCTTAATTGGATTTGTAGCTCTGATTATATTGCTGGTCATTGCAAAGAAAGCCGGTTGGATTGGGTCGGAACCTTTAACAGAGATTTATACCGAAAAAGTTACCGTGCGCACAATTGTTGAGACTGTTTCTGCCAATGGCAAGATTCAACCTGAAGTTGAAGTTAAGATAAGTCCTGACGTTTCAGGTGAAATAGTTGATATTTTTGTTAAGGAAGGCGATAAGGTGCAAAGAGGAGATATTCTGGCAAAAATTAATCCTGATATTTATTTGTCGAACCTCGACCAAATAGCGGCTTCAGTGAATCAACAAAAAGCAGCTCTGGCAAATGCCAGAGCCAGACAGTCGCAGGCCGAAGCACAATTTATAGTAGCTGAAACCAATTACAACAGAAACACTGTCCTTAAAGATAGAGGTGCAATTTCGGAAGCAGAACTTGAGAATATCCGCTCACAGTATCTTGTTGCAAAAGCCGAAGTAGAAGCAGCGGAACAAAGTATAATAGGTGCTGAATTTTCCGTTAAAAGCGCTGAAGCTGCTCTAAAGGAAGCACAGGACAACCTTACCAAAACCAGTATATTTGCACCAATGGATGGCACTGTATCAAAAGTCAGTTATAAAAAAGGGGAACGCGTTGCCGGAGCTTCTCAGTTTTCTCCGGGAACTGAGATTATTCGTATTTCTGATTTAAGCCGAATGGAAGTCAAAGTTGACGTTAACGAGAACGACATCATCAGAGTTAATCTGGGAGATACAGCAGATATAGAAATTGATGCCTACTTAAATCAAAAGTTTAAGGGAGTGGTTGTATCTATTGCCAATTCTGCAAATGTCAGCGGTTTGAGTATTGATCAAGTAACGAATTTTGAAGTCATTATAAAAATCCTTCCTGAATCCTACGCCCACCTGATTGAAGAACTGGGTGATAATATTTATCCTTTCCGTCCCGGTATGTCAGCAACGGTTGATATTATGACAACAAGAATTGAGAATGTAATGAGCTTACCTATTCAATCTGTAACAACAAGACAAGACACTTTAGAAAATCTTGCTGACAATGAAATGAAAGCTGAAAATACAGATGAAAGTGAAAATGAATCTGAATCAGAAGTTGTCGGCATCAGCAATCAAGAGGAAATTAAGGAATATGTATTTGTTTACGAAAATGGAACTGTAAAACTGCAAGAAATAAAAACAGGGATTCAGGACAGCTATTTTATTGAAATAAAGGAGGGTCTTGAACTTGGCCAGGAAGTTGTTTCGGGACCATACAGAGCCGTCTCGCGAAACCTGAAAAATGGGGATAAAGTTAAAAAAGTTGACAAGGACAAAATCAAGATTGAATAATGGCTCTTATCCTGGGTTTGGAAACCACTACCAAAACTTGTTCTGTTGTTCTATCTGAACTAAATAATGTCATTGCTCTTGAAGAGACACACATGGTTTATACCCATTCCGAAAACCTCACTATTTTTATTGAAAAAGTTTTAAAAAAAGCAGGAAAAAGTCTAAGTGAATTGAGTGCTGTTGCTGTCAGCAAAGGACCGGGTTCATACATGGGTCTTAGAATTGGTGTAGCAACTGCAAAAGGTTTGTGTTATGCTTTAGGTATCCCGCTGATTGCTGTTGATACATTACAAGCAATGGCTCAAAAATTTATTATGTCCGGAAATTTCGTTGATGCTTTGTTCTGTCCCATGCTTGATGCTAGAAGAATGGAAGTGTACTGTGCTCTTTATGATTCAAATCTGAACTGCACCTCTCCTACTTCAGCAAAAATTATTGATGCTCATTCTTTCGAAAAAGAGCTTGAAAACAATGTAATACACTTTTTTGGTGATGGTGCCATGAAATGTAAAACAGTTCTTGAAAATAATATAAATGTCAGATTTCATGATGGTTTTATTATGAGTGCTGATGCTTTGAACCTAATTGCATTTTCAAATTTTCAGAATCAACTTTTTGAAGATTTAGCTTATTTCGAACCTTATTATCTAAAGGATTTTATCCCGGGGATTCCAAAAGTGAAAGGTCTGTATTGATTTTCCACTCCTTATTAAATCGCAAACTCTGCGGGAACTTTCGTGATTCACTACTAAGCTGAATTATGTATTACAATGAAATTTAGCAAAAGAAATTTATAATTGAAAAAAATATTAAGTTTGCATTGAAAATCAATATTAAAAAATAAAAAGATAATTACAATGAAGCAGTTAATTGAATGTGTTCCCAATTTCAGTGAAGGTGTGAATATGGGTATTATTAAACAGATAACCGATCAGATAGAAGGAGTTGAAGGTGTAACCTTACTGGATGTGGATCCGGGTAAAGCCACAAACAGAACTGTTGTAACGTTTGTAGGCACACCTGATGAAGTTGTTGAAGCCGCATTCAGAGCAATAAAAAAAGCCTCTGAATTGATTGATATGAGTAAACATAAAGGAGAACATCCCCGCATGGGTGCTACCGACGTTTGTCCATTTGTGCCTGTTTCAAACATCAGTATGGAAGAAACTGTTATATATGCCAGAAAATTAGCTCAAAGAGTTGGTGAATCCTTAGCCATTCCTGTTTATTGTTATGAAAATGCTGCATTTTCAAAAGAAAGAAAAAATTTGGCACATTGTCGTTCAGGAGAATACGAAGCCTTACCTGATAAGTTAGGTAAAGAGGAATGGAAACCGGATTTCGGACCTGCTGTTTTTAATGCTAAAGCAGGCGCAACAGCTATTGGTGCCAGAGATTTTTTAGTCGCTTATAATGTCAATTTAAATACCACTTCGACCCGAAGAGCCAATGCCATCGCTTTTGATGTCAGAGAAAAAGGAAGAACTGTCAAAGACAAAGATGGTCATAATATTAATATTCCCGGTACTCTGAAATCAGTTAAGGCAATTGGATGGTTTATTGAAGAATATGGCATTGCACAAATATCTATGAATTTGACCAATATCAGTATTACACCGGTACACATTGCTTTTGATGAAGTATGCAAAAAAGCATCAGAAAGAGGTGTTCGAGTGACAGGCTCAGAGCTGGTTGGGTTGGTGCCACTTAAAGCTTTAATTGATGCAGGGAAATATTTTCTACATAAGCAACAACGTTCTTTGGGTGTTTCAGAATCTGAGATAATAAAAATTGCAGTAAAATCTTTAGGACTGGATGATTTAAAGCCCTTCAACCCTGATGAAAAAATCATTGAATATGTGATGGCCGACAAACAAAAAAAGAGGCTCATTGACATGAATCTTACCGCCTTTGCCAATGAAACAGCATCAGAATCACCTGCCCCCGGTGGTGGCTCCATTTCTGCTTATGTGGCTACTTTAGGTGCCTCATTAGGAACCATGGTTGCAAACCTTTCTTCGCATAAACGTGGATGGGATGAACGTTGGGAAGAGTTTTCAATTTGGGCTGAAAAGGGACAAGCCATCAAGGATGCATTGCTCTATTTGGTTGACGAAGATACAAATGCTTTTAATAAAATAATGGAAGCTTTCGGTTTGCCAAAAGCAACAGAAGAAGAAAAAAATATTCGTCATCAAGCCATTGAAGAGGCTACAAAATATGCTATTGAAATACCGTTTAAAGTGATGCAAAAATCATTTGAATCTTTCGAACTGTTAAAATCAATGGTGATAAACGGTAATCCAAACTCTGTAACGGATGCCGGTGTAGGAGCTCTTTGCATAAGATCAGCGGTTTATGGTGCTTATCTGAATGTGAAAATAAATGCAACAGATTTAAAAGACAGAGCATTTGTTGATGATATTTTCTCTAAAGCTGATGATTTACTCAAAAGAGCTTTTGACTTAGAGAAGGAAATTATTGATATTGTAATCTCTAAAATAAAGTAGCATAATAATGTATATTTTAAAAATTAAAGGCAATGGCAAAATTCCGGATTACGTTCAAGTCAGAGATGATTCTTTTACGCTTTTAGCCTATTTTAAAGTCAACATATTAGAAAAAGCAACCGAACAAGCACCTCTAAAACCTTATAAAGAGATTATTTGCTCATTGATAAAAAAAATGCCTTACGGAAAAATTGAATATACAAAATTATAACTATGGGACTCGACACTATTATTTCTCTTGAAAAAGTATCTGTCTTTCAGCGACAGAACTTGATTTTATCAAATGTTACATTAAATATTGACAAGGGTGAATTTGTTTACTTAATTGGAAAAACGGGTTCAGGAAAAAGCAGCCTGCTAAAAATCTTTTATGCCGACCTTCCTGTTGTTGACGGGGCTGCCCATGTGGCCGGTTTTGATTTAATGAAGATTAAAAACAAACAAATCCCGTTCCTACGCCGAAAAATTGGTATTGTTTTCCAGGATTTTCAGTTGCTTATTGACCGTTCGGTCGAAGAAAACTTGATTTTCGTTCTCAAAGCCACCGGATGGAAGGATAAGATTAAAATTAAAGAGCGCATCAGCGATGTTCTTGCAAAAGTTGGACTTACAACTAAAGGTTATAAAATGCCCCATCAGTTATCCGGCGGAGAACAACAAAGGGTTGTTATTGCCAGAGCATTGCTTAATGACCCTGAAATCATTCTTGCTGATGAACCTACCGGAAACCTCGATCCCGAAACATCTAACGGTATTATGAGTCTCCTGTTTGAAATAAGTAAATCAGGACGTTCTGTCATCATGGCTACTCATGATTATTCTGTTATAGACAGATTCCCCTCAAGAATTGTCAAATGTGAAATGGGCAAAGTCATTGACCATGAAAATCAATATGTTGAAATTCAAGTTGCACACACACCTGATATTGACTCAGATAATGCTATCAACGATGATAACAAGGAGATAGAAGAAACAAATCCTGATGAAATCAGTGGAAACGATTCAGACAATAGGGACTTTGGTGTGGATGAAGCTCTGGAAAAAGAAGAAGAGTAATCAGTCACCTGACTTGTCCGCTCTAAATCATATAATTTCTTAACTTTCTCATTATCAATATTTTAATTTTAGAAAAATTAATTTTGCTGCAAACGAACATAAAAAACTGTTTTTTGTCTTTCTTGTCCTTTTGCCTTGACGCAAAAGAACGAAAAAGTCAAGGCTGCTTAAAAATTTGCTAAAATAATCGGATTTCATTACCGGCGCAACCAAAGCCGTTCGGGATGAAATCTTTGTTGAATTTAGATTCAACAACCTCACTCATTGGTTGCTTTAATTACCTAAAAAATGATTTTTATGTTGTGTAATGAAATCCTCAATTTTAAAGCAAATTTTTAAAAGGCCGTTTTCGGTCTTCGTAAACAATAGTGCTACAATTCTTCTTTTTACCTTTTTAAGATTTATTGCGCGCTAAAAAGCACTCAGGAGGACTGCCATATATGTTTCTGCTGGTTTCAATTCATGGCAACAAAAAGAAGAATATGGTTTTGGCGTGTAATTATTACATTAATGAACCCAAAGTTCCCCAGAGGGGAACAATGTTAATAGCCACGGGTTTTAACCCGTGGCAAAAAAGATTGGAAAGATTGGTTTTGGCGTGTGAATTTGCAGAGAAGCAATGCAAATTCCATGACAAAACCGCAACATTAGACTAAAATAAGGCGCCTTTGTAGATAGTTGTCAATTATAAATCTATCATGGTGTAATGTAGAACTTGCTGTGGAGCCCAGAAAGATACGAGGTCGAACAAGGGAATATATATTCTTGAAAATGAGATATTTCTTCGCCTATGGCGAATCAATAGGGCAAAACAAGGTTTACATGGGAGTTGAAACATTAGTAAATTGCTTGTCGCACTAAATCGTACAAGTCGGGAAGATAACAAGGAGATAGAAGAAACATATCCAGATGAAATCAGTGGAAACGATTCGGACAATAGGGACTTTGGTGTGGATGAAGCTCTGGAAAAAGGAGAAGAGTGATCAGTCAAAAACCAGTTTCAATAGCTTTATACAATTGAAATTGTTTGAAAAGCCGTTATTATTTAGGATAAATTCTCTCTTTTCAATTTCTTTAGAGCTGAACGGATGTTCAAAAATGTTTTTTAATGCTGTTTTCATGGCTTCAACATCATCCTGGATAATGCATAAGTCTTCCAAGCCTGTATTTATAACCATAGGAGAGTTAACAACACAATAACGACCTGTATAAAGTGCTGCTAAAAGTTTCAGCTTGATACCCGTAGCCTGAAATGTGGGAAGTATATTTACATGAGCCGTTTTTACCAACTCATATATATCTTCAGTGTTAAGAGAACTGATAATTTTTAAATTCTTCTCCGAACTCTCAAGAGCTTTCAACTCTTTGGAAATTTTATTCCCTGCAATAACCAGAGGGATGTCAATATCTCTGAAAACTTTCTGAACAAGAAACAAAGCTGCTTCATTGTTTTCGGGCACATCAAGGCTACCATGATATAGAGCAAACTTGCCGTATCCTTCCTTTATGTCCACCTTTTCGTGCGGGTGAAAAGCAGAGACAATAGTGGTATTTGAATATTTATCGGAAAAGTAAACGTAATCATTTTTAGAAATACAGGCAATCCCTTGGGCATGTTTCAGAATTTTTTCAAAGGATTTGAGTTTTGCAGCTTCATTATAGAAATAGTATTTTTTAAAAAGGTCTTTTTCTGCTTTAGCCAAATTACCGTAATAATGATGCTCCACATTATGTGTACGCACGATTTTTTTTCTGTTTTTAAGCGAACTGTGCGAAAGGAAGTAGCAAGAATGAAGTCCTTCGAAAAGAATTGGATAATTATCTTTTAGCAGATTTTTGAGCAATTCATTTGAGTTGCGTGTGGCAACAATATAAGGTTTGAGTTTGAACAAATGTGATTTGTTAACCTCTCTTTTGTAATAGTAAACCTTCTCACAATATTGATTAAGTATCACAGCCGGTTTCCTGTCGTACTCATAACAATGTAGTATGACTTTAACCCCCGTACCATGAAGGGCTTTAAGTTTATAAAAAACATCAATGGCTCCCCCGTAATTAACAGGAACAGGAATATCGAAAGATATGATGTGTAGATATTTGTCTTTATAAGAATTGTTTAAAAACATCTATCAATACTTTTTTTTCATTTTGCCATTTTATTTCTTGAGCTGCAATAATAAGATTTTTTTTCCAAAACTCTCGTTTTTTTTCGTTTTTAGTAGCTTCTATTATTTTTTCGGCGATATGTAAGGGTTCGTGGTTTTGTATGACAAGACCAATGTCATAATATGTTACTATACGCTCTAATTCTACAAGTGAAGACACTAAAACAGGTATCTGAGCATGAATATAATCAAATATCTTATTGGGTAAACTATAACGATAGTTGATGTTTGTATCTTTGTCGAGTGAAACACCTAAATCGGCATTGGCAGTGTAATGGTACAAATTTTCATAGGACTGCAACGGAAGAAAAAAAACAACATCTTCAAGCTTGTTCACTTTAACCATATTTTTAAGGACAGGCAAAGCATCACCATCCCCAATAATATATAAAACAGTATCTTTTATACCATATTCAGGCTTCATTGCAGACACCAACTCCTCCCCGCCCCTGTCAACATTGATACCTGCGCCTTGCAAAACAATTATTTTCTTATCGGAAGGTAACCCAAGCTCATCTCTTGTTTTTAAGGTAGTATGAGCGGGTGATTCGGATATATTTCGTACTACTTTGAGCTCTTTTCGGTATTGTTCTTTATACAAATCAGCGATTGACTGATTTACAGTTATGATATTTTGAAGTTTCGGGAAAATACATTTTTCAATTCTTTGCCAAATGTATTTTATTAAGGGCCTGTGTTGAATTTCAGGAACACCTGTGAAATACTCATGGCTGTCATAAACCAAGGGTATTTTTTTTATCCTTGATGTTAAAAAATTTGGTAAAAGTGTATCCAAATCATTTGATATCAATAAATCAGATTTGCTGAAAAGCAGGAAAAAAAACAATCGAATATTATAAAATGCATAAAACAAGAAGCCTTTCTCAGCCCAAAGAATAAATCGTTTTGTATTATATGCTCTTACTTGTAAGGCAGGAGATTTTTTTTTCAAACGTCCAACAAGAGTGACCTCAAAACCCATGTCCGTAAGCACCATGCAAGTACGATGAACACGCCTGTCAGAAAATAAATCATTGGTAACGGATACGATGGCTTTTTTCAAAACATGATTTTAATAATTTTAGCTAACGTAGAAAATCAAAAAAAATTTTATTTGGATAATGATTTTTCAAGCAATAATTTACCCGAATTTATTGAATACACTTATTATTACAATCAGTTGACAGGTATCAATTATCCGCTAAACCCCGAGCAAAACGTAAAATATGAATACGGCGATAATCAGGCAGGTAACAATGCAGGCCGTCTTATTTTGCAGGAGGATGCCACCGGTTTGCAAAGTTTTTCTTACGGAAAAATGGGCGAACTTATTGAAAATATACGTACATTTGTATTACCGGAGGACGGATTTATGACTTTTAAAACACAATGGACTTACGACAGTTGGAACAGGATAAAAGAATTAGTTTATCCCGATGGTGAAATTCTTACTTACAATTACGACAACGGCGGACAACTTATAGAGATGTATGGTTTAAAAGACAGCTATGATTATTATTACGTTGATTTGATTTTATATGATAAATTTGGCAGCCGTACGTTTTTGCAATACAGCAACGATATAGGTACTACGTATTCTTATGAGCCCGAACGGCACCGCCTGAGTGAAATATATGGTATTGATACAAAGACCACCAACGATACCGTTCAGTATGTAAAGTTTTATTACGACGAGATGGATAATATCGAAAGGCTTGATAAATCAGCCGACAGAGGTGTGCAGGGCGTTAGTTACAACATGGAAATGACCTATCAATATGATGACTTCTACCGCTTAACCGATGCATCGGGTTATAATTACAGTAACGCAGGGGATTCTTCCGAAATATACAATTATCAATTGAGCTACTCCCCTTCGGGTAATGTTTTAAGCAAAACCGTAAATGCCGACATACTAACTGTACAGGGGCTGATAAATGTAGATTATGATAACAGCTATTCATATAATAACGGGCAACCCCACACAATCAGCAGAATAAACAACGACGAAATAACCTTTGACTGGGATGCCAACGGCAATATGACACAGTGGTATAATAACATTTTCGAAATTCGTCGTAATATGTGCTGGGATGAAGAAAACCGACTTAAAGTGGTTTATGATCAGGGACTGAACCTAAGCAGTTACCTCTACGATGCCTCCGGCGAGCGCACCCTTAAGCTTCAAGGACCTTTTCAAAGCATGCTTATAAACGGGCAGTACTGGTATAATTTCTACGATATAAGCAATTACATCCTCTACACCTCACCCTATATGGTAATCACTCCCGAAACTTACACAAAGCACTACTATATCGAATCCGACAGGGTGGTGAGCAAGATTGGCGGGGGTTTGAGGTTTAGTATTCACGACATTAATGAACACGTTTATGGTTTCGAGATACAAGATGAAGATGACTACGAGCAAAAAAGCGACAACAATCTGACAATGATGTTCAGGGATTTTGAATGTGCTGAAGTGCCTTTAGATGAAGGTTTTGGTGTAGATGTAATCCCGGATATTTCATTCTGGCTTAAAGATGCACTAGATATGAACGAAGATGAGAAAGCTGTTTTCTTCTACCACAAAGACCACCTTGGCAGCAGCACCCAAATCTCCGACCAGAACGCCGACATTATTCACCACATAGAATACCTCCCCTATGGCGAAAACTTCTTCGAAATGCGCGACTACTGGGGAACTGATTATAAGTTTAATGCCAAAGAACTCGACAACGAAACTGGAATGTACTATTATGGGGCGAGGTACTTTATTCCAGAGCTTAGTATTTGGGGGAGTGTGGACCCGTTGAGTGACGAAAGACCAAGTTTATCGCCTTATAATTATTGCCAGTGGAATCCGGTTATGAGAGTTGACCCTACGGGGATGTTGGATGACGAATGGGAAGTTAATAAACAAGGACAAATAGTAAATAGAGTTCCGAATACAAATGAAGATAGTTTTCATATTGTTGATGATAACGGGAACAGGATTAACGGACAATCAATATCATTTGCATATGAAACTGTAAAAGACGAAATAAAAGAAAACTTTCAGTTTACTTCGAATAAGCAAGAAACATTATTTGCATTTGAAATTGATTCAGAACAAAATGCCGAGAAGCTTTTTGAGTTCATGGCAGACCCACAAAACACAAATGTAGAATGGGCTAATGCTAAAACAGATGATAACAGGTCTTTTGTTGGCAATACACAAGGGAAAAATGAAGTTTCAATGGCTAACTATTTAATACAGTTTTTGGGTTATAATTTAACAAGGCATACACATAGCCATTTGCCTACTTCTCTTTTTGGACCAGATCCTTCTGATCCTGATTTGAGCTCAAAGCAACATTTTACTCCTAATTGTAAACTATATATTTATTTCCCGCCAAACAAAAATTCCGTTGATAGAGGATATAGAGGTTATTAGTATTTACAAATTATTTATAACAACATCATGAATAAAATAACAATAATAATTGTCATAATTTTATTGAATAATAGTTTAAAGGCTCAATTTGATTTTGTTCATTATGAATATGAGAGCGATTCTTTATTTGAGTTGAAGATAAAAAATGAACTTTTATATCCTATACTTGATACTGTCTTAGTGCTTGAAAAGAACTGTAGTAATTTTCAACAGGACTTAATATTTTCAATAAGAATTGATACAAATCACAATAGCTATGAATTTCATCCTGCGATTTACAAAATTTATATTACATCATATCCGAGAATTTATAACCCAGAAAATGTTATTGGTCAATTAGAATATTGTGATTTTCAATTTATCATTTTTAATCACATTTCTAATCAGAATATTTTTGAAATAACTGATAATAAAAAGGATTTTTTATTTTGTATTCCATGGAAAAAAGCATTCATTCATCCCGAAACAGGAATTCCTATTCTTGATATTGTTAGAGATCGTACAAACTGGATTTATTGGTATGATGGTAATGAATTTACATTGCATAAGTTTGGAAATGAATGTGGATATCGGGAATAATTAATATAGAAATGGCTTGTGTGAAGGAAAATAAATTTAAAATTTACAATGTGCGAAGCACTTACAATTTACAATAATTTGGAGCTATGAATAGAAACCAGACCACCCTCTATAAGTTCAACGGTAAAGAAAAAGATGAGGAAACAGGGTTGTACTATTATGGGGCAAGGTATTATACACCGGAGTTGAGTGTTTGGTTGAGTGTGGATCCCCAAAGTGATAATGCACCAAATTTTTCACCTTATTCATATTGTTTTCAAAATCCTGTTAAGTTAATTGATCCTGATGGTAAATGGCCATGGGAAGCAAAGAATGTTAGAAATGCAAGGAAAGAAGCAAGGCGAACTGGTGGTGATTTTGATAGATGGAAAGGCGGAGATGGAAGAAATTGGGCTTCTGTTGATTATAGAACTGCAACTAATTATATTAGAAACCCACATGAAGAAGGAGGGGGGCTTGCAAAAGTATTTAAGCCAGAAGGTAAGAGTTGGGCAGAGCATGTTAAAAAGTTTGATGAAGGGGGTGGTGCCGATGGAGCAAACATTGGAACAATAACAAAGCAAGATGTTACAGTTGGACTTGGAGTTGCAGGCACTATTGCTAGTTTGGGAATAGTTTTAACTGCTACTTCTGTATATTCAGCTGTTGTTGGAGGTATATCACTTTTTAACAACATTGATAATATCGGTACAAATTCAAATGGTGAAAGTCTTTTACAACAAATTCCATCAGATAAAACAATTAAAGGCAATATAAAAATGGGAAAAGAAGCTGTGAGTATTTTTACCTTAGGATATGGCTTAAAAGACCCAGAAACCTTTAAGGATGCTTTTGGTTTAATAAGTACTGCTATAGATGCAACATCTATTAGGTATTCAACTAATAAGACAAATATTTTATTGCAAAATGAAAATGGAAAGTAGTCTTAGGTTCAAATTTTCAAATGAAGAAAGTTTTTTTAATCTTTTCATAGCCTTATGTGTGTTATTCGGCATAATATTAATATTTTTTCCGAAAGAACTTTTTAATTTTTGTGTCTTATTATTCGTATTTATCCTGTTTTTATATTTGATTTCACTTTTCTGGTTGAACTCATTTATTTTTTCTGAAGATAAAGTCCTTATAACCTATTATACAAGATTTAGCAAGAGAAAAAAAAATATTTATTATTCAGAATTAATAAAAATTAAATATGTGCATAAACTCGGGAAAGCAAATATTCCTTTATTTATAGTTAATAATGATATAAACTTTCCGTTTCCTTCCTGTTCATTCACAGGCTCAAATCAAGATAAAAATAAAAGTTTTTTAAAATTTATAAATTCTAAAGGTATAAAAGTTGAAATAAATAGCGATTTTGAAAAGGATTATAATATTTTGAATGACCCGTTTTAGAATAACTTTGAAAACTCACACCTATGACCAATCACATACCCCTACAACCCTATGGTAACAGAATATAAGTTTAACGGCAAAGAAAAAGATGAGGAAACAGGAATGTACTATTATGGGGCTAGGTACTACCCGCCGGACTTGGGTATTTGGTTGAGTGTGGATCCGTTATCCGATAAATATCCGAGTATGTCTTCGTACTCATATTGTGCGGGGAATCCGGTTTTATTAATAGATCCAACAGGAAATGGAGGAGAAGTGTCGAAAATACGAGATGCAAATGGACAGGTAACCGGTGTAAGGGTATCAGCAACCGTATTTATTTACGGAGAAAAAGCAACAGATGGATTAGCATCAGAACTACAAGGGCAGATTAATAACCAATGGAATCAGTCTGGAACGATGAATTATCAAGGAAAGGACTACAACGTACAATTTGACATTAAAGTACAAACTGTAAGTTATGATGAAGCATCAAGATTGGCAGACGATAATACAGACAGAACAAAAAACTTTTTAAGAGTGTTTGATACAGAGGATGGAGGTTTTGGCTCTAAGTTTTATGGTAACTCGGGTATGCTAAATCTTTCTCAGAATACTGAGAGAAAGGGTACTTCAGTAGCTCATGAAATAGGACACATGTTGGGTTTTAGAAGTAATAATACCGATGACAACACACATTTTTTTGACGCTAATCCTGATGGAACAATCCCAATGATGTACGTGGGTCCTAATTCAAATAAAAGACAAGTTACAAGTCCAGATGTTGGCGGTCTAAATCTGTTTAATGGTTTATTTGGTTCTCCAAGACAATCAAAAATTATTGGAGAACAAAACAATAATAGAATTTTAAGGACTCAAGAGGAATTAAAAGGATATTAATATGAGAATATTTTTAATAATATCACTTGTTATTATTTATAGCTGTATTTACGGACAAGATAATAATACAGAATGCTTGAGTTTTTTCAAGAGATTCGAAGAACCATGGAAAGCTGATAGTCTCGGACAAAATGGTTTTAGAACTTTAGTTTATTTTTACTTTCTTGGGGATTGCAGAGAATGTAGCTTAAATGGACTAGATTGGGGAGAAGTTGAAAAAATTCTTGGAGTTCCTAATGAGGATTTTTTAAATTGTAAAAGATATTGGTTAGGTTTAGAAATTAATGGGACGCTTTGGTGGATAGCTTTAAGGTTAAATATTGATGCAGACACAAACAAAATTGAGAGAACCTTTTTTGAGCACAGTTAATGATAGTTTTTATGATACTTGCTTTTGTTGCCTATCCTAAAATAAACTATTCGAATAATTATAGTTTGATTAGCTATACATTTTTACAGTGCCAATTGTTTAATTTTCCCTTTAGTAATAAAGGCATCTATCAGGGTTTTGATAACATTTTTATTGTTGGAGCTCGTTTTGTGTTCAAAAATCACTATTTTTGTATAAACTATTTATTGTGCAAAATCTTTACATAATAGCAGGTCCTAACGGTGCAGGTAAAACAACAGCATCATTTACTGTACTTCCTGAAATGCTTAATTGTAAGGAATTTGTAAATGCAGATGAAATAGCCAAAGGGATTTCTCCTTTTCAGCCGGAAAGTGTGGCTATAGATGCCGGAAGAATATTTTTGAAAAGAATACAAGAGCTTATTAAACTTAAAAAAGATTTTGGATTTGAAACAACATTGTCAACAAAAAGCTATGTTAATACCATCAGACAAGCAAAACTTACCGGATACAATATAACAATGGTTTTTTTCTGGCTCAACTCTCCCAAACTTGCTACTGAGAGGGTTAAGTCAAGAGTAGAAGCCGGAGGACATAATATACCTCAAGATGTTATAGCAAGACGGTACCTTAGTGGCATAAAAAATTTGTTCCATCTGTATATACCAATTTCAGATTATTGGATGGTTATTGATAATTCAAGTAATCCTTTTTGTTTGGTGGCTGATGGTAATTCTAATTTCAAAATAAATATTTACAAAAAAACAAAATGGGAAACCATAAAAGACATAATTTATGAAAAATAACAATTCTATTATTAGGTCAAAAGTGCTTAAAGGGCTTGAATTGGCATTTCAGAAATTGCTTCAACAAAAAGCAAATGAAGATAGTGAATTGGTTTATGAAGTCAACGGTAAGATTGTGCGAATCAAAGCCAAGAATATGATTAAGCAATAAATTGAAATAGAAATGGCTTGTGGGAAGGCATATAAATTTTAAAATTTACAATGTGCAAAGCACTTACAATTTGAAATTTACAATAATTTGGAGCTATTACGGTGTGCAAGATATTACACACCAGAGTTGAGTATATGGTTATCCGTGGATCCTCTATCCGACAAATACCCCAGCATGAGCCCGTTTATGTATTGTGCGGGGAATCCGGTGAGGTTGATTGATCCTAATGGGATGGAGATTGAGGGCATTGGAGATGGGATAAAAAACTTTTTTAAAGGCGTCGGTAATGTATTAAGTGGAAGACCTTGGGCTGCTAAACATAAAACAAATCTAGGTAATAGGCAAAGTACAAACGATGTAATGAATGCAAGATTTCGTGAAGGAAATTTTATTGGGTGGGTTTCAGATTCATATTTGAATAATTTATCTACCAGAACCGATCCAACTTCTCAAAATTTACACAGCAGAATAACAAGTGAATTAACATATTGGTCTCCAGCACAAAGTCCGTTTTCATATGACTCTTATGCGGATGTTGTTAATCATTATGCAAGTGAACTTTCTAATACCACTTCAATGAAAGCACCAACTGTTAAAAAAACAGGGGAAGCCACTTTAACTTTTGCAGGTTTATCTCCTACCTATATATTTGATATTGAAAAGGGAAGAAAGCAATGGACACATAGTGGTTCACCATCTTTTGGCATTGTTAATTTTAGTTTCTCGCATAATAGCATTTTGAGTACGAATTTTTCAAGATTGCAGCCGCAATTTGGAAATGCAAATACACCACCTTTAGGTGCTCTTACAAACATTAACGGAAGATTATATGACCCCAGTATTGTTGCGACACTTTTTAATTACAACCTTTCTGTACCAGTAGTAAGATAAAAACAAATGAATAAAGCAGTTATAATAATTTTAGTATTGGTAAACCATTACTTGCTATTAGGTCAAAATCTTGTGGTTAATTCCGATTTTCGTAAAACTACAGATACTATTTCAGATTTGATTGATAATAATGAAGGGTTACGTGGTTTTGGCACAGTTGATTTTTATCATCCAAGTGCCGAAAGGTTTTTTCCATGGATTGTACCGCCAAACACAGCCATGGGGTATGCTAACCCTAAGTGTGGAGATGGGTTTGGTGGATTTATTTACTATACATATATTGACGTATTAGGTAATGTTCGACCTTGTTTTGAGCATATTCAATTTGCATTAGTTGAAAAATTAGAAAGGAATAAGCATTATAGGGTTAGTTTTTTTATAAAACTCGCAAACAATAAATATGCTGGCAAAAATTTGGGTATTTTATTTTCAAAAGAATCCAATTTTGTAAGATGTCCTGATATCAGATACAGGCGATTTGTTGACTATGTGAATTGTTTTGACCATACAACAAAAGCACACATAGAGATAAGCGACCCTCAAATACTTATTGATACTTCTTGGACAAAAGTAACTGCTATTTACAAAGCCGAAGGGGGTGAACAATATATGACCATTGGTGTTTTTTGGCAGGAAAACCCCAAAATAATTAAAGCTTATGAAAGGCTTAAAAATTCACCTTTAAACTCAAGATTAAGAAGGAGGTTTTCAAAAGTATTGAAACGAGAAATATTAGTTGAAAATCCGTACAAAACACCACCCACTACCCAATGGGATTCTTATAAAGAAAGAGGAGCATACTATTTCATAGATTGTGTGTCGGTTGAAAAGATAGAAGAATAAAAAGGAAAGTTATAAAAATATGTTTTTTTCCCTTCCATATTATAAAACAAAAGGTCAAAACTGTCTGACTATTCAGATTTTTACAGCATCGCCACATTTTTCTGAAATAAGTCTTTGAATAATTCACAAAATAAAAAAAATATTAATTTTACTTTCTAAACGAAGCGTTATGTTTCAATCTGCCACAAAAACAAACGAAAATTATTCTCCCTTTAGGCGATGTGGTATTGGGAGGGGAAAAAGCACCTAAGTAAGTTTACTTACCAAAACTATAAAAAGTTACGATTCGAAGTCTGGAAGATATACAATTTATCGGACAACAGCGATTCTAATTTAAATTGAACTAACTTGCTTATAACAGGCCACAATAGGCAATTTTCTACCACTGCCAAAAGCTTTAGGTGAGACTCGTAAAACCGGAGCAGCCTGAAAACGCTTATATTCATTCAAATAAACAAGTCTGATAATTTTTAAAACGGTTATTTCATCAAATCCTTCAGAAACAATTTCTTTTGCAGATTTTGCGAGTTCAATATGCCTGTATAGTATTTGGTCTAAAATAGCGTATTCCGGTAATGAATCACTGTCTTTTTGGCCTGGTCTAAGCTCTGCTGAGGGGGCTTTATGAATTGAATTATAAGGAATTATTTCTTTATTCCTATTAATAAACTTTGAGAGCTCATATACTTCGGTTTTATAAATATCAGCCAATACTGCAAGTCCTCCGCACATATCCCCATACAATGTGCCGTATCCCACGGCAGCTTCACTTTTGTTGGAAGTATTGAGCAGAACATGACCGAATTTATTCGAGTATGCCATGAGAATAAGTGCCCTGAGTCTGGCCTGAATGTTTTCCTCAGTCAAATTAAAAGGCAAATCTTTAAAAACCGGTAACATTGTCTCAGATACAGAATTAAAAGCATCTTTGATGGGAATTATTTCATACGTCCCTCCTACTTTCTCAACAGATTTTAGGGCATCTTCAATTGAATGGGCTGATGAAAACTCTGAGGGCATCAACAGTCCGAAAACATTTTCAACACCAAGGGCTTTTACTGCTAAAACATAAGTAAGTGCTGAATCTATACCACCTGAGAGTCCAAGAACAGCTTTTGTCAGTCCGGATTTTCTAAAATAATCCCTGATGCCTAATACCAATGCATCATGAATTAGTTCAATTTTTGGACGGGCTTCAAAGGGTTTTGAAATGTTTTCTTTCTGCAATTCAACAATAGCAAAATCTTCTTCAAAAGATTTTAATGATTTTAGAACTTCTCCTTTTGAATCTAAAACTAAAGAAGCCCCATCAAAAATCAGATCTGTATGTGCACCAACCTGGTTGACATAAACCAATGGGGTTTTGTATTTTTCAGCATTGGCTTTAAGAATACCGTATCGTTTTTCTTGTTGTTCGTAATCGAAAGGAGAAGCAGCAATATTGATGATAATGTCAGGTGATTGTTGTTTTAAAACCTCCATGGGATTTACTTTGTAAAGCCCTTCATTACCTATGTTCCATAGGTCTTCACATATCGTAAGAGCAATTTTAACCCCTTTAAAATCAATTACATTTAAAGTAGTCTCAGGTTCAAAATACCGACATTCATCAAAAACATCATAATCGGGTAAAAGTGCTTTATGTACTGTATTTTGAATCACACCTTCAATTATCAAAAAAGCTGAGTTGAACAGTGCTTTACCTTTAGGATCGGGATTGCGTGTGGGACCTCCTATTATAACAGCTATATTCTCTGTTACTTTTGAAATTGTTTTAAGGGCATTTTCACAGGCATTAATAAAGCTATCAAAATTTAATAAATCATAAGGAGGATAACCACAAATACACAACTCCGAAAAAACAACCAAATCAACATTCTGTTCTTTTGCTTTTTGGATAGAGTTTGTAATTTTATTAACATTACCTAAAATATCTCCAACTTTATAATTGTTCTGTGCGATTGCTATCTTCATATTCAAAAAAAAAACTGTTTCAAAAGATTGATTTTTTGTCATTTTAACGCTGCGAAAAACCTTAACATTTTAGATATCAGATTTTTATCAGGTTTTATTAAGAAATTAAATTCAAAATGACAATTTTCTTCCTTTGAAACAGCTCTAAATAAAGTAAAAAATCAATTAAAATAAAACACCTACGGTAAGTGTCACATAATTGTTATAAGCCTTTTGCTTGAACCATTCATCTGTAGTATTTGTTTTTTTCATCAAATAATTTGATTCGCTTTTTAGAAAGTTTGAAAATCCATTATTGTAATTAACTCCAACAAGTAAGCTTGTATTTCCAACCAGGTTGTATTCAGCACCTAAACCAACATTAAGACCAAAACGAAGAAGGCTTACATCACTGTCAATAATGACATTGGATTTAGTTGAAGGGTTGGTATTATTTTCATATCTTCCTTGATCTGTGGCTCTAGCTTTAAGTCTGAAGCCTGCATCAATACCAAACTGTCCGAAATACTTCAAAAATCCAATTTCATTGGTTTTAAGTTTCAACACGATTGGGATGTTAAGATATTTGATAGCATATTTACGGGAATCAACAAAAAATTTAATCGTGTCACCATCAGGGAAATAATAAACATCTTTATTTGTATAATCAAAATTTCCACCATTATCATTAATCTCAATCCCTGTAAGTAAACCATAATTAGGAGCAAAATGAAATTCCGTTACCAAACCGTAGCCAAAATTTAATTTGGCACTTGCATTTTTTAAATCATTCGATTCTGTCTTAAACCATGATAAAGATGGTATTGCTTTTAGTCCAAAGCTAAACGATTTAAAATCAGCTTCATCCTGAGATTTAAGGACATTTGAAAAACAAAAAACCATTACTATTGTAATTAATGCGAACTTTTTCATACTTTTGAATTTTAAAATTAATATGCAAAGTTAATTAAAAAATTTTAAACGAAGTGAGAAGTTTTTTTTGTTTATGGGCGTCAATTTATTTATTAATATTAGCTTCATGTAATAATAATCAGACCGAAGAGATTGATTTATCGGGAGTTGTTTACAAAGACATAACAATCAGCAGGTACGAAAAAGAGCTTTTTGCATTACATCCTGATAGTATTGGTGTTGGACTCGAAAAGCTGAGAAATGACTATTCCTTTTTTATAGGTGAGCAAATTGATAGTTTTAGCATCAACAGTATTAAGAATTTCATTCTTGACCCCGCTTTAATTAAGGCTTCTGAAGACATTAAATTACAATATCCTGATTTGCAAAATATTGAAACTGATTTAAACAAGGCGCTAAAACATCTGAAATATTATCTTCCTGAAATTAATATTTCAAACATCTACACCTACATTTCCGGTTTCGATTTTGAAGCACCCATCCACTTCGTGGATTCTGTAATAGTTATTGGACTTGACATGTATCTTGGTAGTGATTATTATTTTTATCCCATGTTGGGACTCCCCAAATACATAACATATAGTTATACTGAAAGTTATATCACAAGAGATTGTATGGAATCCATATCAAGGAGCCTTTTTAAAGAAAATTTATCTGACCAGACATTTCTTGAGAAGATGCTTTATGAAGGAAAAATTTTATATTTTCTTGATAAAACGATACCATGGAAAGATGATACAATAAAAATAGTTTATACCAAAGAACAATTAGAATGGTGTCAGAGGAACGAAGCCAATATGTGGAGTTTTATCATTGACCAGCAGTTTCTTCATAATAAGGACAGAAAAATTATTAACCGTTTCATGCAGAAAGGTCCTACAACACCTTCATTTGCTGAAGAATCCCCTGCTCGTACAGCCTCTTGGATAGGATGGCAAATAGTTCGCAGTTATATGAAAAGGCACAATAATCTATCAGTAAAAGAATTATTTGAAATTTCTGACGCTCAAAAATTTCTAAATGATTCCGGTTACAAACCCAAAAAATAAAGCTCTATCTTTATTTGTTCGCCCCAAACCCGATGATTTTTAATTTGCTCATTATCAGATTTTTGGGGGAAGATCGGAAGAGCGTCG
>JAQVVM010000003.1 GCA_028698995.1 Bacteroidales bacterium
GGGAAAATAACCTGGCAAGTGGAAATGGATCTTCGTTAATTGGAGGTGTTTACAATACAACAAGTGGTTTTGTTTCCTTGGCATCAGGATACTTCAATACGGCACAATCTTTTTGTGAAACAGTTATTGGAACCTGTGCCACTATTGGTTCAGGGAATCAGTCAAGTTTTGTAACAACCGACAGACTTTTTGTAGTTGGAAATGGCCCTTCTAATGTAAGCAGAAGCAATGCTCTGATAATTTTAAAGAATGCCAACACAACCATCGGCGGCTCATTAACCATCAATGGCAACGGTACAAACACAAGCCTTACTTTTCCGACAGGAAGAGGCAACAGCGGACAGGTACTCCAAACCGATGGCAGTGGTGGAATTAGCTGGGCAACGCCCACAAGCGGAACTGTAAGCTCCGTTTCCGGAAACGCACCAATTTCTGTGGCAACCGGTACCACAACACCTGTTATTTCAATTGCGGCTGCTACCACATCCACTGCAGGAAGCATGAGCGCTGCTGATAAAACCAAATTGGATGCCATCACAGGCACCAATACAGGCAACCAGACAATAACGCTTACAGGTGATGTAACTGGTTCGGGAACGGGAAGTTTCGCAGCAACTATTTCATCGGCATCTGTTACAAACGCTAAGTTGGCCAATATGGCCGCCAACACCATTAAAGTCAACAATACGGCTGCTTCTGCTTCACCCTCCGATTTATCCATTACTGCCAATACTTTTCCTGCGCGCAGCAGTTCCGGCAACATTGCCGCCAAACCACTTACCGATTTTGCGCTTACCATACTCGATGATGCCAATGCCGCAGCAGTCAGAACAACCATTGGCGCAGGAACTGGCAATGGAACAGTTACTACAGTTTCGGGAACTGCTCCAATTGCCGTAGCAACAGGCACCACAACGCCTGTCATTTCAATTGCAGCAGCCACCACATCGGCAACCGGCAGCATGAGTGCAGCCGATAAAACAAAACTGGATAAATACCCCACAGGAACCGTTGCCGGACAAATGCTCTATTGGAATGGTACGGCATGGGTTACTGTAAGTGCCGGTAGTTACGGACAGGTCATGGAGTTTGTTAATGGTGTACCCACCTGGGTGGATAAAAATGCTAATTCATTAAATGTCGGAGACAAATACAAAGGCGGCATTGTGGCCTATATATATCAACCCGGCGACCCGGGCTACGATGCCAATGTTAAACATGGTATCATTGCGGCTCCTTATGATCAAAGTGACGGCTATTTGTGGGGATGCTATGGTACTGCCATTCCAGGCGCAGACAGCACAGCACTGGGAAAAGGCATGCAAAACACATTGGATATTGTGGCCGGCTGCACTGCCTCTGGTATTCCGGCCCGTATTTGCAACAATCTTGTTTTAAATGGGTATGACGATTGGTATTTGCCATCTAAAAATGAATTGCATAAACTGTATCTGAATCAGGCCATTATAGGTAATTTTGCCTTAGTACAGGATTACTACTGGAGCTCAACTGAAAGTTCTCAATATTTGGCATGGGTGGAAGATTTCTGGGATGGTTCACAATTCACAAGCAATAAAGGAAATCCATTCAGTGTGCGTGCTATTCGTTATTTTTAAATGCTTATAATTAATAATCAGAATAATATGAAACATATACTTTTATTTATTTCAGTCCTATTGTTTCTTGGTACCCAAATATTTGCCCAGAATGTTGGCATTAACGCCGATGGCAGCACCCCCGACCCCGCCGCCATGCTAGATATTAAGTCTTCAGACAAGGGTTTATTGATACCCCGTGTAGATTTTACTGCACTTCAGGCCACCCCACCTGCCGGTTTGCTGGTGTATGTAACGGTTAATGGACCGGAAGGGAACAATGCCTTTTATTATTACAATGGTACGCAATGGACGAAGTTTTCCACTTTTACTGGTTTGGAAAATTTTGTTGAATCTAATTATTTGTATGATTCAAAAACAGGCGTGAGGCTGACGCCCGATAATGCAGCAACGGAAGTGGATTTTGTTATCCAGCCCAAAGGCAGTGGTGCCATAATAGCGCAGCAGCCTGATGGCACTGCCTCAGGCGGAGATAACAGGGGCATCCATGCAGTGGATTTGCAATCATCGAGAGGACAATCATCTCAGGTTGCCAGCGGCAGTTTTTCGGTAATTGCCGGTGGATACTGGAATGAGGCAAGCAGCAACCATGCAACGGTAGGCGGTGGCAGCGTAAATATTGCCTCCGGTTCCTATTCATTTATTCCGGGAGGAAAAACAAACACCGCTCAGGGATTTGCATCTACTGCTTTTGGTGTCAACAATGTAGCCATGGGAATGAATTCTACAGTGTCCGGATATAACAACTCCGGTGATGGCGATTACTCTTTTGTGGCCGGCTCTTATAATATAGCCAACGATTACAATGAAGTCATCTTTGGACGTTATGCCTCCTTGGGATATGGTTCCACATCTTCGTGGATTGTTTCAGACAGGTTGTTTACAATTGGTAATGGCATCTCGGCAGCAGAAAGAAAAAATGCATTTTCAATTTTGAAAAACGGTAATACAACTATTGGTGGAACCCTCAAGGTTAATCAGAATGTTTCAGGGGCGTGGTACACTTTCCCCGGCACAAGGGGAACCCCGGGCCAGGTGATGACTACCGACGGGGATGGCCATGCAGAATGGACTTCTCTGAATAGCAACGGATACCTTTTTGCCTCCGGAAATGGTATCGGGTTGCCTTTGTATGTCGGGACAACTGATAATTATGCAATGAATTTGATGACCAACTATGTAAACAGAATAACTATCAGTAATACTGGCACTATAGCCATTCCAGCTATGAACACAGCCGGAATTATACATAATAACGCTTCCGGGGTTTTAAGCAGTTCTTTAATAGTAAACGGCGATATTTCAAATGCTGCTGCTATAACTGACAGCAAACTAGCTGCCATCACAACAACAGGAAAAGTAGCCAATTCAGCAACCACTGCAACCTCTGTAAATACAGCAAATTCTATTGTTTTGCGCGATGCATCAGGTAACTTTTCTGCAGGAACCATAACAGGCTCCCTCTCAGGAAACGCAACATCCGCTACAACGGCCACGCATATTGCTGGAGGAGCCCAAGGTTCTGTTCCTTATCAGACTAATTCAGGAACAAGCACATTTCTGCCAAAAGGTACTGCCGGGCAAATATTAACCATGAATGCCGGCGCAACAGCACCGGTATGGGGAAACGAAACTGACCCCAAAGTACCAAACGCTACACAAGCCGGACAGATGCAATACTGGAACGGCACGGCATGGGTCACGGTGGCAGCAGGAAATTATGGTCAGGTGCTTGAGTTCAGGAATGACGCGCCGGTTTGGGGTGATAAAAATATAAACACTCTAAGTATTGGCGATACATACCAGGGAGGAATTATAGCTTATTTCCTGCAATCGGGCGATCCCGGTTATGATGCAAATGTCCGTCATGGAATAATTGCAGCCCCTTCTGACCAAAGCGCTGCGGCAATATGGGGTTGTTACGGCACATCAATTTCAGGTGCGGATGGCACTGCAATTGGAACTGGCGGGCAAAATACTGTTGATATTGAGAACGGTTGCACTACCAGTGGCACTGTAGCAGATATTTGTGCCAATTTAGTGTCAGGTGGTTATAGTGATTGGTTCTTACCATCTAAAGATGAACTGTATAAGCTCTATCTAAATAAAACGACTATTGGAGGTTTTAGCAACGCTTATTATTGGACATCTTCCGAGGTTAATTCAAACTATGCCTGGGCTTTGGGCTTTAATGCTGGTTCAAGTGGACAGGGTGGCAAACTGGATTTGTACAGAGTACGGGCTGTGCGTTATTTTTAAAAGCGAATTCATCTGGTTGTATTTTTTTGCTTCATATCATAAAAAGAAAAAGCTATGTTTTCGCGCAGATTTGATTATTATTGTACGCGTAGAGAGTTCGATAGGTATCGGAAGTGAACGTTCTCAGTCTGAAAGCTTGAAATATTTTAAACCCGAAGCTGCGCTTCGGGGAATTTAAAAGAAATGAAATTTCGCTCTGAAAGAGCAGCTTAAAAAAACATATACATGGCACAACCTTTATCAAAACTTTTTGATTTTATTGTTATATTTTTTTAGTTTCGTTTTCAAAATCAAGAAGAATTTTCAAAGCTTTTAAGTGATTATGCTTATTTGATGCGTTTTTATAGTTAGCTATTCTGAATAAATCTGCATTATTGACAAAATAACAAATTCTTTAAATAGATTTTACTTATTATTTTATCTAAATACTTAAATTTGTATTAATTATTTATTTATTAATCTTTATTGCTATTCTATGAAAGCAAGATTATTATTTATTCTAACAGGGCTTATTTTGTACAGTATTATTCTTAAAAGCCAAACAACTGTTACAGTTGGCAGCAATACCTACAGCAATTTGTATATGCCCATTGCCGGTGGCTCCAATTATTCATATACACAACAAATTGTGTATCAAAATCAGATTAATATGAGTGGAAATATATCTGTTTTAAGGTTTTATATCAAATCTGAAATAAGCAATGCAAATAGTTGGACAATTTTCATGGGGCATACATCCAAAACCCAATTTAATTCAACTTTAGATTGGGTGCCTGTTTCATCTTTGACAGAAGTCTTTAATGGAAACGTAACATTTAATGGTGCTAATACATGGGTTGAAATAACATTATCAACACCATTTTTATATAATAATACCGATAATCTTATTATAGCTGTTGACGAAAATACATCGGGCGGTTCCTATATGCCTTTTTTCGCTGCTTATGAAACGTTTGTTAACAGAGGAATGTATATTCGATCGACAGACAATATTGATCCCTTAAATCCTTCTGTTGCAAATAATTTTAGCACAACATTAAATTATTTACAGTTAGGCATTGCACCTCAGGGTCCTTATTTAAGTATATCTCCCGGCACACTGGATTTTGGTTTTATTCAAAGCGGCAGCCAATCAATTATACCTAAATCGTTTACAATTTCTGGAGGAAATCTTTCTTCGAGTCCCTTAACGGTTAGTGCCCCAAACGATTTTATTGTTTCTCTCTCAAGTAATTCCAATTTTCTGGAAAGCATTGATGTTAACTTTACACCACCCTCATTATCCACAACAACTGTATATGTAAATTTTGCACCAACAGGAATTCCAAAAGCGTATTCTGATACAATTAAAATTGACGTCGATGGGATAACCAATTATGTTTTTGTTTCTGGCAATTCAAATAATTATTGTTCCGGAGGTGCCGACCCTATGCAAGGAGGCTTAGATATTACCCGGGTGCAGTTCGGTTCTTCATTAAATAATTATAGCGCATGCAACAGTCTTGTGGGGACTCAGGGAACAGCAACCGGTACAATAAGTTCTTATAGTAATTTTACAGGTATTGCACCAACAGTAGTGCAGCAAGGAGAAACAGTGTCTGTTACAGTTGAGATTTCAGAGTGTGGGGGAGGGGTGCAGTCACATTATGTTTATGTTTACATAGATTTTAATCAGGATATTGATTTTGATGATCCTGGAGAAACTTTTTTGATATACCCCAGTGCTTCCAGTGGCATTCATACAGTAACAGAAAATATAAATATACCCATTGATGCTTATATAGGCAATACGCGCATGAGGGTTGTTTGTAATGAGTTTTGTGGAAAATGTTCTGTCTGTGGCAAAGGTGAAACAGAGGATTATAACATTAACATTTTCCCAGCATCTGATTGTTTAAAACCTGAAAACCTTGCTGCATCGAATATAAGTACATCAACAGCAGATTTAAGCTGGACAGTCGGCGGCAGCGAAACAAAGTGGAATATCGAATATGGCCCACAGGGGTTTGCACTCGGACAAGGAACATTTGTATCGGGAATAACAAGCACTTCATATCAGTTGACAGGTTTAAATCATACCACATCTTATGCGGTTTATATACAAGCCGATTGTCTTGGGAATAACCTCAGTATGTTTGAAGGGCCTTATACATTTATTACAAATTGTGGGGTGTTTTCATTGCCACTAGCAGAAAATTTTAACGATGCAGAAATGCCCGCTTGTTGGTCTCAGACATATTCGGGCGGAATAACAAGTAATCGTTGGAATGTTAATAACACAACAAATGCAGGAGGTCAATTGCCTAAAGAAATGCAGGCTGTTTCTCAAATGGCTACCGGTATTTCTCGTTTGATAACGCCCGCAATTAACACTACGGGGTATAACACTGTTGACCTTTCCTTTAAAACAGCTTATTCCGACTTTGGGCAGGGCTTAACTTTAAAAATTCAATCCAGTTCCGACAAAATAAACTGGACTGATGAAGATTGGTCTTACTCATCTGGCAGCGGTGATATTACTGCATCTGATATAAATTTGACCATAACCAACAATCTGGGTGCAACAACTTATTTAGCCTGGGTTATTGAAGGACATCATTTTTATTTCAATGCCTGGTACATTGACGAAGTACGCATTAATGCACCCCCTTCGTATCCGGTGTTCGATATTAATACGACAGCGCAAACTTATGATTCAACAGAGATATACACCAATAATATACTGCCTGTTGTTGTTATGAATTCCGGCATGGATTCTCTTATCATAACAGGTGTGCAAATGGGTGGTGCTGATGCTTCGGATTTCGGGTTAGAAAACCTTTCGGTATATCCCAAAAAACTTGGCAACGGACAAAAAGACACCATCCTTGTTGCTTTTGAGCCCCAATCTATTGGACAAAAAACAGCCACATTAACAGTTTCTTATAACGATGGTTCAGCAAAAACACAAGATGTCTCATTATCTGGTAAAGCCTTTGAGTTTCCTCAAGGGTCTAAATGTTATAACCCCATAGTAATTAATTCGTTCCCCTACCTATTTAATCAATTTTCAACGCAATACAGCAATGACTACAGCAGTACAGATATCACTCCCAATTCTGATTATTTAAGTGGAAATGATGTCGTTTTTTCTTTTACAGTAACAGAAAGTAAAAGACTTTCAGCCAGCATTGGTTTTAGTTGGACAGGTGTCTTTCTGCTTGATGCATGTCCCAACAGTACTAATCCCCCTCATGTTATTGCATCGGCCTACGGACCAGCCGGAGGCAGTTTTGCAGATAAACTCCTGCAACCAGGTCAGTATTATTTAATAGCTTCATGCTGGGGGCCTCCTAACGATGTTGAAATATACTTTGAAGTGAGTTTGCAAGACCCTGTTAACTTGATAGTCAGCAATACTCATGAAGTAATTAATACTTCGGCCAGTTATGATAATGTAGATATCAATCCTAATGGCTCACTTACTATAGAAAGTGGTAATGTGCTTAATGTGGCAGGGAATCTGACAATTCATTCGGATGCAGGGGGAACCGGCTCCTTAATAAATCTTGGCACTTTAACTGTACAAGGCAATACGCTTGTTGAAAAATATCTCGAGACAGGTACAAGCACCGGCTGGACTCTTTCGTTACCGGTTACTAGTGCACCTGCAAGTGTTTTTGACGGCAGTGACAATATTTGGTTTTACGAGCCCGCCTTGGCTTCATGGCAATCGTTTTCTGATAATGACCTAAATATCATGACCGGTTATGTTGTTCGTTTTCCCCATACAACAACAATTGAGTTTCAGGGCAATTTGTTAAACAATAGTATTGGAAAAACGCTATACCGTTACACAAACCCCAACAACTACGGATGGAACTATGTAGGAAATCCTTATCCATCTCCCTTAGACTGGGACGCCAATCCAGGGGTAACACGAACCAACATCAATAACGCCATTTATTTCAGAAAAACTGATGGAAGTGTGGCTACGTATGTCGCTGGTGTAGGCACTAATGGGGGCACGAGTATCATCCCCGCCATGCAGGCCTTCTGGGTACAAGTTACTTTGGGGCAAACTACCGGAACCCTCCAGTTAACGAGCAATGCACAAGTGCATGCGCATGGAGTGTCCTACAAAACTTCACCACAAAATGTTTTAAAAATACACCTGACAAACGAAGATCAAAGCGATGAAACAGCAATCCGATTCACCAACCAAGCTACTGAAGCTTTCGACAAGGAGTTTGACGCTGTAAAAATGACAGATCAAAACAATAATACCCGTCAAATCTATTCGCTTACAGATAACGAGGTTTTGGCCATTAATGCCCTGCCCGAGATAATTGTACCGATAAGTGTTCCAGTTGGATTTACAACGAATACTGTAAACAACAATACTTTGACCTTCTCTGGTTTAAGCACCTTCGATAATGATATTAGAATTACACTTGAAGATATGAGTACTACCTCTTTTACTGACATAAGGCAACAAAACACCTATACGTTTAGTGCAAACGCGCTTACAGACAATGATCGCTTTGTTCTACACTTCAACAAATCTGCTAACTCCATGCCGGAGAGCGGGCTTGAAACATCCGACATATTTATTTACTCCTACGACAATGCCATCTATATTTCTAATGTTAGCTGTGATAATGTAACCGTAAGTATTTACAATGTGTTAGGGCAGGAAGTTTTAAACAGGCAACTTATGCCCTCCACACTCAACAAAATAACATCTGATTTGCCCGAAGGAACTTACATCGTAAAATTGACAGGTAGTGACGGGCTTGTTTCGCAAAAGATATTTTTGAAATAACATTAAAAGAAATGTCTTCAGGTTGTATATTCTGTCTTTAATTCATATGGTTGTAGTCCGTGTAACCCAAACAAAAATCAATCTTTGCATTTTAAGATACTTGTTGTAGGTGCAGGTTAAAGTCCACTTGGTATTTTCCTACTATTATACCAATTATATTTTTGATTATTCCTTTCTTTTAAAAAAATGTAAACAGGGTTAATAATAATGTTATTTTTCCTTGTTGTATTAACCCCTATGGACGTTAAAAAAACCTTATTAAAACCTTCCTCCTTTACCGAATAACACTCCCCATAAATAAAACTTTTTACATTATTTTTCCTTAAAGGTAATGCGCTCAGATTTTGAAAAAATGTCTTAAAAATGTTTTTTTTAATCTTTTGCTTCCTATTCTTTAAATAAAATCTATCCCTATAATAAAATTTTTGTAAATGATAACCTAATTGATTAATTTTACTTTCCATTAGCTTCAGATTTTTTAGTTTTTAATTTTATAGTTATGCATTAAATCCATTGAAGCTTTTTTTTTCAAGGCCCTAGTAATTCAAGTTACTAAAAACAATTCGTTCTTAAACATCAGTAATTATATGATTGAGAAAAAATCAAAGACTTATTTTTTAGATTATTTTGTGAGTCAAATTTTTATTAGCTATTAATTATTTAAAAATCAAAAACATGAAATCTAAAACCCTTCAATTACTATCTCTATTATTGTTTATAAACATCACTGTTTATTCACAAATTGATTCCCTTATGGGTGTTCATGACATTGACAGTTGTAAGTTTGAAAATATGTGTCAAATGCTGGCATTAGATACAACATCAAGCAATATCTGGGAAATTGGAGAACCCGTTAAACCATTTTTTGACACTGCTTTTTCTCCTGACAATGCATTGGTAACAGATTTAAGCTTTCCTTATGACACTTCCGTCAATGCTTCATTTTTACTTTTAATACCTAATTATGCATTTACCAATATGATATTAGGATTTAAACATAAATACCAAACGGATAGCTTGATTGATGGTGGTTTTATAGAAGTTTCTTACGATAAGGGTCAGTCGTGGATAAACCTTGCTGAAGACACAAACTATTTAATTTACAATTCTGAAAACTTGTATTCAATTCACGATACACTTAAGGGAGGTATCAGTGGTTTTTCGGGTACATCAGACGGCTGGGTGCATACGAGAATTCAATGGGTTTGGTATATGCTTACAAAAACTTTCCCAACAGATTCCGTTTATTTTAAGTTCACTTTTATCAGCGATACTATTCAAAGTGGTAAAGCCGGATGGATGATAGATGACATCAAAATTTCATTTGCAGATATACCCGGTGCTATTGATGAAAAAGCTGATATCAGTATTTTTAAATTATACCCAAATCCAAATGATGGTAATTTTATTGTGGATTTTAAAGAGGAAACATATATTACTCTGTATAATTTACAAGGAATACCGCATTTCAAAGGTCTTTTTAATGAAGGTTCGCATCAGCTTAGACTTAATCATCTGGCCAGTGGTTTATATTTTTTGAAAGCAGAGGGCTCAAACACTTTTGAAATTGGTAAAATACTGATTAACAAATAATTTTTTATCACTTTTACTATTTTATTGTGTTTTATAATGTTACACCTATATTTGTTATAATTAATTAGTATTTAATATAATATACATTTGATTTAACAATATATTTTCATTTGTTTTTTTTAAAGTCATAATTTTGTAAAAATTCAAAATTTATGAAAAAATTGTTTTTATTAATCATGTGCATGGTTATGGCAGTATTATTTATTAATAAATCTGCATATACACAGTTACCTTCATATGTTCCAACCGATTCATTAAAGGGGTGGTGGTCCTTCACCGGAAACGCAAACGATCTGAGCGGTAACAATATAAACGGCACTGTGAACGGAGCCACACTTACAAGTGACCGACATGGAAACACCGACTGTGCTTATTATTTTGATGGCACTAATGATTGGATTGATTTTGGTGATAATGATTTGCTTAATTCACATCTGACAGATATCACGGTGTCTGCATGGATAAAAACAAGCTCTCCTTACAGCAGGATTTTTTCAAAAGGGACGCATGGAGGAACTCAACCCGGATATGCCATCATGTTATACCCCTCTACCGGAGGGAAGGCAGCTGTGATTTTCAGCCCCGGAGGCCACGAACATAACCTGACTAGATCAAATAATCTTGTTAACAACAATACCTGGCACATGATTACAGGTGTTATACACCGAAAAGGTGATGCAGAGTTATATGTTGATGGTGTAAAACAAACTTTAACTGTACCCATAGCACACGACTCTCTAATTGACGTGGCAGCCAACACTTATAACGCCACAGCTGGAGTTTCTTACTGTAATTTAGGAACACCAAACAGCCTTATGGAATTTTATCAGGGTTATATCGACGAAATTGGAGTATGGAAAAGAGCTTTAACATCTTGTGAAATCAAACGGCTTTATAAAGAAAGTCTGAGTCACACGACAATTTACTGTGAAGCCAGTAGTTCTTACACAGCTCCTGACGGCTCTGTTTATAATTCATCCGGAATATATGCAGCAATAATACCTGACATCGAAGGATGCGACAGCATTATTACTATTGAACTTACTGTTAACAATCTTCCAATTAACATTCACGACTTAATTCCAACTTCTCTATATGAAAAAGTATCAGATGCCAACACCATTGTCCTTGACCACTTTAATAATTCTTCAATCGGAGAATTACATACTACATTATCCTATGTTGACGGCATCTGTGGGCTTAACAATGCTGCTGAATTCAAAAATAACAACTGGCTCAGATACGGATACAATGCCAATCTGAGAGATGCAGCTACTTTCGATTTCTGGATTTATCCAAAAGCCTATTCCACCCCTCTCGTTGACATTAACTGGAGCAATTCCGCCACATCTTACCCCGGGAGTGGTCATGTTTTCCACTTAGACATAACATCAAGCGGTAATATTTCAATGAGTAACTGGCCGGGAACAGGGTTAGGTATTCTTGTCAGCAATGAAAGTTTACCATTAAATAAATGGACTCATGTAGCAGTTTGTTGGGGAGATAGTACGATTATTTACCTCAACGGGGAACAAGATATTGCCAGCCCTCTTTCATTCAGACCCTCAGCCAGTGGTTCTTACAGCATTTATGTCCCAAAATGGGGTACTGCTAATCAATTCTACCTTGATGAATTTCAGGTGTCAAACAAACGCAGAAATTTACAAGAAATAAGAAGTGGGTACAGCTATCTCAATGTGATGGCAGAAACGGATTCCTTATGTGAAAATTCTTCCACCAATATTCTGCTTGCAAATCCTCAGTCGGGTGTAAGTTATCAGCTTCTTAATGGGGGTGCTGCTCAGGGTAGTCCCCAAATCGGAAATTGTGACACGCTTGTATTCCCAACGGGAAATCTTCTACTTACCTCACATTTCACTATCGAAGCCACTGATACTGCTACCCTTTGCAGCACAATACTTGATACCATACTGACAATAACTGTTCATCCTAATTTTGAATTAATCCAAGACGAAGATATTTGTCAGGGAGCAATACTAAGCTGGCGAGGAGATGATTATAGTGTTCAGGGAATCTATTACGATAGTCTTTTAAGTGAATTTGGATGTGACAGTGTGTATGTTCTTAATCTTATGATTCACCCTCATTATGAGTTTCAAATTGCTGATACCATTTGTGGCAACAGTGTATATACATGGAGAGGTGATAATTATTCAACAACAGGCACTTATTATGACAGCTTGCTGACACAATACGGCTGCGACAGTATTTATGTTCTGCATCTCAATGTACACCCTGTTTTTGAATTTTCTCAAAACACTGCTATTTGTCAGGGTTCTATTTTTACTTGGAGAGGGGACGATTACAGTCTTCAGGGTACATACTATGACAGCCTGATGACACAAAACGATTGTGATAGCGTATATATCCTTAATCTTACTTTAAATCCTTCTTATGAGTTTACAACCGTTGACACCATCTGTGATGGCACTGTGTATTCTTGGAGAGGAAATAATTACAATACTTCGGGCACTTATTACAACAGCTTTTTAACACAAAACGGCTGCGACAGTGTATATATACTAGAACTGCATTCTAAGTTCTGTCCCGGTCAGCTTTGCGACTGGATGTATTACAACAAAATCACTGTTAACAATACCTCAAACCCCGAGAACCTTACAGATTACTCTGTGCTGGTTATTGTCAGAACAGACACCCTTATCTCACAAGGGAAAATGAAAGCTGACGGTTCGGATATACGTTTCACTACAAACTTTGTTGATAATCTTGAATACTGGATTGAACCAGGTATTCAGAATGAATATGGCATGGATGACGACAGCACACATATCTGGGTTAAAATACCTTACATCGCAGGTTCTTCTTCAAGCACTATGTATATGTATTATGGTAATGTTGCAGCAACGGCCAAAAGCAGCATTTCAAATACTTTCATTTTTGGGGACGATTTTGATGATAACTCTGCAAATTTGTCAAAATGGCAACTAAGCTACGACAATTTAGGACAGATGCTTGAACAAAATCAAAGACTTGAACATAATTCTCCTAAAACTACACCTGAGTCAAGGTCCAGATTAATATCTAAAACTGCATTTACGGGTCCGATTGTTCTTGAAATGCAATTTAAAAAAGGAGGCTATGTGTATCGTGGCGCAGGCTTTTACCAGGCAGAAAATCAAAGTCAGAATGTGGCAAGTTGCACTTGGCAAGATTGGGGTCCTTTTGGAGCCGGTGTTGATGTAAATGGGTCTTCGGTTTCTTATACATTTAGAAACGACACATGGAGCAGGTCATACAATCCTGAATACTATCTTAAAATTTACCGCAAGCAAGACAGCACTTTCAAATTTGTTGAACAGATACCTTCCTTTGAACCAGATGGTTACAAATATTGGGAACATTCCTTTGTTTCCCCAAAAATGCCTCTGAACACACCGCTGAAAATTCTTTCTTATGAAAATGTTTGGGTTGGAGCCAGTCCTCTTTGGATCCGCCATGAAGACAATATACGGGTAAGAAAATTAAGCGAACCGGAACCCCAAACAATAATTTCTTCTGAAATGCTCATCAGTTCGTTTGAAATTATTACAAGTGATACTATTTGCGCTGGAGATATTTATCCTTGGAGAGGAGACAATTATAGCTCAACAGGCACTTATTACGACAGTTTACTGACACAATACGGCTGCGACAGTGTTTATATTTTAAATCTATTAGTAAATCCTGTTTATGAATTTGAACAGACGGCCCATATCTGTCAGGGAGAAGTATTCTCGTGGAGAGGAGATGACTTTTCTGCTTCCGGCACTTATTATGACAGCTTGCTGACACAATACGGCTGCGACAGTATTTATGTTCTGCATCTCAATGTACACCCTGTTTTTGAATTTTCTCAAAACACTGCTATTTGTCAGGGTTCTATTTTTACTTGGAGAGGGGACGATTACAGTCTTCAGGGTACATACTATGACAGCCTGATGACACAAAACGATTGTGATAGCGTATATATCCTTAATCTTACTTTAAATCCTTCTTATGAGTTTACAACCGTTGACACCATCTGTGATGGCACTGTGTATTCTTGGAGAGGAAATAATTACAATACTTCGGGCACTTATTACAACAGCTTTTTAACACAAAACGGCTGCGACAGTGTATATATACTAGAACTGCATTCTAAGTTCTGTCCCGGTCAGCTTTGCGACTGGATGTATTACAACAAAATCACTGTTAACAATACCTCAAACCCCGAGAACCTTACAGATTACTCTGTGCTGGTTATTGTCAGAACAGACACCCTTATCTCACAAGGGAAAATGAAAGCTGACGGTTCGGATATACGTTTCACTACAAACTTTGTTGATAATCTTGAATACTGGATTGAACCAGGTATTCAGAATGAATATGGCATGGATGACGACAGCACACATATCTGGGTTAAAATACCTTACATCGCAGGTTCTTCTTCAAGCACTATGTATATGTATTATGGTAATGTTGCAGCAACGGCCAAAAGCAGCATTTCAAATACTTTCATTTTTGGGGACGATTTTGATGATAACTCTGCAAATTTGTCAAAATGGCAACTAAGCTACGACAATTTAGGACAGATGCTTGAACAAAATCAAAGACTTGAACATAATTCTCCTAAAACTACACCTGAGTCAAGGTCCAGATTAATATCTAAAACTGCATTTACGGGTCCGATTGTTCTTGAAATGCAATTTAAAAAAGGAGGCTATGTGTATCGTGGCGCAGGCTTTTACCAGGCAGAAAATCAAAGTCAGAATGTGGCAAGTTGCACTTGGCAAGATTGGGGTCCTTTTGGAGCCGGTGTTGATGTAAATGGGTCTTCGGTTTCTTATACATTTAGAAACGACACATGGAGCAGGTCATACAATCCTGAATACTATCTTAAAATTTACCGCAAGCAAGACAGCACTTTCAAATTTGTTGAACAGATACCTTCCTTTGAACCAGATGGTTACAAATATTGGGAACATTCCTTTGTTTCCCCAAAAATGCCTCTGAACACGCCACTGAAAGTTCTTTCTTATGAAAATGTTTGGGTCGGAGCCAGTCCTCTTTGGATCCGCTATGAAGATAATATACGGGTAAGAAAATTAAGCGAACCGGAACCCCAAACAATAATTTCTTCTGAAACCAACATAAATTCGTATGAGATTGTTACTGATGATTCCATTTGCGATGGAGAAATTTATCTTTGGAGAGGAGACAATTATGCATCAACCGGCACTTATTACGACAGTTTGCTGACACAAAACGGCTGCGATAGTGTTTTTGTATTGAACCTTATCGTTCATCCGCTACCAAATATTAGTGTTAGCCCTGTTGTTATTTGTGAGGGCGAAACAGCCACTCTTACTGCAAGCGGAGGAGTCAGCTACGAATGGAGTACAGGCTCTTTAACCAATCCCCTAATCGTCAACCCAATAACAACTACAACTTATTCTGTTACAGGTACTAATGTGAATCTTTGCTCAGATTCGACTCAGGTTGTTGTTACTGTAAATCCCTTACCATTAAATATTTTTGACCTTACAGCAACTAAAATATTGGAAAAAACACCTGATGCCAATACCATAGTCCTTGACCACTTTAATAATTCTTCAGTCGGGGTACTTCATAACACGTTGACCTATGTTGATGGCATCTGTGGGCTTAACAATGCTGCTGAATTTAAAAATAACAACTGGCTCAGATATGGATACAATGCCAATCTGAGAGATGCAGCTACTTTCGATTTCTGGATTTATCCAAAAGCCTATTCTACCCCTCTCGTTGACATTAACTGGAGCAACACGGCCACATCTTACCCGGGGAGTGGTCATGTTTTCCACTTAGACATTACACCTAGCGGCAACCTCTCAATGAGCAACTGGCCTGGAACAGGCTTGGGAATTCTTGTCAGCAATGAAAGTTTACCATTAAATAAATGGACTCATGTAGCTGTTTGCTGGGGAGATAGTACTATTATTTACCTCAACGGGGAACAAGATATTGCAAGTCCGCTTTCATTCAGACCCTCAGCCAGTGGTTCTTACAGCATTTATGTGCCAAAATGGGGTACTGCTAATCAGTTTTATCTTGATGAATTTCATGTATCAAATAAACGCAGAAATTTACAGGAAATAACAAGTGGGTATAGCTATCTCAATGTGATGGCAGAAACTGATACCTTATGTGAAAATTCTTCCACCAATATTCTGCTTGCAAATCCTCAGTCGGGTGTAAGCTATCAGCTTCTTAATGGGGGTGCTGCTCAGGGTAGTCCTCAAATCGGAAATTGTGACACGCTTGTATTCCCAACGGGAAATCTTCTACTTACCTCACATTTCACTATCGAAGCCACCGATACTGCTACCCTTTGCAGTATAATTCTTGACACCATTCTTACAATTACAGTCAATGCAGCTTTTGAACTTAGCTTTAATGAGGAAATTTGTTTTAACGAACCTTTGATTTGGCATGGTAACACCTATAATGTAAGCGGTACATATTATGACAGCTTAATTACTCCTGTCGGTTGTGATAGTATCTATATATTGAATCTTATTGTGCATCCTTCTTTTGAGCAAACCATTACTGTTGAAATCTGTGCAGGAGAATTTTACAACTGGCATGGTGCAAATTACAGTGTCTCAGGTTTATATTATGACAGCCTTGTAACTTCTTTCGGCTGCGATAGTGTATTTATTCTGAACCTTAAAGTGCATCCGGATTTTGAATTTGTCCAAACAGAACAAATTTGTCAGGGTGAAGTCTTTGCTTGGAGGGGTGATAACTACTCTGTTGCAGGTACTTACTACGACAGCCTTCTGACACAATCAGGGTGTGACAGTGTGTTTGTTTTGAATCTCAGTGTAAATCCTGTTTTCAGTTCAACGGCTAACCATGCCATTTGTCAGGGTGAAGTCTTTGCTTGGAGGGGTGATAACTACACTGTTGCAGGCACCTACTACGACAGCCTTCTGACACAATTCGGTTGCGACAGTGTGTTTGTTTTGAATCTCAGTGTAAATCCTGTTTTCAGCTCAACTGCTAACCATGCCATTTGTCAGGGTGAAGTCTTTACTTGGAGGGGTGATAACTACACTGTTGCAGGCACCTACTACGACAGCCTTTTGACACAATCCGGTTGTGATAGTGTGTTTGTGTTAAATCTCAGTGTAAATCCTGTTTTCAGCTCAACAGCTAACCATGCCATTTGTCAGGGTGAATTCTTTGCATGGAGGGGTGATAACTACACTGTTGCAGACACCTACTACGACAGCCTTCTGACACAATCCGGGTGTGACAGTGTGTTTGTTTTGAATCTCAGTGTAAATCCTGTTTTCAGCTCAACGGCTAACCATGCCATTTGTCAAGGTGATGTCTTTGCTTGGAGGGGTGATAACTACACTGTTGCAGGCACCTACTACGACAGCCTTCTGACCCAATCCGGTTGTGACAGTGTGTTTGTGTTAAATCTCAGTGTAAACCCTGTTTTCAGCTCAACTGCTAACCATGCCATTTGTCAGGGTGATGTCTTTGCTTGGAGGGGTGATAACTACACTGTTGCAGGTACTTACTACGACAGCCTTCTGACACAATCCGGTTGTGACAGTGTGTTTATTCTCCATTTACAAACAAATCCGCATTATGAAATCATTGAAAACTCTGAAATCTGTCAGGGCAGCTCTTTAAACTGGCATGGGACTAATTACACAACCCAAGGAACATATTATGATAGCCTGTTAACACAAAGTGGATGCGACAGCGTTTTTGTACTTAATTTAGTTATTAATCCTGTTATAGAATTTAACCAGACAGAAGAAATTTGTAACAGAGACAGCCTATTTTGGAGGGGTGATTATTATTATTTTTCAGGAATCTATTACGATAGTTTGCAATCTACTAGCGGAGGATGTGACAGTGTCTATATACTGAATTTAACGGTTTATCCTTCTTATGAATTTACACAGATTGAAAGTATTTGCACAGGAGGATTTATATTTTGGAGGGGAAATAATTATTCAACACAAGGGTTGTTTGCTGACAGTATGTTAACAGTGGATGGATGTGACAGTGTGTACTTATTAAATCTCACAGTTTTCGACCTCCCTATTGTAAACATTAGTGGTTTAAATAATTTCTATTGCACTTACAACAGCGCTGTTTCAATGACAGGCACCCCTACCGGAGGAACTTTCAGCGGACAGGGAGTCAGTGGGAATACTTTTAGTCCATCAAACGCGGGTTTAGGTTTCTGGACAGTCTACTATACATACGCTGATACAAATACGTGTGTGAATACAGACTCAGTGATAGTAGAAGTTGATGCTTGTGTGGGTATTTCCGATAAACAAACAAACCGATTTAGGGTCTATCCCAATCCTAATGATGGCAGTTTCTATATTGAAATACTCGAAAATACCCAAATTCATTTATACAATTCTTTAGGTTCGCTTATCTACAGCAACTCTTTTGAGAAGGGTACTCACGCCTTAACGTTTGCTGAACTTCCTGCAGGTGTATATTTCTTAAAAGCAGAGGGTAATAACACTTTGGATGTTGTACGGGTAATTGTATGGGAATAAAACTTCTATAAGGAACAATTTCTATGGGATTTTTTATTTCTGAGAATAAAATGTGCGTTTTATTAATCCGATTATATTGAGGGCATTAATTATTTCCACAAATTTCAAGTTTTTATATAGTCCGTAGGACTTTAATATCAATAAAAAACATAAGCAAAAAATATGTTGTCCGTATGGACATTAACAGAAAGGCTTCCTGTGTTTATTCCAGTTCGAATCCGACATCTATCGGAGCTCAATGCATCGCCTGACGGGAACATCATCTGTCTTGTGTAGTAATTTTTTATTGATATTTATACCAATAGGGGCAAAATAGGTTTTATATAATTATAAATCCCTAATCTTCAGCAATGACGATAATTTTATCATGTTCAGTGAATGTTATCATTTCTGACTTTTTGGGATTAACGACCACACCAAAAGCTTTATCACTTTCGTAAGCAAGAGAAGCAATGCGATATCCGATAGCAATTTGCCCTTTTCGCCTGGCACTTTCAAGAAGCGTATAGAAGTTCACCGAAACACCAGATTTCACATAATCTGTAATGGGTTTAAGATAGATTTCGCTGCCATCAGCATCAAAAAGGTCTTTAAAAACCCCCATTAAAAATTTATTTTCTGAAATCTGTGTCATAAGTAAACTAATAAGCTTATCGCTTACTATAAAGTCGTCAGCTTTAGTGACCACAGCCAGATCGCGGTTACGCAAATCAAGCATTTCGCTTACAATCTTTATGTCTTTGTCCTTTTCTTCACAGATACGACGCAAATGGAGAAGTGTTATCAGTGTTTGAGCATCCGCTTCCTGCATGTCTTCAATTTCATTATAGCATAACACCTGAACAGAAGCAAAAGAAGTAACATCCAGATTTTCAATAACCTCTCTCGAAGTGGTATCAGCATGAAGATATTCAAGTCTTATGTTTGTTAAAACCTGAGCAGTAGCCTGTACCTCATCTCTGCAACTGTCGTAAGAGGATACAATTTTTATATAAGATCCTGAAGCCACATAATTGTCCATTTCAGTAACAATAGTTTTCGCCCTGCTATTCCAGCCTAAAATAAGTATTCTTTCGGTTATATTTTCTGAAGCAGAAATTTCTGTTATGGCCGATTCGGCTATATTAAAATTTTGTTTTTTGTTAACAACCAAAGTATCATCATCTTCAGTGATGGCAATAATTTCATCATCTGGTTCAAGGGTATAAAACATGGGTGGGTTTATTTTAACAGTGCCGTCTGCAAATTTAAGCCCCATAACAGCTGAGTCCTCATAAGCAAAAAGTGATTCTCCGAAAGTCTTACCCACTAAAGCTTTTTCATTATTGAAATAAATTTCAGCTCCATCAAAATCCATAAGTTCGGTATAAACAATACTCAAGCCACTTTGCCTTGAAGTTTGAACCATAATTCGAGCAATCACATCATCGGTAAGAATAAGTTCAACTTCAGATTTTCCAACCATCTGAGCTACTTCAATATTTTTTTCTTCCTTGATTTCAGCAACAATATGATAAGGGGTTTTTCGCCTATCTGGAGTATTGGTTATAGCGAGAATGGTTTTAATGGTTTGTGCATCAGCATTTCCTTCTTCAGCAGCTAGGATGATGATGGATTTAGAGGTCTGGGGATTTCCGATTGACATATCGACCATATCATTAGGATTTCCTGTTCGGCAAATAACCTTGGTATTTTTCAGGTTGGGAATTTTATCATGGATTTCATCTTCCATTTCAACTTTGTCCTTATCAGCAAGAATCACGATTCTTGGTTTTTTCTGATTTTCATTAGCAATAACCAGTTCGGATATAATTGTAAAAACTTTACTTGACCAACCAAGAATAAGTGTATGATTTTTCTCAATCACAAAACTTCTGCCTTTACGCATACTATCTAATTTGCTCTCAATACCCGATGAAAGCACACCAATTAGAGTAGAAATAATGAAAATACCGCCTAAAGTAACAAAGAAAGCCACGAAGCGAAAATACCATCCTGCATCTCCCCCCATGGTTCCGGAGTCGAGTGTACGCATAAGACTTTGCCATGCTCCTTCAAAAAAACCAAGAGGCTCTTCTCCTTCCGGAGCAATATTAAATCCCCATATTATGCCGCCGGCTATTAAAACAACAAATACCGACAATAAGCCCAAAAGACTAATCATGGCCACAGGCCCTTTACTCATGATATTGTCGAAACGGTAACTGAATTTTTCTTTAAAAGATATTCTTCTCATAAAAGTATTTTATTAAGTGTTTATGGTACAAAAAATTAAGCAACTAAAGTATATAAATTTTCTAATATGATTTAGAATATATTTTGATTAATAATTTAGTTATTAAATTTCATTTTTATCTGAATGATTTCAGGTCGTCCATTGGTGCGTATAGGGGGCCCCCAGCCGCCTATACCGGAAGATATGTAATAATGTGTTAATCCTTTCTGAAAATAGCCGGCTCCTTTTTCGAAAATCCAATCAGTTATATAGTTTAAAGGCCAAATCTGTCCGTTATGGGTGTGCCCCGATAATTGCAAATCAACACCGGCACTTTGTGCCTCGCTGAGATTAAATGGCTGGTGGTCGAGAAGAATAAGAGGCAGGGAGGTATCAATACCTTTAAGTATTTCGGGCAAATCTTTTCTTTTTTGACCTTTAAACTGTTTTATTGAAATATCCTCTCTTCCTGCTATGTAGAAACTGCTGTCAATAAGTACCACCGAGTCATTAAGCAGATTAATTTGATGGTCTTTAAGATATTTTTTTGCTTTGTCAACCCCTCCTATATATTCATGATTTCCGGTTACAGCATACACACCATATTTGGCAGAGAGTTGAGTCAGGATTTCGCCCACATTATTATGAATAACCGGTGCAATATCTTCATCAATGATATCTCCCGGTATCAGAATGATGTCAGGACTAAGTGCGTTAACTCTTTTTACAATACCTTTCAGATGTCGTTTTTCTATAATCGTACCCAAATGCACGTCTGAAAAAGCCACAATATGCAGCTCTTTAAGAACGCCTGCTTTTTTGTTCACACCAATATCCAATTTTGTAACTGCTGGGAACCATGTGTTTACATGCCCTACAATGGTGATGAGAATAGTGCTGAAAACAATCACAACAGCTGTTATCATACGGGTCTTTACGGGGTTATTAACAATAAAATCAGGAAAATATGGAATGAATTTATTGATACCTTTGAGCAAATCAACCAAAGCCAGTTGAAAGACCAAATAAACCATAATACCTAGCCAAAAAGAGCCTATCCAGATAAAGGTGGTTGTAAAGCCGTTTATGGTAATACGTTCTGCAAAACGACCAGCAATAAATGAAGATGAAAGCAAAACAACACCCCATATAATAATCATTCTCAAAACTGTATTATCACCAGTTAAAGAAAGACCTCTACGGATGATATAATAATTGAGCAACGAATAAATTATTAAAACTATTGAAAAGAAAATGACAAATCCGTAGTTTTTCATGGTTTTTTGAGATATAGCGTTTTTTGCTGAAAAAGAGATATTGTGTAATATTTCTAAAGCATTGCAAAAGTAATAAACATATAGCAAACCCAATGAAGTAACTTAATAAACAACAATTCCTTTTCAAAAAAACTGTAGCTTTGTTTATTGTTGCAATTGTTTTCTTTAACAAAAAAATGATTTGCATTTTTCTGCATTTTTAAACGTGATATAATCAAATGTTATACGATAACAAAATTTCCTTCAGCCCCAAAATACACATTGCCATTCCTGCCATGAATGAGGAGGCATATATAAACAACTGTCTTGAAGCTATAGCTGTTCAAACCTACAGCAATTACGAGGTTTATCTTTGTATTAACCAGCCGAATGATTGGTGGGAAAACAAAGAGAAGATAGATGTTTGTCTGTCCAATCAAAGACTTCTGCATTTATTAAAAAACTCACCCCATCATGTCATTGACAAATCAAGCCAAGGCAAAGGATGGGACTCTAAAAATCATGGAGTTGGCTGGGCCCGAAAAACACTTATGGATTTTATAAACAGAAGAGCCGATGCTGAAGATATAATAGTCAGTCTTGATGCCGACACCATTTTTGGGGAAAATTATCTGGCTTCTGTTATAAGCATGTTCAAAAACCATCCTGCAGGATTGGCATTATCAAATCCTTATTATCATAGGCTGAGTGGCAATGAAATTCTCGACAGGGCGATGTTGCGTTATGAAATTTATATGCGTGCCTATGCCATCAATCTGATGCACATTCAATCACCCTATGCCTTTACAGCATTAGGTTCGGCTATAGCAATTCCTGTTTCTGTTTACAGAAAATCAGGCGGTTTGACTCCCAAAAAAAGCGGAGAAGACTTTTATTTTCTTCAAAAAATCAGGAAATCTGGTCCATTACTTTGTTGGAATACAGAAAAAGTGTTTCCTGCCACACGTTTTTCCGACAGGGTGTTTTTTGGAACAGGTCCCGCTCTTATAAAAGGAAGTAAGGGTAACTGGGATAGTTATCCAATTTACCACCGTAAATTATTTGAAGCTATTCGAAGCACATATGAACTCTTCCCTGAGCTGTATCTAAGAAATTGCGAAACACCTCTCTCTGCATTCATTTGTGAACAACTCAGAGAGCCGGATATTTGGGAAAAGCTTCGCAAAAATTCAAAATCGCAGGAAACTTTTGTTGCTGCATGTCATCAAAAAATTGATGGTCTGCGTATTCTTCAATACCTGAAATGGAAAAACAACATTCTGAAAATTAACGATGAAGAATCGCTTTGTGATTTTTTTGATTTTTTTTATAAAAATGAAGTCCAAACTGATTTGAGTGGTTTTGATTTTAAAACCACATCCATCACGGTTCTTGATAATATCAGAAACGTAATGGCTGACAAAGAATCTGAAATGCAAAAGGAGGGCTTATTAAAAATCAGGGTTTAGTCCCGTTATTATTTCTGTTATCAATAAAAAGTCGGGGTTTTCTCCCGTTTTCGGCATCCTGCAAAATTTTCAAAGTAGCAGAATCTTTAAAACTTATATCGGGAGTTACACGTAACTTGGCACGGAAATTATCTTTTATTTTCTTTTCAAATTTCAGATTATTGAAACGTGCATCAATATGCACTGTAAGCTCATCTGTTCCTATACTGTTTGTGAATACTTCAACCACATATGCATTTACACCTTCAATATTGTTTAGAATATCATAAAATGCTGTTGGATACAAGGTTGTTCCTTTGAATTTTATCATTTGTTTTTTTCTTCCGATGATAGGACCAAGGCGCATAGTATTTCTGCCACAAGCACAGACTTCGCTGTGATGATAACAAAGATCTCCTGTTTTAAACCTCAGCAGAGGCATGCCTTCGACACCAAGAGTGGTAATGGTAAGTTCTCCTAAATCATCTTTGTGAACAGGATTGTTGTTGTCGTCTAAAAATTCCACAATAATAAGTTCCGGGTGATGATGCCCCCCTACCCCATGTTCACATTCTGTAAAAGCAGTACCCATCTCTGTTGAAGCATAAGTAGAAAACAATTTGATATCCCACTTTTCTTTGATTCTTTGTCCCAGTAAACTTAAAGAGAAGTCGGCGTTTCGTAAAGGTTCGCCTATACAAACAGCACTTTTTACTGTTGTTGAATTAAAATCAATGTTATGGGCTTCTGCATATTCAATTACCTTAAGTATAAAAGAGGGCACTACAATAAGGCTTGTAGGTGAAACTCTTTGAATGGTGTCCCATTGTAACTCAGGGTTTCCGTTTCCAACCCTTACTATACCTGCACCTAATTTTCGTGCCCCAAGAAAATAGGCAAGACCAGCCATAAAACGCCTGTCAATAGTAGTCATTAACTGGTATATATCACCAGATTTCCCTCCTGCACACAAAAAACTTATGTATTCGTTATAGGCTAAACGTTCTAAATCGTTGTCTGTCAGAACAAAAGTAACCGGATCTCCCAAAGTACCGGATGTGGTTACATAATCAATAATTTTTCGTTCCGGGACACAAATAAAATCCTTATTATACTGTTGTAAGTCATCTTTTGTGGTAACAGGAATATGCTGTAAATCTTCTACATTCTTGATTTTATCAATATTTACACCCTGTTTTTTTAATAATTTTTTATAAAACTTTGAATGGGTATTGATATAATTTAGGTTCTTTTTTAAAAGTTTATTCTGAAGATTGCAGATCTCCGATTTCGAGGCAGCTTCTATCTTTGGTATTAATTTTTCGGACATTTTCCGGATTATTGATTAATGATAGACAAAGGTAAAACTCTCACAGGCAAATACAAATGATTTTCTTCAAAATTTCTATTTTACCATTTATTAAAGTGTATTTTTTTGATATCAAATCTGTCTTCTGGTTCTTTTTTCTCATCAGGATAGCCAATAGCAACAGCACTAATAGGTATAATATGCGGGGGCAATTTAAAAAGCTTCGTAAAACCCTCCATCCTTTCTTTTCGTCCGTAAACACCAAGCCAAACAGCACCCAAACCAATGGCATGAGCCGCCAATAATATATTTTGTGTGGCTGCTGAACCATTAATAACTTGATAATCAAGGCTTTCATCTTGTTGTAAATCACCACAAACAATTATGGCTAAAGGCGCATTTTTCAGCATAGCGGCATAGGGATGAACAAGTGTTATTTCATTAAGTACCCGTCTTTCATTCACCACAATAAAATGCCAGGACTGGGTGTTTCGTGCAGTCGGAGAAAGCATGGCTGCTTTCATTAAAGTTTCAATCTGGGTTTGTGAAATTTCTTCACATTTAAACTTACGAATACTGCGCCTTGTAAATATGTTTTCTAATGCTTCCATATAATATTAATTTTTTGTAAAGATAAAGAAAAAGGGAAAAACCAAAAAAACATTGTATTTTTGAAAAATTGAAAAATTATTAACAAAAAAAACTACAAAATACATTATTATGATTAAAAACACTTTTATTTTATGCGTAATTATTAGCTTCTCAATAAACATAAACGCACAATGGACTTCACTTTCAAGTGGCACAACAGTTGATCTCACTTCAGTTTTTTTCACTGATCCTAATACAGGATATGCCGTGGGCTTGGAAGGTACCATTATTAAAACTACCAATGGTGGTACGAGCTGGAGTCCTCAAACAAGTGGAACAACTGTTATATTAAACGATGTTTTTTTTACGGATGAAAATACCGGCTATATTGTGGGCGGAGCCGGGATAATTTTAAAAACAACCAATGGGGGTTCTGTCTGGACTCCATTAACAAGTGGAACGACAGAATCTCTGCGTTCGGTATATTTTGTGGATGCCAACATTGGATATATTGTAGGTGGTTATTTAACCGGTGGTGTCATTTTTAAAACCACAAATGGAGGCACAACATGGACTCCCCAAACAAGTGGCGTTAATTACTGGTTAAATGCTGTTTATTTTACCAATGCCAGTACAGGCTATGCAGTTGGAGGGGAAAGTACAAACGGCAGAATTATTAAAACCGTCAATGGTGGCGATACATGGACTTTACAAACCATACCAACCAATTATGCCATGTATTCTGTTTATTTTGCCAATGCCAATACAGGACTTGCCGTAGGCAACAGTGGTAAAATATTGAAAACCACCAATGGGGGTATAAACTGGGAAGATCAAAGCAGTGGCACCGGCAATGTCCTTTACGCATTGGGATTTATTCCTACTGGAACAACAAACATGGGTTTTGCTGCCGGCTGGAACGGCACCATCAAAATGACTACTGATGGCGGTGAGACATGGACTACTCAAACCAGTGGAACAACAAAAACTTTAAATGCGATTTGTTTTGCAAATCAAAATTCTACCTACACCGCTTATATTGTTGGCGAAACCGGAAAAATACTGAAAAATACTTTTTTTAACGTAGGGTTAAACGAGTCCGATGAAGATCATTTATTTGAAATATTCCCTAATCCCGCTTTTGAATCTTTTACATTAAATATCAATAACCCAGAAATTTCGGATTTGATTCTGAATATTTACAACATTGAGGGTCGCTTGGTTAGAAGTGAATCTGTCAACCAAAATCATCAGCTTATTAATGTTGAAACCCTTGCCAATGGTCTTTACACGATTGAAATTATATCTGATGATTCAGTCATTAAAAAGGCATTACTTATTCATAGATAATTTGTTATTGCTTACTGAATCGAGATTTAAGTTAAAAATATCAGATGGGTGAAAAGCCAGCTATATTAAAAGGAAGTCCGGTTTTTGATACAATAGAATCTTTAGCTCTTACTTCGTTTTCTGTGGTTTCTGAGTTGCTTGCTCCTTTAACTGATTTTAATTAATTTTTACAGCCAAGTTTCTAGACCAAGAGTTGCTATAAACATTTTTCGATTTAATGAAATTCTGTTTTTGTTACTCTCAATTCTTTAGCCTAAGCTATTCATACCTTAACGATTCAATCGGGTCGAGTTTGGCAGCCTTAACAGCAGGATAAATACCTGAAATAAGGCCTACAATAAAGCAGATAATAGCTCCTGAAATAATCCAGACCCATGGAATAATAAAAGGACTTTTAATAATCAGAGACATCACATTTCCGATAATAATGCCGATAATAATGCCCAGAATGCCACCTAACTGACAAATAACGATGGCTTCAATTAAAAACTGATTTCTAATCGTTGTACTTGTTGCACCAATAGCTTTTCTTATGCCAATCTCTCTAGTCCTTTCTGTAACCGAAACAAGCATGATGTTCATCAAACCAATAGCTGCGCCAATCAATGTAATAATACCAATAATAATAGCTGCATAGGTCACATATTTAATGTTATCAATAAGCATTTTGGCAAGATTATCGGCTTTTGTGATTTCAAAATTATCCTCCTGTCCAAGAGGCACATTGCGAATCACACGGAAAAGACCGGTAGCTTCATCAATCGCTGCATCCAAATTTTCCTGATTATCAATTAATACATTGATGGTGTAATTCATATCTGGACGGGAAAAATAATTTCTCACATTTGTAATGGGTATAATACAAGTTCTATCTCCCGAAAAACCCATACTGCTGCCTTTCTCTTTTATTACAGCAATGACTCGGTATTTCCCCGAGCCTATAGAGATGATTTCTCCCACAACATTTTTACGGTTTTTAAAAAGGTTTTTCTCAAGCTCTGATCCAATGATGACAACATTAGCTCCGGAAATAATTTCCTGAGCAGAAAAATTCCTACCGGTTTTTATTTCATAACCCGATGCCATCAGATAATTCTCATCACTGCCCATTACCGAAACATTCGGGTTGGTTTTTTCGTTCTGGTATTTAACTGTGGCTGTGCCTGTTCCCCATGTATTAATTGATACTGATGACTGTAAGGTATACAATAGTTTAAACCGCAGGGCTTCTTCAAAAGAAATACTCTTAAAATTCTTTGGTGCATCACCGGAACCAGTATGCATACGCATTTGTCTGTTTCGGATCGAAAAAGTATTGGCACCCATCATTGCAAAATTGCTGCTTATTGAGTTTTTTATGGAATCTATTGCTGTTAAAATTCCAACCAATGCCATAATGCCAAATGCAATTATCAAAATGGTTAGTACTGTACGTAAAGTGTTGCGCCTGATGGAATCAATTGCAATCCTTATATTTTCGTATGTAACATTTAATTGCATTTCAAAAAATATATTTCTGTGTAAAAGTAATGTTTTGCTTAAAACAGATTGTAAAAATATATTTTCTTATTTTTGAGTTTTTAAATTTATAAAATATGGCTCAAATTATTCTGTCGGGGATGGAATTTTATGCTTATCATGGCTGTTTTTCGGAAGAACAGATTATAGGAAATAAATTTCTTGTAGATTTTTCATTCGACTACGAAACAAATATTGTTGAAAAAACAGACAACCTCAACGATGCAATTGACTATCAGAGTGTTTACAACGTGATTAATGCTGAAATGCAAAAAAAATCAAAACTGCTCGAACATATTGGGCGCCGCATCATAATTGCTGTAAAAAGCAAGTATCCTTCAGTAAAAAATATTGTTATTAAAATTTCTAAATGCAATCCTCCCATTGGAGGAAAGATGGACTTGGTAAGTGTTGTATTAAAGGATGATACTTTATAATAATAAATTGACTGCCCCATTTTAGGTTCAAAATAATACAAGCATCCGACATGAATTCAAATCAAACATTTTTGACACCTCCATACCTGCAATCAGGAGATACTGTAGGAATATGCGCACCTGCAAGAAAAATTTCTCCTGATGAGCTTCAAAATGCTGTTTCAATTTTGAAAAGCTGGGGTTTAAACGTTGTGTTTTCTCCACATTTGTTTAAAAGTTTAAATCAATTTTCGGGTAGTGACAGTGAAAGGGCTATTGATTTTCAGGGGCTTATTGATGACGTTGATATTAAAGCCATCTTCTGTGCACGTGGTGGTTATGGAAGTGTCAGAATTATTGACAAGATAAATTTTTCGAGTTTTATCAGAAATCCGAAGTGGATTGTGGGTTATAGTGATATAACAGTTTTTCATGCACACATTCACCGCCATTTTTCTACAGAGACCTTGCACGCTGCAATGCCTATAAACATGACCACCGACGGCATCACACCCGATGCTCTAAAAACTATGAAATCGGCCCTTTTTGGAGATGGTTTAATTTATAGTACAAATTCTCATCCTTATAACAAGCAAGGAAAAGCAGAAGCCGTAATTACTGGAGGCAATTTGTCCGTTATTTACAGCCTGATGGGCAGTAGTTCTGATGTGGACACAGAAAATAAAATTCTTTTTATTGAAGACCTTGATGAATACCTTTACCATATTGACCGTATGATGATGTGCCTTGAAAGAGCAGGAAAACTATACCGTTTAGCAGGTCTTATTGTAGGTGGAATGAACAAAATGAACGATAACAGCATACCCTTTGGAAAAAGCCCTTATGAAATCATTGCTGAAATAACCGAAAAATACAACTATCCTATCTGTTTTGATTTTCCTGCCGGACACTTTAATAATAACAATGCCCTGATTCTGGGAAGAAGAATCTCAATGAATGTTATGGAAAATGCTTGTGAAATAAGATTTTGATAAAACTTTACTGCGTTTTTTTGACAACAATCTGAGGGGTTCTAACAGTATTACTTTCATTTAGAGCTCTGTCAACAATATAAAAATCAAACAAAATGGTATCATAAAGAGAAACAGGATTAAAGATATCCAGTTCTATTTCAATTTCTCCTTTTATAGCTTTATTATTCCCTGTTGGTGTTATAACCGGCAGCCGTACATGGAAAGGCTGTGGCAATTCAATTCTTACGATCTGCCCGTTCTGAACTTCATTATAAAAAATAAAAAAATTGTAATAATAATCTCCTCCTCTTTGATAAGGGGGTAAAGTATCTCCTGTTGCCAAACCAATGTCTCCATCTCCATCAGTAAATGAAAACATGAGCTGACCTTTCACATCAATTCCATTTTCATTTGCAATTTTAGTGAAGCTGACATACTCAATATGAGGCACAATAGGATATTCTTCTCGTTTCAGACAGGCCGAAAAAGCAATAAGCAAAAGCACCAAAAAAATCCCATATTTTCCTTTTCTAATTCCTTTAAACATCCAAACATTATTTAAAGCAAATTTATGAATAAATATTTAATTGGTTTTATAAACTTACGACTTCAAAAATAATTGTTTAACTTTGTAATCAATTTATTATAAAAAATCAAAAATATCATGAAAAAATCTCTTTTTATACTTGTACTATTATTTGGATTTGGTCTTGTATTGACTGCTCAAACTGAAGTTGAGGAAATAAATCCGGACACCATCAACGGTAAACAAAAAATGCGACATGAAGATTACTTAATCAGCGACATATTTTCTGACATCTGGCAGCAAACGCCAGTGGGATTAAAACCAGCCTCGGTTAATCGGGGATTTAATGCCAGTATTTTAATGGATAATCCTCTGGGAAAATCTAACTTTTCTGTTGCCTTTGGAGTGGGTTTGAGTTTTCACAATCTTTACAGCAACAGTATTCTGAAACGTGAGCTTGACACACTTAACCGTTATACAGGAAACACTGAGTTCATTGAAATTGAAGATAAATACAATTTCCAGAAAAACAAACTTACCCTTATGTACATTGATATTCCTGTTGAATTTCGTTTCAGGACCAAAAGTGTAACCGACAATTTTAAATTTGCTATTGGTTTTAAAGCCGGTTATAATGTTAAAAATTACACCAAATACGCCGGTGATCAGCTTGATGGAACTTTAAACCAAGATGGAACTGCTGCCACAATCAAAACAAAAGATTTTAATATTCAGAATATTGAAAGAATTCGCTATGGCATCACAGCACGTATTGGTTATGGCAAATACAATCTTACTGCTTATTATGCTTTAACACCCCTGATGACCAAAGGAAAAAGCAAAGGAGATGAAATGTTTCCAATATCTGTAGGGATTGCTTTTTCTCCTTTTTAAATAATATTGTTTGCTATCAAGCTCTGAGCAGAAGCAGGTAAAATAAAAATCCCATAAAGCCGACACCCAAAATAAAGCCGGAATATACTTGTGCTTGGGTGTGGGAGTTTAATTTCAGACGGGCAAAGCCAATAAAGCCGGCTATAAGAACCATTGCAGCAATTAAAACACCCATATTAATTGACAGATATATAGAAATTCCTGTAAACGTTCCTAAAAGTCCACCAATACCAATCATGTGGGCAGATATTTTCCACCAGAAATTTATTACCAATGCAAGGATAACAAGGCAGGTTGAGCCCAGCACAATAAAATAAATAACAGAAGGCAACTGAAATTTCCGAAGAATATAAAAGGTTGAGAAATAAAAAATAATGGTTATGATATAAGGAATAATTCTGTCTTTTTTATTTTCCATCTGAAAATCACTAATCAGCCCTCGCATTTTCAGAAAATAAATCATTATTACAGGCAACACAACCGTGTTGATAAATATAAGCCCCAACAACGTTAACTTGGCCTTCAAGGGTATAGAGTACGACACATAGGTTTTAATCTGAAATAGAATAAGCAGTCCATAAGTGGACATTAAAAGAGGGTGAAACAAAATCGAAATAATACGAGCCAATACTTTCTCCATGTTTTTTTCTTTAAAGTTCTTTACGCATACGCGCAACAGGTATATCCAACTGCTCGCGATATTTTGCCACCGTACGCCTGGCAATGTTATAACCTTTTTCCTTCAGAATACTGCATAATTTATCATCCGTCATGGGCCTTTTTTTATTTTCGTTTGAGACACATTCTTTGAGGATATTTTTCACTTCAATTGTTGAAACTTCTTCTCCACTCTGAGTTTGCAAAGACTCTGAGAAAAAAGATTTTAGAGGAAAAATGCCATAGGGTGTTTCAACATATTTGCTGTTGGCAACACGCGAAATAGTTGAAATATCCAATTCCACTTTATCGGCAATATCTTTGAGAATCATTGGTCTGATAAGATTATAGTCTCCCGATTTGAAAAAATCTCCCTGAAATTCCATAATAGCATCCATGGTTAAAAGTAATGTAGCCTGTCTTTGTTTAATGGCATCAATAAACCATTTTGCTTTTTCTATCTTGTCTTTTACAAAAACCTGAGTGTCTTTTAACTTATCATTTTTTTTCTGATTTGCCATCTCTTTCAGCATTTCATTATAGGCTTTGCTGATTTTAAGATCTGGGGCATTTTTGGAATTGAGAGAAAGTACCAGTTTGGTGTCTTCAATTTTAATGGTAAAATCCGGAGTAATATAATGAAGGCTTTTATCCTGTCCTGAATGGGTATTTCCCGGCTTGGGATTGAGTTTCCTAACTTCATCCATGGCATCTTTCATTTGTTCTTCGCTCAGGTTGTGCTTTTTAATAATTTTATCAAAATGTTTTTTTGAAAATTCCATAAATGATTTATCTATAATGGCCATGGCATTTGCAAGAGTAATACAGGGATTATTCTGAAATTTCCTCTTCAACTGAAGGTATAAACATTCCTTAAGATTGCGGGCACCAACCCCGGGAGGGTCAAATTCTTGAATAACAGTTAAAGCATCTTCAATTTCTTCGTATGTGACCATAATATTTTGGAAAGCAAGATCATCAACGATGGCTTCCAACTCCCTTGTGAGGTATCCAGAATCATCAAGGGTGCCAATGAGATGCCTGCCGATGTTGTATTTTTTTTCGTCGCTTACAGCAAGACCTAGCTGCTCCATTAGGTAATCCTGAAAACTAATACCTGAGGAATGGGGCATTTCTTTTCTTTCTTCATCAGGGCCAGTGTTGCTTATGTTAAGTTTGTAATTTGGAACATCATCATCATCATCAAAATACTCTTTGTATTCGTCTAAAGATACTTCTACAGGAGCATCTTCAAGAAAATCATCCTCTTCAGTTTCCTCATCAAAAACTTCTTCATATTCTTCATTAAAATCATCTTCTTCCTCATCTTTACCTTCCTCCAATGCAGGGTTTTCTTCAATCTCCTGCTTTATTCGTTCTTCCAAAGCTACTGTTGGAATTTGTATGAGCTTCATCAACTGTATTTGTTGTGGAGAAAGCTTTTGTAATAGTTTGAGTTGTTGTGTTTGTTTGAGCATGGCTAAAAATTTTGTCTAATTTACTAAATAAACTAAACGAAAGCAAGTAATTTCTTAATTAAAAATCAGCACTGAGTGGTGCTCTCGGGAAAGGAATAACATCCCTGATATTTGACATGGCAGTAACAAAGAGCATCAACCTTTCGAATCCAAGACCGAAGCCACTGTGGGGTGCTGTACCAAATTTTCGTGTTTCAAGGTACCACCAGAGTGTTTTTTCATCAATTCCCATTTCATGAATCCTGTTCGATAGCTTATCATAATTTTCTTCTCTTTGTGAACCGCCTATGATTTCTCCTATTGTAGGGAACAAAACATCCATAGCCCTGACGGTTTTTCCATCGTCGTTCTGTTTCATATAAAAAGCTTTAATATCCTTTGGATAATCGGTAAGAATAACCGGTTTTTTAAAATGTTTCTCAACCAGATAACGTTCATGTTCAGATTGTAAATCTACGCCCCAGCTTACAGGAAACTCAAATTTCTGATCTGATTTTTCTAAAATATCAATCGCAGCAGAATAGGTCAGTCTTTCAAATTTAGTGACTGCCACAAAATTTAAGCGCTCAAGCAAAGATTTATCATACATTTTATTAAGGAATTCCAAATCATCCATGCAATGCTCCAAGGCATAATTAATGAGATATTTCAGAAATTCTTCTGCAAGATCCATATTGTCATGAATATCATAAAAAGCCATTTCCGGTTCTATCATCCAGAATTCGGAAAGGTGGCGGCTTGTGTTAGAATTCTCAGCCCTGAATGTTGGTCCAAAAGTATATACAAGACCCAACGCCAGAGCCCCCAGTTCTCCTTCGAGTTGTCCCGAAACTGTAAGATGGGTTGGTTTTCCGAAAAAATCCTTCGAATAATCTATACTGCCATCTTCCTGTCGTGGCGGATTGTTCATGTCTAGAGTTGTGACATTAAACATGGATCCGGCTCCTTCACAGTCACTTCCTGTAATTATTGGTGTATGCATCCAGAAAAAACCCTTTTCATTGTAGAATTTATGAATGGCAAAAGCCATGGCATGCCTTATTCTGAAAATAGCACCAAAAGTGTTGGTACGTATTCTCAGATGGGCATTTTCCCTTAAAAATTCCAGTGTATGGCCTTTCTTCTGAAGTTGATAAGTATTCACATCTGCTGTACCATAAAGAGTTATACTTTCGGCAATAATTTCAACGGCTTGTCCCTGTCCCTGTGAACTTGTCAAAATACCTGTTACTGAGATGCAAGAACCTGTAGTTATGTCTTTAAGCAAGGACTCGTTAAATTTATTATTATCCACAACTATCTGTAAATGGTGAATTATTGAACCGTCATTGAGTGCAATAAAAACAACATTCTTACTGTCTCTCTTGGTTCTCACCCAGCCTTCAACCTTAACCTGATTGTTAATATACGGATTCGGATCACTTTTTATAAGATCAATAATTTTTATGCGTTTCATTATCTTCATTTTTTTATTCTTTATCATTGCAAAAGTAATAATTAAATTTAAGTCATTTAATTTATATCTTTTTGACTTTTTTATATGGAAATAATAGGTTTAACCCGTATTCAGCATAAGAAAATGCTGAATCGATAAAGATTTATTTCCAATGCTTTTCAAAAAAAACATTGGATAAATCATATCGGGGTTACCCTCATGAAATCATTAGTTCGTTTTTACAAAACTCCTAATAATTAATTCGGATTTAATATTATCGCGTTTTTTTTGATAATTCGGAGTTTTTTATTATTTTTGAAAAAAAAGTTATTAACATTAATTTTATTAAGATGAAAAAGTTATTTTCTCTCTTTTTGGTTTTGATATTTTTTAATTCTTTTTCAATCAGGGGGCAAAACTCCAAAGTAAGTCCACCTGAAAATGCTCAGGATATAACATACAATGCGGCTGTCAAATCCGATGTAATGAGCACTGAACTTTTCGGTTCAGTAGGTCAAGAGGCTTCCGGTGTCAAATGGGCCATATCGGTCAGGCTAAGATTTGGTCGCAAACACTATGGGGCCGACATTGAAGCCATTAAAGAATCATTAATGCAAGAGAAATTTGACTCATATATTCCTTCAGACATAGAAAGCTCAGCCACAGACAAAGCAGTAACACCTGCTATTGGTACTGATTTCGAAGCAAACTGGTCGATGGTGGCGACACCTCCCGATAATTCCATGGCTGTTTCAAACGGGGGGTATATTGTTACAGCCAACAATGATGGTGTTGAATATTATAATACCTCTGGTTCTTATTTATATTTTAATTATTGGTCTGACTTTTTCAACAACAGCGCCTTAACATCCATGATTTATGACCCTAAAGTTATATACGATGCCAGTGCTGACCGATTTGTCATGGCTGTTTTACATGGTACTACTCCTGCCACTTCAAAGGTTTTGGTGTGTTTTTCAAAGTCAAATAATCCTCTTAACGGCTGGTGGACTTATACTTTGTCGGGAAATCCTTTAAGTGATAACAGTTGGTTTGACTATCCCGGCTTGGGTGTGTCTAACAATGAAATATATATCACAGGGAATTTGTTTTCTTCTCAAGGCACATTCAATCAAGCTATAATTTATCAAATTCAAAAATCCAATGGTTATTCCGGAAGCAATATCAATTTTCAGTACTGGCATAGTTTAAACGCCACCCCCTACCCTGCTTTTTCTTTGGTTCCTGCTTCATTGGGGCAAACAGGCTCTTATGGACCCGGAATATACTTGGTCAGCAGCAAATCAGGTGGCGACAACAGAATAAGGCTTTGGGATATTACAGATGATATGAGTGGAAGCCCCCAAGTTAATTCATATACCATTAACGTAAGCACAGCTTATAGTCCGGTACCCAATTCGTCTCAACCGGGAACAAGCAATACTCTCGATAATGGTGATTGCAGGATTCAAAATGCTTTTTATCTGAATGGTCTGATTCATTATGTTTTACACTCCGATATAGGGCAAGGCTGGAATGGCATTCACTACAACAGACTTACAATAAGCAACTTATCTAACCAATCTGCTACTTTTGGTCTGCAAGGAAGTTATGATTATTCCTATCCGGCAGTAGCTTCTTTTGCAACTTCTTCATCCGACAAATCTGTCATGATTGCTTTCCTAAGAGCCTCGGGTTCCCTCTATCCCGAAGTCAGGGTCGTGAATTGTGATAACAATATGCAATGGTCGGGTTCTGTGCTTGTAAAATCAGGAGAAACCTATGTAAACTTTCTGTCGGGAGACCAACGTTGGGGTGATTACACCGGTATTGCACGGAAACACAACAGTTCAACACCGCGCGTATGGCTTGCCGGCTGTTATGGAGCCAGTATTCCGAACCAAAATGTTTACAACACATATAAAACATGGGTTGCAGAAGTGTATGGGGGTGCCAGTGCTGATATTAACGAAACAGATGCAACTGAAGACGCCCTTTCTGTATTTCCAAATCCTGTATATGATTTTGTTAATGTGCTGTTCACTGTTGATACAAGAGAGGAAGTTACAATAGAGTTAAATGATATTGAAGGCCGGTTGATAAAACTTCTATACAGGGACACACCAAAACCCGGAGAAAATAAACTTACTTTTAATAAAGGAGCTTTAAGCAGGGGAACATATTTTGTTACTATTAAAACAACTTCAAAAATTATTAAGAATGAAAGAATTATTATATTTGATTAGTTTGATATTTTTATCTTATAATCTGTCATCATGCCATAACAGTGTTAAAAGTACAAATGTTGAAGCTGGTGGGGATACTGTGAAAACCCAAATTGAAGTATCTCCTAATTCAACAGACACCATCAGAACTCTGCCAAATGAAACAGCACTTCCCCAAAGCGGTCAGGCCTCTACAGAAAGTGCAGATCGAAACAATCCAAACAATAATATACGACATGAAGCACCTAGGCACAACAGCAATGACCAACACATTATTGACAGCATTAAGAATACGACTAAGAAAAGGTAAGTTTATAATTTCAAAAGCTTAATAACCGTTTGCTCTGTGTCAGATGATGTTATTTTTAAACTATATATGCCTGATGCAATTCTGTTTGACAAATTCCAATTAAGTGATTGTTTTCCAGTATCATATAGTTGAGTTTCCTTTAAAACAAATACTTGTCCAAGAACATCTACCAGCTCAAAACGTAAAGATGTTGGTTTAGCAAGTATCAAATAAATTTCCAAGTTATCCTGTACAGGGTTTTGATACAGGTTGATACTAAAATCGGCATTTGTTTCATTTATTGTATTGGGATCTACGACTGAAACATAATTTGTTTTTACCAAAGTATCGTAGCCACAAAGACTATTGCCAGCCGTCAGAAAAACGGTATAAGTCCCTGCTGTTGCATATTCATGCCAGGGATTAACATCGGTAGAGATATAAGAATCTCCGAAAGACCAGAAATAAGAAGTAGCACTGGCAGAATTATTTGAAAAATACACAAAAGCATCAGGTAGGTAAACAACAGAATCAATGGCAGAAAAAGATGCTTTAGGAGTGGGATTAACTGTAATATACTGTTGTAAAATCAAGGTATCACTGTTATTCATAACATCAAAAACCCTGAGTTCAACATTGAAAGTTCCAGCAGAATCGTATGTTATGACAGGATTTGCACTGTTACTTACAGCAGGAGTCCCGCCTTCAAAAGCCCATTCATAGGTTACAGCACCCATGCTCTGATCAAAAAACTGTACATATTCTCCCTCACACAACATAGTGCTATGCGCATAAAAACTGGCAGCTAGAACACCGGAAGGACTATAAAGAATAGCACCATTACTTGAACTAATATCGCTGAAAAGCCCGGCCCCGTTTCTTGCTTTGACAGAAACATAATAAGTTGTACCATAACTTAAATTAAGACCACTGTGAATTACGGAGGTGTTTAAACCATTGTTAGTCCAGTTAACAATATCTGTATCCCCTTGGTTTGTACCAATGGCATACCAATAACTTTCTATACCGGAATTAGGATCTGTGGAGTTACCCCAGTTAGCAGAAAATTCAGTAACAGAATAAACAGTGTCTGTATCCGGTCCCGAACCATCATTTATAAAAGAAATATTAAGGGGTTTAGTCCAATCCACGTTGAGGTCATGAAAGGCTATGGCTGATATGTTGTTTGCCGAATCAACAGATAAAGATTTAATTTTGGCGGCAATGGTTACTTCATTTTGATTCTGAAAACGGATCTCTTTTGCAGAATTATTTCCAACTGTAATATTTACACTGGATGCACGTGTCCTGTAAACTTTCAGCTCGTTCACCGTGAGTTTGCTGTTGCCTGTACGGAATGAAATATAATCTCCACTGCTTGAGAAAGGCTGCTGATCTTTCCAATAACCAATCAATTCATCATTTCGAAACACATATGATTCACCGGTAATACGATCATACAAAATTTTAAAATCATAGGTTATGCCCAGTGTTGTGACAATATCATCAATCACACTTTCAAGTGAAAAAGTATTGTTTACCACCTTGTAAAATTCAAGTTTATTGGTTTCAATTCTGAACCAGATAAAATAAGAATTACCTCTGTTGGTTTGTGAAGCATCATCACAAAAGTAATGAAATCCAAAGCGTCTGCCATTGGCATGCCCAGCACCTTCAACCTTGGCTGTAAAATGGTATAAATAGGTATTTGACAAGGTTTGGGTTAGTGGTGCATAAATATTGGTATTGTTTATAGATTCATCCGACTGAACCAATGCGTTATTTACGATGCTCCATGTCCCACTTGAAGCAGGGACAGTCCATATATTTGAATTTATCGTTTCAAAGTTGTCGGCAAAAAATCCTCTTTGGAAATTGGCCCCCCAATAATTGCCATCGAATTCTATAACCTGATAAAACTTACGCGCAATTCCTGAACCACCAACATTATCTACATCGGTGAATGATGCTGAAAAATCCTGAGTTTTCCAGTTTCCCGAATTGGCGATACTTGTAACAGGTGATACGTCGTCACACATGGGATAAATAAAAGATGGTCCATTTGTAAAAGTACTGCCATCCCATATTTTCCAATAATAAGCCGTACCGGTAACAAAATTTAAAGGGCTTGTGCCATCCGATTGAAGTACAAATCCGGTAGGTCCGCTGGTAGTTGAAATCCCTGAAATCCACTTTATGTAAGGAGCTGAATAGGTTTGATTATTTGCAAGAAGAATGTACCATCCATTTCCTGTGTTAGTCCATGACATGTTCACGTTGGGATTGGGACAATTGCCCACCACTACTTGTAAATTAATTGGACCTGTTGGAGGAGGCGGATTGCCACAACTGTCAATAATTGCTTTTGTTCCTGTTCTGATTGAAGGCAGATAATTGTAAAGGATTGTTCCGGGACATGAAGTTTGCCCAACGTCTTTATGTCCACAAATACGTGGTTTTACCTGAACGCCATAAGCCTGAGTGGTCATACTTGCTGATGAAGTCGGGTCGAGGCCTTTATTGTCGTACCACCAAGCTAAAAAAGCCTTAAGTTTGTCCAACTGAACAGTTGTTGGTAAAGTTATATCTGCATTGCCTAAAAAATTCAAACCAATGGAACAATCATTGGCACTACCGGCATGAGCACCCCTCACATCGGTATTGGGCAGGTTGGGATTATGTCTTCCCTGATAAAAATTCCCTGCTTTACAAAAAAGATAATTATACCCAATATCAGACCATCCAAGTGTATTGACATGATAATTCCAATATCCTCTTACAACAGTAGCACCATCGGTATAAGTGTCAGGAGAAGCTCCATGATGAACGACAGTATGAGTGGCTGAAATGTTCGCATAACTTGTGGTATTATGACAGGCTGTATAGCTTCCACACCATTGTGAACGAGGAATAATTGTCGGAAACGGGGGACAAATCAATGTACCAGTAGTATTGTTTATGTCAACGGCTTCGGGAGTAGTAGTACCGGTACCTGTCATGTCTATAAGTGAAAGCCTTAACTTACTGAGACTTACTCCGGAGGGGACATATAAATTAAATTCCAATTCCGTATGTTGCGCTTCATTATCCAAAAAAAGCAAGTCCGTCCAATACATGTCGGTTGGTGTTTCTTCGGGTTTTACATAACCTTCGTTGCTAAACCATTTACTCCATTCTTCGGATCCGGAACGTGACCTGTAGATGATTTCAAAGTCTGAGGCAGGAAAATTTGAATTCCCTACATCCCAACCGACACCAAATGCCGTAAAAGAAATAGGGGTTTTAAGTATAAAGTCATAACTCTCGTCCTGATTTCTTTTGAAATTATTCCACTCAATTATAGCACCTGGTGAAGCTGTAATATCGTATCTGTCAATAACTTCTGATGGCTGAGGATCATAAAGCGCCCTGTGGTTATCAAAATTATTGGGGATTTGACCAAAAAAAGATGCATTTATGCATAAATAAAGTAATAATAGCGTGATTTTCTTCATACAAAGAATTTTAATTCATTACAAAAATACGTGATTTTTTTTAAGGACTGACAAAATCAGACTTATTAACAATTTGAAATTATTAAATATCTTTCCCTATTTAATATCATATTCAATCATTCCTGCATCTAATAAGCCCTTTTCTACCCCCTTTGCAAATGCAGAATACCCCTCTTCATTATGATGTCCGTCATTTAACCAGTAATAATTTGAAAGTTCTTCTCCTGTTATTTTTAATTCCTTAGAATAATAATCAAGCAAATCAACAATGGGAAAATCTTTTTTAATTTGGGGAATGATCTCTTGCCAATAGTCGTATTTACCCATAAATACTTCATGGATTTGTGGATAAATGACAATGAGAAACTTGAAATTATTTTCTTCTGAAAGAATTGCAAAATCATTCAAACAAACAATTAATTCTTGAACAGCTTTTGCCCTTTTTCCTTCTTGGAAACCATTAGGAATCAATAATTTGTAATAAATCAAGCGATAGGTATAAAACAATGAAAAAAGGTAATCTGAGAAATTTAGCTCCTTATACTTCAGTTGTCCGTTTCCGATAAATCTTTCATTTCCTCCCCTTGCTGATATTTCTTCCAATTCGTAACCGACAGCAAGAATAACTATATCCGGTTTAAATACTAATAGTTTATCCTTTAAAAGCATATATTCAAAAATGGGATCACTTCCACTTATTCCGGCATTTATAGTTCTCACCTTTTTTGTTTGTTTAGAAGCTAAACGATGTTCTAAAACTTTAAGCCAAGTAGAATCAGCATTGGTTCCAACTCCTTCAGTAAAAGAATCTCCCAATCCAATAATCAGCAATTCGTTAGTATCATTCTTTGAATAAGGTTCTTCATCACATAAACCCATAGAATTTGTTTTTCTGTAATATGAAAATTCAGGAATTGAAAACCCAAAACTGCTGTTATTTTTATGTGTGAAATACCACGAGTTCGTGAAAACATTATTGGGAAAAAAGTAATATCCTGATGCTTTTTCAGAAGTTGTTTTTAAAGAAGAAAAACGCAAAATAATTTCAAATACAAACCAAATCAAAAAGAAAGTACCTACAGAAAGTGTGATATTTTGTCTGATCTTTATATTCGTTTTAAGCAATACGTAGATAAATCCCATTATCAGCTGAAATAAGCACACAATTGTCAGTAAACCAGTAAATAAATGTACTTTTTCTAAGAAAAAAATCTGAAAAAAGATAATAATTATAAAAAACACAAATGAGGCAACAAAAATAAATTTCAGAGGTTTCAATTTTTATAAAGTCTAATAAGCTGTATTAAATTTTTTTAAAACCATCAGTGCAAATATATTTTATAATAAAGTCACATGCCCTACGAATCGGTGTTCTTTCCCATTTATATCCTTTAAGATAATTTTATACACATAAACGTCCTGCGGCAACACCATGAAATTTGAAGAGGAACGTCCATCCCATGCAGAATTGATATTATCGGATTCAAAAATCAGAGCTCCCCAGCGGTTATAAATATACATTTTATAGTCTATTATGCTTTCACCATAGCCCCTGAAGTGGTCATTAATACCATCACCATTAGGCGTAAATGTATTGGGCACATAAAATGTAAACTCAGGCAGAATTCGTATTTGTGCGAATGCTGAATCGGTGCATCCAAATTGCGATTGAACTGACAGATAAACAATATAGAGTCCTTCATTATAAAAAGCATGTTCAGGATTCTGATTATTTGAATAATTATTGCTTCCTGAAGCAGGGTCCCCAAAGTTCCATAGCCAGGTACTGGCACCTATGGATTCATCTGTAAAGCTTATTGTCGGCTGTTCAATAGATCCGGTGTCCGGTGATGCATTAAATGAAGCAACGGGATTGGGATAAACATTTATGATGTTATTGTACTGAAGTGTTTTCTGACAACCGTCCGGTGTGGTAACAGTAAGTGCAATGGAATAGGCTCCCGGATTCTGAAATGTATGCAAAGGATTTTGTAAGCTTGATGAATTATTCGAAGAATTTGTATCTCCGAAATTCCATAACCACGACTGCATCTGAGGCGTTGAAAGGTCATTAAAATTAACCGAAAGTGGTGAACATCCATTATAAACATCGGCATTAAAAGCAATATTGGGAGCAGGGAAAATACTGACAGTAACATCATCGGTGGCACTGCATCCATCGATATCCGTAACAGTTACGGTATAGGTTGTTGTCATAGGAGGAGATACAGTAGGTGCAGCAATACCAATATCACTCAGGCCGTAAGTGGGGCTCCACTGGTACTGAGTACCTCCACTGGCATTAAGGGAGCCAAAATCGCCCAAACAAAGCGAAAAATCCTGTCCTGCATTGGCAGGAGGGGGGTAGTTAACCTGTACAACAACGGAGGATGTTTCAGAACATGTAAACTGGTCAGTAACTGTAACAGTATATGTGGTGGTGCTTGGTGGAGATACAGTAATAACGGGAGTTATGTCTCCTGTATTCCAAACATATGAAACGCCACCGGAGGCTGTAAGTTGTGTGGAAAAGCCTTCACAAACTGCTGAATTATTACCGCCACTGGCATTGGGCAAGCTGAGAATGGACACCACTACTGCATCTGTTTGTAAGCAACCATTAGCATCAGTTACTGAAACCATATATGTTGTGGTATTTTGAGGACTTGCAACCGGATTATTAATATTGTTGTTATTCAATGAATTTTGAGGAGACCATGTATATGAAACACCTCCAGAAGCATTCAAATGAGCAGATGTACCGGAGCAAACAGCTGTATCAATCCCTGCATTTGCCGGTGGTAAAGCCAAAACAGTCAAAACCATATTATCCGTGGCTGAACAACCACTGGCATCAGTAGCCGTAACGGTATAAGTAGTTGTTAAGGATGGGTTGGCTGTGGGATTGAAAATGTTTGTATTGTTTAAACCTGTTGCAGGTGACCAAGCATACGAAACACCACCAGAAGCGTTGAGTTGTGTGCTGCTGCCAAAACATACAGATGCATCCGGTCCCGCATTCACAGGAGGAAGGGTCAGAACTGTCAAAACCATATTATCGGTGGCAGAGCAACCACTGGCATCTGTAGCAGTGACAGTATAAGTAGTAGTTATGGAAGGATTTGCAGTTGGAGAAAAAGTATTGGTATTATTTAGACCTGTAGCCGGAGACCATGTATAACTAGTACCTCCACTTGCATTCAGAATAGCAGAATACCCTACACAAATGCTTTGATCAATACCTGCATTGGCAGGAGGCAGAGAATTGACTGTTACAACAACACTGCTGGTAGATGTACAACCATTTCCATCCGTAAGTAAAACAGTATAGGTTGTGGTGGCATTTGGAGTAGCCAGTGGATTAGGAGTATTGGTATTGCTCAAACCCGTAGCCGGAGACCAAACAAAAGAACTTCCTCCTGAAGCATTCAACTGTGTGCTGTTACCAATACAAATATACACATTATTACCTGCATTAGCAATCGGCAATGGGTTCACAGTAACCACCACATTGTCGGTGGCAGAACACCCGTTTGCACCCGTAACACTTACAACATAAGTGGTATTTACATTAGGGGTTACATTGATGTTCTGTGTTTGATTGTTATTGCTCCACACATAAGAAACGCCACCAAAAGCTGTCAAGTTAGCCGATTGCCCTGCACATATTATCTGATCAGTTCCTGCATTGGCATTGGGTGCAGGCAGTACATTAATAACTTTAGTTGTGGTGCTATTGCATCCAACAGATGTATTATATGAATATGTTATTGTGTGTTGACCGGCTCCGGCTGTTGCAGGATTAAAGATATTGCCACTCATACCAGGTCCGCTGAATGTACCCCCTGCAGGATTTCCGCTAAGGGCTATAGTTCCAGAATTTGAACAAACGCTAGAAGGCAAATTATTGATTTGTAATACAGCGGGTTGTTGTACAATAACCTGCACACTATTTTGAACTGTTTCTGTTTGGTTAGAAATATATACCGTATAAGTTGTTGTTGTTGTGGGTGATACCGTTGGAGGATTAGGACCTGTAGGACCATGAGCCCACCAAATATTAATATTGGGAGGTGGTACTCCTATTGTAACATTATCTATTCCCCAATGGTCATATACATTGGATGTTGAAACTGTCTGCGCCCATCTGAAACGGGTTGCATTCGTTTGTGCTGCAGCAGGAATCTGTAAGGTTTGGGTTGTCCACACAGTAAAAGGAGTCTGACCGGATGTCCCTGGAGAGGTTGAAGTAGGAATTGCAGTCAGAATATTTCCGTTTGGTGCATAATAGGCAATAGTAACCCATGTTGAGCCATTATTTGTTGAATACTGCACAGCTATTCCTTCATTATATAAGTCAGGACCTTCACAAGGAGAAGACAAACTTTGAACGGCATAACGCATCTGAAAGCTGATAGTACCCCCTGATGAAACATTAAACGGTACAGTTGTTAAAATTCTTGGCGCGGTAGAAGTAGATCCCATCCACATATAGGTTGTGCCATCCGGGGAATGTGGAGCACAAGGATTGGTAAACATGGCCTGATTTGTTGCTTGCCAACCGGTACCGGCATGCCCAAGATTAAAATCATTATTCATCAGATAAGTAGGACAATTCCCAACTGCACTTAAAACCACATTTGTTCCAGGGCAAACCTGAATGGATGAGGGTGTGCCGTTGGCGTAGGAAGTAATTGTACACTGCGCATAGATTTGTGCTGAGAGTAATAATATAAAAACTACAACAAAGAGATTTATTTTGCGCATTAACAAGTGTTTAATTTTTTTCAAATTTAAATAAAATAATTTGTTTACTGACGCTTTTAACAAATTTCGTTGCCTTTATTTTTTTTAACAATTTATTAAAACTTCAAACACACAAATAGACATATTTGTATTATTTTTTATGTTGTATCTGATTTATTTTTGTCTGATAATACAGGGCTTTTTCAACATCATTTCTTCTTTCATAGAAATTGAGCAGGCTAGAAAGCAAACCCAAATTATCCGGTGCAAGTTCAGCTGCTTTTTCAAAGTTCATCATACTTTGTATGGTATCTCCCTGCATGAGATAAATTTTACCTAAATTGATATATGGTAAATCATTTTCAGGCAAACGGTTTTTTAGTTTTACATTGATGCCCTCAGCATTTTGCCAATCAGCATTCATGGCATATATTTCACCTAAATTAGTATAGGCATTATAAAAGTTGCTGTCGAGAGCAATGGTTTTCTCATAATTGATAATCGCTTTTTCTGAACTCATAAGCATTTGATAACAATAAGCCAGATTAAAATAGGCTTCAGTATAATCACTTCTCAATTCGATTGCTTTTTCCAAAAGAGGAATAGCTTTTTCATAATCTTTAAAAAATTGGTAATAAATAAAAGCGAGGTTGTTATACGATGAAAAATAACCATCATAAACATCAATAGAGATACTGTAATGTTTAACTGCCAATGCCAATTTGTTTTCCATATCTCGTGGTTGCCTACCGTTCATATGATCTGTATAAATTTCATTAATGGCCATATCTGCATAAATGGCATTGGCAAGTGCTGAATTTTCGAGGTGCTTAATATCGTTGGCATACAGTACTGAATGGTTTTCCCAGTCTTTTGTACGATTTTTTGCAATAAGAAAATAGGGGATGATAAAGACGAGACTTAGCATTATCAAGAATTTTATTCTTTTTTTATCAGGAACAGCTTCAAAAGCTATTCTTAGAATTTTAAATATCCCAAAGGCCAGAGCCATACAAAAACCTAAAGAGGCATAATAAGCAAACCTTTCTGCCACAATACCTGCAACCGGTTCAATAATGTTTAAAAACATTGAAATTGTAATAACAAAATAAATTATGGCAAAAGACAGCAAGTGTTTTTTGGGAAATTGTACTATTACAAAAAAAGCAAAACCAATACTTATAATAAAACTAAGAATTACTATAGGGTTTGATATTACAGGAATAGGAATCATATTATAACCGTAGTAAAAAACCAAAGGATGGGGATAAATAAGTTTAATGATATAAAAGAAAAAAACATAAAAAGCTGTTAATAGCCGGTCTGAAAAACCAGTACTAAGCACGAGCGGATTTTCAAAAAAGAAAATTTCTCGTTCTACCGGGGGCAGTAAATACCTTGGTAAAGAAGCAATAAAAACACCACTAAGCAGGGTCATTAAAACAAATAAAAAAGTCTTCTTATCAATTTTAAGTTCTGAAAAATGAAGGCTCAATGGTATAACAAACAAAAAACTATACGCTGTTTGTTTCGAAAAAATACCCATCACAAATGTCAGCATGATGATTGGCAGCCAAAAAGTCTTTTTTGACCGGACATATCTGAACACAAGTAACAGCGTCAACAAGCTTAAAATAAAGCTCAAAAGCTCATCGCGGCTTTTGATACTGCAAACAACTTCGGTGTGAATGGGATGTACAACAAATAAAACAGTAACCAACACAGAAAAAGCAAAATGGATTCTTGGAAATATTTTTTGGATGACAATAAAAATCAAAAAACAATTAATAATATAAAACAATAGGTTGAAAAAATGGCTTACATGCGGATTTTGTCCAAAGAACTGATGTTCTATGGCAAAGCTTGTCATAACCATAGGCCTGTAGCCAAATTGCATTTTCTTATCAATAAAATAATAAGAAGTAAAAATTTCAGGAATGCCTTCAAATCCCTTTTGAATAATGGGATGATTTTGTGAGACCAAATCATCATCAATATTGTAATCATGAGAGATTGTATTTGCATAAAGCAAAACAATCAGTACAATAAGCAACGAAAAGACATAAAGGTACGTCTTAGCATCCGTATTCGTGGGTTTGAGTTTTACTTTTGGTTTCATATTATTAAAAAATAAAAGTAGTAAAAATGAATACATTTTTAAAAAAATCTTTACATTTGCTTTATTCTTTAAACTTTATCTACAAAACAAGCTGTTATGAAATATATTAAATTTTTATCATTTATTTTTATTTTTCATTTCAATATTTCCCAAGCACAATTGATAATTGATAATACCAGTATGACACCTGCACAATTAGTGCAGAATGTCCTAGTAGGAGGAGGTGTAACGGTAAGTGCTGTTACCTATTCGGGCAACATACCCAATTCGATAGGAAAATTCTCTACCGGTGGCAATCCTACCAATTTAGGATTAACCGAGGGAATAATTATGTCATCTGGTAACGTAATGGATGCACCTGGTCCTAATTCAAGCGGGAGTACAGGAGCTACTAATGGAACAGGCAGCGACCCTCAGTTGGCGAGTCTTGTACCTGGCTATACTGTTAACGATGCCGCTGTTTTAAGCTTTACTTTTACACCCCTATCCGATACCATTCGTTTCCGTTATGTGTTTGGCTCCGAAGAATATCCTGAATGGGTGGGCTCAAGTTATAATGATGTATTTGGATTCTTTATTTCAGGTCCTAACCCTGGTGGGGGCACTTACAACAATTTGAATATTGCACAGATACCAGGCACCACACTACCTGTTACTATTGATAATGTAAATGCCAGCTCATATTCGCAGTATTATATAAATAACGCAGGGGGGTCTTCTATTGAACTTGATGGTTTTACTGCCGTTCTAACCGCATGGGCACTTGTTACACCATGTGTGCCATACCAAATTAAAATTGCTATTGGTGATGCTGGCGATTCTGTCTACGATTCTGTTGTTTTTTTAGAGTCGGAAAGTTTTTCTACCAATGCTGTTTCTGTTGATTTTAATTACACAATGCCCAGCGATACTATGGCTTATAGGGGCTGCTCTAATGCCGTTCTGAACTTTAACCTTCCACAAGTTGTTCCTATAAATACAGATATTTGTTACGAGGTACTTGGCAGTGCTGTTAATGGGGTTGATTACCAGCAGATAGACACATGTATCACCATTCTTCAGGGGCAGCAAACGGCTCAATTAGTAATAGTTCCTATTGATTTAGGAGTACCCAGTGGTGTTGAAACTGTTCAAATTGTTTTAGAAACAAATCCTTGTCAGGACGATACCATAACTATCTATATCAGAGACTATCCTCCCATGTCATTAAATATACCTTATGATACAATTTGCAATGGGGAATCAACAACCATGTTCAGTTTTCTCTCAGGAGGCGTTGGGCCTTTTACTTATGAATGGGCTAGCGGAGAACAAACAACATCCATTCAGGTAGCACCACCGGGACCCTCAGTCAATACTTATGTACTTACAATCACAGATGCCTGTGTGCCTCATACCAAAACCATTGTGGATTCAACAATTTTAGTGGTTCATGCAATTCCAACTTCGGACTATACGACAAGTAGTGACACAATCTGCCTTGACGAAGATTTGTTAGCTACTTATACCGGTACTGCAACCGTTAATGCTAATTATTACTGGAATTTTTCGGGAGGCAATATTATTTCCGGTAGCGGACAAGGACCCTATCAGATTGATTGGAATGCACCGGCAACACACAGTCTTTCATTGTATGTTGAAGAAAATGGTTGTTATTCCGATACAGCCTATAAATCTGTTACTGTTCTACCTATCCCTGTTATTGATATCACTTCAGACATAAATGATGGTTGCAATCCAATAACCGTTCAGTTTCAAGACCTTACAAATGAGTCAGAACAGTGGAACTGGACTTTCCAAGGAGGTAATCCTTCATCCTCAACCATCGAAAATCCAACAGTAACTTACAGTTCTGCAGGTACTTTTGATGTTACACTCAATGTGGTTAATATTTATGGTTGTGTCAACACTTTAATCTTTAATGACTATATTACTTCTCACCCTATTCCTCAGGCTGATTTTACTTTTGCTCCCACTGTCGGAACTCCGGGTTTGTATGTTCAATTTAACTCATCCTCTTCTTCGCCATATGTAACCAACTGGAACTGGGATTTTGGGAATTCTTCATTTCCCACCACGTCTACCTTGCAAAATGATTCAACCTCATTTGGAGAAACAGGATACCAAACCATCACACTTACAGTGACAACGGCATACGGTTGTACAGATACTATTTCAAAAGAAATTCTCATTATTGACATAACCATCCCAAATGTTTTCACTCCAAATGGTGATGGTATTAATGATTTCTTTGTTATAGACGGGATAGAATATGTTCCCGATTGTAAAATTATGATTTTTAACCGTTGGGGTAGTAAAGTGTATGAAAGTGATAATTACAAAAACGACTGGGATGGAGAAAATCATTCGGATGGTGTGTATTATTACATTTTTAGTTTGCCACAAAACATTGCAGAACCCTATCATGGAACTGTGACCATCTTAAAATAAAAACTGTCTTAGAGGGCATAATCTTCTGTTAATAATTTTATTCTCCTTTTTATTGAAGATTAAAATATGTAATTAAATTTAGTTTGTTTGGTTTTAATCGGATGTTAATAATTTTTCGTATAAAAATTATTTTTATTATTAGAAATTATTTTTCTACTTTTGTGTATTATTAACTAAAAACTTATTGTTATGTGCACATCTTCTATTGTTTTTATTTTATTATTATTGGCTAAGATTCTTGGTTTTATTGGTTTGGTTGTATTAATATATGGTTTTAAAAACAACACTTTGGGAACCATTAAAAAAGGAACTATTCTCGTTTCAATTGCTATACTTTTTGCAAGTATCAGTATGTTTATGATTACAAAAAAATGCTTAAAACACTACAAAAACAAAGTTAAAAGCATTGACATGATTATGGAACATGCCTGTTGCTCTCCATTTTCACACATGCAACATGGCAATAAATCCCATTGTCAGGATGAACAAATGACAGTTTCAGAAGAAGGTGATAGCATCTGTATAAAAACAGAAGTTATTAAAATTGAAGAATAGGTATTAATCTGTTTTTCCCTTCTTTAATCTTTTTGTTACGTTTTTTCGATAGAAATTATTTTACTATTAAAGATTTTCATGTTTCTTGTTTGAAATGTAATTGATACTATTGATTATCAATTATATCGAAATCTGTTAAATTTCATTTATAATAAATTATGTCAGTTTTATTAGAATTTGCAATGTTTCCTACAGATAAGGGAGACAGTGTCAGTAAATATGTAAGCCAAATTATTGCCATGATAAAAGACAGCGGTGTCAGTTATCAACTCACACCTATGGGAACTATAATCGAAACAGAAACCATGGCAGAAGCCTTAAATATTTTAGAACATTCCTACAAAATATTGGAACCTCAGTCCGGCAGGATATATTCCTCTGCAAAATTTGATATTCAAAAAAACAAAAGCAACCGGCTTATCAGTAAAGTAAAATCTATTGAAGAAAAAATTGGAAAAGTTAATACTTAATTTTTTTTAATTCTGTTAAAAAACAAATCTTCATTAGAGAAAAAAGTGTAGGTTTGCAATTAATTTATGGCTGCCCTTAAGCAGCATCAATAGCTTTAACTAAAAAAAGGAAACACATGCAACGTTTAATTATTTTTATTTTAATTTTTGTATTTGTAGGCTGCGAGAGCAACAGTGAAATAACAGCCGGAACAACTCCAGAGAAAAAAGATTTTACAGTTAATGGGTATGTCAAAGGTATATTAGGAGAACGTGTTTTCCTGACCGGTTTTTATGGGCATAAAACACATCTCATTGATTCTGCAGATGTTGACAGGTCCGGACATTTTATTTTTAATGTTGATAAAGACATTACTCCGGGCTTGTACAGAATTATGCTTGGTCAGAATTTACGATCTCAATTTATGGGAGGCGGTGAGCAATTTGTAGATTTAATTTTCAATTATGATGATATTTCATTTGAAACCCATTTTGAATTTCCCTTTGACAGTATGAATGTTCAGCAATCAAATGAAAACAAATTGTATTATGAATATCTTTTAAAAACTGAGGCTTTCAAAACAAAATTAGAATTGCTTCAGCAAACCATATCTTATTATCCCAAAGAGGATGACTTTATTAATGTACTTATTAAACAACACCAAAAGGAAGCAAAAGCGTATGATAAATACATTGAAAAACTCATCAAGAACAACAAAGGAAGTCTTCTGGCAAAAATTGCTGCTTTCGAAAAAATTCCAACCCCAGACCCAAAACTCACAACAGATCAACGTAATGAGTTGATTAAAAAAGACTTTTTTAATCCCGATGATTTTAAAGACACTGTAATGCTTTACACTGATTTAATACCTACAAAAGTCATCCGCTATTTATCTTTGTATCGTCAAGAAAGGTTTACACAAGAAGTTCAGGAAGCAGAGTTTATAAAAGCTGTTAATCTTATTATGGCTCAAGTGGGAACCAATGAACAAATTTACAATAATGTTCTTGACTATCTTATAGACGGCTTTGAGCGCTTTGGCATGGAAACCGTGCTTTTGCATATTTACGATAATTTTATTCTTGGAAATTCCTGTTTTGATGATGAAAAAACAGCTTCAATCAGAGAAAAAACCGAAGCTATTAAACGCATGGCAAAGGGTCAAACAGCACCTGATTTTGTTATTACCGACCTGAATAATAACACATTACATCTTAATGATATAACCGCCGAATTCACATTGGTTGTGTTCTGGGCTTCATGGTGTCCCCACTGTACTACCGTTCTACCTGAAATCAAAACACTCTATGACAACACAGACAGAAGCCGATTTGAAGTTGTTGCCATTTCATTGGACAGAGAAAGAGATGAATGGCTGAATTATGTTAACACCAACAATCTCAATTGGATTAATTTCTCTAATGTATCAGGATGGGATTGTCCAATAGCAAAAAGCTATTATGTATTTGCCACACCCAGCTTATTTTTATTGGATAAAGACAAGAAAATTTTAGCAAAACCGCTAAATATCAGAGATTTGAGCTCCTATCTGTAAAAATATTTACTTTTAAACAGAATCATTCTTCCCGCCAGTGAAATGTTTCAATAAGATGCTGGATATCTGCTGATATATAATCAATTACAGGCTCAAGAGAATCGTTGTTAGGTAAGAAATTGAAATATAATGCCCCTCTCACGAAATGGGCAGTACTATCGGTAAGATAAAACTGAAGGGGGGATGCCGCCCCACTTCCTTCAATATCGAATAGAAGACCATAAACCCGTGATTCCGGATTGATATATTTTCTTTCATTAATCAGATTGGCCTTAGGAATATGTTTAGAAACGAACAAATGGGCATCGTCAATGAAAACATTTAAATTATTGTTTACATGTTTATAACTAAAATGCATTGAGGCATTAAAAACAGGGAAATACATATTGAGCCAAAAAGGCTCGGCAAAAGAATCTGTATCAGGGTAAATGACGGCATAATCTGGTATTTCAAAGGAATATGGAAACGGAAGAGAATCAAACATTTTGTACTCTTTTTCCGGTAAATCAATTCTAAAAAATCCTTTTGGCTTGGGGTAGTAATTATTTTCACAAGCGCTGAGAAAAAATAAAAACGTGATAACGGAGCTGATTAATAAATATTTTTTTTTTGGAAAAAGCTTATTTTTCACTTTATCAATATTAATAATGTTGTTTTTACCTAATTAACTATTACAACCTTAACTTTTTTAATTCTTCTTTTATCAACTGTTTCGGCTATGAAAGTCATATTTTCGAAGTCAATTCTTTCATTTTTTTGAGGTATTTTTCCCGATAACTCAAGAACCAATCCCGCAAGAGAATCCGAATCGCCCCTTACTTTATCAAAAATACCGTCGTCAATTTCAATTATTTTACAAAAATCGTTAAGGGATATTTTCCCTTCAAAAATGTATGTGTTTTCATTGATTTTTTGATAATTAACTTCATCTACATCAAATTCATCATTAATTTCTCCTACTATTTCTTCAATAATATCTTCCAGAGTAACAATACCCGAAGTGCCACCATATTCATCTACAACAATTGAAAGATGGATTTTTCTTGCCTGAAATTCCTTGAGAAGATCATCAATTCCTTTATTTTCAGGAACAAAAAAAGGAGTTCTGAGTAATTCTCTCCAATTGAAATCCTTGTCTTCGTCCAGATGTTTCAATAAATCTTTCACATATAAAATGCCCGTGATATTGTCAAAGGTTTCAGAATATACCGGTATGCGTGAATACGCTGATTCGTTCAAAAAGTGTAGTAGTTTGTCAAAAGAAGTTGATTCTTCAATGGCCACAACATCTATCCTCGATTTCATTATTTCCTTTACCTCAATATTGCTAAATTTAGCAATTCCTTTTAGCATTTTTCTTTCATCTTCAGTTGTTGTTTTATCATGTGTAGAAAGCTCAATAGCCTCAAACAAATCTTCGGATGTCATATTGATGTGTTTTTTTTCAATGCGGTTGTCAATAAAAGAACCAAACCTAACCATTATAGAACTCAACGGATAAAAAATTACACGTAAAAACAGTATGGGTCGGGCAAAAAACTGTGCTGCGGGTAAAGCATAACGATGTGCTAAAATTTTAGGTAATATTTCTCCAAATAAAAGTAATAAAAAGGTTATCAATACAACCTGAATTAAAAATCCAATCAGGGGATTTGACAATAAATGAACATAATGAGCAGTAATAAAAGTTGAAAGAATGACAATGGCAATATTGATAAAATTGTTGCTGATGAGTATTGTGGCCAATAAATGTTTTGGTTTATCAAGAAGTTTTAATATTTTTAAACTGCTTGATGTTTTAAATGTTTTAATTTCAGTTATCTGAGCATGGGTCAAGGAAAAAAAGGCTATTTCGGAACCAGAGACCAAAGCACTGCCGCATAATAGTATTATTATTAAAAACAAGCTGATGATAATCTTCACCGGCAAAAAGCCGGTTGATAATAAAACAAATAAGTTTACAAGTAAGTGAATCGAATCAGGTTCCATCAATTTGGGCTACAATATTATTTAATTATCTGAAAAATAAGACTTTAATTGTTTTGCAAAAATAACATAAAATTAATAACTTAGAGGTTGAAATCTTGAATTTTTTGCCTCCATTTATATGAAAAAATTGCTGCCGTGAGGCTGCCTAAGGCGTCAGATGCAAAATCAAACACATCTGCATATCTGTTTGACGTAAAAATGCTTTGTAATAATTCTGTTAGTCCGCCATATAAAAGAACCAGAAAAAAACAGTACAAAATTATTTTGTTTTCTTTGACATTGTTTTGTTTCAACCATGCAAAAACAGAAAGGATATATAAAACAAAAAAAAGGATAAAGTGTACTAATTTATCAAGAGGGATAAAAAATCGGAATCTAAAAGAGGGAATTTTATCTCCTGAAAGAAGCAACACATATAATATCAAAACACTCCAAATAATCCATGGAGTATTGTATCTGATAAATTTCTTTAAATCAAAAATACCTTAAGCGTTGATTAAGTTTTTGTAAGCATCGGCTGACAGAAGCTCGTCAACTTCACCAGGATTACTTATTTTAACTTTCACTATCCAGCCTTCACCGTAAGGATCTTTATTAATGAGTTCTGGGTTTGTTGTCAGAGCATCATTAAACTCAATAATTTCACCACCTACTGGCATGTACATGTCTGATACAGTCTTAACGGCTTCTATACTGCCGAAAACTTCTTCTTTGTTAAGTGTTTCACCAAGAGTTTCAACTTCAACAAAAACGATATCACCAAGTTCTCCCTGAGCAAAATCGGTAACCCCTACCACAGCGATACCATTACCTTCAACCTTTAACCATTCATGGTCTTTTGTGTACTTAAAATTGTCTTTTACTGTCATGATTTTTCTTTTTGTAATTTCAATAATTTTTCAAAAGTACATTTTTTTCTAAATTGTATAAAAAATTTGAAAAAAAAAATGCGAAGGTTTGCAATAAATAACATTTTTATTCCAAAATCTCATTAAATCCCTTAGTTGCAAATGTTTTCAATTCATTATTTTCATTCACATAAATTATAAAGACATCCAGTTCTTGGTGGTTATTTACAAATTCGAGAATTTTATCATAACCCATGACCATAAAGGCTGTGGCATAAGCATCTGCAGTCATGCAATCATTGGCGAGAACACTGACACTGAGTAAATTATTCTGAGCCGGGTAACCGGAATGCGGGTCTATTGAATGTGAATAGCGTGTGCCATTTTCCTCAAAATACCTTCTGTAATTTCCGGAAGTTGCCAGACCATTATCTTTAAGTTCAATGACCTGCATAACCGTCTGTTCATCTGTAGAATGCTCAGCAGGTTTTTCAATACCGACACGCCATGTGCTACCATCCGGTTTTTGGCCTTTAGAAGCTATTTCTCCACCAATTTCAACCAAATAATTATTGATTCCTTTTTGTTCAAAAAAAGAGGCCGCCACATCAGAACAGTAACCTTTGGCAATGGCATTAAAGTCTAACATAACGCGGGGGTCGTGCTTAATGATCCTACCGTTTTCTATGCGGATTTTATCAAATCCCACAAACACGAGAATGCTGTCCACTATTTCCTGAGTCATTTCTTCGGCATTTGTAAACCCAAAACCCCATGCATTAACGAGTGGAGCTACGGTAGGGTCAAAAATACCATTTGTTTCATCATAAACGATTGCAGCTTTATTAAAAACTGTTTCAAGCCATGAATCAGTTGTTAAGTCCTTATTGCTGTTGATTTTTGAAATCACAGAATTGGAGTCATAAATAGACAAAGAGTTATTAAACTCAAGAAATAATGAGTCTATACTTTTTTGATAATTCTGCCCCTGCGGTTCATAATATGAAATACTGTAATAGGTTCCCAATGCACGACCTTCAAATTTGACCAATTTAAGCTCTGTGTTGTTTTTACATGTAGTCAGCGATAGTATTGCTAAAAAAAACAATAATTTAATATTAACCTTTTTCATTTTATTATATTTTTTGGTTCAACATGAACAGATATAAAAGACTCTTCCCCAAAACGCTCTTTTAAAGAACTTTCTACATCTCTGCTAATATCATGGGCTTCAACAATATTGAGATGGTCTTCGACATAAATATGCATATCAATAGCTATTTGATTGCCAACATTTCGGGTTTTAAGGTTGTGCGGTTTTATAACGCCTTCAACATTTTCGGCTATGCTGAGTATTTCAGTTTGAATATCTATGGGCAGCGATGTTTCAATAAGTTCTTTCAAGCTATCCCTTATGAGTTTGAAAGCCAATAAAAAGATAAACACACTCACCAACATGGCTGCAAGAGGGTCAAGTATTACCCACTTATCTCCTAAAATCAAAGCACCTCCAATCCCCAAGAAAACACCAATCGAAGATAAAGCGTCTGATCTGTGATGCCATGCATTGGCTATCAACATTTTACTATTAATACGATTTCCAACTTTGACTGTTAACTGATAAAGAATTTCTTTACTGATAATTGAAATTCCTGCAATTATTAAAGTAATGAAGTTTGGTTTTTCAATGTGATTGCCATTCAAATGATTAATAATATTAACAGCTCCTGCATAAAATATATAAACAGCAGCTCCAAGTAAAACAGTAGCAACTAACGCAGTAGATAATGTTTCAATTTTGCCGTGTCCGAAATTGTGATTACTGTCCTTTGGCTTATTTCCAAAGAAAGAACCAACCAATACAATAACATCTGTAATTAAATCTGAAGCGGAATGTATAGCGTCTGCTATAAGAGCAGCACTTTTTCCCAAAAAACCGACAACCAATTTTAAAATAATTAGTACGATGTTTACCACCATACCTTTAATGGTTATACTTTTAAGGTCTTTGTTTCTTTCTTCGGCTTTCATTAAATTGCTTTTTGTCAAAATTAATAATTTGTTTTTGAACAACATCAACAAATAAATATTTATAACGTTTTTATCAAACGCCGCTATTTATTTCATATTCAATAACGTTTGGGTAATCTCAAAAAATTAAAACAGGGTAAATATCTAAAACATTCATCATGTATTTAAATAATTCATAATTTTTATCTATTTTTGAACTAAATTTTACTTCAAAACAAATAAAGGATTAAATAAAAAAATGAAAATACTTAACCAATTTTTAAAAAATCTGGCTTTTACTCTTTTTTTTATGTGTATCAGTTCGATTACATTTCCACAAAGCCAAGTTGTTTTTACCAGTTTAACAAATGATACACTACAAAAATTCTGGCGTGTAAATGTGGATTCTCCGTTTGTTTTTGATAATATTTCTCAGAGACTTGATCAGATTGCACCTTTACAGGGAGCTGATTATGGTCCTATAACAGTATCTGCTGATGGTAATTGGTATGCATTTGCGAGTGAACGTTTTGATGTTGATGCACAAGGTTGGGCAGCCCTGACAATAACAAATTCAGATTTTACAAGCTATGAAGTTATTCGTGATTCTACAGCTCAGGTAATTCATCATGAAGGCCTCGCACATGTACTGGCAGGAGGAAATGCAATTGTTTTTGTTTCAGATTTCGGAAATCATAGCAGGGATATTTTTGTTATACATAAAAACGGCAACAATTGGGGGATGCCTGTTAATCTTACTTACACATCATCCTACAACTATAATTATTGCCCATATATTTCTTCGGATGGTTCAAAAATTCTATTTGATGCCGGGAATTCGTCTTTCCCGAGTACAGCTATAGGACAGGTAAACATTAATGGTACGGGATTGGGATTCCCTATTACTGCTTCTTCCTTACCAAATGGCATCGCAGTCCATTCACCATGCTACAATATAAATGAAGACATTATTTTTGAGGGAGATGCTGCCGGAGAAAAAATATGGTGGCTTCCTAACGGAAGTCTGACAACATTCATAATCAATCCATCTTATAGCAACGACAACTCTCCCGTAACTTTACCGGACGGACGCATTGCAAGTCTATGGTTACCCGATAACTGGCACCAAATAAAAATAATGAATGCAGATGGAACAAATGGCTACTTATTAACTGACAGCTCAGCCCTTTTTACAGAAGTTTTTGATATTGGCATCAGCACCGGACCTGCTTATCCTGTTAATATTAATGAAACTTTAAATCAATATTTATGGGATGTATTTCCTAATCCCACAGAAGGTATTCTTAATCTGACATTTGAGAATGTCTTAAGTTTAAACAGCAAATTTACCATGTGCAATATCCTTGGTGAATTAGTGTTTGAGTCTGATATTAAAACAAATAATATGCACGAAAAAAAATCAACAGTCTTAGATATTTCAAAATTTCCTAAAGGAACTTATTTCATTGTTTTGTTCGATGGAAAAACAACAACCACGAAAAAAATTATTAAACTCTGAAACCATGCAAAATTTTTTTTTCTGATAATAAAGAAATTGATATTTCTGAATTACCCCCCGGTTGTTATTCAATAAGGATAAAGACGACCAAAGAAACCGTGATAAAAAAACTGATAAAAGAATAAACCAACAGGTTTATCATACGTAAAATCACTAATTCACCTCCTTGATTTTCTCTAAAGACAAAAAGAAAATGTTCTTTAAAAAACAAATTATCATTTTATTCTTAAATTTGTAATCTTCAAACATAAAATTATCTTTAACAAGATATCTGATGAAGAAAGATACATTCAATCACATCCGTCTGGGGATGGCCCAACTGCTTGTAGAGGGGCGGGAGCCAGAAAGGAATCTTGAAAGGGCCGCAAAATTGATTAATGAAGCAGCATTACAAGGCTGTCAAATTGTTCTTTTACCCGAAACCATCGATTTTGCATGGACACATCCGGCAGCACTTTCGGAAAGTGAACCTATTCCGGGTAAATATTCAGATTTTTTTTGTACTAAAGCCCGTCAACACCAGATTTACATTTGTGTGGGTCTGACAGAAAAAACAGAACGGGGAAATTTTAACACAGCCCTTTTAATCAATGACAGAGGTGATATTATTTTAAAATACAGAAAAATAAATCTTTTAGAAGTTGAGCATCCCTATTACGAGGTAGGCACCTCTTTGAATGTAGTGGAAACACCATTCGGACGTATTGGCTTAAATATTTGCGCTGATAATTATATTGAAGCTTTACACATTGGTCATACGCTTTCACGTATGAGGGCTCAGATAATTTTATCACCTTCATCCTGGACTGTAGATTACTCTGTTACAGAAGAAGACGACCCTTATAAAGATAAGTGGATTAAACCCCTAAGCATTTTGGCAAAATTGTATAACATCGTTGTTGTAAGCACTACAAGTGTGGGCTATATCATTGGTGGCCCGTATGAAGGCAAAAAACAGGTGGGATGTTCTCTCGCCGTTAATAAAGATGGCATTATTGCCCAAGGACAGTTTAATGAATTTGCAGGAGAACTGGTGGTTACAGAATTTGATATTCCGGACAATCAACTTAAGGGAACTCAGTTTGGTGATTTCATCAGGAAAAAAGGCTATAAATTTGATGAATTAATTTAAGATTAATGGAAACTGTTATTGTAAACGGCATAAAAACCAATTTAAAACCCCAGACCTGCACCCGTTGCGTTCAGGATAACTCTGTACCGGGTATTGAGTTTGATACTAAGGGTGTTTGTAATTTCTGCCACCAGCACGATTTTTTAGAAAAGGAGTTCCCAAACGATGAAAAAGGGGAAGCCATTCTTCAAAAAATATTTCATAAAATTAAATTAATTGGGAAAAAGAATAAATATGATTGTGTTATAGGAGTGAGTGGAGGAAGGGATAGTACATATCTTATATACCTCGCTGTAAAAAAATGGGGTTTGCGTCCTTTGGCAGTTCATTTTAATGATGGTTTTGACAATCCTGTGGCAGGGGAAAATATGGTAAAATCATGTAAAAAGTTGGGTATTGATTTACGCACCATCACATCGGATTGGCGTGAAGGCAAAGACCTTAAAATAGATTTTCTCAAAGCTTCTGTTCCCGACATCAATTTAGGCACCGACATTGGCATTGCTTCATCTCTTTATGGTGTTGCCGCAAAAGAAAACATCAAATATATACTTATCGGACAATCTTTCCGTACAGAAGGAGTCAAGCCACTTTCATGGTCTTATTTCGATGGCGACTATCTGCGACATGTGCACCAGAAATTCGGTACTGTTAAACTAAGGCCCTGGAAAGCAACCGATCCGGGTTTTAATCTTGGGATAAGGGAATTGTTTTATTATACAGCAATAAGAGGAATTAAGACAATCACACCCATGTATTATTTTCCTTATATAAGAAAGGAAGCGGAAAAAATTATTATTGATGAGTTGGGCTGGGTATACCCCGGTGCTCATTACTTCGATGATTTGTATCATAGTCTTATTAAATATGTACATAGGGTTAAATTCAATATAGACCTGAATATGAACAGCGACTCGGCTCTTGTGCGCTCAGGACAGATGGACAGAATAGCAGCTCTTGAAAGAGCACATGGTATCTACACTATAGAAGACCCGAGAATAATTGATTTGTGTATAAAAAGATTGGGATTAAGTCGTGAAGAATTTGATTCTTTTATGAACTTATCACCTAAAACATTTAAAAATTATAAAACAAGTTACAATATCATCCGGTTATTCCGATTACCAATTTTAGTTTTGTCGTACTTTAACCTTTTACCAAAAGTTACTTATTACAAGTACTTTAAGTGTGGCAAATAATTTTGAATTCTATAAATTATGGAATGTAGCTTTACTGCTATAGATTTTGAAACCGCACATCCTCAGGGATGGAGTATTTGTCAGGTTGGATTAGTAAGGTTTGAACAAGGTGTCATCACCAAGGAAATGAGCATATTGGTGCAGCCTCCCGATAATTATTACTGGTACAAGTTTATAGAAATTCATGGCATCACACCACATGATACTTTATCAGCACCCACCTTCGACAAAATCTGGCCGCTTATTGATCCCTTTATTACCGGGCAGGTGGTGGTAGCCCATAATGGTTTGTCCTTCGACTTTCCGGTATTAAGCAAAACCTTGGCCTATTATGGCATGCAAGCCCCTGAATACACAAAACACGACACCTACAGAATTTTTAAACAGAACTTAAAATCACTTTGTCAATTTCATAATATTCCCTTACATCATCATGATGCTTTAAGTGATGCCAAAGCTTGTGCGGAGCTTTATATAATGCATTTGGATGGAAAGAATAATCGGTGAATTGAGATTTTGTATTTCTAAGAGAATCCATATCAATGATTCAATAAAATTTCATGAATTAGAAACAATGGTGATTTTTTAAAGTTTTTATATCTTTGTTAAATTGTTATATGCTTCCTAAGCTCAGAAGCGTGAATTAAAATATTTAATAACAGCATATTATGTACATTTTAGGAATTAATGGTGGTGTAAGGGCCGGGTATCAGGACATATCGGCTTCACTGCTATACAAAGGCAGCGTGATTGCAGCTGTCGAAGAAGAACGATTAAACCGTATTAAATTTTCTCCCGGACAATTGCCTGAACTTAGCATACATCAGGTACTGAAAATGGCAGGAATCTCCATTCATGATGTTTCTTATGTGGCTTCTCACGGCAGTACATGGGGTCAGGAATATGCCGATAAGCTGCAGTCGTATTTTAAATTTACTTTTGGGCACTGCCCTCCCCTTGCTTTTGTTCACCATCATGATGCACATGCAGCCGGTGCTTTTTACGGCTCTGGATTCGATGAGGCGATGGTTATAACTATTGACGGATCAGGTGATGGTGTATCAACGCAATTAGCCATAGGAAAAGGTCTTGATATAAAAATAATGGAACGTTTTTCCCGTCCCGACAGTCTTGGCATTTTTTATTCAATGATAACGCAATTTTGCGGTTTTAAACGCGACAGTGATGAGTACAAGCTCATGGGACTGGCTCCATATGGCAATCCCGAAGCTTATGATATGACAACATTACTAAGTTATGGCAATGGCCGATACAAAGTCGATGATTCTTATCTTCGCCCCATTCCTCACGGTCAATCACAGCCCATAAGACAGGAAATGATGTTCGGACAGAAACTCATTGACATGTTTGGCCCATACCGTCTTAAAGGCGCACCCATAGAACAAAATTATAAAGATATAGCCGCATCAGCTCAAAAACACCTCGAAGATGTTATAGTTGACTTGGTAACCGCTTTTCACAAAAGAACGGGTCTTAGAAAGCTTTGTCTTGCAGGTGGAGTTGCACTCAATTGTCTGGTAAATCAGAAGCTTATGAATCTTGATTTTATAGATGATTTTTATGTGATGCCCGCTTCCAGCGATGCCGGTATTTCTATGGGAGCGGCCATGTATATAGCTGCCCAAAATGGATTCAAAACAGAAGCTTGTCAGCATGTCTTTTTGGGTAACAATTATACAAATGATGATATTTTAAGCATTTTAAAAGCGACAAACATTAACTATAAAGAAGTTAATCCTATAGAAAAAGCGTCAGAATACATAGAAAACAATAAAGTAATTGCATGGTTTCAGGGGGGAATGGAATTTGGACCCAGAGCACTGGGTGCACGAAGTATTTTGTCCAACCCGGGACATCCCGGCATGAAAGATATTCTCAATTATAAAATAAAATTCAGAGAATCATATCGTCCTTTTTGTCCATCTGTGACAGAAGAGGATGCCATGAAATATTTTTCTGGGAAAAAAGAAGTATCTCCTTATATGACAATAACTTATGATGTTAAAGAAGGCATGGGTGTAAAAATCCCGGCTGTGACCCATGTAAATAATACGGCAAGAATTCAAACCGTAAATGCTTCGCAAAACAAACTATATTATGAATTGTTGTTAAATCTTAAAAAAATAACGGGACATGCAGTTGTGATTAATACAAGTTTTAACACGAACAATGAGCCGATTGTGTGTTCTCCATTTGATGCGCTGGCTACTTTTCACAGAAGCGGTATTGATGCTTTATTTATTGGGGATTTTTTGGTTGAAAAGTAGTATTTTTTATCTGTTTTTAAAATTAAGGAACAAGGCTTCTTAAAGATTTCTTCTCTTTAACTCTCTTTTTATCAGGTTTAATTCTCTTGAGGTTTGACCGGCAACAGAAGTATTTTCCTTTGCTCTGCGCATCAGATAAGGCACAACCGTTTTTACTGGTCCATAGGGAACATACTTTGCAACATTAAATGCTGCATTGGCCAGAATATAGGAAATGTTATCGCTCATGCCTAAAAGTTGTGCAGAATAAACAGATTTGTTATTATTTTCAATACCCTTTTCGTCTATTAAATCCACCATTATCTGAATACTATCTTCATTGTGGGTAGCCACACAAAAGGATGTTATATCTATATTTTCCATCAAAAGACAGATGCATTCATTAAATGCTGAGTCCGTATTTTCTTTACTGGTGTGTATTGGTGACAAATAGTTATATTTTTGGGCTCTTTCTCTTTCTTTTTCAAGATAAGCACCCCTAACAATTTTTTGACCCACGAAAAATTTTTCTTTCCGTGCCTCCAATATTATTTGCTTGAGATGTTCGAGTCTGTCGGTTCTATACATCTGAAGCGTATTAAAAACAATTGCTTCATTTTTATTATATTTTCTCATCATATCATATGTTATCTCATCAATAACACCCTGAATCCAAGTTTCTTCCGCATCAATAAAAATGGGCAGCCTTGCCTGATGAGCAGTAAAACAGATCTTATCCACTCTTTGCACTATGCGTTCATATTCTATTTTTTCACTTTCTGACAAAGGTTGTTTGTTTTGAATTTTTTCGAGAAGTTCAAATCTTGCTAATCCTGTCATTTTAAAAACTGCAAAAGGAATACCTTTAATATTTTGAGCCATTGAAATGACACTCAAAATTTGGTTTTCTGTCAAATCGAAAGCGGTCTCCGACTGGATACCTTCAGCTGCAAAATCGAGTACGGTTCCTATACCGGCATTTTGCAGCTTGTTGATTGTTTTAACGGCATCCTGAATAGTTTCTCCACCACAAAAGTGCTTAAAAATTGTAGGTTTTAAAGCCCAAACGATGGGTATTCCCATCTTGATTGCCAAAGTTGTAAAAAAGGTCCCTATCTTTACTAAAGAGGGAAAAGACATTATCTTAAACAAGTAAAAGGCTCGGCGCAACTCTTTGTTTGAGTTTCCGGAGAAAGCAATACGCGTATCGTTAAATGGTAATTTCATAAATATTATTTTTATAACTAACTTAATATAAAAAATTCAAAGTTTTTCAGATAAGATGCCATTGAAATTCATGTTTTGAAATACTATCATTTGTATCAAATAAAACATTTTTAAACAAAGATTTTAATTGTTTTTTATTAATTCCTTTATAACCAATGGCATGATTATAATCATTCTTATTAAGTATAATTTGTAATACTTTATCTTTTTGAGGAAAAATGTCTGAAAATTTTTCTTTCCAGATTTCCGTATAAACCAATTCTGCAAATGAGGAATGAAATGGGCCATCAATAACAGCATCATGTTGCGTCAATTCCTTTGATGGGTGTAAGCCCATTTTTAAAACTCTGACACCGGATTTATTAAAAAGGTTGAAAAGGTTTTTTGCTAAAATAACAGCTTCTTCAAGTGTCTGTGACTTATAAAGGCCTTCATTATAGAGCTTTTCAAGCTTGGTATTCTTAATAACAAGCAATGGATAAATTCTGGTTTCCTGTGCACCCAACTCAATGATGGATTTTGCAGTTTTTATTGATTTTTCAGGGCTATCTCCCGGTAAACCGGTCATCATTTGCATGCCCAACAAAAACCCATGTTCTTTAATTTGTTTTGCTGCTCTTATGACAGTTTCTGAATTATAGGCTCGTTCACTCTGTCTAAGAACCCCGTCATCCATAGATTGCACACCCAATTCAATAACCTTAACACCATGTTGACGAATGAAAGATAAATTTTTATCGTTAATAAAATCGGGGCGTGTGGAGATTCTAATACCCTTAATTTTCCCTGCAATTATATAAGTCTCTGCAATTGATAAAAATTGTTTTTGTACGGGTTCGGGAATTCCAGTAAAATTACCGCCAAAAAAGGCAATTTCAACATAAGAATTTAAATAATCAATTGTAGAAAGATGCATTTCAATTTCATTTATAATGCTTCTTTCGTCAGGTAACTTACTAACTCCGGTTATTGCTTGTTGATTGCAATACACACACCTAAAGGGACATGCCATTTCCGGAAGAAAAATGGGAATATTATAATGTTTAGTCACCATTAATTAATATTTTCGTGAGGTTTTGACAAGGTGAAAATAAAACGACTGCCTTTGCCAAACTCACTTTCAATATGAATGGTACCACCATTTTTTTCTATAAGATCCTTACAAAGAACCAATCCCAGTCCAGTGCCTTTTTCTCCTGCTGTACCTGTTGAAGAGTATTTTGTATCTAATCGTAATAATCTGTCTTTTACTTCAATTGGTATTCCCAAGCCGAAATCTGTAACTGACACATGGATATTGTTGCCAATTTCTTCTGCATCAATTATTATGCTTCCATTTTTATGAGAAAACTTAATGGCATTTCCAATAAGGTTTCTTAAAACAGTGGAAACAATGTCCTTATCGGCAAAGACTTTTATCTCTTCATTAAAATTGATATCTATAGAAATGTTTTTTTGATTGGTATTACTTTTTAATAAGCCAACAACATCTGATACAATTACATATAAGTTAAGAACAGCTTTATTTACATGAATTAATCCAACTTGCGATCTAGACCACTCCAAAAGGTTTTCAAGCAAGCGGTACGAAAATTCAGCCGTTTCATTAACATGACCAAGCATGAGTTTAACATTTTCAACATCACTTAAATTTACATCTGACAATAAAAACCTGGTTATGCCAATAAGCGATTGAAATGGGTTTCTTAAATCATGAGCTAATATTGAGAAAAATTTGTCTTTCATGGCATTAAGCTCATTAAGATCCTCTATGGATTGTTTTCTTTCGTTGACATCAAACGCTATAAGCATGATTGTATCTTTGTTATCAAGCCATCTAATAAGTTGTAAATCAACATCATACCATCCTTTTAAAACAGGAATATACATTTCCAGTCTTATATCTTTTTTTAAGCATTTTTGCTGTAAAATTAATTTGTCTTTTGGTAAGGGTATAATATCAGTATCGTTATTAAAGAAAGTATTTTTGTATGAGCTGTTTTCATTTAATGAGAAAACCTGCTTACTATATTCGTTTGAGAATATAAATTTTTCTGATTCAAAATCCAGTATAAAAACAATTGCATTAATACTATCAAAGACCTTACTGAGTTGTTCTAAATATTTTTTGTAATTGTCTTCTAAATTTTTTCTTTTTGTAATATCCTGTTTTACGGCAGCAAATTTCAGAATTCTTCCACTTAAATCTTTAATAGGTGTAATTGTGGCTTCTTCCCAAAAGTAATCTCCATTCTTTTTAATATTTTTAAAAATTCCCGACCAATGTTTTCCATCATTAATTGTTTTCCATAAATCCTTATAATAAGCTTCATTATGAAAATCGGACTTAAGGATTTTAGGATTTTTTCCTAAAACAAAATCAGCAGAATACCCTGTAAGTCTTGAAAAGCTGGGGTTAACATATTCAATGTTTCCTTTAGTATCTGTAATGACAATAGAATTATAATTTTGTTCTACAATGGTTTTAAAAAGTTGTATTTGTTCATCATATTTAATTTTTTCACTCATGTCTTTTACAACAAGTATTCTTTGTTTTCTTTTAGTAAAAATAATCGTATTACCCTCCATCTCAACGTCAATCATAAGACCATTTTTTGCTAAAAATTTTGTCTGATAAATTACTTTCTTATTTTCAAAAACATTGTTAATCATTTGATACTCAACTTCTTGTGGAAAATAATCATAAAGTCGTTTATTTTTTAATTCTTTAAAAGTATAACCGGAAAAAGATTCAAATGTTTTATTAACATACTTTATAATACCATTATTATGAATAATGATACCATCAAATGCACTATCCAGTATGTGATTTAACTTTTTAGCATTTCTAAGTCTAAAATAATATATATAAAACATCAAAACTATTAAAACCAATAGAATAATAGACAAAAAAATGATTATAATATTTAAAACAGATTGTTTTTCTTTTAAATAGTTTTCATCTTTTTCCTTAATATAATCATCAATTGCTTTTTGTAAAGAGACAATAAAATTCACATCATTGGCCATATCTAAAGAATCATTTACACTTATGTAATTCCTGAAATATGATTGTGCTTTATTATAATCTCTTTTATTAAAATAGTAATTGGCCAATTCTGCATATAAATGTGCATTTTTTTTGTTCATCGAATGTATTTGTGCAAGCTCTAATGCTTTTAAAAAATCGGGAAGAGCTTTATCACTATTCATTTTCAGATAAATGTTTCCCCTGAACTGATAAGCATCAATCAATCTGATTGAGTCAGTAATATTATTAAGGTACTGAATACCATGGTTTATTTCTATCAAAGCACTGTCATAGTCTTCTTTAAGAAAAAAGATCTGAGCGGTTAAACTGTAATTGTTATAAAATTGCAGAACATACTCATCATGAGATTCAATATTATTAATTAATCTGAGTTGGCTCTCTGCTTCTTTAGCTACCAACATGGCATTATCATAATCATTTACAGAGATGTATAATCTTGCCTTATAAGCCAGAACATGTGCTACAAGGAAGGGGTTGTTCATTGATTTTCTTATTTCGACGCATTTATTAAAATGGTTAAATGCATTAGAGGTTTCATTCTTTTTTTCGCTAATCAAACCATAATTTAAGTAAACAACGGATTGTCCCAACAGGTTTTTCTCAATTAAAAAAATACTTAACGCCTCATTGTAATAACTTTCTGCCAAATCGTACAGTTTTTCGGCAAAATACACATTGCCAATATCTATTAATAGCCATCCGAAGATGGTATCAGAACGAAGCTTTAACTCCTTATAAGCATCGCTGAAATAACTAAGTGCAATTTTGTTTAATCCAAACTGAGAATAAATATTTCCATAGGCAATATTTACATAAATAATCTGCTCTTTATTATTTTCTTTTTCATAAATCTCCTTAGCAAGATTTATATATTCTAAGCTTTTATAAGGGTTTGTGACATAATATAAAGAATAACTTTGCATTAATGAATCAGCTATTTCATTTTCAGAAAAGCCACTGTTCTTCAAATTGCCATATAAAACACTTGCTTCCTGTCTGTTTCCATACAAAAGAAAAGTCACTCCAAAGAAAAAAATAAATGCAAGAATTCGCATGCCAAAAAGTAATTAAATATCTAAACTTTCAAAGTTATGATATTTTTTTGAATTATTCAGTTTGATTTAAATATACTTGATTTTATAATGCTTAAAATGCTTAGAATAACCACAAAACCAACATTAACAAGGAGACTTATAAAAATAAGTATATACAGCAATGAAAAATAACTACTGATAAAAAGAATGCCATTTTGAACAAAGTCTCCTATCCATAAAGTAAGTAAGTTAAACAAAAATAAAATAAAAATAAAAAATAAAAAACCATGTAAGGCCCCTCTAGTATCTGCAGGGCTTAGGGTCATAGAACATCCAATAGCATACAGCACATAAATCATAAAAACAATTTTCCACCATCTCATATTGTTTTGGTCAGAAACAGAAGATAAAAAAAACAATATATTGTCCATAAAATCTATTGTTGCAGATTTTAAAGAATTGATATTTAAAAAAATATCATGATTTATTCTTATACGACCGATGAGCTCTGAATTCATCCCAAATAAAAAAAAGTATATCAGAAACAATAACAAAGCACCTAAAATGACAGGACCAATACCTATAAAAAAGTTTCCGATATTCTGATAGATACTGTCTTTTCTGTATGTGTGTTTTATATGTCCCAATGAGTCACCTGAATTTGGTGAAAACAATACGATTTCATGAACTTCATGTCTGAATAAAATGGCAAAAATAACATGTCCAATTTCATGAACAGAAGTACCTAACCAACCAAAAACATAAAGATAAATTTTTCTGCCCCAGACCATATAACTTAACTTTTCATTAAGTTTTGACACTAAGCTCATTAAAAAAGCCAGTATTATTAATGGCCCTAATGAAATAAAAGTTTGTACTATTGTAGAAAGCACAACTTGAAACAAATAATTAAGAATATTTGAAAAAATATCCACTAGGATGTATTATTGGGCAAATTTATGAATTATTCATTTAAATTTGCATTCGATTTTTTTTTCAAAAGAATGTACCAATCGTTTATTTTGTGGTTAGAAAGCAAACAAATGCCTTGTTTTTACAAAAAATTTCTTGGCGTTGATTGTCCTGGTTGTGGTATGCAAAGAGCTTTCATTGAGCTACTTAAAGGAAATTTTTTGGAAAGTATAAAAATTTACCCCGCATTAATACCCACTATTATCATGTTGGTATATCTTATCCTTCATTTAAAATTGAAATTTAAAAAAGGTGCAGATTATTTAATTATTATGTTTATTTTTACAGCTTTAATCATTATAATAAATTATTTAATCAAACTAATCATTAACCATTAAAAAACAAATTATGGAAAATCAAACACAACTACGTCAAGAACCTGTACCAAATTCAACTGCTATATTGGTACTTGGAATTATTTCAATTGCTCTTTGCTGGTGTTATGGCATTATTGGACTCACATTGGGAATTATTGCGTTAGTACTTTCAGGAAAAGCAAATGCAGCTTATAAAGCTGATCCTGATAAATACACAATCGGTTCATTTAAAAATGCAAAAGCAGGTAGAATTTGTGCTATTATTGGATTATCATTGTCTGCTATATATTTAATTATAATAATTATTTATTTTGTTATTCTTGGCGCCGCTCTTACTATGGTTCCATGGGAAATGATGAACTATTAAAAAAGTTTTTACGGCATAATTAAACATGAAAATTTTTACGGCCTCCCAAATAAGGCAGACAGATGCTTATACTATTAAGCATGAACCTGTTAAATCTGCGGATTTAATGGAAAGAGCCGCAAAAGCATGTTTCGACTGGATTATAAATAAAAAATTTAACACACAATTTTTTACAATTTTTTGCGGATTGGGAAACAATGGGGGTGATGGCTTGGTCATAGCCCGCTTGTTATCCCAATCCGGTTTTTTTGTAAGGCTGTTTATTATTAATTATTCTGATAAAAAAAGTAAAGATTTTATCCTTAATGAGAAAAGATTAATAAAAACTACTAAAATTCAACCTGTCTATTTAACCGAAAAAGACACATTGCCCAATTTATCTGATTCAGACTTCGTTATTGATGCCATTTTTGGCTCCGGATTAACCAAGCCTGTAACAGGTTTCATTGCAAACATTATCGAATATATTAATCGGGAAGCAAAAAAAATAATTGCTATTGATATTCCTTCTGGACTTTTTTGTGACAACAATTCAGGAAACTCGGGTGCTATTGTAAAAGCTGATTATACACTGAGCTTTGAATTTGTTAAGAAGGCTTTTCTATTGCCTGAATATGGCGCTAATGCCGGTCAATGGCATATCCTGCCCATTGGTTTGCATGAAGCTTTTATAGAAAACGAAAACTCATCCGATATTTTTCTAACAAAAAAAATCATCCGAACATGCCTTAAAAAGAGACCCAAGTTTTCTCATAAAAACACATACGGACATGCCTTACTTTTATCTGGTTCTTATGGGAAAATTGGTGCTGCCATTCTGGCAAGCAAAGCCTGTCTGAAAGCCGGGGCAGGATTAATAAGTACTTACCTCCCCGAATGTGGTTATATCCCCATGCAGAGCGCTTGCCCAGAAGTAATGGTTATTACAGATAAAAATCATAATAAAATTACTGACATTCCAGATCTTACAAAATATAATGCAATCGGTTGTGGCCCAGGCTTGGGTACACATAACAAAACTGTTGCTGCACTCAAAAAACTACTGACTCTTGCTTCACAACCCCTGGTTCTCGATGCTGATGCCCTGAATATTCTTTCAGAAAATAAAGACCTGCTGGACTTATTGCCACAGAATACCATTCTTACTCCTCATCATAAAGAATTTGAGCGCCTGACAGGAAAAAAGCTTAGCTCAGATGAGGACCGCTTAGAGCAGCTCCGTTCTTTTACTGCAAAACATAAAATCATTGTTGTTTTAAAGGGTGCTCATTCCTGCATTTCAGCTCCCGATGGTTTGTGTTATTTCAATTCTACCGGAAATAACGGCATGTCAACAGCGGGTAGTGGTGATGTGTTAACAGGTATAATACTCTCCCTGCTTGCACAGCGTTATAATCCCTTACAGGCAGCAATAACAGGAGTATTTATTCATGGTCTTGCAGCAGATCTTGCCATATCCGAATCAGAATCGCCCGAAAGCCTTATTGCCGGAGATATAATTTCTTACTTAGGCAAAGCTTTTAAAGATATTTGAAAACATTATTGTTTAATACAACGGACAGAAAAACCAAGTTCTTTTATATTTCGGCTCAAATAAGCCATTCTGTAGTTACTGACAACAAGAAAAAACCATACAACATCATCATCACTCACAGTAGCAGACCACAAATTTCCTCCAAAATCACGGGCATAAAATTGTCCATTTCTATCGCGCCAACCCCCATAAACCATATTAAACCTGCTTATACCACCTGTTATCAATTCTGCAAAAGCATTGCTGTGGGCATCCTCATATTTACTTATTAGAATTTCAAAGTCACTTTTTGTTGGTAAACGCCATCCCGAAGGACAAACGTTTTTAGCTGTCCGGTAATCGTATAAATAACCATACTTCTCAACTTGGGTACTGTCATTATCATAGGCCCAGAAATTTCCGGATTCCGGTTTAAAGGCAAGATTATCGGCCATCCAAACTTGATTTCCTATGCGTACATAATTATAAATTTTGTTATCTCTCGGGTCTGTAAATGTGTTTGCCTCTTGTGACATCAAATTAAGTCCCAAAAGAATAAATAGAAACGCTAATCTTGCTTTTTTATAAAACACCTATTCTCGATATTTATATTATACAAACTTACAAAAATTATTTTAGTATATGATTTTTTTATATTTATAATTACTTATTACATTTAAAGATAATACATCAAGAATAATTATGACGAAACTAGACTATATCAAAACTAAAAATTATTGCTTTAAAATCCCTGCTTTAAAATAAAAATACTAATTTTGTGCGAGTTTTCAAGACCAAATTAATTCGGGGTGTAGCGCAGTTGGTAGCGTACCACGTTCGGGACGTGGGGGTCGGAAGTTCGAGTCTTCTCACCCCGACAAAGTTGTGATCGGAAGGAAGTTAATCCTGATTTTATCAGGAAGTCTTCTCACCCCGACTTATGGAAGGGTGATTATTGTATCTTTCTTGTTAATTAAAACCCAAGTAGTAATTTCTGTTTAAGCTAATTGCTTTATAATAAATCGTGTATGAAAGATACTGATACCGATTCGCTAACAATTACTGAATTTATTTCTTAAATTCAGATTGTTAGTCGGTCGGCATCAACTAAACAAAACTTGTCGTTAAATAATATTCCGTTTGGTTGGTTGAGTGGCAAAAAGGAAGAACAGTGGGAGCGAATAAACATTGAAAATATTCCCATAACAATTTATAATTTAAATTTTTTATAGATTTGGTGTGCCAAATATTAACTAAATAAATACCGTAATGTTGACTTTCCAAAAAGCAGAAGCGTTTTATTCCGTAATTCAAAGTTCGAAACTGACAGACCTCAAAAATGGGCTTATTCAAAAAGCAATCCGTTATGCCCATATCCGTGCCGAATGGCAGTTTTTATCGGATAAAGAAAAGTCAGCCCAAGATTTGGACAGGACTGCTGCCCACAATGTCTTTATTGATGCATGCAACATCATGAGTCGAAATATGATGAAAATCGGGGAAGACATTACATGGAGAACTGCCTTAACAAATGACAGAAAAATTATTGGCGATTTTGCTTGTTATATTCACACATTCGTCAGTATTAATAATAAATAATTAATTTTTAATTATTTATTACGTTTGTTAAATTTATACCCACCCTACCCTTTTACTTCTGGCTTAGTACTTATGAAATTTTAAAAAAAATACATAACTTTGTAATATAATTTGTTGTAGAAATTTACGTTAATTGGAACAGTTCATTTTTAGGATAAATAATATTGTAAAGAATTGATAAAAAGACACATAGCGGAATAAATGAATGAGAATTATCAAATATTAATTTCTAAACTTGACGGATTTATACGCAAATATTATAAAAACAAAGTCCTGAGAGGTTTGATATTTTTTGTCAGTTCCTCTCTGATTTTTTTTCTGTTCATCACTTTTATTGAATATTTTGCATTTCTTAATACAGTTCCAAGAGCTGTTTTATTTTTTGTTTTTATATTTTTTAACAGTGTCATAATTCTGCGATGGATTATTTTTCCTCTGCTTAAGATTTTTCGTTTGGGGCCTCAAATCAGTCATGAAGAGTCTGCTCGTATTATTGGTCTTCATTTCAGTGATATTCAGGACAAACTGCTGAATATTCTTCAATTAAAAAAACTGTCCGAAACACCGTCTCAGACAAAGCAACTTATTGAGGCTGGCATCAATCAAAAGATCAACCAGATAAAAGTTATTCCTTTTAAAAAAGCTGTAAATTTTGGTGATAATAAAAAATATCTTAAATACGCCCTCACCCCTCTCCTGCTTTTGATCCTCATTCTTTTCATCTCCCCCAGAATGATAACGGAGCCGGCTTTTCGTTTGTACAATTATGAAAAACATTTTGAAAAGGAATCTCCATTTACCATTGAAATTCAAAACAGCAGTTTGAGCACACTTCAAAATTCAGATTATATCCTTGAAGTGAAGGTTAGTGGAACACAGTTACCTTCGGATATTTTTGTCAATTACGGCAACAACACATTTTTGCTCAACAAAAGAAGCAAAACCCGTCATTTTTATACATTTAGAAATGTTCAGGAAAATACACGGTTTAACCTTTCTGCACTCGATTATACAAGTGATAATTTCGTTCTGAATGTATTGCCAAAACCAATAATTCTAAATTTTGATATTGAATTACAATATCCTGTTTATACACATAAAGAAAACGAAGTTGTTCACAATACAGGAGATTTAATCGTACCTCAGGGAACAATTGCCACATGGCGCTTTATGACAAGAGATACGCGTCATATTCTTTTTTATTTGAACGATAGTCTCCAAAGTTTAAATCCGTTGCGGTTAAATAATTTCACATTTAAAAAGAGGCTAAATAATAGTATATTATACAGTGTGATTACTCAAAATGAATATGTTGAAAAATCGGATTCTCTGCCATTTACTATTGAGGTTATACCGGACGAATATCCTTTTATTGATGCTGAAGAATTCAGAGATACTGTTTTAGAAAAGAATTTGTTTTTTTCAGGTTCCATCAAAGATGATTATGGATTTTCTAAACTTACTTTTAACAATATCATTTTAAAAGATGGGAACCGTGATGAATCAAGCATTTTAAGGCGTTCAGAAATACCAATAAATAAATCATTATTGGATCAAAGGTATTATTATCAATTTGATTTAAACAGGATTTCACTTGAGCCGGGTGATCAAGTTGAATACTATTTTGAAATATGGGACAATGATGCCATTAATGGCAGTAAATCTTCACGCTCACGCACTTTTACCTACAGGGTACCCTCTGACAGTGAAATTCAGGAAAGATCGAACCAGCATGCTGAAAATATGCTTAATCAGCTTCAGCAAGCCATGAGAAATGTAAGAAATATTGACCGAAATATTGATGACATAAACCGTAAAATCCTTGAGAGGACCACTTTAAATTGGGAAGACAAAAAAAATATTGAAGAGCTTTTGCAGATGAATTTTGAGTTGCAGGAGCAAGTTGAGAACATTCAGGAGTTTTTTGAGCAAAAAGAACAATGGGAAGAACAATTCAGTGAACTTAACGAAGAACTGGCTCAAAAACAGGAGGAGCTTAACAAACTGCTTGAAAGTCTTATGACCGATGAAATGAAGGAATTGCTCTCTGAACTGGAAAAGATGATGGAAAATCTCGACAGAGAAAAAGTTAAAGACATGCTTGACAAAATGAAGCTCAACACATCTGATGTAGAAAAAGAATTGGACAGAAGTCTGGAGTTATTAAAACAATTTGAATTTGAAAAATTGTTATCAAAAACCATTGAAAGGCTCGACAGTCTGGCACAAAAGCAAAATGATTTGTCAGAAGAAAGTAAAGACAGGAACAGCGATAATGAAGAGCTGGCAGAAAAACAAAATGAACTTAATGAAGAATTTGAGAGGCTTCAAAAAGATATAGAAAATTTACATCAGAAAAATGATTCGTTAGAGAAACCCAATAATATTGAACCGACTGATAGTGAACAAAATGCTATAGAAGAACAAATGCAGGAAAGTTCAGAGCAGCTTCAAAGGAATAATAAGAACAAAGCATCCCAATCACAGCAAAAATCGGGGCAGATGCTTCAGGAATTGGCTGATAAAATGAGAGAAATGGAGGCAGATATGCTTCAGTCGAATTTGGCTGAAGATATAGACGCCCTGAGAATGATACTTGAGAATTTAATCAGAACTTCTTTTTCACAGGAAGAATTTTTACAAGAACTGGTGGTGACACGAACAAACGACCCCCGTTATTCAGATGTCATGCAAAACCAGAACAAACTGAAAGATGATTTAAAAATGATTGAAGATTCACTTTTGTCATTGAGTAAACGTCAGGTTCAGATTGAATCTTTTGTAAACCGTGAAATTTCTGATATCAACAGTAATATGGATAAAGCCATAGAGGCTCTTGTTGAGCGAAATGCATCAGAAGCTTCAAGCCGCCAGCAATACATCATCACCCATATTAATAATCTGGCCCTTATGCTCAGCGAATCCCTTCAGAATATGCAAATGTCCATGCAACAACAGTCAGGAAGTTGCAACAACCCATCTCAAAGACCGGGACAAGGACAGCAATCTTTTAAATCGCTGCGACAGATGCAGGAGGCACTCAACCAAATGATGCAGGACATGAAAGAAGGAAGAACACCGCAGGGTAGGGAAGGTCAATCGCTTAGTGAGCAATTGGCGCGTATGGCAGCACAACAGGAAGCCATAAGAAATCATCTACAGCAGCTAAGCGAAGAACTTCAAAGCCAGGGGATGGGCAACAGCAGAACTCTGAATGAATTACAACAAAAAATGGAACAAACTGAAACAGATATCGTAAACAGAAGAATAACACAACAAACTTTATTTCGCCAGCAGGATATTCTGACACGCCTATTAGAACACGAAAGAGCAGAAAATGAAAGAGAACTTGAAGAACAAAGAGAATCTGAGGAAGCAAAAAATGAAAATTATAGTAACCCAAATCTGTTTTTTGAGTATAAAAGATTAAAAGAAAGGGAAGAAGAATTGCTTCGAACAACACCTCCTTCTTTTAGTATTTTTTATAAGAATAAAGTAAACGAGTATTTTTACAATTTTCAGGAATAGAAAAAATGATAGAAAAATTTTATAATCTGACCTTTTTTGCTGATAAGAGCAACATACATCTGGTAGAAAACTATATTGAAAAAATATGTGATCATTATAATATTAATAATACCTATTTTGCACATATATTAACATCCGTAACCGAAGCTGTTGAAAACGCCATATTTCATGGGAACAAGAATAATCCCTCTTTAAAAGTTCAGATAAATTTCAGCATTAAACCCGAAGGTTATTCTTTCATTATTAAAGACCAGGGAAATGGTTTTAATTTAGCTTCTGTGCCTGATGCAACAGACCCCGAAGCAGATTTTTCTAAAACTGAAGGTAGGGGTATTTTCATAATGAAATCTCTTGCCGATGATGTCAAATTTTTAAACAATGGTTCTGCCGTTGAACTCATTTTTAAATTATCAAGCATCACAAAGCAATTATCTGATGAGAGAATTGATATTCTTACAAAAAACACTAAACAAACCGCTCATACAAGAAATAAGCATAATAAAAACTGATGAAGATTAATTTCTTTTCCGAAGACATCGCATTCACTTTAAAAAAAAAGAAAATTATCAGAGATTGGATAAATAGTGTTATTAGTTCCGAAAACAAGAAACTAGGAAACATCAATTTTATTTTCTGCTCCGACAGCTATTTGCACAATATTAACACCACCTATCTGAATCATGATTCTCTCACAGATATTATTACTTTTCAATACAATGATCCTGATGATTCAACATTGTCAGGTGATATTTTTATAAGCATTGACAGGGTAGGGGAGAACGCAAACCAATTTAAATTGTCTATTTCTGACGAGCTGAATCGGGTTATTATTCATGGTATTTTACATTTGTGTGGTTATAAAGATAAAACCAAAGCTGCTCAAAAACAAATGAGAACTCTTGAAGACAAATCTTTGAGTTTGCTCAAGAATCTTTTGTAAAAAATTTCCCTTTTTAACTTCAATATAATTTTTTTTTATAATATTGTATTATATTATTTATCCATAATTTTTGTTTATTCATTAGACATGAAACACATTCTATATTTGTTATTGCTTTTTATAATAGTTTTCAACTCCTGTAAAGAAGAAGGATGTACAAACCAGAATAGTTTTAACTACAATTCCAGTGCTGAAGAGGATGATGGTTCCTGCAAAGAAATGTATGGCTGTCTCGGTTTTGCCTCTGATATGACAAACTCAGGAACCTTGGGTGTGACAACAAATAATCAGTATTATGATATCAAAATGAATGAGGAAGTTATCATTCAAAAAGATTTCTTTTCCGGTATTCCGGCAAGTGTTTTTATTCTGTATGAGCCATCGGCAATTTATAAGAATGCTTATGCAACAACTGATGGAAGAATTTTATTCGGATACCATATGTTTTATTATACCATAGCATCCTATGGTGAATTACCTGTTGCAGGAATTCTTGCCCATGAATTTGGTCACAGGGTCCAATTTATACATGGCTGGAATGATTATTCAGCAAACTCACATCGTGAGCTTGAAGCTGATGCATTTTCAGGATTTTATATGGCTTTACGAAAACAGTGGGCATGGAGTCAGATTCAGAATTATTATGCAAATGTTTATGCCACAGGTGATTATAATTTTAATCACACTTCTCACCATGGAACACCCCAACAAAGACTGGCTGCTGCCAATTTTGGTGTTCAGGTAGGTGCTGATGCGCTTCAATCAGGGACTGAATATACCTATCTTGAGTTACATACAATTTTTAATACTGAAATCAAGAATAACATCACTGCATCAAAAAAAATTCCTCAGTTAAAAGAAGTTAAATACCCGGAAAATATAACCGAAGAGTATATCAGATCCTTATTCCCTGTAGAATAAATTAATTTTTCGGGCTTCTCTTTTATTACTGACTTCTAGCAGCTATGTGTTACATAATAAATTTTATGGCTTTATAAAACATGTCCCGAACTTATTTTGAAATATGGATGACAAAAAAGTGAGAGCAAAAAGTTTAATTTCTCCTGACATTGACATTCCGAGAGATATCGGACCGTCACCATAAATTAATCCCAATACGTAAACATCCGATTTATTATTTGTGCTATGAACGATTTTTGAAAAAATTAATATACTTCATTCACAAATGATTACGAAGAGCTGGAACGGCCTTTTAAAAATTTGCGTTGAAAATCGAGGATTTCTTTACACAACTTATAAATTCTTTTCAAGGTAATTAAAGTAACCAACGAGTGAGGATGTTGAAATATATTTTAACTCATAATTTATTCCGAACGGCTTTGGTTACGCTTGTAAAGAAATCCGATGGTTTTAGAAAATTTTTAAGCAGCCTTGATTTTTGCGTTACTTTGGATCAAGCCAAAGTAACAAAAATTAATTATTGGGTTCTATGCGTCACCCAAATTGATACCATAAAATTTGCAAACACATTATATTCAGGAAGTTATAAAATCCATTTATTCAAAGCGTCGAAGTCAGAAAAAATTAGAGCAAAAAATTTAATTTCTTTGTTCTTTTTCAAGGCTGCTTTAAAAAAGCAGTCCAGCGACTCTGCTCTGCTTTGCCGAAGTGAAGCAATATTTGTTGCCAAGTATTAATATCGTTTGGTTTCATAGTTTTTCTTAATTTTGTTCCACGTAAAACAATCATGAGATGGTGACAGACGTAATGATGAAATTATTAAAAAATACATAAATCAGAATTGTACATTACCTTCATTTTTGTTTTGGTTTTTATTTTTATTTATCTATTTGATAGGAAATAATGCTTGGAAAATATGATGTGATAGTAGTAGGAGCAGGTCATGCAGGTTGTGAGGCAGCAGCAGCAGCAGCTAATCTTGGGTCAACTGTTTTGCTTATAACTTCAAACATGATGAACATGGCACAGATGTCATGTAATCCGGCTATGGGTGGAATAGCAAAAGGACAGATTGTTAGAGAAATTGATGCCTTGGGGGGTTTGTCCGGAATCATATCCGATAATTCGATGATACAATTTCGGATGCTTAATCGCTCTAAGGGACCTGCTATGTGGAGCCCACGTGCTCAGATAGACCGCATATTATTTTCAATAAAATGGCGACAATCCCTGGAAGATATTAAAAATCTGGATTTCTGGCAGGATACTGTGACTGGAATTACTTGGAAAAATAGTAAAGTAACAGGGGTTAAAACAATGCTTGGCATAGAGATAAAATGCCAAAGTTTAATTCTGACAAACGGCACTTTTTTAAATGGTAAAATTTTTATAGGAGATAAATCATTTGAAGCAGGAAGAATAAGTGAACCGAGTGTTTATGGGCTAACAGCTTGTCTTGAAAAAATTGGTTTTGAATCCAACCGTATGAAAACAGGCACTTCTCTGCGTGTTGATGGACGCAGCTTGGATTATTCTAAAATGATTGAACAAAAAGGGGATGACCCACCTCAAAAATTCTCTTTTACCAACACACCTTTTTTAGAAAACCAGATGAGTTGTTTTCTTACACATACCAATGAAGAAGTTCATGATATTTTGCGTACCGGATTTGAAAAATCCCCTTTATTTAAAGGAACTATAGAAGGTACCGGGCCAAGGTATTGTCCTTCGGTGGAGGATAAAATTGTACGTTTTCATGAAAAAGAATCCCATTTGATTTTTATTGAACCCGAGGGCAGATATACCCATGAAATTTATATTAACGGATTTTCTTCTTCACTTCCTGAAGACGTGCAATATAAAGCCCTTTGTAAAATGCCGGGGTTTAAAAATGCTAAAATTTTCAGACCCGGTTATGCCATAGAATATGATTTTTTTCCCCCTCAGCAATTATACCACACCTTAGAAACAAAATTGGTTGAAAATCTTTATTTTGCAGGACAGATTAACGGCACAACAGGTTACGAAGAGGCCGCATGTCAGGGGCTTATAGCCGGTATAAATGCACATAATAAAAAAAATAATCTTAAAGAATTTATACTTAAACGTTCAGAAGCTTATATAGGTGTTCTCATAGATGATCTGGTAACAAAAGGAACAAATGAACCCTATAGAATGTTTACATCCAGAGCAGAGTATCGAATATTATTAAGGCAGGATAATGCCGACATCAGACTTACACCTTTTGGTTATAAACTAGGTTTGATTGATGAAAAAAGATACCTTTCTCTTCAGGAAAAAACCAAAAATGTTGAAGATATAATTAAATTTATTAAAAACCAAAATATTGATCCTGTACAAATAAACCCTTTTTTATCCACTCACAATACTTCTGAGCTTACGCAAAGAAACAAATTACTTAATATTATTTTGAGGCCTCAGGTGAATCTTTTCGATCTTATTCAATATTATGAGCCCCTTAAAAATTATATAAGTTCTCTTCCTCTTGTTGAAAATGATGACATTGAACAAGCAGAAATTTTGCTCAAATACGAGAGCTACATCAACAAGGAAAAAGAAATGGTTGATAAAATTGAACGCCTTGAAAATATTGAATTGCATACCAATTTTGACTATAGCAAACTTAAGTCAATTTCTTTTGAGGCAAGGGAAAAACTTAATAAAATTAAACCCAGAACAATTGGTCAAGCATCAAGAATTAGTGGTGTTTCTCCTTCCGATATCTCAGTATTATTGATATTTCTGGGTAGATAAACTTTTTGTTTCACGTGAAACTTTTTATCATGATAACAATAGAAAAATGTAATATTTGTGGCAGTAAAAATTTCAAAAGTTTTCTTGAATTAAAAGATTACTTTCTTTCAGAGGAAAAATTTTATATTACCGAGTGTAAGGATTGCGGTTTTAAATTTACAAATCCTTATCCTGATGAGAATCATATTTCTTCTTATTATAAATCCGAAAAGTATGTGTCTCACTCAAATACAAAAAAAGGGATTTTCTTCAAGCTTTACCATTTGGTTAAAAAAAACGCTATAAATTCTAAAAAAAGATTGATTGAATCTTATGTACAGAAAGGTCGTATTTTAGATTATGGTTGTGGTACAGGGGATTTTTTATCTGCTTTTATTTCTGAACACTGGGATTGTTATGGTATAGAACCCGATGATAATACAAGATTATATGCCTCAGAAAAACACAAATTACCCATTAATAAACCGAATGATTTAACGATTTTTGAAGATTGTTTTTTTGATGTAATAAGCATGTGGCACGTTTTGGAACATATCCCTGATTTAAATACGAAATTAAGACAGCTTAGAACTCTTTTAAAACCAAATGGAATTATTGTAATCGCTGTCCCAAACAGCGATTCGTATGATGCCCGATACTATGGAAACTACTGGGCTGCCTTTGATGTACCACGGCATTTGCACCATTTTAACCATACCAGCTTAACTGCTCTTCTTGAAAAAAATGAATTTGAAATTTTAAGTCGTAAACCCATGCATTTTGATTCTTTTTATGTAAGCATATTAAGCGAAAAGTATAAAAAAAGTTTTCTTTCCTTTTTTAAAGGAATTGCAATTGGATTATTTTCGAATTTTATGGCCAGTCAAAAAAACCTTAACTATTCAAGTATCATTTACATCATTAGAAAAAAACCTTGATTTTTTGCCTTTATTTGAATTCTTACCTATTTATAGTATTCTACCCCTTTTTTAAAAAAATAATTCATAAGCGTTAATTTATAGAGGTCATTTTTTTGGGGGGGTGGGGAAAAAAAACGGACATTAAAAAATTAATGCCCGTTTTTTGTAAAAGTTATTCGCTTAAATCAAATTCAATCTTCCAAATAATTCTTTTCTGTACAATCCACCAATTGGAATAACTTTCATTTTTCCTTCAATAACCAAATCAGGGTATTTAATAGAGAATATTTTATCCAATCTTACGATGTATGATCTATGAACACGAACAAATTCTTTTTCAGGAAGAATTTTCATCATGTGTTTCATTGTTGTGTGAGTGGTATAAATATTATCTGAAGTATTTATGACAACATAATCTTTCAATGCTTCTACATAATAAATGTCTTTAAAGTTAACTTTGTTGAGTCTGTAATCGGCTCTTACAAAAATGCTGTCTTTTGAATCTTTATTCTCAACAATTGAATGATAAAGATCTCTTTCTTTTTTTACTTTGAAATCTTTTTCGTGTTTGTAAACTGCCATTTCGATGGTTGTTTGCAATTCTTTTTCTTTAAAAGGTTTGATGATGTAACCATAAGGTTCGCTCATTTTTGCTTTTTCCAAAGTATTTTCATCAGCATAAGCTGTAAGAAAAATAACAGGTATGTCAAATCGTTCACGAAGGATTTTTGCGGTATCAATACCATCAATTTTTCCTTTGATCATAATGTCCATCAAAACAATTTCAGGTCTGTTTTCTTCAACAGAACTGATTGCTTTGTCACCTGAATTTACAACATCAGTTACTTTGTAACCAAGCTTCACCAAGCTGTTTTGGATGTCTTTTGCGACGATGTTTTCGTCTTCTACTACTAAAATTTTTAATTTAGCCATGATAATTAATTTTTAATGTTAAACATAATTTTAAATGTGGTTTCCTTTTTTGATTCAAAATTTATTTTTCCGTTAATCTGGTCAACTAATGCATTTATTAATTGTATGCCCAATATCGATGATTCTTGTAAGAAATTTTTAGTTTCTATAGGAGCACCATTATCAGAAATTATTACTTGCACTTCGTTATTATTAAATTTTGCTTCGACAAAGATATGATTTTCTTTTGATATTTCGACAAAAAATCTTTTCATCGAAAAGGAAATTATTTCATTAATTATCAAACCGCAAGGTACAGAGAGGCTTACGGGCAAATAAAAATTTTCAATATTTTTTGTTAATAAAATATTTTTTTTGTTAACATTAAAAGATCTTAGTAAATTATCAATAATACTCGATACATATTTCTCAAAACTGATGCTTGAAAAATCTTTATTATCGTAGATATTTTCATGTACGAGGGCCATTGATTTTATTCGGTTCTGACTTTCTTCGAATAATAATTTTATTTCATTATCATTGATCGTATGAGATTGCAGATTGAGAATACTAGAAATTATCTGCATGTTGTTTTTTACCCGGTGATGAATTTCTTTTATTAATTCTTCTTTCTCTTTGAGTGAATCTTTTAGAATTTGTTCAGTGTTCTTTCTTTGATTTACTTCTTTAAGCATTTCTTCATTCATCTTTTCGGCCATCTCAGCACGTATGGTTTCCTTAATAAGACGTTTTTGCACACTGAGATCTCTAATTACTATCTGGCATACCTGCTCCCCGTAGTACTCAAATAAAACGGGTTTAGTCTCGTATAGAATTTGATTTTTATTTTTTAGTGATATGATGGGAAATTCTTTAAAGTCCAAATTTTTTCCTTCCATCGCTTTTTGAACTCGGGCTCTTGATTCTTCTCTTAACTCTTCAGGAATAAAACAATAAATATCTTTGTTTCTTATTTTCTTTAAGTCATTGCACCCTAAGTAATTCATTGCTGTTTTATTGGCATAAACTATCTTATTATTTTTGTGAATAATAATACCGCTTGGCAAACTTTCAACCATACTTTTATATGATTTTTCTTTATCTTTTAATATTCTCTCTCCTAAAATTCTCTTGGTAACATCTCTTATAATACATATAACTTCAAAGTCATTTGGTGCAATCAATCTGCATTCGTAAATTTTTTCCTTTTCTTTATATTCGTAAAGAAATTGTTTTAATTTTTTACTTTTTATACAAAACTTTGCTGTTGTCAATATCTTTTTTGTAAGCTCTATAGGTAAGTTTACTTCTGTGATTTTCTTACCTATAATTGAATCCAAATGAATCAGCTTGTCAGACTTTTCACTTTTATAATCGGTGAAGTGTCCCTTATTATCAATGACCAAAATGGTATCAGGCAAAGAATTTAATATGATATCTTTTTTATTCTCAGCATTTTTCAATAAAATCTGATAATATTTTTTGGCCGTTATATCTTCAGCAATAATGATGAACCTGTCTTTTATTTTTGATGACTTAAACGGAGATATAGATGTAAGCAAAATAAGATCTTCTCCCTTGTTGTTGAAAGTATGAATTTCTCCTTTCCAAACACTGCCTTCCGTAATAGTTTTCCAAATCTTTATGTTTTGAAAACGTTTGTTTTTTAAGCCAAACGTCAATATGTTTGTACCTACAATATTTGTGGCTGTTTGAAAAACATCAATAAATTTTGTATTAGCCAGCTCAATTTCACCATTTTTATCAATAACAGCAATTATTTTTGGATTATTCATCAAAAAACTGCTCAATTCATTTACAATCAATTCTTTTTCCTCTGAAATACTAATGTCTGAAATCAGAAAAAAAATATAATTATCATGTGGCTTTAATTTAATACATATTTTATTTGTTTTTTTTTTCAGATTACAATATACTTCTTCTTTGATATGTTGCTCTTTTGATAAATTAAAATTTAAGAGATGTTCTATAAATATATTTAAAGCTTTAACTTTATCTGATTTCTTATATTCTCTTATGCAAAGTAATTTTAAAGAAATTTCATTAAATAAAATGATTTTATTTTTTATTAAATCATAAATAATAACCCCTTCATTTAGACTTTTTACTAAATGTTCTATTACTTTAATTGAATTTTTTTCTTTCATAGCTGCAAAATTTAATCTTCAACTTCGGGTTTTATAACAACGCCATCATACTTGTATTCAATACCTCTCTTATGATCTATATAAATAAATAGTAAACCGTCTTGTGTGTATTTTCGCCAAACTCCCTCAGGTTTTCCAAGAACGTATGTTCTTTCTTCTTTGATTCTTCCGTTTTCCCAGTAATAATAATGTTTTCCATCCTCATAATCATCAATGTAATTGCCTTCAAATTTTAATGTGCCATCATTGTAGTAATGTTTCCAGATACCTGTTTTTCTGCCATAGCTGAAACTGCCTTCTTGTTTATAATTATTTGTCATGTAAAACCATGGACCATCTTCATTACCATCTTCATAATTTCCACGGGCAATGACATTTCCGTTTTCATCAAATTCTTCAGTCATGCCTTCCAATTTTCCATTTCTGAAATTTTCAATTTTCTGAACTTGTCCATTCTCATAAAACCACTTCCACTCTCCGTTTTGGTTCCCATTATTATTATAATTACCAATTTGTTTCAATGTGCTGTTTTCGGTATAATATTTCCATAAGCCGGTATTAATACCATTATTATAATTCCCTTCGGCCTTTAATACACCATTATCATAAAAATATTTCCAATATCCTTGTTTAATTCCTGATGCGTCAATAATACCTTCTGAAACAATTCTTCCATTTACAAATACAAATGAATTTTCTATAGTCCCGTTTTCTGCATATTCTCTTCTGATTCCTTCGGGAATTCCTTCTTTATAACTACCTTGTATCTTAATATTGCCATCAGGATAATAGTCTGTTCTTATTTCATATCTTGTTATTTCCTGAACATTTTCCTGAAGTTCATCATTAACATATTTTTCAATTGTTTTTAACTTGCCGTCAGGGAAATAGTATTTAAAATACCCATTTCTAAGACCACTAACATAAAATCCTTCCATTTCAACATTGCCATCGGCATAAAAATATTTCCAGGTACCTTGCTTTCGGTTATTTCTATCAGTTCTGTTGATATTTTCTCGGTTAATTATGAGTCCATTTCTATATTCGGTAATGGTAATTACTACTCCTTCCATGGAATAATCTCTTGCAATGCCATTTTCCTTTCCATTATCAAAATTTACTATTCGTTTAACAGCTCCATTCTTATAAAAATGTCTTGTTAAACCGTTTTTTACATCGTTTTCAAAATTTTCTTCAATAATTTCTATTTCTGTATAGGTAATTCGTGGACCTTTTTTTAGATCATCTTCATAATTAATTTCCTGTATAATCTGGCCTTCTTCATTGTAAAATTTCCACAATCCGTTGAGCATAAAATTTTCCCTGTTTCCTTCCGATTTTATGATACCATTTTCGTGAAATGTGCGCCAAAAGCCATTGGGTCGGCCATTTTCTAATGTTCCAACACTTGAAACATGACCGTCAGGAAAATAAAAATAGGTCAGATTTGTTGTATCTGTTTCTAAATCCTGAGCATAAATAGAAATATTTATAAATAAAAATAAAATAAATAAGTTAATTATTACTCTCATAATGGTGTTTTTGCTTAGGTTGCTGATATTTGCAGCATCTTCATTATTGGTTTTTTGGCTTCTTTGATAAGTTTTAAATCTAAAACAATTTCAGGTTTTTCATATTTCATACAAATGTATAACTTTTCAATTGTATTCAATTTCATATAAGGACAATCGTTACATGAACATGTTTCATTGTTGGTAGCAATAATAAATTCTTTTTCAGGAGAATTTAATTTCATTTGATGTAAAATACCTGTTTCGGTTGCAACAATATATTTTTTGCTTTTATCTGTTTGCGTATAATTTAATAGCGCAGTGGTAGAACCAACAAAATCGGCAATTTCCAATATGGGCGCCTTACATTCGGGATGTGCTATCAATTTGGCATCCTTATGTTTTATTTTTAGATGTATTATATTTTCCAATTTTAATACATCATGAACTTCACAACTTCCGTCCCAAAATATCATGGGCCTTTTTGTTTGCTGCATCACATAGGCACCTAAATTTTTGTCAGGGGTAAATATAATTTTCTTATCAAGAGGGATAGAGTTTACAATTTTAACAGCATTACTAGAAGTGCATATAACATCAGAAAGACTTTTTAATTCGGCTGATGAATTAATATATGTGACAACAATATGATCAGGATAATTTGCTTTAAATTTTGCAAAGTCGCTTGCTGAACAGCTATCTGCAAGAGAACAACCTGCTTTCATGTCGGGTAAAATAACCTTTTTTTCGGGAGAAATTATTTTTGCCGTTTCTGCCATAAAATGCACACCGCAAAAAACTATCATATCCGCATTGGTTGAAGCTGCCTGTTGCGATAATCCCAGACTATCTCCTACAAAATCGGCTATATCCTGAATTTCAGGAATCTGATAAAAATGTGCCAGTATCACTGCATTTTTTTTCTTTCTTAATAATTTTATTTGTTCAATGATATCTGATTTTTTATATTTTTCATTGATAAAACCCAATTCTTTTATATGACCATTTGTGTTTTTCATTTATATTATATTTTATAAATTTTAATTAAAATAATAACTAAATAAAAGCCTGTTAGTAATCTTAATAACTTTTTGATATTTAATGAGAAATATTTAATTAACATTTTAATTAACATTTTAATTTTAATAAATATTTAATATTCAATATTTTATAAAAATTTGTTATATTTTATAAAATTTGTTGTTAATAAAATTTATACTTTTTAACAGATATTTATTGTTAGAAAAATGTTTACTTAATTTTTAAACTTTTGAAAGATTTAGCTTGTTTTTTTCAAATGTAATTTTGATTAATAATTTTATGTTTCATTTATCAATTATTTATAATTTATTTAATAACAAAAATTAATACTAATTAACAAGTAATTGTTTAAAAAATATAACTGTCTGAAAACTAAAAAGTATGTAAAAATGTAAGTTTTTCATTATATATTTTAGTATGATCATATCTTCTTTATTTCTAAATAATTATGAATTATATTGTAATAGAATACGCATTAGGAAAAAAAAAGTTATTAACAGTTCTTTTATTATTGTGAATTTTTATTAAGCAAATTTAAATTAATGTTTATTTTGTTAGTATATATAATTTAATGTTTTATAATAAGAAATTAGTTGATACTAAAAAGTGATGTAAATTCAAATTTACTGCCATCAAAGAGACCTTTGTCACTTATTTTGAGTTCAGGAATAACTAAAAGGGCCATAAAAGCAAGAGTCATAAAAGGTGCTTTTAATGTAGAACCCATTTTTTTTACTTTATCGTCAAGTAAATGATATTTATTTGCCACTTCGTGTGCTGTTTCATCAGTCATTAAACCACCGAAAGGTAAGGGCAACACAAGTTTTTCTTTATTATTGACAACAGATATGCCTCCTTTGTTTTTAATAAGTAAATTAATGGCTTCAATGATGTCTGTATCATTTGTCCCAACTGCAATGATATTGTGGCTGTCATGTGCTATGGTTGAAGCCATAGCTCCTTGCTTAAGACCAAAACCATTAATAAAAGCCACAGAAGGCTTTGAAGGTTTGTAGCGTTGAAGAACCACAATTTTTAAAATGTCTTTTTCTGTATTACTTATAACTTTTTTATCGGATATCGTAGCATTAGTAATGAGTCTTTGGGTTATGAGTTGTCCTTCAAGAGCTTTAATGACATTAATTTTAGAATGCTCAGCAAACACAACTATATCTTCAATTTTCAGAGGAATACAGTTAAAAGCATTAACAGGATTTTCTTTAACAGATTCAATTAAAGATTTACCATTTTGAAAAACAACTTGGCCATTGATATGTGTTTCAAGCACGTTAAAATCATTGAGGTTGTCAATAATAATAAAATCGGCGCTATCCCCTTTTTGCAATAAACCTGAATCAAGTTTATAGTGTTGAGTAGGATTAAGAGTTACAGTTCTTAATATATCAATAATGTCATAGCCTTTTTCAACAGCCCTTTTTATCAACAGATTTATATGGCCTTTTATCAGATCATCAGGATGTTTATCATCAGAACATAACATTATAGAATCAGGATGTTTTTTAATAAGTGGTATTAATTCATCAAAATTTTTTGCAGCGCTACCTTCCCTGATAAGTACTTTCATACCGTAAGAAATTTTTTCTTCTGCTTCTTCTATAGAAAAACACTCATGGTCGGTGGTTATTCCGGCATCTATATATTTTTTTGCATCACTACCACGTAAACCTGGTGCATGTCCATCAACTACCTTATTATACTGAGTGGCAGCATATAACTTTTTCATCACTTCATTGTCTTCAAAAAGAACGCCCGGAAAATTCATCATTTCAGCAAGATATTTTATTTCATGCATTTGAAGTAGTTTTTCAATATCATTACTGTTTATGACGCTGCCTGAAGTTTCAAAACCGGTAGCTGGCACACAAGAAGGTGCACCGAAATAAAATTTAAAAGGTGTTTTTTTACCATTGTTAATCATAAACATGACACCTTCTATACCCATCACATTAGCCAGTTCATGGGGATCCGAAACACAGGCAGTTGTACCATGAGTTATTGCAATACGTGCAAATTCAGATGGTATTAACATAGAACTTTCAATATGCACATGACTGTCAATAAGTCCGGGAAGAATAAAGTGTTTTTCTTGAACAATGGCAGGGGTTATTTTCTTAATATGCCCCTTTTCAATGTTTATAATACCGCTGAAAATCCGACGGTTTACAACATCAACAATGTTTCCTTGTACGGTGTATGATGATTTCATGATTTTTTAATATTTAATTTTTCAATCAGACAAATTTAATCAATATTGAACGATTAATTTGAATTAAATTCCTAAGACTTTGTAAACATTTTATTGGTTACAAAAATCAAATCTCAATACTACTATACGAATGCGTAAAAAAAGTTGAAAAAATTTTCTATTTTTGAAAAAAAATTTCTTATGCCAATATTAGGTTCTGTTATTAAAAAAGCAATTGAAATACGTAGTAAAATTCCTGTTTTACTTAGGGAAAAAGCCCCACAGAAAATACAGGAAAGAATGTTAAAAAAATTATTAAAAAAAGCCGCCAATACATATTTTGGTGATCATTATCAATTTTACGATATCCTAAAAAGTAAAAATGTAGTAAAAGAATTTAAAAATAAAGTTCCGGTACATGATTATAACACCATGTATAAGAACTGGTGGTATCGTTGTATCAATGGGGAACCGTATGTTTGTTGGCCGGGAACAGTAAAATATTTTGCATTGAGCTCCGGAACATCTGAAGCATCAAGTAAGTATATACCTGTTACCAACAGTATGCTCAAAGCTATTAAAAGGGTAAGTATAAAACAAATATTTTCGTTGGTTCAGTATGATTTTCCAAAGGAATTTTTTGAGAAAGGTATGCTCATGCTGGGAGGAAGTACCCATTTACAATATAATGGAACTTTTTATGAAGGCGATTTATCCGGAATAACCGTAAAAAATATACCTTTTTGGTTTCAGCATCATTATAAGCCAGGAAAAAGAATTTCTAGAGAAAGAGATTGGACAACAAAACTTGATGAAATTGTAAAGAATGCAAAAAATTGGGATATTGGAGTTATTTGTGGAGTTCCTGCTTGGCTCCAGATTTTATTCGAGAAAATAATTGCCTATTACAATCTTAAAACCATTCATGATATTTGGCCAAATTTATCAATTTTTGTTCATGGAGGTGTTTCATTTACACCTTATAAACAAGGATTTGAAAAACTTCTTGCGAAACCACTGATTTATATTGAAACTTATCTGGCCTCAGAAGGATTTATAGCTTTTCAGAGCAATCCAAATTCCGACTCAATGCATTTAGCTCTTAACAATGGTTTATATTTTGAATTTATTCCCTTTAATGAAAAGAATTTCGACGAAAACAACAACCTTGTTGAAAATCCGGAAGCACTAAATTTAAGTGAAGTTGAAGAAGGTAAGGATTACGCACTCATTATTTCCTCTTGTGCCGGTGCATGGCGTTACTTAATAGGTGATACCATTAAATTTACCTCGAAAAAAAATGTCGAAATTGTGATTACGGGTCGCACCAAACATTTTTTAAATTTATGTGGTGAACACCTTTCTGTCGAAAATATGAACCAAGCCGTAAAAATGCTTGCAGATGAATTGAAAACGGAAATTAAAGAATTTGCAGTTGTGGGCATAAAATATGAAAGTATGTTTGCACATCAGTGGTATTTAGGCATGGATGAGTCGAATGATGCTGAAAATGTTAAGAACCGTCTAGACTATTTTCTTAAGATTTTAAATGATGATTATAGGGTGGAAAGGATAGAAGCTATTAAGGATGTATTTGTCAAGGTATTACCCACTGAAATTTTTTATGAATTCATGAGAAGTAAAGGAAAAGAAGGGGCACAAAATAAATTTCCTCGCGTTTTAAAAGGGCAACAACTCAACGACTGGGAAGAATTCATAACTATAAAAGGATATTGATTCAAAGAAAGATATAATGGTTGCAGCTTTTCTCAAAGGAATATTATTAGGTTTAACAGTAGCATTTTTAGTAGGACCGGTTTTTTTTGCACTGCTTCAAACAAGTATCTACAGAGGCTTCAGGGCTGGTGTTAAAATGGCTGTAGGTGTTGTGTTGAGTGATTTTTTACTCGTTTTTTTAAGTTATATTGGTTTGCTTCAGTTATTGAATAATTCTGAAAACAATTTGATTTTCGGAGCCCTGGGGAGTATTGTACTTATCATTTTTGGAGTAGTTACTTTTAATAGAAAACCGGTTTTAAAAACCAATGAAAATAAACTAAAAGTTCCCCTTAAAAAACCAGGCACATTGACCTATATTGTAAAAGGGTTTTTTATGAATATTCTTAATCCTTTCTTATTGCTTTTTTGGGCATCGGCAATGAGTATCTATACTACAAATCAGGAAGTTGAAAAAAGTGAAATCATTATGTTTTTTTCAACGGTACTGGCAACTATTTTCGTAACAGATGTTGTAAAATGTTATGTGGCAAAGAAAATTAAAAGATACATTAATGAAAAATCATTATTCTGGATTAACAGAATAGTGGGCATTATACTTCTTTGCTTTGGTGTTTTGCTTATTGGAAGGGTGATTTTATCAAGTGACTTCTTTTAGTGAATCCCTATTTTTTTTATTGAATTCAAGCCTTACAACCAGTAAAGTAAATAATATAAAGACAATCGTATTAATCGCAATGTAATACTGTCCGGTTAGGGGTTTCAGAAAAGAAGTAAGTATAAATAATACAAACGTCAGGACAAAATAAAATCCTATTCTTTTCACATCATAATTCACTTTATAGTTTTTTTGTCCAATAATATAGGAAGCCACCATCATGCTGAAATAGCAAATTAGTGTTGCCCATGCAGCGCCCACATAGCCCCATACAGGAATCCAGAATAAATTTAAAACAATGGTTACTATGGCTCCGAATATTGAAAAGTAAGCACCGTAAATGGTTTTGTCTGATAGTTTATACCATATTGACAGATTGTAATAAATACCCAGAAAAATATTAGCTATAAGCAAAATAGGCACTACAGTAAGGCCATCATGGTATTTATCTCCTACAAAATACTTTATAAAATCAATATACATCATTATTCCAAGAAAAATTAGCAGACAAATGATGATGAAATATTTCATAACAAGTGCGTAAATATGTTTTGCATTTTTATTCTTAGATTCAGCAAAGAAAAAAGGATCGGCAGCAAAACGAAAAGCCTGAATAAAAATGGTAATGATGATCGAAATTTTATAACAAGCACTGTAAATACCCAGTTGTGTCATCGAAATATTTTCAGGTAGAAGAAATTTAATAAGAATTCGGTCAATTGTTTCATTGATAATACCTGCAAAACCAGCTAAAAGCAAAGGCCATGCATAAATAATCATAGTCTTCCACACTTTCTTGTCGAAAATAGGTTTAGCATTTATTATTGATGGCACAAACAAAATGAAGGTTACACCACTGGCAATAAGATTGGATATAAAAACATATCCAACACCAATATTTTCGTTATAAAAAAAGTTAATGATGGGTGATAAAAACTGGGAAGAAATGTTGTTTTTAAGGATATAAGGACAGAATAAAAGGAAAAACAAGTTAAATCCAATATTGAGCCCAATATTGAGCAATTTTACAACAGCAAATTTTTTGGGTTTGTTCAAGGCTCTGAGTCTGGCAAAGGGAATAGTGGCTACTGCATCCAGAACAACAATAAGAGCTACCCATATAAGGTATTCAGGATTGGCGGCATAACGTATAATGCCAGCTAATGGATTTAGAAAACTTATAATTAGAATAAAAAAAAGAATAGAGGTCAAACAGATAGAAATAAAAGAAGAGGAAAAAACCTTATTCCTATCAGCTGAATTGTTGTAATGTCTGAAAAATGAGGTTTCCATACCATAGGTTAACAGGATATTCAGAAATGCTATATAGGCATAAAGCTCTGCTATTACACCAAATTCGGATGGAATGAAAACACGTGTGTAAATTGGAACCAGCAAATAATTAAGCAAACGACCAAGTATGCTGCTAAAGCCATATATTGCTGTTTGTCCTGCCAGTTTTTTTATTGGGTTCAAAGTATTTATTTTAATTTTTAATAATTGTTTTTTTATAAAATTTAATCAGTAAAACCGGCTTCCGATTTCCATGTTGTAAAATAAACAATTAAATTGGCTTCACTTTTCCATTCAGTAAAATATACTTTCCAATGAGCTTCACTTTTCCATTCGGTGAAATACCATAGACCGCTGTCTGATGTAGCCTCGCTCTTCCATTCAGTAACATATACCATCATGTCTGCCTCACTTTTCCACTCAGTAACATATACAATTTTGTCTGCTTCACTTTTCCATTCAGTTTTATAAATGATTTGTGAAAAGAGAGAAGAAATAACAAAAAAATTAAACAAAACAAAACAAAAAGCGCTTTTCATTTATATAGATTTATTAAAATATTAAAACGTTTCCGGTATTTTTTATTGTATTCTCAAAAGTAATTAAAAAGTAATCACAGTGAAAATTGAAAGAACGCTAAATTTATATTTCAAGTCCATTATTATTCAGCCAGCAAGAAAATTCTCATTTCACAATCGGCTGCTATTTTTCCGTTTGATGTTACTTTACCGGTTATAAGCGTAAATCCCATTATTTCGCTTTCAATATGAACTTCTGTTATTAGCTGTGTTTCAGATTCAGGTAAAAAAAAGATATTCAGATTTTTAACAGCACCAATATAACCAACAAGAGGTTCTCCGCCCTTTATTTTTGTCAGGTAGCCCATTCTTGCTGCAGCAGTTTGGGCAATATTTTCTATAAGCCCTGCTTCCAAAAACAGATTATTTTCACAAAAAACATTCTCAGGTTTTATAAAAAAATGAGATATCGTTTTTGAATCATCACAATAGTTCAAACCATCAACCATTACAATGGGAGGACGTTGGGGTATAAGATCCAAAATTTCAAATTGTTCCATTTGTTATTGTATTAAATATTCCCATAAAGGGCCTTTTTTATTTCGTGTTCTCATTTTATTCATGATAACAGAAAGATCATCATCAGGGAAAATCCACCTTTTATTTGTTTTTGCAGCTTTTTCTTTGAGTTGCTTGATGTTTACTTTATCCGAAAGGTAATAGACAGGTAGCAATAAATCGTCTTCCGATTTTATCCGGCCTTCTTTCAGGGCAATTTCATAAAGTCTGGTTCCAGGATAAATACGCAGACCTATAAAAGGAAAAAATACTGTTTTTTCCAGCCGTTTTGAATTTAAAAATGTTTCATCAATAGTGTCTTCAGTTTCACCGTACCCCGCCAGAATGAGAAAATGCGCATAATCAATACCTAATTTTACACAAATGTCCGAAATACGAAAAATATCTGTCAAACCAAAAGGCTTGTTGTAGTTTTCCAGCATGGCTTCTGATAATGAATCGGTCCCGAATTCTATATGTTTGAGCCCTGCTTTTTGTAAAAGACGCAGCAAACCCTCATCAAGATTACAAAAATTAAAATAAGCCCCCCAATTGATCTTAATTCCTTTTCTGATAATATTTTCAGCAAGTTCATAATTAAATTTATTATCCAGATTAAAGATAGAATCGGTAAAAAAAAGATAGTCTATTTCTCTGTTTTTAGAGAGGTCTTCCAAAACATCAATAATGTTATCCTTATTAAGTGTTCTGACTTTGTGACTTTCAATAACAGGGTATGTGCAATAAATACACTTGTAGGGACAGCCACGCTTGGTCTGAATATTCAGCATACCACTGTGTTGCCAGTAAAAATCGGCCATGGCTGGATTAAAACAAAGGTTAAAATTTTTTAGTGTTTGTTCTCCTTTATTAAAAACAAGTTTGTCTTCTTTTGTGAACAGCAAATTATTGATATGTGAGTAACTTTCTCCTGTGTCTAATGCTGTTAATAATTCCTTAAAACGAACCTCTCCCTCACCATAAATGCCAAAGTTGGGCTGAATTCTACGAAACAACAATTCAGGAAAAATAGAATAACCCGAACCTCCAATTATTACAATAGCATCAGAATGGGTACGGGTATTATCAACTATGGTTTTGTAGTGTTGTATAAAACTTTCTTGAATGTACACATTCACATCATCAATGTTGCGAAGGGAAACACCAACATAATCCGGTTTATACTTTCGGAGAAAGCTTATATAGTCGTCTTCATTCTTATCAATAAAGTCAAATATTTTTATTTCAAAATTTTCAAGATGTGTATTCAGGTAGGCATAAAGATAAGAAACACCAAGTGGATATACAGGGTAGGGTGCTTTCATCTGATTTGCTGAAACAAGTAATAATTTTCTCATCAGTCTTTATTTCTTTCCCAAAAATAATAAAAATTAAACCATTGTTCAGGGTATTTTTTAAGCACGTTTTCAAATGCTCCAATGTAATCAGCAATGATTTGGGACACCAAAAAATCTCTTTGTTTAAGATTTTGTCTTTCTTGATAATAGAATTTAGGAGGTGTCGCATAAAAATGATAACTGTATTTACTGTGCTTCATCGGAAAAACAAAAGATACAGGTATATTAAACTTCAATGCAAGAAAAAAAGGACCCACAGGAAAACGGGCCTCACGCCCCATAAATTTCATTTGGATGGTTTTTGTACCATCTAAAAACCGGTCACCATGAAGACACAAAAATTCTTTATTTTCAAAAACACTTTTAATGTCGTAAATATGGGACATGTCATCTTTTATAGTGATGATGTTTGCAGGCATATCTTTATAAACACTTGAAAGAAAATTTTTAATATTTTCATGTTCTGCCTCAAACATCAGAATATTTGCTTTTGTTTGAATTCGTTTAAGGAGATAACTTGCAATTTCAAAACTTCCTATATGGGCACTTATCAACATACCGCCTGTTTTATCGGAAGCTATGTTATGAAGATAATTTTCGCCCTCATATTCAAAATGGAGTTTGTTTTTTAAACCCGATAGTATAACCACTTTATCAATAAGGGTTTGTCCAAAAACATAATAGTTTTTCCAGATAAAAAACAGAGTTCTGAAAAAACCATATTTATGAATGTTGCGGAAATAATAAAATGCAGCTTTTATGGACTTTGGGGAAGTGAAAATAAAATATACCACTACAAAGTTGAGAATGAAATAGGCAAAACCTAACCCGAAAGATTTAAGAATAAAAATAAAAGTTTTGTAGCCTGTAACACCGCCACGGGTTTTACCACTCCATAAAGGCATGGTCTTAAATTATTGGTTTGAGCGGGTAAAAATATAATCGTAAAGCATATCAAGTGTCAATACATTTCCCATATCTTCACCTTTAATTTTAAAACCGAATTTTTCTTCAACAATAACTGCAATATCTACATAATCAAGACTTTCCAAACCCAAATCATTTTTTAAATGGGCGCCCGGAACGAGTTTAGATTCTTCAATTTCAAATTCATTTATGAGAAAATCATTGATAATTTCTACTATTTCATGCTTTTGCATACGTGTTGTATTATTTAAAAATGCAAAGATAAATTATTTTTTTAATCTTCCAATAATCAAAGATGAATTTGTACCACCAAATCCAAATGAATTTGACAAAAACATGTTAAAATTGGCATCAACCCTTTTTGCTGAAATATTAAGTTTTTTGCTGAATTCATCAGGTTCTTCAAAATTAACGTTTGGCGCAATAAAACCATTCTGCATCATCAGTAATGAATAAACAACTTCACTGGCACCTGCCATCCACATTTCATGACCAGTCATTGATTTTGTTGAATTAATAAAAGGACGTGATGAACCAAAAATGGCATCAAGGGCTTTGGCCTCATTGGCATCACCCAATGGGGTTGATGTAGCATGTGCGTTAATGTATTCTATTTGATTTGGGCTCATGTCTGCTTGTTTTAATGCCATTTTTATAGCATCCATGGGGCCTTCAATATCCGGAACGGAAATATGTTTGCCATCGGATGAAAACCCATATCCGAATACTTCGGCAAGTATAGGTGCACCTCTTTTAACTGCAGCATCATAACTTTCCAAAACCAATGTTGCTGCACCCCCGCTGGGCACTAGCCCATCTCTGTTTTTGTCGAAAGGTCGTGAGGCTTTTGTAGGCTCTGATTCTCTTTTTGAGAAAGCATTTAGAGCATCAAAATTAGCAACACAAAAAAGATTAATTTCTTGTGAACCACCGCAGATAATACGATCCTGGTAACCATGCTTTATAAGGAGATAACTTGTTCCAATGGCATGAGAACCGCTCGCACAAGCACCACTTATGGTGAAATTTACACCCCTTAACTTCAAGATAACCGATAAATTCATTGTAACCGATGAGTTCATTGATTGAAAAACAGCCCCGGAACCGGCAAAAGTGGTATCTCTCTTTTCTCGCACAATATCAACGGTTTTTATAACCGCAGGTGTGGAACTGTCGTTGCCAAAAATAATTCCTACAGCATTTTGTTCTAAAAAATCACTGTCTATTTGTGCATTTTTCAGGGCTTCTATGGTTGACATATAGGCATATTCACCATGTTCCGACATGTTAACACGCGATCTGCGATCTATAAGTCCTTTCAAATCAGGGCGCTCTAAAAAGCCTGTTAAGCCCGATTGATATCCATAGGCTTTACGCTCCATATCTAAAACTATTCCCGACCGGCCATGATATAATGATTCCTTGACTTCGTCAAGATTTTTACCTATTGTCGAATAAATGCCTGTTCCTGTTATTACAACTCTGTTCATTTTTGTTCTTGCATTTAATTAAACATTGACATATCGCTTATTGATAATGATAAAATCAACATTACAAAGGTAGATAAAAATAAATATATTAAAACAGTTCTAATTTTGAAACAGATATGTTTTTTAAAAGACAAAATTTTCAAAAACAACTATTTTGAAAGATTCTATCTTGTTATTATTCCAAAATTATATTTTTTATTTAACATAATTTAACAACAAAACCAATATGGATGTAAGTGGGGTAATTAACTAAAAAGACACTGAATCACCCTCAATATTTGTTGAATCAATAAGAATTTTAATAAATTGTTCAAAAACCATTTGTCCTTCCATCAACTTATCAATTGGTAAATGTTCATTAAAATTGTGAATAGTATTCAGAAGGGCTTTGTTTTTAATTATGGGATTTATACCATAAACAGGCACACCTTTATTTCTAAAATAATTATTATCACTTGATGCCGGGAAAAAAATGGGCACCACTCGGGATTTTTTGTAAATGCTTTTAATGGCTGTTTCAAATTTTAGAAAAAAATCTTCAGGAATGGTAACAAAAGAGTTAACTTCCTTATCAATAATCTCAATTTTAATACATGGGTCTTTAAGTAAAGTGCGGATTTCTTGTATAAGTTCATGTTCTTCTCCTGTGGCAAGTAAGCGACAATCTAATGTGGCTTCAATGGATTGAGCTATTTGATTGTGTGCCCCACTGGGGTTGTTAATGGAAGTTATGGTAATAGTATTTGCAGAAACTGCATATAAATTTGGATCACTAAGAGAAAACTGTGTAACAAAGGGTTTAAAAATTATCCAGTTGATGTTTTGCAAAATAAAACCTTTTAAACCACCTTCAATTTTTCCTATTTCTTTGAACATGCGTCGTGATGCTTTATTGAATTTTATTTGTGGTATTCTGTTATTGATACGACTCAAGGCTTCAATCATTATCTGATTCGGGTATTCATCTGGTGTAATGGAGCCATGCGCCAGAGTTTCAAGGTCGAGGGATAAACGAAGCCAAAGTGTAACTTTTTCAGCTATGGAAATTCCAAAAACAGGTCTTTCTTTAGTGGCTGGCAATATATCACTGATACCGGAGCCGCCTTCTCCCAAAAACAATACAGCATTGAGCTCATCAAAAAAACTATTAGCAATTATTTTAGATCCTAGATGTCCACCGGTTTCTTCTCCCGAAACAGCCAAAAGAGTAAAATTATAAGGTAGCTCTCTTTCTTTGGCAATTTCGGAAAAAGATGCCAATGCAAAAAGATGCATGATTCCCAAACCTTTTATATCAAGAGCACCTCTTCCCCAAACGCTTCCTTCTGTTATAATACCGGAAAAGGGCGGATATTTCCATTTGCTGACATCTCCTTCGGGAACAACATCCAGATGATGGAAAAAAACAATATTGGGTTTTTTCAATTCAAGAGGATACAATGAGGCAGCAAAATTAATACTGCCCCCTGTGTCTGTAAAAATACGTGTATATAGGTTTTTTTCACGACATACATTAAGTAAATACATGCCCGCATCATATTCATTTCCCGAATATGAACGCTGTTGGATATATCGACTTAGAACAATTGCCTGCTCAGGAATACTATCTGACAGCGAATTCTGAAATGAACCGGCTGCAAAAACAGAATAACCTGAAATGTGAAAAAAAAACAAAAAGAGAAATCGTATCAACCTATTCACAATAAGTAATTCAAGAGAAATAACTTATCGTATTGTAAGCTCCTGAGCTTTTTTACCCATTTTATTACAATTGGCCACAACTTTTACTTTGTCTCCTGCATTTAATACACCAATGGTATATACATATAAAGCTGCTTCAAGACTGGATTGTTTTGTTAATGTGATTTTTTCACGTTCAACTCCATTTACAAATATGGTAATTTCATCAATGAAATGTGCTTCAACATTGCTTACCTTATGTTTTGCTTCAATAGTAAGTTTTTGATCTGCCCTGGAATAAGTTAAGCGGATTGTTTTTGGCGGGTGTGAAAATACACTTGTAAAAATGATAATACCTAAAAGGCTTAATAATAACTTTTTCATAATGAAATGTTTTTAAATGGAACAATATTATTCAAAGAAACTCATATAAATAAATGAACCGGCATGTAATGTTGCAAGAATCATGGTAACGATGGCAAAAAAACGATGTTTTTTAAATCCCGCTTTAATTACACGCATGCCAATAAGAAAAGTAATTAACAGAAATGAATAGGTTGCTATTCCAAGGTAAATTGCTAAATTGTACAAGTCCATAATTTATTTTTTAGCAAAATTACATTTTTTTTGCTAAAATATGTATGTGTAATTGTTTGAGTTGAGTAATAAAAAATGTTAAATCTACAATTTCTGACAATTTTTTTTCTGACAGGGTTTCGAATAATGTAAATTTTTCATTTCGGAGATAAGTCAAAAAATCAAAAGCACCATTTTTATCTAACAAATTATAAAGAGAAGGGTTAAATTCAAAAATCAGGGTGCAATTGTTATTTTTAATAAGCTCCTGCATTCCTTTCACAACTTCAAATTCATAACCTTCTGTGTCTATTTTTATAAGTATATTTTTTTGAGTAAAAGATAAAATCCCGTCAATTTTTTCTGTTTTTACCAACAGTGTTTCAACTTTTTTTTCTTTGTTCCGGATAAGTGAATTTTGCTCAGGAAATAATCCTTTATATAAAAGTTTGTCACCTCTTTCAGAACCAGCTGCAAAGTTAAATGCTTTAATATTTGAACAATTATTGAGGTCAATATTACATTCCAACTCAGTAAAAGATAAAGGATCCGGTTCAAATGAGAAGATCTGCAAAAAAGGATTTATCGATGCTGCTAAAATTGTATAATAACCAATACAGGCGCCAACATCCAGAAAAATATCTTGTTTGGGAGCTGCATCAATTATATGTGCAGTGATGTCTCTCTCATAGGCACCTGCAGCGTAAAGACTATGACGGTGAAAGTCAGTATTGGGCTGAAATTTCAAAAAAAAACTGACTTTACTATCAGGCTTTAGTTTGTATGTATTTGTTTTAAAATTAAGTTTTCTGTTTATTCGGAAATGCAGATACTGAATTTGTTTATAAAGAGGATATTTCCCAATATTGAAGGAAAATAAACCTTGAAAAAATCCCGTGTAAAAAGGAGTAAATAATAATTTTAAGAAGAAATAAAAAGGTTTGTTTAGCATACCTGCATTTTATACAAAAATAGGGTTTTATTAAGTTTGATGCAGAACGAAATATAAAAATTTATTTCTCATCAAAAAGGCAAAACACCGCTATTCCTGCTTTGAAAAATATGGGGGAGATGTTTGCCCATATAATGACGGAAATAGCGATGAAGGCTGAAAAAGGTTTTTAAATACGATCCTTGGTACGACATGTGTATCAGTCCTATCAAACGTATTGGTTTTATAAATATCAAGTTCAATAGTTTTGCAAACAAAATTTGTTTGCTTAGTGATTTACCCAGAGGATTGTCAATGTATTTTTTTATTAGATAATGACTGTGCCATCCAAAAAGAAATGGCAACATCTTGATTAACTGATTATAATTGTCATTGTCGGGCATGCAAAAATTTTTCTCAAGATAGGCATCCGTTTTTTCGGGATGGTCGGCTACAAAACGATCATAGAGCTTTGAACCGGGATAAAATGTTAAAGAAAAAACCCTGATAATATAGGGTTTGGGAATTTTATCAACAGCTAATAAAGTCTGAATTTTATCTTCTTCTGTTTCATAGGGGTTGTCAACAAGCACATCGTAAAAGGCTGCAACCTTGTGTTTTTTGAGAATATCTGCAGCTTTGAAAAAATCTTTAGCCATAGATTTTCTTTCATATATATTGATGAGGGTATTGTCGCTGGCACTTTGCAGCCCTACATTAATCCATGCCAATCCTGCTTTTTTCAAAAGCAAAATTTTTTCTTCTGAAATACTTATGGGAATACTATGCACAATAAGGGGAATATGGATTTTTTGAGCATAAGCCTCACAAAATTCTTTTAAATAGTCAAGACTACATGATAAAAAACTATCATCTTCAAAGTTGAAAAAATCAAGCTCAGGGTAATCTTTAATGGCTTTTTCAAGCTCATTTATAATATGTGCAACACTCCTACGGCGTATTAATTTATTATTGTAAAGATTCTTATTGAAATTATTACAACAATAGGTGCATGAATAAGGACACCCCCTTGAACTCATAACAGTATATGAATTGCCTGCTGTTTTATCGTATTTTTTAAACAACTTTTTGGTAAGTGGTTTTACTTCATTATTTTCCAGTACATAACAATTCACAGGTATATGTTCATAGGGTTCTACCTTATCCAGATTGTTAAGTTGGGGGAAAAGCGGGTTTTTTACAATTCTGCCGTTTTTTTTATATGCCAGATTATTTACGGATTCAAACGATAGGTTGTTTTTTAATGCCTCTGCTATTTGAAGAACACTTTGTTCGGATTCTCCTATGGAAACGTAATCTGCATATTGAAGACACATTTCAGGGTAAATAGTTGGATGAATACCGCCCCAGATAACGGGAATTCCTGGTAATGAAGAGCGTATAATTGAGGTTATATCCACAGCCCTGTGATAATCAATAGACATAAGGCTAACTCCAACAAGTGAAGGGTTTAAATCTTTAAAAAAAGCAGAAATGGACTGAATGGATTTATTGCTGTTTCTATCAAAATATTTTAAATAGAATAATCTGGAATCATAATTATTGGCAAGCAAATTATAATGAAGAAATTTTAACCCCAATTGCTCTCGGTTATCCTGTAGCGAAATAAGTAAAATTTTCATCAGGACACAATTAATATTAATTTAAAATTATACAAAATTAGTAATAAGGAAATTAAAAACCTACATGAGCACCAAAAGAGAATGTTCTTTGTGTGCCTTTTAAAAAATCAGGAGAGTAAATACCAAGATCATCCTCTATTTCTGAATAGGAGAAACCTCCAAATAAACGAGTTTTATTAAAGAGATCGTAAAAAACTTTGAAGGAGTAAGTTTCGTTTTTCCAAATAATTTTATCAAGAAAAGGAGTGGCAGAGGTTGATCCGTTTGATGTGTAGGCATGTTGTTCTCCCTTTAGGGCTTTTGTATAAGATGCTGAAAAACAAAGCCCCCTTAGAGGTTTATATCCTAGTGCAACAAAATATTCTTCAGCATTCTCTCGCAAATAATGACCAAGATTATAGGTGTTTGATGCAAAAGTTGTTGTTGAAATGGAATGTCTATAAGTCCATGGGTTTGTGCGCGTATATTCTCCGGTAAGAAAAAAATTAGAAATAATATTACTAATTTTAAAACCACCCTTGAAAGAAAGTTCATTTCTTTGTTTGTTTTTATCAAACATTGTACTCAGCATGATTTCATCTATAAAAAGAGTAGCAAATAAATGGGTGTTTGGTATTTGGCGGGAGCTTATATCAAAAAACATCTGTGAATTTTGCCCTCTGTAATTAGAAGTGCTGTTAAGACTATGATCAACAGATTTATAAAACATTACAGGAATAAGATAAGCAGGTTGGACTCCTATGTCGCTGTAAACTATTGAGTTTCCGAAAGAAAAATCCAATCTCTTAAAAGGGGTCAACGTAAAGAGGTTGGCAGCAAGATATTTTTCGTGAAAAACACCACGATACACATTTTGGGAATCATAATAAGAGCGACTGCTATCTATAACTTCGGAAACAAGCCATCCGTGAAAATAATCGAATTGCAGCCAATCAGTCGGTTGCAGATGGAGCTTTATATGTGCAAACGAAGGTGTACGTCCTGAAAAAATATTTGCCCCGTTATAGTTATTACCCCACATAATGTGATCCTTAACAAGACCAAAATGACCCCATTTAAAGCTGTAAATAATACCTCCGCGCATTTCACTGTAGTCATTACGCCCTGAATTATTGACATTTTTTTTGTAATTTGCCCCCATGCGTTGTGTAAGAAAATCTTCTTTTGCCATTATTTGACTTTCATTATTGTCAACTAAAGAAGCATATACCGACAGGTGCTTATTTATTTCTCCGAAAGCTTCAGCGCCGTTAAAACGGTGATAAATAAATCCCTTGTTATTGCTGAATGCATGAAGCCCCATGACAGGTCTCACGGATAAAAGGAAAATGGAATCTTTATAATGTAAACCGGGAGGATTTAAGGTTATGACGGTATTTTCCTTTTTTTTAAGCACATCAAAAATAACTGCAGATGGTAAATTATTACAAAGACCATAGTCTTTCATGTAAAAATCAAGTTCAGCTTTTTGTCGTTTATTTAACTGGTTGCTTTCAGATATTAGTATAAGCTTTTCAGTAATAAACATTCGCGTATATGGTTTTGTAACTGAAACTAATGAAATAATTTGCTCATTGGCCATTTCGTCCAAAAAATCATAAATACTATTTTCGTATGGGTTTTCATAGACAACCTGACTTTTTAGAAAGTTTGCTGTGAAAACCAACAAAAAAGAAAACCAAAGAGCAAAAAATTTTGACATTAAATAGGCTTTTTATAAAAAGGATGATATTCTACAGGTTTAAGAGCAAAAGGATGGTAATCGCCCGTAAGTCCAATTGGTTTGTTGTTTCTAATTTGATAAGCAAGCTCAATACTCGGACGAGCAGAATCAAGTCCAAAGCCTTCGTTGTTGAGTATTTTTTGATAACTGATGGTATGTAAATCAGTAAATCCTTCGCTAAATTCAAAACTTTCATTATCAATGCTTAAAACACGGTAAGTACGTTTTCCCTTTTCTTTAATAGCATCAGGAATGACATCATAATCAACAGAAAGATACCACCTGACCTTGGCGTTTTTAAGCTCTAAAAAACCGGCAGCTCTTTTGGGCTCTAATATATTCACTGTGTTTTTCTGAACATCACCAAAAATCCAAATAAGCATATCAAAAAAGTGAATACCAATATTTGTAGGAATTCCACCTGATTTTTCATCTTGAGCTTTCCAGCTTGCAAAATACCAATGTCCTCTAGCGGTAATATAAGTAAGATCTATATTGTAAATTTTATCTTTCGGTCCATTGAGAATTTTGTTGCGTAAAGCTATAATACTGGGATGTAATCGGAGTTGTAAGATGTTAAACACTTTTTTTCCCGTTTTATTTTCAACTTCTGATAAGCCATCCACATTCCAGGGATTTAATACAAGTGGTTTTTCACAGATAGTATCAGCACCATGTTTAAGGCCAAAACGAATATGGGAGTCGTGAAGATAGTTTGGTGTGCAAATACTCATATAATCAATAGATAGGCTTGTTCGTTTCAACTTGTCAATATGTCTGTCAAAGCGTTCAATTTCTGTGAAAAAATCAGCTTCAGGGAAGTAATTGTCAATTTTTCCCACACTGTCATTTTTATCAAGAGCGGTTACTAAAACATTTCCTGTGTCTTTTATGGCTTTCATGTGTCTGTCGGCAATGTAACCTGCGGCACCTATCAATGCAAAATTCTTTTTAATCATTTTGATTCACTGGTTTTAATATTAAACATTATTTATGTAAGAAACGAAACTACAAAAATATGCTAAGTATTTTAATAAACATTAATTTATCTGATTTGAAAAAAAGTTATATTTTTGAAATATTAATAAAATTCTGCTTTATGAAAAAGTATAAAATAGCATTGGTGTTAAGTGGAGGAGGTGTGAGGGGGTTTGCACACTTAGGCGTTATTAAGGCTTTAAATGAATATGGTATTTATCCTGATATTATTGCAGGAACAAGTGCAGGAGCAATCGCCGCGGCACTATACGCAGATGGTTATAAACCAGATGAAGCGGTTGCTATTTTTAAGGAAAAAGAATTATTGAAGTATATTGAGCTCATTATTCCCCGAACAAGTCTTGTTAAAATGACAGGGATGATTAAACTTTTAAATAATTACCTCAGAGCAAAACAGTTTGAAGAATTAAAAACTCCCATTATAATTGCGGCAAGTAATATTAATACAGGAAAATGTGAATATTTTTCTAAAGGAGAACTAATTAAACCCCTTGTTGCTTCTGCCAGTATTCCCATTTTATTCAATCCCGTAAATATTAACGATAACTATTTTATTGATGGTGGTGTATTGGATAATTTTCCAATTAAAACAGTTGAAAAGAAAGCAGAAAAAATTATTGGAGTTTTTGTAAATCCTGTTAATTATCAAGATAATTTCAATAATATTAAAAATATTGCTGTACGCTCTTTTCAGATTTCCATAAATAAAAATATGCATGAAGAATCAAAAAAATGTGATATTTTTATTGCTCCTTCCAAACTAAATAATTATGGGGTTTTAGAGATTGATAAAAATGAAGAAATTTTTGAAATCGGATATAAAGAAGCAATTAAAATATTAAATAAATCAGATTTATCTTTTTTATAAAACTTTGTTTAATTATTTTGCCATGATTATTAATTTTAAGCTACCAAAAAAATCAAATACTTGTATATTTTAATTATCTTTACCTTTTTCTTGCTATAAATAACTGAAAATTATATCTGTTATAATCAAATATTAAACTATTATTCTTAATTTATGAAACTCAAATATTTTTTAATCGTAATTTTTCAATTGTTAATAACTTTCTTAGGGTCTTTTGCTTATTCACAGGTTCTTACAGGTAATCCAACAGATGCAAGTATTCCCAATCAAAATCCGTTTTTTGATGCATCTACCAATCATGACCCCTCTGTTACGTTTGAAAACAACAACAACAAAGGTCTTGTTTTTCCTCGTACTGATTTAACCCAGTGGGAATTCAAAACAGATTTGTTGGATGGCAGCATGTTTCCAACAGCCTTTGATGGCATGATTGTATATAATGTAGGCACAGGCACTACACTTACAGGTCAGGGACAAGTTGTCAGTGTTAGCCCGGGATTTTACTATTTCTATAATCCAACAGGAACAACAGATATTTCAGATGGCTATTGGATAAAATTAGGAAGTGGCGGAGATAACATATATACAGCAGATGGTACTATTAATGGAAACCGTCTTGTAGATTTGGATGGAAATAATATAGCTTTTGGTGGTGCAGGCAATGTAAAAGTAGGAGAAAATCCTCAGATAACAGCCCCCAGTGCAATAATGGAATTGGAAAGTACCACCAAAGGTATTTTGATACCACGATTAAAAACCACAGAGCGTAATGCGATTTCCTCCCCTGCCAATGGATTACTGGTATATGATTTAGATTATGGCCAATTTTGGTATTTTAACGGCACCATTTGGGTTACCGCTATTGGCCCACAAGGTCCCATAGGCTTAACAGGTCCTGCCGGATCAGTAGGTCCAACCGGTCCCATGGGCTTAACCGGATTAACCGGCCCAACCGGTCAGGTAGGTCCACAGGGCGATATTGGCCCAGTAGGTCCGCAAGGCATTCAGGGAGAAGTTGGAATAACCGGAACTACAGGCCCTACAGGTCCTCTGGGTCTTCAAGGTGATGTTGGTCCAACTGGTCCAATTGGTCCACAGGGAATTCAGGGTGATATAGGATTAACCGGAGCCACCGGAAGTACCGGATTGACGGGCCCAACCGGTTCTGAGGGAGATATGGGGATGATAGGCCCTCCCGGACCTACTGGATTAACTGGTGTCTCTGGTGCTACCGGACCTCAAGGCATTCAGGGAGAAGTTGGACCTACCGGACCTCAAGGAAATGTTGGATCAACAGGAGCAACCGGCCCTATCGGCGCACAAGGACCAATAGGTAATACCGGTGCCATTGGTGCACAAGGCCCCCAGGGTCCCCAGGGAAATGTTGGAGCAACCGGAGCAACCGGAGTAACCGGAGCAGTTGGTGCAGTTGGAGCCCAAGGTCCCATAGGAAATACCGGAGCTATTGGATCAACCGGTGTGACTGGAGCTCAAGGTTTAACAGGTAATACCGGAGCCATAGGAACTACAGGTGTAACCGGAGCTATAGGAGCCCAAGGACCACAAGGTCCCCAAGGAAATGTTGGAGCAACGGGAGTAACAGGAGCTGTTGGCACAGTTGGAGCCCAAGGTCCCATAGGAAATACCGGAGCTATTGGATCAACCGGTGTGACTGGTGCTATTGGAGCCCAAGGAATACCAGGTCCTCAAGGAAATGTTGGATCAACAGGAGCAACCGGCGCTGTTGGCGCACAAGGACCAATAGGTAATACAGGAGCTATTGGTTCAACAGGTGTAACCGGAGCCATTGGAGCCCAAGGAATACCAGGTCCTCAAGGAAATGTTGGTGCAACCGGCGTAACAGGAGCTGTTGGTGCAGTTGGAGCCCAAGGCCCAATAGGTAATACAGGAGCTATTGGTTCAACAGGTGTAACCGGAGCCATAGGAGCCCAAGGAATACCAGGGCCTCAAGGAAATGTTGGAGCAACCGGAGTAACAGGAGCTGTTGGTGCAGTTGGAGCCCAAGGTCCCATAGGAAATACCGGAGCCATAGGAGCAACCGGCGTAACCGGAGCTCAAGGTTTAACAGGTAATACCGGAGCCATAGGAACTATAGGTGTAACCGGAGCTATAGGAGCCCAAGGTCCACAAGGTCCTCAAGGAAATGTTGGAGCAACGGGAGTAACAGGAGCTGTTGGTGCAGTTGGAGCCCAAGGTCCCATAGGAAATACCGGAGCCATTGGAGCTACCGGCGTAACCGGAGCCATTGGAGCCCAAGGAATACCAGGGCCTCAAGGAAATGTTGGAGCAACCGGAGTAACGGGAGCTGTTGGTGCAGTTGGCGCGCAAGGGTCAATAGGCAATACAGGCGCTAAAGGAGCAACCGGAGCAACCGGAGCACAAGGCCTAACAGGTAATACAGGTGTCATAGGAGCAACCGGTGTAACCGGAGCCATAGGAGCCCAAGGAATACCAGGGCCTCAAGGAAATGTTGGCGCAACTGGTGCTATTGGCGCACAAGGTCCTCAAGGAAATGTTGGAGCAACGGGAGTAACAGGAGCTGTTGGTGCAGTTGGCGCGCAAGGGTCAATAGGCAATACAGGCGCTAAAGGAGCAACCGGAGCAACCGGAGCAACCGGAGCACAAGGCCTAACAGGTAATACAGGTGCCATAGGAGCCACCGGTGTAACCGGAGCTATTGGTGCACAAGGGCCTCAAGGAAATGTCGGATCGACAGGACCAACCGGCGCAGTTGGTGCACAAGGACCCATCGGTAACACTGGAGCAGCAGGTACAAATGGTACAAATGGTACAAATGGGATTGATGGGGCAACTGGTTCAACTGGAGCTACAGGAGCCAGTGGTGCAGACATTGTCGTAACAAAAAGCAGTACAACAGTCGTAACTATAGGTGCAGGAGTAAAAACTTTTAGTTTTAGTAATACACCAAATTTGGGATGGATTAATGGAATGCGACTAAGAGCCTCAAACAATGCTACCAATTTTGTAGAAGGTATTATAATCACTGTTTCAAGTACAGGAGTTACTATAGATGCAGACTTAGCAGGAGGTAGTGGTACACATGCCAGTTGGTATATTGGTATTGCCGGAGAAAAAGGCTTAATCGGAGCTACGGGTATAACAGGTGCTGTTGGTTTTACCGGAGCTATCGGGGCTCAAGGACCAATAGGATATACCGGAGCACAAGGGGCAATTGGTGTAACGGGTGCTGCTGGTATAAATGGAGTAACAGGTGCAGTAGGCGCCATAGGTAATACCGGTGCAAAAGGTGCAACCGGAGTAACTGGCGCTTTAGGTGCCACAGGTAATACAGGAGCTATTGGCGCAACTGGTGCAATAGGCGCAGCAGGTATTAATGGAGTAACAGGCCCAACCGGAGCTGTCGGTGCTCAAGGTAATACAGGTGCCATCGGTCCCATTGGAAATACTGGTGCTATTGGTGCTACAGGTCCTCTAGTTGCAGGTACTTCTGGTCAGACATTAAGACATAACGGTAGCTCTTGGATTGCCAATGATTTATTATATAACAATGGGACTAATGTGGGTATTGGAACAACTTCCCCGACTTCAAGGTTGCATTGTGTTAGTACACTATATGGCCCGGTATCACCTGAACAACGTGCATCAATTGCAGGTATTAATACCAATACAGATTTGACGTATAATAATGGCATAGGTATTTATGGAAAGTGTAATGCTAACAATGGATACGCTGGCTATTTTGATGGTATAGGTTATTTTAATGATAAAGTAGGCATAGGAACTTATTCTCCTGCTTCAAAACTTAGTGTTGGAGGAGATGGTAACTCCTTTTACAGAATTTATGGAAATTATACCGGTTCAGGAAGCGGAGGTTTTTATGGAATATACGGTGAAGCATCGATTAATTCTACCACTGCAAGTTGCTGGGGGATTTATGGCAAAGCAACGTCTTCTACTTCTGCCGGTGGTTCAACATATGGAGTTATGGGTAATGCAAGCGGTGCATCTACAAATTATGGTATTTATGGCACAGCATCAGGAGGAACATCAAACTGGGCAGGGTATTTTAATGGCGACGTTTATGCTTTAGGCAATGTGGGTATCGGAACTACAAGTCCTGCCTACAAACTTGATGTAAGCGGCGATGTGCACACTACTGGAGATTTATATGTTGAAGGAGGAAATATTGGGGTAGGCGCACCTCCAAGCAGTTCTTATGGTGTTTATGTCCCCTCAACCGTAGCTCCTTCTTATGGTGTATATGCTTATGGTACTTATACAGGAGGCTATTTTGAAGATACTGATTTCGGCTCCTATGGGAGAATAGGATACAGCTCTTATGGGGGTTATTTTAATTCTACTAATTCTGGGGGCTATGGTGTAAGAGCTTATGGTGATTCATATGGCATATACAGTACCTGTTATAATGGCCATTCTTTATATGGTTATTCAAGTGCAACTGGGACTTCACATAAAGCTGGAACCTATGGAAGTTCTAAAGGATATATTGAGCTTGAACAAGATTTTTGGTTAGGGGATATTTATCATTTTTGGACTGGTTCTGCAGGTGCTTACGGATATGGAAGTGAGTCTTATGTCGATGGTGGAACATATAATAAAAAAGGTGGTTTAGGTGTATATGGAAATGGCACCATGGTTGGTGTGTTAGCTGATGGAGGTAAAATAGATATAACTTATGCAAAAATGAATGGTTTAAAAGATGTATCATTGCTTAGCTCACTCTTTTCTGGAGAATTTCATTTCGGAACAGGTATTATTGCAACAGGAACTGCCGGTGGAAAATTTAAAGGACTTCAATTTGGAACAATATCCAAGGCTATGGGTATTGGCCTGCTTTCTAGTTCTGAAAAAAACATTTCTGCCTATTTTACTGAAAATGCTGTTGCTGAAGGTGGTTATGCTTCTGTACTAGGTGCTGGTAGCAATAATGCAAAAATTGCCTATGCTGTTTTATCTGTAGGTAAAACAATTATGATTTCAGGATCTGCTGAGTTTAACCATGGAAATGCTGATATCAATTTCGACCCTGCAATAGCACAGTTTGTTGACGAAACTTTGTCTATTACTGTATCAATTACACCCACTGAAATTGCTGATGGCCGCTGGGCAGTCGTTAGTAAAACGGCACAAGGATTTAAAGCCATTAAAGATGGCATTGATAATATGACTTTTGATTATATTGCTATTTTGCCTTTGAAGGATAATATACCTCTTCCTGAGGATGTTATAAGTAAAGAGTTTCAGCAAATAATTTATAAAGCTGTTAATTTCCATGTAGAAACTACTACTATACCTGAAGAGGAACCAGAACAGGAGTAAGCTTTCGTCTTTATTAATGGTTTCACATTTTTTCGGTTAATTACTTGAATAGCAAGTATTTGATTTATTAGATATAATTTGCTAAGATAATTCATATAATTATTAAAAAATAATATGCGCTTTTATTTTACTAATTTTAATCCAATTTTTATACACTACAAAAATTTTTATCAATAACCTTGATTATTTTCTCGTGTGATTATTAAGTCAAACCTTTGTTACTTCAATTTTAATTTTTGATTTAATGCATGGGTTTCATAAGTTTTAAATAAAATACCTTGCACTTGTTGTACACAAAATATTCATAAGTGTATAATAATGTGAGTGTTGTGTGTTCCGATGGTTCTATCGGAACAGCAGGCCCTAAATACTTTTTAACCGCTGTAATAATAATATCTGAGGTTCTGAAAGAGCGATGAATACTCCTCTCAACATAAATTCCAATGTAATTTAACACTCTTTGTTTGACTTTTCCATCTTCTCTACAATTTTCAACTTCGGCCAGATATGTGTCGCTTTTTTCTTATAAATAACATAGTGTATAAAACATGGAGTAAAAGTTAAGTATTTTAATTCACGCCTGAATAAAAATATAGCATGAATAAAGGGTGTAAATATTACTTTTCGTTTTAGCCATTTAAATATTTTGGTAGATTATCTATTAAAATTTATACCACTTAACCAAAAAATACAACCAAATACTGTTTATTTTATTTTATTATACATTGTCATAGTAATATTAACTATTTTTATGATTTTACATAATGTATAATTATTTCGTATATGAAAAAAATACTTTTAATCTCGTTGACATGTATATTTAGCTTTGGTTTATTAAAATCAGAAGCACAAGTTCTCACAGGAAATCCGGTAGATCCGAGTATCCCCAATCAAAACCCGTTTTTTGATGCATCCACCAATCATGATCCCTCGGTTACTTTTGAAAATAACAACAATAAGGGTCTTGTTTTTCCTCGTACTGATTTAACCCAATGGGAATTCAAAACAGATTTGTTGGATGGCAGCATGTTTCCAACAGCCTTTGATGGCATGATAGTGTATAATGTAGGCACAGGCAGCACGCTTACAGGTCAGGGACAAGTAGTCAGTGTTACTCCGGGTTTTTACTATTTCTATAATCCAACAGGGACAATAGATATTTCAGATGGCTATTGGATAAAATTAGGAAGTGGTGGAGATAACATATATACAGCAGATGGTACTATTAATGGAAACCGCCTTTTAGATCTGGATGGAAATAATATAGCTTTTGGTGATGTAAGAAATTATAAAATAGGAGATAATCCTCAGATAACCGCTCCGAGTGCAATAATGGAATTAGAAAGCACTTCCAAAGGTATTTTGATACCACGATTAAAAACCACAGAGCGCAATGCCATTTCATCTCCCGCCAATGGATTACTGGTATATGATTTAGATTATGGCCAATTTTGGTATTTTAACGGCAGCATATGGGTTGCCGCTATAGGCCCACAAGGCCCCATAGGTTTAACAGGTCCGGCGGGAGCAGTAGGTCCAACCGGTCCCATGGGCTTAACCGGCCCAACCGGACCTGAGGGAGACATGGGTATGATAGGCCCTCCCGGTCCTACCGGATTAACCGGTTCTCCCGGAGCTACAGGTCCGACAGGTTTTCAGGGCCTTCAAGGTGAAGTCGGTCCAACCGGCCCAATTGGTCCACAGGGAGATATTGGCCCCATAGGCCCACAGGGAATTCAGGGTGATGCAGGAATAACAGGAGCTACCGGAAATACGGGATTGACCGGTCCAACCGGCCCAATAGGTCCACAAGGTGATATTGGCCCCATAGGCCCACAGGGAATTCAGGGTGATGCAGGAATAACCGGAGCTACCGGAAATACGGGATTGACCGGTCCAACCGGCCCAATAGGTCCACAAGGTGATATTGGCCCCATAGGTCCACAGGGAATTCAGGGCGATGCAGGAATAACCGGAGCTACCGGAAATACCGGATTAACCGGCCCAATAGGTCCACAAGGTGATATTGGCCCAGTAGGTCCACAGGGAATTCCGGGTGATGTAGGATTAACCGGAGCCACAGGTCCGACAGGTTTCCAGGGCTTTCAAGGTGAAGTCGGTCCAACCGGCCCAATTGGTCCACAGGGAGATATTGGCCCCATAGGCCCACAGGGAATTCAGGGTGATGCAGGAATAACCGGAGCTACCGGAAATACGGGATTGACCGGTCCAACCGGCCCAATCGGTTCACAAGGTGATATTGGCCCTATAGGCCCACAGGGAATTCAGGGTGATGCAGGAATAACAGGAGCTACCGGAAATACCGGATTAACCGGTCCAACCGGCCAACAAGGTGATGTTGGTCCAACGGGCCCCATAGGCCCACAGGGAATTCAGGGTGATGCAGGAATAACCGGAGCTACTGGATTAACCGGTCCAACCGGCCCAATAGGTCCACAGGGAATTCAGGGTGATGCAGGATTAACCGGAGCTACCGGAAATACCGGATTAACAGGTCCAACCGGTCCCGAAGGAGATATGGGTATGATAGGTCCTCCCGGGCCTACCGGTTTAACGGGTTCTCCGGGAGCTACTGGACCAACAGGCCCCCAAGGTCCTCAAGGAAATATCGGTATGACTGGCGCTACCGGAGCCACGGGTAATACTGGTGCAATAGGTGCTCAAGGTCCAATAGGTAATACAGGTGCTATAGGAGCAACCGGAGTAACCGGTGCAATTGGAGCGACAGGTGCCAGCGGAGCCGATATTGTCGTAACACAAAGTAGCACAACACCAGTAACAATAAGCACAGGAGTAAAAACCTTTAATTATAGCAACACACCAAATTTAGGATGGATTAATGGAATGCGACTTAGAGCCTCAAACAATGCGACCAATTTTATAGAAGGTGTAATTATATCTGTATCTGGAACATCTGTATCAATAGTTGTAGATTTAACAGAAGGAAGTGGAACACACGCCAGCTGGTATATTGGTATAGCTGGTGAAATTGGCCTAATAGGCGCAACCGGTGTAACCGGAGCTATTGGAGCACAAGGAATACCGGGGCCTCAGGGAAATGTTGGAGCGACAGGAGTAACCGGAGCTGTTGGTGCAGTTGGTGCAGTTGGCGCGCAAGGACCAATAGGCAATACAGGCGCTAAAGGAGCAACGGGAGTAACCGGCGCGCAAGGTTTAACAGGTAATACAGGTGCCATAGGAGCAACCGGAGTAACCGGAGCCATTGGAGCACAAGGAATACCGGGCATTCAAGGAAATGTTGGAGCAACGGGAGTAACCGGAGCTCAAGGTTTAACAGGTAATACAGGTGCCATAGGCGCAACCGGAGTAACCGGAGCTATTGGTGCCCAAGGAATACCGGGGCCTCAAGGAAATGTTGGAGCAACAGGAGTAACCGGAGCTGTAGGTGCAGTTGGCGCGCAAGGGCCAATAGGTTATACCGGAGCTAAAGGCGCAACCGGTGTAACCGGCGCTATTGGAGCACAAGGAATACCAGGTCCCCAGGGAAATGTTGGAGCGACAGGAGTAACAGGAGCTGTTGGTGCAGTTGGCGCACAAGGAATACCGGGCATTCAAGGAAATGTTGGAGCAACAGGAGTAACCGGAGCAGTTGGTGCAGTTGGCGCGCAAGGGCCAATAGGTATTACAGGCGCTAAAGGAGCAACGGGAGTAACCGGAGCTCAAGGTTTAACTGGTAATACAGGTGCCATAGGAGCAACCGGTGTAACCGGAGCCATTGGAGCACAAGGAATACCGGGCATTCAAGGAAATGTTGGAGCGACAGGAGTAACCGGAGCTGTTGGTGCAGTTGGCGCGCAAGGACCAATAGGTAATACAGGCGCTAAAGGAGCAACGGGAGTAACCGGAGCTCAAGGTTTAACAGGTAATACAGGTGCCATAGGCGCAACCGGTGTAACCGGAGCCATTGGAGCACAAGGAATACCGGGCATTCAAGGAAATGTTGGAGCAACCGGAGTAACCGGAGCTGTTGGTGCAGTTGGAGCGCAAGGACCAATAGGCAATACAGGCGCTAAAGGAGCAACGGGAGTAACCGGAGCTCAAGGTTTAACAGGTAATACAGGTGCCATAGGCGCAACCGGTGTAACCGGTGCCATTGGTACACAAGGAATACCAGGACCTCAAGGAAATGTTGGAGCAACAGGTTCAACTGGAGCTGTTGGTTCAATTGGAGCTCAAGGTCCAATAGGCAATACAGGTGCTAAAGGAGCAACGGGAGCAACCGGAGCGCAAGGTTTAACAGGTAATACAGGAGCTATAGGAGCTACAGGCGTAACCGGCGCTATTGGTGCACAAGGAATACCGGGGCCTCAAGGAAATGTTGGAGCAACAGGAGTAACAGGAGTAACCGGAGCAGTTGGTGCAGTTGGCGCGCAAGGACCAATAGGTAATACAGGCGCTAAAGGAGCAACAGGAGTAACCGGAGCAGTTGGTGCAGTTGGCGCACAAGGTCCAATAGGCAATACAGGTGCCATAGGCGCAACCGGATCTACCGGCGCTGCCGGAACAAACGGTACCAATGGAACAAACGGTACCAATGGATCCACAGGGCCTACCGGAGCTACTGGCCCCCTTGTTGCTGGTACTTCTGGTCAAACACTAAGGCACAACGGTAGTACTTGGGTTGCCAATAGTAGAATTTATGATAATGGTACTACAATAAAATTGGGTACTACATCTAGTCTTACATCAACTTTATCAGGTGTAACTATTGCACATGATGTGGATGGAATGCAACAAGGAGTAACTGATGCACATATTGCATTAAGCCTTCATCATGACTTGGATGCTACAAATCAGGGTGTAGCTTTAGCTTTTGGTGTATCAACATTGGATGAAGCTATAGGCGCCAAAATAGTGCACCTTAGAGAAGGAGCTTACAGTTCTGGATCATTATGCTTTTTTACTAAAAATTCCGGAGCAGGAACTCAAGACCAAACTACTGAAAAAATGAGAATCACTGCCAATGGAAATGTGGGTATTGGTACTACCAACCCCATTCAAATGCTTGATATTAATGGTCAAATACGTATTGGTGGTGGGTCGCCGGGTTCGGGCAAAGTATTAACTTCTGATGCTAATGGTGTTGGTACTTGGGTAACTCCAACCACAGGTACAGTAACATCTATTGCCACTAACAATGGCATTACCGGTGGCACTATTACTTCAAGCGGAACTATTGGATTGACAGGGCAGGCCTTAGCATTGCATAATTTATCATCCAATGGAATTATTGTAAGAACCGGTGCTGGAACAGTAGCAGCACGCAGTATAACCGTAAGTGGTAATGGTATAGCTGTTTCAAATGGAGATGGCATCAGCGGGAACCCCACCTTATCTTTAAGCATTGGCACAGGCTCTACTCAGGTCGCATCAGGAAACCACACCCATGACGCCTCTCATATTGTATCCGGTGAACTTAACAGGGCTAGAGTCAGAAGAATGATTTCTGCAGATACAAGAAATGATAACCCTAACCCAGAAACTTACGAAAATGCTATACAGGCAGATTTTAAAGCAAACACAACAGATGGATTATCAGATGGAGGTACCTATCATGGTGTATTATCTTTCAGAACCTATGGTTCAAGCACAGATTTTTCGGGTGGACAAATGCACCAGTTAGGATTTACTGATAATGGTAACCTTCATATCAGAACGTCTTCAGGTACAACAGCATGGACGGCTTGGAAAAAAATTATGCTGGGCGAAATGTCAGGAACAACAAACTACGTAGCTAAATTTACAGGAACCAATGCTCTCGGAAATTCCGTAATATACGATAATGGAACAAATGTGGGGATAGGGTTAACATATCCCTATTCAAAGCTTGATGTATATGATAGTGACACTACAAAATCTAATATAATTTATGCCTCTAAACCCTCAAACAACTATGGCGGTGGCAGATCAGTTATTTATGGCTACAGATCTGGTTCTTATGTAAGTGGTGGCACAGGTAACGGCGGAACTGCTTATTCAAATTATGGCTCTTGCGTGGGAGTTAGAGGTTCTTCTTTTTACGGAAATACTTATTCATTTGGAGTACATGGGACAAACTGGAACGATTATACCAGGTGCGGTGGTACACTTGGTTCAGATTACTTTGGAGATTATTGGGCCTCATTAGGATATAAAAATTCAGGAAGTTCTACTTATGGTGTATATTGGACAAATTCCGGATCCGGTGCTGGTTATAATGCCGGTGGCTCTGCCGTAGCAGGAATAGGTGCAGGCGGTTATGGCGATATGCTTGGTCTATGGACTCGTGGTGATGTTATGGGTCAAATTGTAGCCGGCGAACTTTTTGCTTCTTACAATATGGGAAATACCTATACTTCCGGTACTCAGGTTGAACTTGTCAATACCGGCACAGAAAGAGTTGCTGCCTATACGGTCACATCTCGGGAAATGAAAGTATATGACAATGGTTTCGCTACCTTATCCGGCACTGAAACATATATCCCGTTCGATCAGAATTTTAGTAATATGCTCAGTACAGAACGACCTGTAGTAACCATTACACCAATTGGACAACAAGCCATGATATACTTAAAATCAATTACAAAAGATGGGTTTATTGTTGCATCGAATACATCTCAGAATATTGAATTTGCATGGATTGCTGTTGGGAAAAGAGTTGACGCCGAAGAACACACCCGCATTCCCGAAGACCTTAAAGATATCCGTTTTGATGAAAACTTAAAAGATGTTATGTTTGATGAAAACAATAAAGAACATAACGCTAAGGCGATGTGGTGGGATGGTAACAGATTGCGATTTGGACAATTACCTGCAGGATTAAACCCTGTTAGACCAAAACCGGAAGAATAGAGGGAAATAGTAATAAGAAATTAATATAAGTGAACTGGTAAGTGTATATATTACCGGTTCACTTGCCTTGTTTCTTTCCAAAGCTTGTTAAAGGATTTAGGCTTAAGTTTTGGAAGATCTCTGCGAGGTCCCCAATATTTAGAGATAAATTTATTCATAAAGAAATTCTTGATACCGGCATTGCCAAATTCCATCCATTTGCGGTTCATGAGTACTTTATTAAAAGCAAACATCACCAATTTATCGGCAGAGGTTGAAAAACCTTTCTTAACAGATTCCCTTCTGTTAAAAAGCAGCAATTCATGAAGATTTATTCCGGCAGGACACACTTCCGTACACCTGCCACATAGGGAAGAAGAAAAACTGAGATGTTTATAAGATTCCATGCCTAGTAAATGAGGCGAAATAACAGCTCCGATAGGACCACTGTAAGTAGTTCCATAAGCATGGCCACCAATGTTTTTATAAATCGGACAAAAATTCAGACAGGCTCCACATCTGATACATGCCATAGCCCTTCGTTGTTCTTCGTGATTGAGCAACTCTGTACGGCCATTATCAACAAGAATAACATACATGTCAACAGGTCCGTTGCTTTCGTTGTCTTGTTTTGGCCCTGTTACAATTGAATTATATGCCGTTAATTTTTGCCCTGTACCATGGGTGGACAGCAATGGCCAAATTAAGTCAATATCTTTAATGGAAGCAATTATTTTATCAATTCCGGCAATAACAATATGCACTTGTGGAAAAGACATACTCATGACTCCATTTCCTTCATTTTCTGTTAAAGCAATACCTCCGATATCGGCAATTAAAAAATTAGCACCTGTTATACCAACATCTGCTTTAACAAATTTTTCTCTTAATAATTTTCTGACATATTTTGTTATCTCTTCAGGGGTTGATTCAATTGGAAGACCATACTTTTTATTGAAAATTTCAGCCACATCCTCCTTTGATTTATGCATGATTGGGGTGATGATGTGATAAGGCTTGTCGTGTGCAATCTGAACAATAAATTCTCCTAAATCCGTTTCAAGAACCTCTGCACCATATTTTTCCAGATGTTCATTCAATTCAATTTCTTCTGTGATCATTGACTTTGACTTGACCACGGTTTTTGCATCGTAACGGCGCAAAATACCGACTATTTCATCAATAACCTCTTTGGTGTTATTTGCCCAAATGATTTTGCCACCACGTGAGGAAAAATTGGCTTCAAACTCAACAAGATATTTATCCATTTCGTTAATGACCTTATGTCTTGTAAGCGCCAATCGTTTCTTTGCAAGTTCTAAATTTTTATATTGAAGTTTTCCCTTTGAGAAAGCTTTTTCATATACAGAAATATTCTTCTTGATCACATTCCTGTGCTGCAAATCAAAAGCTTTCTGCGTTGAATCTTCAACAAATTTGTTGTAGGCTTCTGTCATCTTAGGGAAATTTTTGCAAAATTAATAAAAAATGTTGATTAATTCCTAAATCTTGTCAATCCTTTTTTTGTGCCTGCCTCCTTCAAATTCTGTATTTAAAAAGGCTTCAGATATATCAATTGCTTTTTCAAGTGAAACAAAACGAGCCGGCATGCACAGTACATTGGCATTATTATGCAATCGCGCCAATGTGGCTATTTCAACTTCCCAGCATAAGGCACCCCTTATTGATTTATGTTTATTAACACTCATACAGACACCATTTCCGCTGCCACATAAGATTATACCTGCTTCGCATTCACCATTTTCAACAGATAAAGCAAGTGGATGTGCATAATCAGGATAATCAACACGCTCTTCAGTATAGGGTCCTAAATCGGATACTGTCAGTGTAGGATATTTTTTTTTGAGATAAGAAATAATACCTTCTTTATAGTGAACACCTGCATGGTCGGACGCGATACTGATTTTTGAAAATAACATAGAATGAGGTATTTTGAGTGCGTTTACTTTCTTACTTTTCTGATAAATGCTTCAACTTCAGGAACACCACCCTGATAAATGAGGTATCCATTATAAGGTTCCCTTTTGGTAATTTCATCATTAATAGGAGTAAGCATTATTTTTTTAACCTCTTCCATGTCGTTTGTTTGTCCTAAAGCCCATCCCAATTTAATGTAAGCTGCTTCGGGAAGCATGTTGGCAGCAGGTACTACCCCCATGGACATAAGATCTCGTCCTGTATCATAAACAAACATGTGAACATAACCCCACAAGGTCTGCACAGTCATAAAAATTGAAACTCCCTTTTTGTGTGCTCTTTCTATTGCAGGATATAATGGTTTGTTAACATGCCCTAATCCGGTTCCGATGATGATGATACCTTTGTAACCATTGTCAACCAAAGAGTCAATCATATCTGGCTGCATATTGGGATAATAATAAATCATGGCTACTTTTTCTTCGAAATAGGGAAGAATTTTAACGTTCCTGTCTTTTCTGCGTGGGTTAAAGTCTTTTTTGATAGGATTAACACCTTTGCGTGTGATTGTTGCTAAAGGCACATCTCCTATGGTCCTAAAGGTTGAACGGTAGGAAGAGTGCATTTTTCGAACACGTGTGCCTCTATGTAAGAAACCGTATTCATCGGATGTGGGACCAAACATACATACCATAACTTCTGCTATTTCTCCGTAAGCTGCAGCCGTACATGCATGCATAAGATTAAGAGCTGCATCTGAACTTGGTCTGTCGGACGAACGTTGTGAACCAACAAGAACGATGGGAACAGGTGGATTCTGAATCATATAAGTGAGTGCTGCTGCTGTATGGTGTAAAGTATCTGTACCATGTCCAATGACAATGCCGTCAACTCCGTTTTCAATTTCTTTACCAATGGCTATAGCCAGTTTTTTGTATTGCTCAGGCCCCATATTTTCACTGAATACTGCGAAAAGTTTCTCGGTTTTAAGGTTACAAATATCTGCCAATTCGGGAACAGCACCGTAAAGTTCTCCCGGAGAAAATGCAGGAATAACAGCTCCTGTTCGGTAATCAAGGCGTGATGCTATGGTGCCGCCGGTACCAATAAGTTTAACATTTGGTAATGACTTAGAATACGGGAATTCTTTTTCCGGTATTTTGTAGTTGGCCTTTTTGTAACCGGTCTCTGCCATCTCTATAACGTTATTGGTATCTATACCAACATTATATCCCGTCGCAATTTTAATGACAATATGTTTGTCATCATCGTTTTCAGAACGCGGCAAAACGGTCCCCTCAAAATCACCCCTGCTTGTTTTTATCTTGGTTTGACCCCAAACCCTGACGTTAAATTTTTTAAGCACTGCCAATGCTTCTCCTTTATATCCTTGAAAAAAATCTTCACTCATATTATTCAGTGTTAAATGTGTTTTTATATTTTAATAAATTTATGTTGGATAATGTGTTCCTCGGTTTTAATGATACAATAGTAAACCCCCGACCTATAGTCCTTTAAATCAACGGTCAGGTGATAATCCTTTTCAACGAAAGATGAACTTGAAAAAAGGCATCGGCCTGTGATGTCGTAAATGTATGTTTCTGTGTGCTGAGGTTTATCAAAAGTTGCATTTATGGATATTAAATCTGTTACGGGGTTTGGATAAACTCGGATTTGACAAGAATTAAAGGTGTCAAATTCTGAAATTTGAGAAGGGATGTTCATTTTAAGTAAAACAGCAGCAGCAATTTTAATTATTTCTGAACAGTAGCTCATATCAAGAGAATCAATAATGTCGTTTTCTGTGTGAAACAAATTATAAAAATCATATTCTTGCAGAAAAACAGCATCATAACCCTGAAGATAGAAGGGGTAGCTGTCTGAATACTCTATGGAAGAAGAATCAACAACAGAAGTAATGTTTGAGTACTCTTGGGCACTTTCATTAATCAATTCCTCCACCCATTCTGTTCCCGGGTATTTTTGAATTTTGAAATGCCTTTGAAGCGGGGCTTCAAGAGTGTGAGCAATCATGTCGTTGTTAATCATCAGTTTAACATTCGTATTTTGTGCCGCAAGTTTATTAACATGATAAGCACTGCCATGCAGATAAAGTTCTTCAGCAGCAAAACACACAAACTCAATTTTGTGTATAGGAGTGATGTTGTGTAATTTAAATACCCTTGCAGTCTCGAGGACACTTGCGACACCACTGGCATTATCATCGGCACCGGGGGTAAAAACAAATGCATCTCCGGGATTAACAATGGCATCGTAATGTGCTCCAAGAAGACACATTTGATCAGAACCTGACTGCCCTTCTAAATGTGCAACTACATTGTATTGCCAGGTCGAATTAAAAATACCACTGCCCCATGGCCATTCAATAGAATCAAGTAAAAATGAGTCTAGGTGGGCGTTTGTATAACCCCAATCCGTAAACATTTGTTTAAGCCATAATGCCACATTTTTACGATTATCAGATAAAGCAAAACGGGTATCAAAGTCTTGCATTTGCTGTATGTAAAACTGTACACTGTCGCTATTTATGTTTCCTAATACTTCTGTTATGACAGAATCTGTATTAACCAAAACAGGCTTCTGCCCTTGAATGGTATGAATATAAAGACTGTTAATCAGAAAAATAATCAGAAGTACTTTTTTCATGTTTTTGCTGACTTATTGCCACTCAATAGATTATTTGCTCTTGCCAATTTCTTTTTCAATTAACTGATGCAGCTCATTAAAATTCATATTGCCGGCTGCAAACATTCGCAATTCTCCCATAATCCATTCTATAAGAGACTTATCGTCCTTTTTACGACGGATGCTGTAGAATTTTTCCTTAAAAAAAGGAATGTGTTCTTTGATATTTTCAGCCGTGATTTTCTTGAATTTGATAATGTTCAGTATGGAATCGAAATCCATTTTTGGATGCTGGTATAAGTGCGGTAACATGTATTTCATGATGGAATAGTTGATGTTTTTTTCCTTCAGAAATTTGAATAAATCATATACAAGTTCGTAAGACCATTGTGAAGAAGGCTTGTAATGTCCTTCAACAAATTTCATTGTATGCCCTAAGAAAGAACCGGCAAAACGAGGATTGACATTCAGGTCTGTGATAATTTTTTTAATGAGGGGATACAGATTCTTACTAAAAATATAAGTGTAAGTATCTTCAGGAACCTGCCACTCTTTAAGTTGTTTGTAACGCTCAACGATTTCGGTAGGAAGTCGTTTTCTGATGTTTTCAATATATTCATCTGAGAGCGGAATAGGAGCAGAGTCCGTGTCGGGGTACATCCTGTCGGCACCGGGTAATACCCTCTCAAAAATAGTAGTGCCGTCCTTGAACGATTTACGTGTTTCGTTTGGTACACCGGCAAAAGCCCATAAACATCTTTCTTCTATTGTTTCAAGAGCAGTATTGATGTCTTCTGAAGGTCCCCAGATTAAAAGCTGTGCATCATTTTCCTGAGCATGAAGAAGTTCCTTTATTTTTTCAAAATCTTCATCAAGGATTATTGGTTTTAAATCTTCGGAATGCGTCATGTGAGGCATTTCTATACAAGCTATCACTTTTATTCGCTCGCTGATTTCATCTGAAAATGATTTTCCGGGCTGTGTGAAATGGGATAAAATACCCTGAAATCCGGGCAGGTTGACTGCAACAAATTTATGCTTCAAATCAAAAGCCTCTTTCAGTGATTTATTTTTAAACTTAAAATCAATATAATTAACCTGAGCATGTGTAATCTTCCAATCCGCATGATTTTTAATTCTCTTTTTCAGCTTCTCTCTTATAATGAGCAAAGCCCATTGCCTAAAGCACTCATTATGAGTGAGTTCAGGGATCCATTTATTATGCGACACACCCTTAATCTCAACCCTAGTACCCCCCTTACAACTGACGTTCACATCTTCTCTTCCGGCACCAATACCGGTTCTCACTTTACCGGTGCTCCTGTTAAGAAAACGGATATAATTAGCAGCTTCCATAACCTCATCCGGATTAGTCATATCTGGATAAGTTACTGTTTCTATAAGAGGCATGCCCAGTCGGTCGGTGCGGTAAATACGAGTGTGTCCTATGTCCGATACTTCGCGACAGGAATCTTCCTCAAGACTGAGTTGAATTAAACGGACTTTTTTGTTTTTAAGGGGAATCTCACCTTCTACACCGATGATTGCAGTACGCTGAAAACCTGTTGGAATACTACCGTCCAAATATTGTTTACGGGTAATGTGAATCTCACCCACAATATTAAGTTTTGATAAAAGAGAAATTTCAATGGCCTTTTCTACGGCATCTTTATTTACAGGAAATGGAGGGGTATCGTCCACCTCATAGGTGCAAGTGGTTTCATTTTTAATCCGGTAAACAATATTCTTTTTTGTTTTGAATTCCATGAGAGCAGTGCCATCGTACTCACCTAATTCACTTAAAGTTGGACGCATGTGACGAATAACTTCTGCATCATATTCATCCATTTTTTGAAAAAGCCCGGCAGGACAATTGCAAAAAAGCTTGGTTTTGGTGTCTAATTGCTGGTGAACCTCTAAACCCGACATAAAGCCTATGGCATCATAGGTCTTTTGGGTAGCATCTTTACGCTTAACATAGCCGATCTCTTTCTGTGTCTCTTTATAATTTTTTAGGGGATCAAATTTTTTTTTCATGTGTCTTATAAATTTTGATATGTCAACTTATTGATATACAATTTGATAGTATTATTCTATTCATGTAAAAGAGTGACTTGAATAAAATTTATCAAAAATAGTAAATTCATTTACAATCAAAGGATTTTTTTACCGCAATCTTAAAGTCGTGAAGAAAATTAATTCCCAAAGCGGGGGTTAACCACATTATTGTATATATTCCCAAATGTATATGAAATTCCGAAGTTTGTCCAGAAATTGAAATCCGTTTTAAGTTCCTTTTGTTGTAAAAGAAGTTCTTCCTGTGTTGCTTCGCCCTTTGTAAGAGATATCTGATCGTTGATGATGCCGTAACCCATATAATAATTCAGCTCAAGACCTTTAGCAATGCGCCAACTTAAGTTGCTGTTGATATTAAAACTGTTCAAGCTTATGTCGTGTATATAATGGGCATAAGAAGCCCATAAATAAATCCTTCCCCATGTTCTGACAAATTCTGCAGTAATATTAATGCGGTTTCTGAAAAGAAGCTCAGAGGTTTTGTTGTAAATAGTGGTGTCGTTGTATAAGTTATAAACCGGACCTATAGAATAACTCATCATCAGTTGTCTGGTAGAAGCTTCTGTGTAGGGAAACAAGTTGTACTCAATTGCAGGCTTCAGTCCTCCCTGAATATTAATATTATTGTAAACCGAAGACCATGCATTGGCAAAAAAGCCGGCTGACCAGTGTTCATTTATGCTGAAGACATTATTGCTGTTGATTGAGTAAGAACGCTGGACATTTTTATATTCATAATCTTCATAATGGTAATTGCTTTCAGCGTAATTGTGGTTAAAATAGTTTTCAGTTTTAAACTGGTCTGTAATTTTTTCAATACTTAGGGATGAATTTAAATTGTAGTTATTATAGGTTTTTTCTGCACTGCCCCAACCGCTTAAGGAGGTCTGAAAAATCCATCCATTCCATTTATCTACAACTTGTTCAACTTCTAAAGTATCAGGTAATCTGTAATTTATGTCAATGTATGCAGCCAATGGTGTTTTGTTTATGAATGAAACCAATCCCAGCTTCAGATACCTTACCATTTCTGCACGGTAAACATCTTCTGTATCATCAGGCAGACTGAAAAAAGTCAGGGTGTCTTTTTGAGCTATAAATGATTTTTGCCCAATAAAAAAGATACTTGTCAGAATACCTTTAGAACCTGTATTTTGAGTCGTTGTCATAATAAGGACATCTGCTTCTCGTGATTCTCTGAGGTAATTGACAAAAGTTATTTCATCCCTTATATAATCAAGGTCGCACTCAGGGCAATCGAGAAATATTTTTAATGCATCTGTGCGGGTCGGATTTTGAGCTGCTATATGAAAGAGAATACAAAAAAAATATATCGAAAAAATATAAGATTTTAACATGTCTAAGTGTTTATGTTTAAAAACACGAAATTAGTTCAATTATTTTTAGACATGCAATAATTAAAAAGAAGGCTCATTCAATTGAAAAGAAAAAATCATATAAGAACCTTTAAGATTCTGCAAGTAAAAATTTTATTTTAATGCTGCACCATCAATTTTTCCCTATACAAGTACCCATCCTGCATAAACTCAATGACATACATGCCGGAAGGCAGCCTTAGACTTACTTCGGAGGTTGCTTCAATATTCTGATTTAAAATTTCTTGTCCAGTAATATTCAAAATCCTGAGCTTTGATACTGAAGTAGATTGGGGAATATCAATATGAACTACTCCCTGAGAAGGATTGGGATACACATTGAATGCCCTGTTTATAGTCACGTTTTCGGCATCTACTGTAGTAATTACATAACAGCCCGACATCTGAGTACAATTGCCGGAAGTTATTTCAACCGCAAACATGCCATTGGTAAGAGGTGTAAATGATTGATTTACAGCTCCCGGGACAGGAGCAAACATATTATTGCAGTCAACCCACTTGTAAATTAGACCGGAAGCATTTGCTGTCAGAGTATTATTATTAATGCTTACACTTATATCAATAATGATAACATTTACTGTTGTATGAATTATACTGTCGCACTGGTAAATTGTAAGCAAATTACTGGTGTGGTTGACCGGCACAGTGATGTTGTTTTGCACAGAACCATCAGGAAAAGTATATGTATCGCCAAGACAAACGCTGACAGTTTCGTATAATTCGTAAGTTGTACAAGCTGTTCCGGTATTGAATGTCCATGTGGCCGACCAGTCTGAATAAATTGAGGGTCCGTTTTTAGCTCTTACTTTCCAGTAATAGGTTGTATCGTTAATTAAAGAGTTTATTACTATCTGTGTTTGAGTAACTGTTTGGACTGTGGCACCTGTAAAATTTGGTGATGTACTGTATATATAATCGTAGGCAGTGGCATTTGTCGAGGAGTTCCAGACTAATGTAGTAGTACTTCCAATTCCTGAAATACCATTATAGGGCGCTGTTAAAACAGGGACAGTAGGAATAAGTATGGGATTGCTTCCTGTACTGAATGTACGTGATGTCCATTCTGAGCTGTCTATAGCATTAAAGGCTCTTACCCTCCAAAAATACACCTTATTACTAAGCAGTGGTCCTGTATTTTGCTGTGTGTCACTATTTCCGCTGGAGCTGCTGATATAGGGTTTGTCGAGTGTTGTAAGATAGAGGCTGTTAAACAGGTTTGTCGTGTCAATTTGCAATTGGTAATAAGCCACGCCTGTGTGGGCATTCCAGTCGAGGTTGGTACCTGAAACACTTACGTTGAGCAAAGCGTTAGTAGGCGAAGTCAGTGTTACATAATCATTTGTATTGAAAGTCCATGGCGTTGACCAGTCAGTAGTATCGTTGGCATTGCGTGCCCTTACACGCCAGTAATAGGTTTTGCCGAAGTACAGGTCCTGCATGTAATAACGTGTATCCGAGTTCCCATTCGATGAACTGTAATAAGCATTGCTCACAGAGCGCTTGGCCGCAGAGTTGAAAGCCGGTGTGGTATCGGCTTCCATATCGTAAAAGGCGACACCCGTGTGTGGGTACCATTCAACTGTAACACCGGTCCAGGCATCTGTTCCGGTTG
>JAQVVM010000118.1 GCA_028698995.1 Bacteroidales bacterium
CTACCGACTCAACCACCGGTATTTTATGTATTACTTACACCAATTAACGTATTATGCAATGGAGGTAATAACGGAGCTATAACATCATCAGTAACAGGTGGAGTTGCCCCTTACACCTATCTGTGGAGTAATGCAGCAACAACAGCAAATATCTCAGGTTTGGTAGCCGGTGTTTATAGCTTGACTGTAACAGATCATAATGGTGCCACAGCCACAACCACAGCTACAGTTAGCCAGCCACCGTTAATGGAATTGATTTGCACCCATGAAGATGTGTCCATCAATTGTGGCTGCAATGGAACAGCAACAGTAAGTGTAACTGGAGGAACCTCTCCTTACACATATCTTTGGAGTAACGGACTAACAACATCATCAATAACAGGCTTAGCAGTAGGTACATATTCTGTAACAGTAACTGATATAAATGGTTGTTCTGCAATTTGTTCTCAAACTGTAACAACAACTTCAACATGTTACTATATAGACTTAGGAGTCACCAAGATGCTCACCAGTCCAAATATTCTGATAAATGACACCATTTATCACAATGACACAGTGGCCTTTACAATAACCTTAACAAATCACAGTACGCAATATACATCACACGACATAGTATTGCTAGATATCTTGCCACAGGAACTGACATATGTTTCATCAACTCCAAGCAGTGGTACTTATGATCCTGCAACTGGATTCTGGTTAATCAGTGCACTTGGACCACAACAGTCAGAAACATTGATAATAAGTGCGATAGTTGACACCAATACAGTAAATGATGTTTACATATTAAGTCAGTCAGGAGTAGATACCAATTATTACAATAATTTCTATTTTGCTTCAGTTACAATAACAAGCACTTCCGGAGGGAATGACGGTGGTGTAGAAAGTAATGGCAATATGGCTTCAAAATTGGCATTGAGAAATTATAACAGACATAAGGAATACAGAAGGGATTATCAAAATGCCTATCAGTTGGAATTATTCACAAGCTTGAGTCAATCATCCAGTTTGAAGAGTACAAAGAACAGTGATTTGGTAGATTTTATACCCCAGTCAGGTCCATTAAATTCAGCAGCATATGTAACGACACCAGAAGATTTGTTAGGCATAACGAATGCAACAGAAATATTCTCGGTTGATTATTTTGTACAACAGGAATCCCGCAAGGCAGTAGTTCTGGCAATGGCAACCAATAGCGGAACGGTATATGAGCACACAAAGATGGTTTGTGACCGTTTGAACGGAGCCCGATTAGAACATATTAAGTATGTCATAATCAAAGGCAGACCTTTCATAATAACACAGCTTCAACAGGACAATGGAGATATAGACTGGGCAGTGAGCTTCATAGCCTATAAGGATGCCAATGGTTACACTATAGATAATCAATGGGATTTGAATACATATCAGCCAATGGGAAATGAAGAAGTATTGAATTATCAGGTATGGTCCTTGTCGGAAGTTTACACGACCCAATTGGTAAGTACAATTTTGGATAATATGGAGCAAAAAGGATACAGTGTAAGGTTTGTAAATGAAAGCCTTCCAGTAGTACCTTCGGTATATGTTAAAACAGGCTATTATGAAAACGGAAATCTGGTATTAGACATGGTGAATACCGGTAATTCAGAATCATTGACAATGACAGGCACAAAAGCTTATGTTGAAGATGGAGAGAGGTATCCAATGACGTTTAATACAGGAATAGATACAACCTCAGAGACACAGTTAGTCATACCAACAGATGGTTATATCTTTGACATAGGGTTTGCCATAAAGGGTTCAAATTCAGTTGGTAAGGATATGTTGTATATGGCAGATGGCCCTTGGGGTCCGGATTATGATTCAGATGGCGCTGAAATAAATAATTTCACGATTCTTCCCCAGATAGATGCTCCAGTTGCGTCAGCATATAATATGGGCAGGTCAGCAAGTTTAGAGGGAAGTGTAAAAACCTATGCATCCATGTTCAGGGTATTAAAAGTAGGAAACAAATCGGTAGATGTATCAAAATACAATATGCTGGAATTTGAGGCCATAGGAACAGGCGCATTTGAAGTTGTAATCAGCAAAAAAGGAATAACATCTTGGAGTCAGCAGTATAGAACAAGTATTACCCTTAACAGTGAAACCGCCACCATGTATCAGATACCATTCACACAATTTGCAAACAATGCAGGGGATCATAATTTTGAGACCAATGATGTTGTAGCAGTTGTATTCACGAAGAAAGGTGATGGATCAACTTATCAAAACTTCTCAATCACAGTAGATAAGCTGAGGATGATAACAGGTCAGATAGAGACTGAAGATGAAACAACTACAGAAATGGATGTTTATCCTAATCCGATGCATGAATCATCATTAATATCGTTCAATCTACCGGAAGCTACAAAGGTAAATATTGGATTGTACAATATAGAAGGTCAATTAGTAAAAGTAATCGCTTCCGATAACTATGATTCAGGAATCCAGCATTTGAATTTCAGTGTAAACGGCATCAATAATGGTGTGTATTTTATAAAACTTGATACAGATTATTCAACAGATGTTAAAAGAGTAGTTGTGATGCAATAAACAAAGCCGATTTCAATATAGAAGATGCCTCAATGCAGACTTAATAAAAAGAAAGTATTGAGGCATTTTTATTTCAAAATACCTTATTTTTAATTGTTTCAGAATAATATTGAATTTGAGATTTAAACTTACTGACATATTTTAAAACAAAAAATTCCTTTTTTAAAATTAACCCGAATTCTGATACTTATTTACCTAAGTATTAGAATTCCATCTAACTTATTTTAAGTGACTAATAATTCGCTAGTTACAATGTTTAGTTTTTTCATTTGATATTGAATTTTCTTGATTATTTTTACTTTTATTAATTCTTGATATACATTTTCATCCAT
>JAQVVM010000040.1 GCA_028698995.1 Bacteroidales bacterium
AATATGAGTAGCAGAGGGTACTTTTTGTACTATTTCATCTTTTACAGTAAAAGCGAGCGTCATAAATGGAGAATCGTGTTGAGAGTCAACAAAGTCAAATCTTTTCTCATACAAAATAGAAGCGGCAAATGGTCGCCAGTTTTCACGGCCTTTTACTTTTCTATTAACATAATCTTTAATATCGGGCAGCATCGGGTTTGCAAGTATAGAACGCGAACCAAGCGCTCTTGAACCTATTTCTGTACGTCCCTGAAACCATCCGACTATTTTTCCATCTGATAAAAGCGATGCAATTTTAAAAGGCATGTTTTCTTCTTCACTGAATTTAATACCAAATTTCTCTAGTTTTTCCTTAATGTAACTGTTTGAATATTGTGGCCCCCAATAAGCATGTGTTAATTTATAATTACAGGAAATACCCGTGGCAACGCTTAAAATCTGAGCTGCACCCAGAGCCGAACCTGTATCATTGGCAAAAGGGGGAATATAAATATTTTTCACAGTATCAAGCTCAGCAATTTTTCCGTTCATTTTGCAGTTTAATGTTACCCCTCCAGCCAGACAAAGATTCCCATTAAAATCCGGCAAGGATGAAATGCCCTTCACAATATTAACAGTAATATTCTCAAGGATATGCTGGGCGGCAAATGCAATATCTTTATGTCTTTGCGAAAATTCTTCATTTTTTAATCTGGGAGGGCCTAATAATTTAACCAACTCAGTACTGTAAACCGATCCCCTATCATGTTTCCCTGTAAATGCATATTTTGAATCAAAACGGTAATTCCCCTTATCATCCGATTTTATGATTTTTGAAAAGGATTGGAATAATTTTTTATCATATTCTCCATAAGCAGCCAAGGCCATAGTTTTGCCTTCGTGGCTATTGGGTGTAAACCCCAAATACTCAGTAATACATTGATAAAACCAGCCTAAAGAATGAGGAATATTTACTGATTTAATCTTTCTCAATCCGTTTTCTGAGCCAGACCAAATTGAAGTACAAGTATTTTCACCTCTTCCATCAATGACAAGAACATGTGCTTTTTTGAAACCCGAAGCATAATAAGCAGAAGCCGCATGAGACATATGATGATTCACGAAACGAATCTCAGGTACATCACCGGTTATTCCCGCACTTCCAAACATTTGATGAATTGCTGCTTCTAAATTAGAAGGACGGTATTTAAGCAAATCCGTAATAGCCTGATAATAATTTGAAGCGCTTTGGTATTCCCAAAAATGCCTAAGGGATTTTCCCAATAGAAAAAAAGGCATTTTGTAAACATAATAAGGGCAATCCCAGCCAAAAGCAATAAAATTTACATTTTTTAATTGAAGTCCTGCGAAATCCAAACAAAATTTGGCAGACATAGCCGGCATCATCCCAAAAGAGCCTTTATAACGGGTAAATCTCTCCTCTTCTGCCATTGCAACAAGCTTACCGTCTTGCACAATGCATGCTGATGGTAAAACACCCAAACCGTTTAATCCCAAAATATTCAAGCTACACGGTTTTATTATTGATTTTCATAAACATCAAATTAAACAAATTATAAAATGCAAAGTTAAAAAACTTATTTTTGTAAAAAACATAATACAAAGATGTTTAGCAAGCGTACTAAAGTAATAATAATCACAATATGCATATTATTTACTGCCCTTTGCGTCTTTCTTATATTATATATTGACCATATTAATATTCCTGAGAATTTCAGTGTAAAAGCATTTCAGGGAAATAAAAATATCACTGAAAACATAGAAGTAACCGGTCTTTCTTTTTTTGATCGCGAACAATCGCTTGATTTTCGCGAAAAAGAATGGCGTAACGAAAGCTGGTATTTCAATGAAATAGAACTAAGAATTAAAGAAACAACAACAGACAGTTTGCCCATCAATCTTTACATCAATTCTTTTCAAAATCAAGGCACATTAATTATTGAAGGTCTCAGACCCGAAAATGACAAAATTCTTATTACGGAACTGGATACATCTTTTTCTTTTTATGACAAATTAATGTATTTTATTAAGTTTCATTTTCCATTGAGTTGGTTTAACATTGTTAATTCCTCAATTATTTTAATTTTATTATACATAGTCTTAATTTTTGTTTTTAAGAAAAAAAGTAATATTCAAAATCAGAACGTAACACTTAATTTTAAAATAAACACACTCCGGTATTTTCTTTATTTTATAGTTTTATCTATTGGCCTCTATTTGCGGTTCTCTAATTCCCTTACTACTTTACTTTCTTTTGATTACTTCGGTCAGGTCAGTCCTGCTATAAACTACCTTATTTACAACAGATTTAATCACCATGAATGGGGTTATCCTTATCCTGTTTTTATAATCATGGTATTGTCTGTCTTTAAAAACATCAATGCCATCTGTGTCATTCAACATATTCTTTCAGTTTTGTCAGTTATTGCTTTTATGGTGTTTCTTGAATTTTTTTTTACCGATGTTATAAAAAAAGATGTAAAAATACAGGCGTTTTTTACGGTTGTTTCTGTTCTATTTTTTAAAATCCTTTTCTTTAACTGCAATTTGATAATATATGAAAAAAATTTGCATCATGAGGGTTTAATCATCCCCAGTATTCTTTTGGTTATCATTTTAATTGGTATATATTTCCGAAAAAAAAAATCAAGATTCAAGATGCTGATTTTCAGCATTACAATTTTTACATTATTTATACTAAGTCTTTTACAATACCGCCTTACGGTTGGATTATATATCGTTGCTGTTTATATTTTATGGGTTGAAATTCGCATACAATTAAAAGTAAAGACAAGAAGGGTTTTAATACCTTTATTGATTTTTGTGGTCCTGTGGGTATTGGTATTTCTTCCGGAACGGATTCTTGTGAAAAAATATGACAAAATAGCCCCCTCTTTTGCCTATACCCAATTCGTTTATTCAAATGCATCAACAGTCCTAAAGGCCATTAATGAGGGTTATGCCATTGAACCGGGGTATGACACCTCAGAATTTAAGGGTTATCTACAAAACGCCCTTTCACACAAAAGTATTTATTATCCAGCATTAAAGTATGATTTTGACAGCCTTAAATACATGCACGCAAGACCAGGATTAAGAAATCACATTTTTAAAACCTATTTTCCAAATCAAAGTGAAAATGATTTGTCTTATAATTATTTCCGCTTCGATAAGAATGTTCTAAAAAATGATAGTTTATGTGTCAAATTCAGTCGCATTTACAATAATTATTACATTGATTGGACCAAGGTTATAATAACCAAATATCCTGTAGATATTATCAAAAAAACATTACGCCAATTTTACTTTTCATTTTTCCACCCAAAAATCAACTTCGCAAGTTTTGAAGGCAAACAACCATTTACAAATCCTTATGAACAAAATGTCAAACAATTTTACAATTACTCATGGCGCATTGGAATTGCTGATTTTGCACCTTTATCTCAACAGGACTGGGTATATGTTTTGCTTGCATTAAAGTACAATTATAAAGCCGGAGAAGTTATAACCTACAACATGCCCATAACAACCTATACACTTTCTAATATATGGGGGTATACCATTCGCGGTTTATTTCTGTTTTGTTTTATTTACGCTTCCATCTTGATATTCCTAAGGCGCATTTCAGGCTTACTGTTTTGTATTTTGGTAATTATATCAGCTACTTTTTTTACAATTGCTTTTCTACATACATTTGATAATTTAAGGTATTTAGAAACATTATATCCCTTTATTTTAAGCTTGATACTATTCAGCTTTTATGAGATTATTAAAAAAGCAAATAATTAATCAGAAAATCAAAATAAAATTGTTTCTTTTACAACAAAATTTTATTCCTAAATAATAGTATAAAAACAACAAATTATGGTCATAATTGGTGCCGGAAATCTAGGAAAACACATACTTGAAATTTTACTTGATGAGGACTATAATAAAGAAATTATTTTTTTTGATGAGAAAAAACCGTCAACAAATAGCTATTTGGGCGCATATAAAATAGAAAATGACATCAAATTTATTACCTCCTATTTTAAGCAAGTTGACAACAGATTTGTTGTTGGTATCGGTCAAAACAGAATAAGAGAAAAGATGGTTCAAAAATTCAGGTTGTTGGGAGGCCACTATACTTCAGTCATTTCCCAAAAAGCATTTGTTTCGCCACTTATCAGACCTATTGAGACACAAGTCATTATCCAGCCTGGTGCGGGTTTATCGAATAATATTGTTATGGGTGAAGGTTGTGTTATACATGCCAATTCGATAATAGGCCATGATGTAAAAATGGGTAAATATGTTTCTGTTGCCACATTAACAACGCTTATCGGACCCTGTGAAATAGGTGATTATTCATTTATTGGGACTAATTGTGTCGTTATGCCTGGCATAAAAATCGGGAAACATGTTGTTGTGGGTGCAAGCGTAAAAGTTAACAGGAATGTAAATGATTATGAAACACTTGTTTAAGTCTATTTAGCCTATACTCGGGTTTGTGCCTGATTTTTTCTAAATTTGTAATAAACTGCAAACAAAATTTTTTAATGAAATATTATTTAAAAAAGGTCTGCACCTCAATATATCCTGCATTTAAGTTTTACAATTTTTTTAAATCGGCTTTTCTGAAATATCCTGAGTCTGATCAATTATTTAGTTCATTACCTTCTGATATTATGAAAAGTTATAACAAGACTAGGGTATTTGGTGCTAAAAAACTATTTTGTTACAGCCCTTTTATCAATTTATTTTTTAATACTTCGGGGCATGCCATAGCCTGTTGCCGATCGCACCAGAATATTCTGGGAATATATCCCGAGCAGAGTATTAAAGACATTTGGACAGGCCATAAAATTGAAAAACTTCGCCAATTCATGTTGCATAACGATTTAAGTATGGGTTGTGCTTATTGCAAATTTCAACTTGAAACGAAACGTTACCGAAGCTTACCCTCGGCACTTGCCGAAGAATTTGCCAACAGTACAAGTTATGCCTATCCACGTATTATAGAATTTGAATTGTCAAACGTCTGCAACCTCGAATGTGTCATGTGTAGCGGAAGGGTTTCTAGTGCAATAAGAAAAAACAGGGAACATGATAATCCTTTAGCCATGCCTTACGATGATAATTTTGTAGAACAGCTAAAAGAGTTTATTCCGCATCTTAAACAAGCTTATTTTTTTGGAGGAGAGCCTTTTTTAATTCCTATATATTATAAAATCTGGGAAGAGATTATTAAATTAAATCCCAAAATCGAGTTGTATGCTGTTACCAACGGCACCATACTGAACGACAGGATAAAAAACATACTGCTGAGAACAAAATTTAATATTATTATATCTCTCGATTCTCTTAATAAAGAAAGAGCTGCCAAAATAAGATGCGGGGCTAATTTGGATGAAGTATTAAGCAATATAAATGAATTTTTTAAACTTACAAAAAGAAGGGTTTCGATAAGCCATACACCCATGACTATTAACTGGTTTGAAACACCTGACATCATTGAATATTGTAATAAAATTGATGCCACCATAAACTTGTCGTATGTTGAAGGCCCTTCTGAATTTGCTTTGTGGAGCTTGCTACCAGAGCAGCTTGAAGAGATTTACACGCATTATAACAATGTTAAATGGAAGAACAATATTAAAAAATTCAGAGCAAAAAATAATATTCGTGTTTTTGAAGAATGGAAAAATCAAATTCTTTATTTCAAAGAAAAAAACCAACAGATTCTTGCAACATTTTCTAATCTATCTCAACAATGGCAAGAGGTTTCTGAAAAAGTTCTATCCTTGATACTCGGTTTTAAAGGGAAAAACCCAGATTATGATAGTAGAGTTCAAGCGTATTACGAATATTTTTTAGGATTGCTAAAAAAAACAAGTCCTTCTCCATGGTCATTAAAATGTTTAAAAGAAATTACTGCTCAAATATCAAATGAAGCTATTTTGTTAAATCCGGATTTTGAAAGGCACCTTAATAATCCAATGCTTATAAAAGATTACTTTGATTCTTATACTCAGTCTGACTTCTTCAAAGATTATTATTGATTTTTCTAATCCAGATCAAAGCTTGTTTTCTGAAGAAAATTTATCAGTCTTTGTTTAAGACTATCCGGAGATTCATTTTTAAGGAAATAGATTAAATCTTCCGGTTTAATATCAGCCAACATTTGTTTTTGCTTATCATTCAATAACATCTCCTCGGGCATACCGGAAACAGCAAAAGCAAGCATTTTCTCATAGATTTCGTAGTCTGAACCTAGTTTTAACTTAATGGGAGTCAAAAGCTCTTCTCTCATAAAAGGCCATCGGGGAATAAGCTCTTTCTCTGCTTCTGTTTTTTTGAAAAGCCATCTTTCTATTTGACTTATAAGGTCGTTAAAGGCACGGGTATTTCGCCATGAAATATAAGAGTTAATCCGAATTTTTGCTTTTTTATAATGCTGCAAAACTTTTAAAAGCATGTCGGAATTCATTTCCTGAATTGCAAAACCTTGAGTATAAACAGTATTGAAACAAATAAAAATATTTCTTTTGTTGCAAAAGCGGAGAATATCAGGTATTTCTTCCCAATTTTGCTGCATAGGACAAACTGAAACATTTACATATTCACCTCTTTTTGAGGTCAGTTTAATAAATCTCTCAAGATTTGAAATAACTTGATTAAATGAGGCATTTTTACGAATTTGTTCAAATTTTTCAGGAATAAGAGAATCAATAGAAACACCAATCTGAAAACGTCCTTTGCCAAGAAGCTCTTCAATCTGAGAATTAAAAACGGTACCATTTGTCTGAAGTTCTATAACACAGTGCGGATTCTCTTTTATAAGAATTTGCCATATTTCGTAGTACATTTTAATCAGAAAGGGTTCTCCGCCTAAAAACTTTGCAACTTTTAAATGTTTCAAATAAGGCTTTAGCTGTAAAATAAAATCAGAATTATAGGGTGATGGGTTTATTGCATTACCAAAATTAATTCTATGAATAGTACTTGAAAACACCTCAGTACACATGACACATTCAAGATTGCAATTGTTATCCAGTTCAAATATCATTTCTGTAGGGAAATCCTTATGTCCCTTAAGTTTATCATACAAACGGGCTTCCACACCATTGAAATTACCATCCATAATCTGACGACGGCAATGTTCGCAACCATTTGAAAAATTGTTGCTGCTTAGTGATTTCTGAAGCTCCTTTCTGCTCCTATTGTTAATAATTTCTCCGACACTTTGCTGAGGATATACACCATAAACATAAGTGCGGTTAAAGCAACAAGGAACAACTTTTCCCCCAAAACCAAAATAGACCGATTTTGAAGGAGCAAAACACACTGTTGAGCAAGGCCCAATTGGACGGGAAAGTTGATATTTTGCAAGATGTGATTTTAATCTCGGCTTTTCATGATCTTCAACACCGGTATCTGTATCAACAGAAATATCATGGTAAGCTTTGATATGAGCAATAAGGTTATATGCTTTAATTAAGCTGAACTTTAAAACATATAAGAAATTGCGCGCCAGTGCTTTCATAAAGAACAATTCATTTTTATTAAGAGCTCCTGCAAAAATAGGGATTTTATTACAATCCGGTTTTTAATATCATTACTGCAATTTCTTATTTCGGAATATGTTTAAGAATAATGGGATTTTCTAACCCTATTATTTTATACAAATATAATTTTAACATTAAAAAAATCTACTTTTGTTCATTAGAAAATATTAATGAGGGGAAAGAAATGATAGACAAGCAAATTTTAAATGCATACAACCGAACCCGTCCTTTTTTTAGAAGACGTTATTTGTGTTATGCGCCATTTAAAGTAATTCGTTTTGCCTATGATGGCATTATACAGGTTTGCTGTTTGAACAATCTTGAAACAATTGGTACTTATCCAGAAACTCCTATTCTAGAAGCATGGACAGGTGAAAAAGCAAAAGCCATAAGGACATCTTTTATTAATAACAAATTTAGTGAAGGATGTTTTGAATGTGAAAAGCAAGTACAAGGGGCAAATTTTTCAAATGTAAAAACCAAGCTATACGACTTCTTACCCTCATCAAAAAAATTTCCGCTTTTGATGGAATTTATGCTTACAAATAATTGCAACTTAAATTGTATTATGTGTAATGGACACTTTTCTTCTTCTATAGATGAAAGCAGTAATAATAGAGGAGCAAGTATGCCTTATGATCAAAATTTTGTGGCCCAATTAGAACCTTTTATTCCACACCTAAAAAGTGCCAGTTTTATTGGAGGAGAGCCTTTTATGATAAACCTCTATTATGAGATTTGGGAGCGGATGATAAAGATTAACCCAAAAATCCGTATAAACATAAGCACAAACGGCACTATCCTTAATGAAAGAATAAAGTCTATTTTCCGAAAAGGGAATTTTGAAATTTCTATTTCTATTGATTCAATAAACAAGCAGACCTATGAAAGAATTAGAGCTCGTGCAGACTTTGATGTTATGATGTCAAATTTAAAATATTTTCTCAATTATTGCAACTCAAACAGACGCCAGTTAAGTGTTTGGGTTTGTCCCCTCACGATAAACAGATATGAATTACCCGAAATATTTGAATATTTCAACAAATTAGATATCCCTGTGTTTTTAAATAACGTTTACCACCCTTTTAATCTTGCCATAAGATATATGAAAAAAAACGAACTCGTTGATTTAAAGAGTTTTTATTTATCAAATATGTTTTATGCCAAATCTAAAACTCAAAAAAATAACCTAACCCGATTCTCTGGTTTTATAAATGAATTAGACACATGGATAACACATTATGATGAAAATCAAGATTTTTTTCCCTCTGATCTTACAAACGTTGAATTAAAAAAAGAACTTTTTAAAAAGATACACAGTTATTACCATTTGAAAAAAAAATTGTCTATTAAGGAAAGCGATGTAGCCACAAAGATTATTATAGAAAAATTTGATAGGTTGATGGTTATTATCAATGATGAAAAATCATATAATAAAGCTTTACATTTAATGTTAAGATATGATATAGATATTATTATTGAAGTCCTTACATCAAAATCAGAAACCCATATTTTAAACTATCTTAAAAGGGATCTTTTGTAAACTTTCCCGTAAAAAACCCTAACGAGAAAATTAAAATATAATTTTATCGTATATTAATTATCAAAAAATTATTATACATTTTTTATCGGACACTACTGATTATAAATATACTCTTGTCTTTCGGTAAAAAAAATATTGAGAACTCTATTAATTTTCTTTTAAACAAGCAATTTCAAAAAACTCAGCATGACTTCTCACATAAAATGAGTAAATTTGTGAGTAAATTTTGGAATAAATTATGACCTATAAAAAAATCACTTTTGAAAGCTCAAAGGGGAAATCAATAACATTAGCACTTTCAAAAGTATGGAAATATCGAGCACTTATTCTTGCTTTTGCAGTAAGAGATATCCGCACCCAATATGCACAAACAAAACTTGGCATTGTGTGGAGTTTTATTCAAGCAATAACAGCTGCTCTGATTATTAATTTTTTTTTCGGTATATTAATAAAAATTCAAATACAAAACATCCCCTATATTTTATACGCTTTCCCAGGCATGATGGCATGGTATTATTTTTCATATATTGTTAACTATTCGGGAACGTCTTTGGTGCAATCGCAACATATTATAAACAAAATGTATTTCCCAAAGTTAATTTTGCCCTTATACAAAACGCTTGTAGGGTTAATTGAATTTCTTATATGGTTTGTTTTTTTTCTAATAATGCTTATATTATATTCTCACCCCATCTCGGTGAATGCTGTCCTTTTGCCCTTTTGTATTTTATTGAATATAATTACAGGACTGAGTATTGCAATTTGGCTTAGTGCAATTACAATACGCTATCGTGATGTATTTCATATTATTCCCTATGTGGTAGGGTTTGGCATTTTTGTAACTCCTGTATTTTTCGAGACAGCAATGATACCTCAAGCCTATCATTTTCTAATTTATTTTAATCCTATGGCAGGTGTTATTGCTTGTTATCGTTGGTGTTTGCTTGATATGTATTTATCTGTAAATTATTTGCTTGGGATTATTCCTGTTTTTTTACTTTTTCTTTCAGGGCTGTATTATTTTCGCCGTGTTGAAGGAAAAATTGCGGACATAATTTAATAAAAATGGAAGAAAATATTGCAATAAGAATCAGTGGTTTATCTAAAAAATACAACCTATCAGGAAAAAAAATTGGATTAAACTTTTCTGAGAGATTAAAAGATATTTTTCTTAAAAAGAATAAAACAGTTATTAAAAAAGAAAGTTTTTATGCATTAAAAGATATAAACCTCGAAATTAAAAAAGGCGAATCCTTAGGAATAATAGGGCGCAATGGAGCCGGGAAAAGCACGTTCCTTAAAATTCTCAGCGAAGTGGTTGAACCTACAGAGGGCACCATAGAAATTAATGGCAGTGTAGCTTCTGTGCTGGAAGTGGGCATGGGTTTTCATCCGGACCTTACCGGTAGGGAGAATGTTTTTCTTAGCTGTGCTATGATGGGTATAACAAAAAAACAAACCCAAAAACAATTTGATAAAATTGTAGCTTTTTCTGGTGTTGGGAAATTTATCGACCAACCTGTAAAGCACTATTCAAGTGGCATGTATATAAGATTAGCTTTTTCTGTAGTTACCAATATTGATGCTGATATATTGCTATTTGATGAGGTGTTGAACATGGGAGACTTGTCTTTTCAGATGAAATGCACAAAAAAAATTAAAGAATTAGTGGATAAAAAAAAGACTGTTCTATTGGTAAGCCATAATTTAAATGATATCCAACAACTTTGTTCTTCAATAATTTGTTTTGATAATGGAAAATTATTAACAAATGAGGACTCCAATATAATTGGGAAATATATGGAGGATTCAAGAACCGAAAGAAAAGAAATACATGAGGCAAATAGTTCTATTGCCAAAAAAAACGCATATGAAAACATATTATCAAGGGAATGGATACATGAAGAAGCACTTGGGAATGATAAAATAAAACTTAGAAGAATTTGGATTGAAAATGAAACAAGAAAGGGAGACAAGGTCATCTTTACGAGTGATAGTATCAGTATTAATATTGAATACGAGAAGTTTGACAAAAGTATTATTGACATAGGAATTACAATGACCTCTTTCAACAATTTGTTTTTAGTTAGTGCTTTAAAAAACACTGAAATTTTGGATGATATGAATTTTTGTGGGTGTTATGTTGCTAAAGTTAATTTCCCCGAAAACTTTTTTAATGAAATAATTCTTGATATTGGTATTGAGATATATCTCAATTATAAAGCTGTAATTAGAGACCACAATGTGATTGCATTAAAAATTATTTATACCCCTGAAAACAAAAAATTTTATAGTGTTTATTCTAAACACCTGGGCCCTTTAAACCCGAAATTAGACTGGAAGTTAAATAAAAAAACTGACTGATTTACAAGCTGTTTCCTTTAAAATAAAACATTTCAAATTGTTTGAATTTTAAATTCTAACACATTGCATCTATTTAAAATACTTCAAGTTTAATTATCTCTATATCGAAACAGCGGGAATTATAATAATGGAAAAATGATTAAATTTGCATTAATATATGAATCTAATTACAAACTCTGGGGGATGCTATCTTGGTTTGTTTATTAAATTAAATAAAAATTCTGTTCTAATTTATCAAACCACCTCGTATGATAGATAAATATAATAAGCTTCGAACCGGTATAAATATCAGTAAAATCTGTTATGCTCATTTTAACAGCTTGTATTTTGAGTCTGACGGAACAATCAAAACATGTGGTGCGAAGCAATATTCACTCGGAAAATACCCTGACATTACAATCAAAGAAGCTTGGGAAGGAGAAACAATTAAAGATTTAAGGCAAGAAATGGAGAATGGCTTATTCCCCGATTCATGCTATTTATGTAAAACACAAATTAAGGAAGGCGCCTTGGAATCTACGTTTGCAAGATTTCATGACATTGACAAACCCTGTGTTTTTCCGCAAATTATCTCTTTTGAGTGTTCTGAGATATGCAACCTCAAATGTATAATGTGTTATAATAACAGGCAAAATAAAATTAGATTAACCAATCAGTCAAATAATATATATAATGATAACTTTATCAAAGAATTAATACCCATTATTCCTTACGTTAAAATAGCAAATTTTTATGGCGGAGAACCTTTCTTAAACCCATTATACTTTAATATTTGGGAAGAATTCGTCAAATTAAATCCTAATTGTCAAATTCAGATTTCAACAAATGGCACAATACTTAATGATGCGGTAAAAAAAATACTTGATAAAGGAAATTTTAATATCATTTTATCTATCGACTCTCTAAATAAAAATACTTATGAAAAAATCAGAGTGAATTCTGATTTAAATCTGGTGCTGTCAAATTTGGAATATTTTCTTAATTACTGCAATATCAAAAACAAAAAATTACATTTAGTTGCTTGTTTTATGCAACAAAACTGGCAGGATATTCCTGATCTTATTAAATTCTGCAATAAAAATCAAATACAAATTACATTTAACAGGGTTTGGCATCCGGAAAATAATGTGCTTTATAATAGCAGCAGTGATTTACTAAATAAAATTATTAATTATTACAAAACTGTTTATTTAGAAAAGAATACCACAATAGAAAAAAGTAATTATGGGAAATTTTTGGAAATATTTAATCAAACAATTATATGGAAAAACGAACTTCTTGAAAAAGAAAATGAGTTAAAAAAATACGACAATTATTCAAATAATGAATTAATTGATGTACTTAAAATGTGTTTAGAAAATTATAATAAAAAAAACACTAAAGAGATAAACTATTTGAAAGTATATGAGTTGATTGATGAGTTGATAAAGCAAGAAGATACTGATAATAATAAAAGATTGATATTGCTTTACTATTTAAAGCTTCCCCCAGAATTAATATATTCTATTTACAAATCTGGTTGTTATTAAAATTTTTTTTAAACGAATGATGAAATGACAAAAATATATGCAGAACATCTATTTTTAAACATCAGCTCAAGCTGCAATATAAACTGTGATGTGTGTTATGGGCACTTATGTGTAGATAATAAATCAAAGATGGAATTAAGTACAGCAAAAGCTGCAACAGAATTTTATTATAAAAACAGGGACTTAAATTTTTACAAATACTATGTTATGTTCTTCGGGGGAGAACCACTTCTAAATTTTGACATAATACCTGAGTACATAGATTGGTTTAAAAATAATTATAAAAATTTTGATTGTGATTTTCTAATTTTCACGAATGGAATCTTACTAGATAAATCTAAAGTTGACTTTTTTATTGACAATAAAATTCATATCTTTTTAAGCTTTGATACTGATTATACTCATTTTGTAAAAAACAAATCAATTTCTGAAAATCAATTTAAACATTTAACAGAAATTATCAAGTACTCTATACAAAAAAATGCAGATATGATTACCCCTTATTATATCATTCATTCGGAAAGCATTAGTGATTTGAAAGATTTTTGCTTGGAATTAAGTACTTGGGGAATTAAAGAAATCGGTATTACACGAAAAATGTTCACAAAATGGGATGAAAGCGATAAAAAGCAAGTATATGAAATTTCAAAATTCGTCAGCAGTCGTTTTGGTATCCGAATTTTGGTATATCCAGATGTATTAGGTTCTTGCTCCAATTGTTATCCTCATAATATGATGGTTTATCCCAATGGAGATATATATGACTTATGCATGGTGTGTTCAAGCTCACTTTACAAATTAGGGCTTATAAACTATGATGATCTGAGGATTTTTTATATGGGTAATATTTTTAATGATAATGAACTAAAAATGGATATAATTAAAAAAAGGAATTTAATTTATAACACTGATTATCATGTGATTAATTCCTTTTGCCCTACAATTAGTCATGACACAAATAAATTTTAATAATTTGATTTAATTTCTTTTTTAGATACAGAGATGAATTTTATAAAAAAAATAATATATAAAATACAAGAAACTAATCATAACAAAAATGTGGATATTCCTTGTAAAGCCCCTTTTTCAAGCATGTATTTTTGTGTAGACGGTAAAATGAGTTTGTGTTGTTATAATAAAATTGACACATTTGGGTCTTACCCTGAAAACTCAATAAGGGAAGCTTGGTTTGGTTCAAAACGAAAAGTCATGCTTGATAAGATAAGGAATAATGAGTATCCAATGTTATGTCAATTATGTCTTAACAGAAAACAAGAGAATGTCATCCAAGCAAGAATGACACAAATTTTTGACACTTATGATATTAATACCAAGTATCCTTATGAATTAAGTTTTGAATGTTCCAATGTTTGCAACTTAAACTGTGTTATGTGTTTTAATAATTTACCATACCGCAGTAAAAAACAAAAAACCGAAGAAGATCAAAATAAGAAAGAGGTTTATAACGATAATTTTATTGCTGAATTAAAAGAGTTTATTCCACATATTAAAATTGCAAAGTTTTTAGGAGGAGAACCATTTCTTATCCCTATATATTATAAAATATGGGATGCAATTTTACAACTTAATCCTCAATGCCAGATAATGATCACAACCAATGGTTCCATATTAAATGAAAGAATTCGGGAATTATTAGGTAGGGGAAACTTCAATATTTGCGTTTCAATTGACAGTTTAGAAAAAACAAACTATGAGAAAATAAGGCTTAATTCGAGTTACGAAGTTGTAACAAAAAATTTAGAATATTTTATTGATTTTTGCAAAGAGAAGAATAGAAATATTATTATAACGACTTGCTTTATGCAACAAAACTGTAAAGAAATACCTGACATCATTAAATTTTGTAATAAGAACGAAATAGAACTATTTATTAATCAGGTCTGGTTACCATCCGATTCTGCATTATGGAATAGCAACTCATCACTTCTTAAAGATATTTTGAATTTGTATAACAATATTAAATTGCCTGATGATACAGAAGTACAAAGAAAGAATCTAAAAACCTTTAATGAGCTGATAGGATTTGTAACTATTTGGCACAAAAACACACTCAAAAATGAGAAGAAGAAAATAAAATTTCAAAACTTAGAGACTTCCCAATTAAAGAAAGTATTATACAATAATATCTCTGCATATTTAGAAAAACAAACCAAGAGCGATGAAATTGATTTAATAAAAACTGAAATTGAAAAAATATTAAATGCGCAGAATGACGAAGAAAAAATTCGTGATATGATTACTTACTATATTAATACGCCCCCTGAATTTATTCATATTGTGGTTTTGTCTGATTTATTTAATTTACTTTATTAATGATTAATTTTAATAATATACTACGTTATTTAGATTTAAGATTTAAAAAAAATAATTTTTATTTTTTTAAAAGCAAAAATGCTGATGATTTGAAACTGCTTTCTGAGTATAATAAACATCGGTCAAAAGGCAATGAGAAATGCTTCTGTCTTGCACCATTCAATTCTATGATGTTCGATATAGGGGGTAAAGTTAAACCTTGCTGGAATAGCCCTGGTTTATTCGAACATTATCCAGAGAAAAGTATTAGTGAAATTTGGCATGGTAACACTTACAATGAGCTAAGAAAATCATTCAGAGATAATAAGTTGCCTACCTCTTGCAGTTTTTGCAAAGTATTATTATCATTGAAAAATTTTGATTCTGTAATGGCTTTGAAATATGATCAGTTTCCGTTAAATAAAAACGGTTATCCTTCATACATGGAATTTATTGCAGATAACTCATGTAACCTTGAATGTGTTATGTGTAATGGGGTAAGTTCTTCTTCTATCAGAAAAAATCGTAATGGATTAGACCCTATTCCAAAAAAATATGATAAAAATTTTGTAAACCAACTCAGAGAATTTATCCCTCATTTAAAGGCAACAAACTTTATTGGAGGAGAGCCATTTCTTATAAATATTTACTATGATGTTTGGGAAATCATTGCAGAGTTAAATCCTAATATAATTTCTTTTATAACAACAAATGGAACAGTCTTAAATGATAGAGTAAAAAAGGTTCTTGAAAATGGGCGATTTTCAATAATTCTATCTCTGGATTCATTAAATAAAATGGTATTTGAGACGATTAGACAAAATGCAAATTTTGATACCGTTTTGAATAATTTGTATTGGTTTCGGGAATATACTAAAAGAAAAGGTACCAACTTCACAATAAACATGTGTATTTTAAAGGATACTTGGACAGAAGTACCGGCAATGATAGATTTTTGCAACAAACTTGAATGTACAATTTATTTCTGCGACGTATTTCAACCAGCAAAACATGTAATATGGTCATTGAATTCAACAGAAATTAAAAAGATTTATGACCATCTCACAAAGTTTTCTTTCCCGGATAGAACCCAAAATGAAAAAACAAATCAAAATCAATATAAGCAATTCCTTCAGGAACTCAACAACTGGTTTTTAATTGCTCTAAAAAGAGAATCTTCAATAGACACTTTACAAAATATTGACAAAGACCTTGTTTATAAAATGCTTTATGAAAGATACTCTGTCAATCCCAAATTGGTCAATGAATCTGAAAAGGAATTACTATCAAAAAAAATTATTGAAATGGTTAACTTTTTCCCGCAAGATTTCTTTACTAAAATCTATATTGATAAACTATTTGAAATTCCTGATGAGCTGGTTATTTTAATTTTATTATTTGAACATGTAGAAACCTTTTACAATTATTCAGGGTATATTAAATATTTCGCTGAGTCTGAAAAATTTTTATTATCCTAATTTTACTAAATTAGTATTTTAGTAAGAAGCCATACTACGTTTTTACTTTTTTTACTCGACTTCCGGTTAAAATGCCCGTTAATTTCTTTAGCAAAAAATTTTTTTTATCCTCCTTATCACACCTTTGCTTTTATAGTAAATAAATAAAATGACTTTGTGATAAAACTTCTCAAGCAAAAAATAGATTTTCTCATATTTTATTAAAATGAACACTGCAAAAAATAATAAATAGAATGCATTTATTTGAATCCCCAACCAAAGACCTAAAGCAGAAAACAAATAATAGTTATAATAAACATTTAAAAAAGAAGAAATATCATTGAGATTATTTACACTTTTAATTAATGACACATTATTTAGCCATTCAATTGTTACAAAGAGAAAAAAAGCAATTATTACTGTTGTGCCTAAGCAGTAGGGTAATAGAAAAGCTGTAAAAACAAAAAGGATTACTTCAAAAATCATTAAGAATCCGGTTATTTTAGCTGCTTGTTTTTCCCCAATTTGAATAGTAAATGTACGGTTCCCTGCTAGAGTGTCATTATAATAATCCTTCTGCTGATGCATCAAAATACTTCGTAAACCCAAAATGAATAACCAAAAAAAAGCAGTAAAAAAATAGGATTCAGTAAAAAAAGTCCACTCAAACGTACGCAATCCAATAAAAATGGTAATACATGCCGGCAAGACATAAGAAAATAATGCATCAGCGATCAGTCCGATGATGTTCTGTTTAATTTTTGTCTCAGGAACAGAATATAACAACAGTAGAACCACTTGGGTTCCTAATAAATATAAAAACGATTTAATTGAAATTATTGAAAAGTAAAAAAATATAACACAAACAGAAATAAGAGAAAATGAAATTAAAATTTTAAGAGATAGTCCTATTTTGTCTGTCACATTTGTTTTTCCTGACTTTTTATCTGATTCAATGTCAAAACAATCGTTTATAAAATAACCAAATGCCCCTATGGTTGCAATATAAATAAAAAGTAAAGCAACAGATTTTATTGAGTATGTCAATGTAGGATTAACAAAAAAGGAAATGCCTAATAGTAAAGTTAAATTAAAAAGAAACTTGGATACAATCCAATCTTTAATTCGAAAGAGTAAAAAAATATTCATTTATGATTTGATTAATGACCAAAATATTTTTAATACGAATTTAAAGCTTTTTTAAAAGCCCAAAGGAGAAAATGCTTTAAAATAAATTATAAAAATTTATTTATTTATTTTACTTTTATAAAACCAATAGAACACACACAAAATGATTAAAGAAAACCTAAACGGAGTAAAATATTAAAATTTTTTATGAATCACTTTATATTTGTTGTCTGTGGCTCTAGGGAACACATTGAAACACTGAATTACAGTCTTCAGTTTATACGTCATTTCAGTCTTTTCCCGATTCTCGTTTTAACTGACAGCAAACGTAACGAAATTCCAATTAAGCATGATAACATAATCGATGTCAACACACCCGAATACATGGACAACCACCAGGCAAGTATTTACTTAAAAACAGGCTTGCATAAGTATTTAAACATAAAAGATGACGATTTGTATTGTTATCTCGATTCAGACATTGTTGCTATTAACGAAAACATTAATACTATTTTTGCAAATTTTAAAGAGCCTATACTTTTTGCAAATGACCATTGTAATATTAATTATTTTAGTCCTTATTCTGTCCATTGTAGCTGCCTTAACGATACGCTTAGACGAAATAATGAATATGCTGAAGTGGATAATTTTTTTGAACAAAAGTTTTTTAATCAGATAAAACTAAACAGCCTCGATAAATTGAAATTAGAAAGGCAATTCGAGGAAATTAAAAAAATCAATATTGGCGGTTTATCAAAATCCATAATATATTTAATTAAAAGGTATTTGTTACCCCTTGATAAATTCAAATTTGGGGGTTATTTTTTTAATAAAAAAGAGCATTTCTGGTATAATTCAAACAATGAAATTATTCATTTTGATTATCCATTTTTCGCTAAAAATCTATACAAAAAAACGGGTATCTACTTTGATAAAGTCAACAACAAATGGATGAACAGACATGATGAAGATATTACACCACAAACACCAGCATGTCGTCATTTTTTGGAGTTTTGCGAAAAAAAATATAATCTAATTATTTCTAATAACTGGCAACACTGGAATGGAGGCGTTTTTCTTTTCAACAAAACTTCTGAATCTTTTTTAGATTACTGGCACAAAATTACAATTGATGAGTTTGAAAATTCATATACAAAAACCCGAGATCAAGGAACATTGGCTATAACTGCATGGAAATTCGGACTTCAAGATTCGGAAACCTTGCCTTTAACTTTTAATTTTATTGCTGAATTTGACAATCCGAATATAGCTTACATACAAGAAAAAGGCTTTACTAATGACGGCTTTAAAACCATCTTAAATCCCTGTTTTTTACATATTTATCACGAGTGGGGGCATGAGGGTTGGTCAATATGGGATTATGTTACCCAACTTCTGATGACTTTTGAAAAAAAATAATTCTCTTCTCAAATCCACTGCTAATGCTGAGTAAGCTTTTTAAAATATCACCAATCTTTCTGAAACACCTCTGGATTTTCAGCTTTAAGATGTTGCGAAAAACTTACTTTCGGCTCAATATTTTATTAAATCCGGCAATAGGGCACAGCTCTTCTGTTTCTGCTGAACAAGTTAAATCATTTGAATTGCAAAGGCGCTACGGACCCCTTAAACACATTTGCTATGCGCCTTACAGCAGTATTTTTTTCAACCTTGAGGGGCAAATGTCACCCTGCTATGCCTCCTACAACGAAAACTCCGATGTTTTCCCCCATACAAGCATTAAAGAGGCATGGACAAAAGGAAATTTTGCAACCATTAGAAAAGAACACAAGTCCTTTCAATTAGAAAAAAACTGCTCCTTTTGTCTCGACTTTTTTAAAAATAAAGCTTATGGGAGCATGCTTAGTCAGAAATATGAGCACTTTGCCTTTTCATCACAAAAATTTCCCCGAATTATGGAGTTTGAATTAGGCAATAGCTGCAGCCTCGAATGCATTATGTGCGATGAACGCCTTTCATCAGCCATACAGAATAAAACACATAAATATAAACCTCAGGCCCGTAGTTACGATGACAATTTCATTGAACAATTAAAAGAATTTATTCCACACCTCCAGATAGCCGAATTTACAGGAGGAGACCCATTTCTGATAAATATTTACTACAAAATTTGGGATTTGATAATCACAATAAACCCCCTTTGTGACATTCTGATTGCGACAAATGCCAATACCATGAATGAAAAAATTATTGCATTAATGAAACGTACTTCGAGATTACATTTTAATGTTTCCATTGATGCGGTATCAAAAGAAGCCTACGAAGCCATTCGTATAAATGGAAACTTTGAGAAAGCAATGACCAATATTGACATTTTTTTTAATTACTGTAAGAAGAATAAAACTGACATCAATTTATTAGTCTGTCCAATGACTGTAAATGTTAAAGAACTCCCCGAAATAATCAGGTTTGCAAATGCCCGTGAAATTGGTGTGTATTTTCATAATGTTGTTAAGCCACAGCACCTATCCCTTAAATACCTAGACCCAGAAACACTTGAAGAGCATATTGTTTTTTTACACCAACAATCGTTTAACTGTAGAACATTTATTCAAAAAAGAAATCTACAGAATTATTCAAACCTGATCATTCTTTTGGAAACATGGAAAGAAAACAATAATAAATTACCCGAAGAAGTATTTAATGAAACCACACTACAGAAAGTGTATTCATTATTAAAACAGAATAAAAAGCCTGAAATTCAAGAAAAAATACTGCAATTAGAAAAGCTATTCGAAGAGTCTCCGCTCTCTGCTGGTAAAATTCGACTATTAGAAACCATAGATATTGAAACCCTTTCTGACACTATTGTTAATTTAAGTTTTGAAGAGTTGATTGCATATTTGAATAATTTGGGTTCAGAAAGTAAAGAGTATTAGATTTTTTCAAAGAATTAGATATCAAGCAAAAGGATTGTTGATGTGCGTATAATTTTTACACCCAAACACTTTCTGTTCCACCTGATTGTTAACCATTTGTGAATAATCAGCAAAATAACCTTTAAGAAAAAACCATTACGGATATATAGAAGTTTTACAAGAGTTGGGTTTGAGACAGTTGATGATTAAAAATTTCAATAAATAACATATTAAAAATAATTTACACTTTAGAAATTCAGTAACTTTGTGTAAAATTATGAATAGTTTTGTTTTTTAAATATATGTATTAATGAATCCTGCAAGTTTAAAAACATCTAATTTTTCTCAACACTTATTCTGGGATATTAATACCGAAGAACTAGATTACGAAAAGAATAAGAATATAATTATTCAAAGGGTTTTGCAATACGGTTTCCTTTCAGATTGGCTTATAATCTATAAACATTATGGTTTGAAAGTTATTACCGAAGTGACAATAAGCCTGAGAGACCTCGATAACAAATCTATTTATTTTATTGCAAGCTTATCAAACATACCTGTTGAATTATTTCTATGTTATACTACGAAACAGTCGATGCCGAAACACTGGGACTTATAAAACAGCTCCAGAAAACATCTCTTTGCTCAGAGCTTCGTTTGGTTGGAGGAACTGCGCTTGCTTTGCAATTAGGGCACAGAAAGTCTATTGATATCGATTTGTTCGGAATAATTAATACCGACATAAACGATTTTTCAGAATTAAATCAAATTTTTAAAGACATAAAAATTATTAACAGAAGCAAAAGTGTAAGTATTTACAATATTAGCGGAATTAAGGTTGATATTGTAAATTTCAGGTACGCATGGTTGCGTGAACCGGTAGTTATAAATGAAATATTAATGGCTCATATTGATGACATTATTGCAATGAAACTCTCTGCCATTACGGGGCGAGGTTCAAAAAAAGATTTTATTGACCTTTTTTTTCTTCTACAACATTGCTCCTTAGAAAACATGCTCGACCTGTATTCACGCAAATTTTCTGATGGCTCCATATTTTTAGTATTAAAAAGCCTTATCTACTTTGTTGATGCCGAGAGAGACCTGATGCCCGTAATGCTTAAACCCTTAAATTGGGAGCATGTAAAAAAACAGATAACATACGAAACGAATAAGTACATAAAAAAATTATAAATGCTCAACAACAAAACCATAGCCGTAGTAGTGCCTGCCTATAATGAAGAAAGCCAAATAGGACTGGTGATTGAAACCATGCCCGATTTTGTAGATAGAATTGTAGTTGTAAATGATTGTTCCCGCGACAACACCTCTCAAGTTGTTAAGAATTATTGGAGCAACGCTCTCAACAAAGGTATTGCATTGGAAAACATACTCGAAAAAGACATCCCTGGTCATTTCAATCGGGCAGACAGGGCATTGCAGAAACAAAGCCGTAATGAATTGTCGCTTTTTGCTCCCGCAGTAATCGAAAACAGCAACCCTGAAACCGAACGCATCATACTCATTAACCTTACTAAAAACAGTGGTGTAGGTGGAGCCATAGCACGTGGGTACAAATGGTGTAAGGATTATGGTGTTGATTGTACAGCCGTTATGGCCGGCGACGGACAAATGGACCCCGCTGAACTCGAAAGTATTTGCAAACCGGTTATAGAAGAGGGTATTGACTATGTAAAAGGCAACCGTCTCATTCATCGCAGCGCATTACTTGTCATCCCTAAAATGAGGTTTTTTGGGAATTCTATATTGTCAATTTTAACAAAACTGGCTTCCGGGTACTGGCATGTTTCAGATACCCAAACTGGCTACACAGCTATTTCAAATAAAGCCCTCAATGCTATAAGGCTTTATGATATTTATCCCAAGTATGGTATGCCTAACGATATGCTTGTAAAACTTAACATTGCTTTTTGCACATTAAAAGAGATAGAAATAAAACCCGTTTATGATATTGGAGAGAAATCAAAAATGAAAGTACATAAAGTGATTCCTCGTATTTCATGGCTTCTGCTAAAATCTTTCTACAAAAGACTATGGGTAAAATATTTATTCAGAGATTTTCATCCACTGTTTCTTTTATATCATTTGGCTTTTCTTATAGGCCTTACCTTAATCCCGGTAGGTATTCGCATCGTTAGCGACATTATCAATAACATTTCTCTTACTTATCAGGTGCTTACCATTTTTATCTTTTTAAGTATCAGCTTCTTTCAATTTCTTTTATTCGCCATGTGGATGGATATTCAAGACAACGAAAGGCTTTATAAAAACTAAAAAGCGATTGTGGAAATTAATATCACAACCAATTCTAACTTAAATATATTACAACCAAACATAAGTTTCATTTAATATCTTGATATTATGAACAGAGAAAACATTTACAAATATTTCGATAGGCACCAAATCCTTATTGCCATTTCATTGTTTACGATTACTTTTCTGATTGTTTATTTGCCTTTTTTTATCTATATTCCCGTTCCTGCAATTGGATGGGATACCTATGGGTATTTTTGGTTTGCAGAAAGAATAGCTGCTTGCAACCTTCCTGTAAGTGATGCTCCAATAGAAATGGGTGTTGGGTTTCCATTACTTATTGCCATATGTAAATTGTTTTCTCTCAATATAATTGGCATTGTAGTCATTCAAACATTAATATTTTATTCTGCCTGTATTTATCTCATATTTGCTGTTTCCAATCTTTGTAAAAAAGCTTCATTAATAGCATCTCTGGCTATGAGTTTATATGTTTTACAACCATTAATTATGAGTTCTACAACCTTACTCTACACAGAATCATTATATTGCTCAACTTTAATTTTCCTTGTTGCTACTATTTTTCGACACTATTACAAACAGAACATTTATTCTTTTGCTTTGTTATTATTTGCAGTTTCTTTAGGTATATTAGTTAGAAGCAATGCAATTATTAACTATTTTTTACCATTTGTAATTGTTTTGTTTATTGTAAAGGACTCTAAAAAACGTAAGCAATACATAGCCTCTATTATTGTAATGTTTGTGTTTATAAGTATGTTTAATTACTTTTTTCGCGGATTTTTTTTTCCTGGAGACATAAACAGAGTTAAAGAATACACTTCTTACTTTGCAAAAAAACTTAATATCGGTTTTTTACAAAAAGAAAAGAATAATAATGATTGGGTTATAGAGCGGAAAAGTAGTCTTATTGACGTTACTGAATCAGGTAGAAAAACTTACTTAATAGAAGCCAAAACCAGAAATGGTAGAGACATCGTCCAGATTAGGTATTCTGAATCAACTTCAGAATTATTTAAAAATTATCTTTCACAATTTTCCAGAACAAAACCTTCTTTTTATTATTCTTTAATGCCAACAACTTATGAATATGGTATAATCAACAAAAGGCCTGAGGTTGATTCTGTTTTGTTTGACGGATATTACTATATTGACGAACTTTCTCCAACATTAAGAAATTTTGTTTTTTCGAACTATAATTATAAGCTTTACTTAAATGACAAATACCAAAAGTCAATTGACTATTATGCTAAAGACAGAAAAATTTTAATGCTGATAACCCATTATCTGTATCAGATTATTGATAAACTAAAGATTAACTTTTTAATTCATGTCTTGTTTTTTTTCATCTTCTTTTATGCCGTTTATTATTGTTTTAAAAACAGAACAGTTAATAACCAATATTTTTACTTTATTTTAGTTTCTTTAATTTATCTTCTGCTTTATCTGATTTTGCCAATTATAGGAGGTCGACATTCTGAAAGATACCTCTTTGTTACTGAGTTTATTGTTTATTTGAATGCTCTTCTTGGTTTAGCTGTGCTTATTCAGGATGTTATAAAGAAAAAAGCTGAGAAATCCATAGACAAAAGAAATTCTCGATTAACCAAAAACGACAACCTCATTGAAGTTGACAAATAAATAGTAAACAAATAAATTCTCCATCAAATCACTACCATTTATTACCAAGTATGCTCAACAATAAAACAGTTACATGGGGAGTATATCCTATAAAGTATAAATAAAGAATAAACCAAGATTGCCATGGTCATTGAAAATTCACCTCTTCTTATACTTGAAATATTGTGACGAGTGAAACTCCAACGGTAAAACAGCTTATTTAACCCTAATTCTAATACTTTCCGCAAAAAAGTATTAGAATTAGGGTTAAACGGAATTACGATAAAGATGAAAAGCCTAAACTGAAAATTCATACGTGTTTTCACAGAAAACGAATCATTTTCACAAATCAATCTAAATAACTTCACCCCATGAAATTTTGGAATAAACCCAATTTATTTTATTATTTTTGTATAATTTATTTTTGAGGAAAATGTCAAAACCCACAAATAAAATTGCGATTTCTTTTGATATTGAAGATTGGTATCATGTGCCTGTTGTTACTGGGTATTCTTTTTCATATTTTAGAACGGTTGAAGATTTTTTTAGAAATTGGACCGAAAGATATGATTACTTGACAGAGCCATTTAAAAAAACAATTGATTTTCTTAGAAAGAAAAATATTAATGCAACATTCTTTATTGTTACTGATGTATTGGACAAATATCCCATCATTGCAAAAATCTTAAAAGAGTCAAAGCATGAGATAGCCTGCCATAGCTGTCATCACCAAATACCCGTAAATGTTAAAACAGGAGAACTGCTTCAATCAAAAGAAGATTGGCAAGCAGAACTTGTGGAAGCAAAAAAAAAACTGGAACATTTTTTTGAAAAAGAAGTTATCGGATACAGAGCTCCCGCCGCCTACTTAACAGACTGGATGCTTGATTTAATAAGTAAATCGGGTTTTAAATACGACTCATCAATAAGCAATAATTCATTATACAATAAAACCAATGCCAATCTTAAGAATGTGCCAACATGTCCTTACAATATTGACAGCAAGACATTTCAAATTAACAACAAAAATGAGGGGATGGTTGAATTACCATTTAGTTATTACAAGTTTTTGAATTTGCGACTGCCAATGGGAGGTGCTTTTTTTTATCGTTTATTGGGAAATGTTTATTTTAAACAAGGTCTTAATCAATGTTTAAAAAAAGGAGATACTATGTTTTACATTCACCCGTTAGATTTTTCAAATGAATCATTCCCCCTACACAACAATTACAAACGCCCTTTATATTGGGTTAATAAAGGGGATGCAACATTAAATAAATTAAATAAACTTGTTGATTACTACGCCGACAACTGGACAACATGTGAAGATGTTTATAATAGGTTTTCTAATAAAAATTAAAAAATATGATTAGTGATAGAGATAGTATTTCAGTAAATGAGGTCATTAAAGACCGTAAAGCCAACAAATTCTTGTTTTACTTTTGGTTTGCTAAAAATTGGTTTTTGGAACGATTGGCTGTTGCAGCACCAATACCAAGCTGGAGGGTAGCTTTTCACAGATGGAGAGGCATCAAAATTGGAAAAAATGTGTATATCGGGTATGATGTTACATTCGACAGAATTTATCCTGAACTTATTACCATAGAAGATTATGTTGAAATTGGGGACAAATCAATTATTTCTGCCCATGAAAGAGGAAGTATTATTTTCAGGGATAAATACCCTAGAAAATTAAAACCTGTTCACCTAAAAAGAGGCGCATGGGTAATGCCAGGTGTCATTATAATTCCAGGCATAACTATAGGCGAAATGGCAGTCGTTGCAACAGGCTCAGTAGTTACCAAAGATGTGCCTTCAAAAAAACTTGTGGGTGGGGTGCCGGCTAAAATTATTAAAGACTTGGAAGATGAAGCTGTTAGTAATGCAACTACTTAATTAAAAATGTTTTATTTATAAGGAGTTATGAAAGAAGAAGGTATGTTGGTTAGTTGTAGCAGGTGCTTACTTGATGAAACCGTGCCTGATATTAAGTTTGACAGTAAGGGTATTTGTAATTATTGTAAAAAGCATGATAAACTTCTTAAATACTATGTTCAAGATAATGAAATAAGAAAGAAAAACTTCAATGATCTGATCCTAAAAATAAAAGCCAAAAGATCGGGGGAATACGACGTAATAATTGGAGTTAGTGGGGGAACAGATAGCTCATACACTCTTTATAAGGCTATTGAAGCTGGGTTAAAACCATTAGCAGTTTATTTTGATAATGGTTGGGGCTCAGAAACAGCAGTGTCAAATATCAAAAAAGTAACTTCTAAATTAGATATTCCTCTTTACACTTATGTTGTTGACTGGGAAGAATTTAAATCAATCCAAAAGGCTTTTTTATATGCTTCTGTTCCTTGTTTGGAGGTGCCTACAGATTTGGCAATTTCTTCTGTGCTATACAAAACAGCTCTTAAGGAAAATGTTAAGTTTATTTTTACTGGAGCTTCATTTATTACAGAGGGTACTGTTCCTAATGACTGGAGTTTCATTGATGGTGCATACATTAAAGATGTTTGCAAAAAACACGGAATTAAAAAATTTAATTCTTATCCAATTTTAACTTTGCAAAAAATTCTGTATTTTACTTTTGTAAAAAAAATCATTCAAATTCCAATTACAAATTATTTTGAATATGACAAAATTAGTGCAAAAGAGTTTCTTATAAAAGAATTCGGATGGGAAGATTACGGTGGTCATCATTATGAAAACATATACAGCAAATGGGCTTTTGGGTGGTACACCTTAAATAAATTTGGGTATGACAAACGCAAAGTTTCTTTGTCCGGCCCTGTCAGAATGGGTCGTTTAGAAAGGGAGAAAGCAATTGAAATGATTAAAAATCCCCCACCAATTAACCCTCAGATAACAGATTATATTATAAAAAAACTAGACCTCACAAACGAAGAATTCGATAAAATTATGAAAGCTCCTAATAAGAGCTTTAAAGATTATAACTCAAGCTACAAAACACTTTTAAAATTCAAACGTTTTGTTAAATTTGCAGTTAACAGAGACCTGATTTCTCCTGTTGTTTATGAAAAATTTTATGAATAAAAACATTGTAATTATTGATTATGGTTTAGGTAATATTGAATCTATCAAATACAAATTAGAGTTATTTGGTTACTATGTTAGTTTGTCTAATTCAGCAGAAATAATTTTAAAAGCAGACCTCTTGATTTTACCTGGTGTAGGACACTTTGCCAAAGGAATGGAGAATTTAAAGAACTCCGGACTAATTGAAACTTTAAACACCGCCGTTTTAGAATTAAAAAAACCTATTATAGGCATTTGTTTGGGAATGCAACTCATGACTTCTTTCAGCGAAGAAGGGAACGTCCATGGTCTTAACTGGGTAGAAGCCATAACACAAAAATTTAATTTTTCTGATAATACTTTAAAAATACCCAATGTGGGCTGGAGGTCTATTAACATTATGAAAGAATCTGAGTATTTTGAAAATATTATGGATACTCAGGAATTTTATTTTACACATTCATATTATATAAACTGTTATAATAAAGAAGATATCCTTGCACAAACGATATACGGGCATCCTTTCACTTCTGTTTTTCAAAAAAACAACATTTTGGGTGTTCAGTTTCATCCTGAAAAAAGCCACAAATCAGGCTTTCGGGTGTTACTAAATTTTGTTGAGAAAAACCTATGATAAAAAAAAGAATAATACCTGTTTTACTTCTTAAAAACATGGGCTTATATAAAGGCATCCATTTTAAGAACTATGTTTATATAGGTGATCCTATTAATGCCGTAAAAATCTTTAATGACATGGATGTTGATGAACTGGTTTTTCTTGACATTGAATGTTCTCAAAAAAAGGGAACTATTGATTTAAATTTTGTAAAGAACCTTGCAGAAGAGTGTTTTATGCCCTTTTCTGTTGGTGGAGGCATTGATTCATTAGATAAAGCATCTCAGATTTTTAAAGCAGGGGCAGAAAAGGTTATTTTGAATACTAAAGCTGTTGAAAACCCTGACTTAATCTCACAAATCTCTAAAAACTATGGCAGCCAAAGTGTTGTCGTTTCTATTGATGTAAAAAAGAATTGGTTAGGGAAATATTGTTTATATGTATATTCCGGTGGCAAACAGGTTAATTGTAACCTTATTGAATGGGTTAGAAAAGCAGAACAATTAGGTGCCGGTGAAATTTTATTAAATTCAATAGATCAGGATGGGACAATGAAAGGTTATGATATAAATTTAATTAATTGGGTGGCAAAAGAAGTTAAAATACCAGTTATTGCTTGTGGTGGAGCAGGCCATGTTAGAGATTTCAAATCTGCAATAGATGCAGGTGCCGATGCATGTGCTGCAGGCAGCATGTTTGTTTTTCATGGGCCAAGAAAAGGGATACTTATCAATTACCCTGAAAAAAGTGAATTAAATAATCTTTTTAAACAATGAAAATACTTTTTGATATTAATCATCCGGCACATGTTCATCTCTTTAAAAATCTTATTTGGGAGATGGAAAAAAAAGGACATGAAATCATTGTAACTGCTTCTCATAAAGATATTGCAACCCTCCTTCTTAAAAAATATAATATTCCTTTTATTGACATGGGAACCTATGGCAATTCATTGTTGAGTAAGGTTTTTAATCTACCCTTTAAAAGCCTAAAACTTGCTTATGTCGCAAAAAAAAAAAAGGTTGATATATTGCTGGGCATATCGTTCAGAGTTAGCCATGCAGGCTGGTTGATAGGTAAACCCTCTTTTGTTTTTGATGATACTGAACATGCCTCTAACGAAATTCGTCTTTACAAACCCTTCGCTACAAAAATCTTCACACCCGACTGCTTTACCAAAGATCTTGGTAAAAAACAAGTTCGTTATCCCGGATACCATGAGCTGGCCTACCTCCACCCCAATCGTTTTACACCAAACCACGAAGTTCTCAAAGAAATTGGACTTTCGGTAAACGATACATTTTTTGTGCTCCGTTTTGTTGCCTGGGATGCCTCTCACGACATAGGTCATAAAGGTATAAGCCTCGAAAACAAAAGAAAACTTATTGAAATACTAAAACCCCACGGCAAAATAATCATTTCTTCCGAAAAAAAACTACCTGCCGAATTCGAAGAATACAGAATGTCTATATGTCCCACTAAAATGCACGATCTGCTCTATTATGCATCTTTATTTATTGGAGAAGGAGCCACAATGGCTTCAGAATGTGCTATTCTGGGAACTCCAGCTATATATGTCAACAGCCTCGACGCAGGTACCTTGCAGGAACAAAACAGACTAGGTTTAATTTACAGCCTTCGCAATGATGCTACCCTCATGGAAGTAACAACATCTTTACTTTCGAACAATAGGATTGATAAAGAAGAATGGCGCGCAAATGCCAAAGAAAAACTTAAATATAAAATTGACACTACTGATTTTATATTAAACCTTTTAATAAAACAGGTTAAGATGAATTGAACTAAAACTCCTAACACCTAACAGTTAAACAAAAAAATTTTAATGTTTATCTTTGCATATAATTATTACCCATGTGTGGCATAATCGGAATTATTGATTTAAAAAAAGATTTTAAAGACAGCTCTGTTATAAAGAACATGATGCAAAGCATCAAACATCGTGGGCCCGATGGGGAAGGATTTTTCGTAGAAAGTAATGTAGCGCTGGGCCATGTCCGACTCAGCATTATTGATTTATCGGAAGAGGCCAACCAGCCCATGTTCTCGCCCGACAACAATCTTCTAATTGTTTTCAATGGCGAAATATATAACTTTCAGGATGTTAAAAACGAACTATCGTCTACATATCAATTTAGTACAAAATCCGACACCGAAGTCATACTCAATGCCTACAAAGAATGGGGCGAAGATTGTCTTCACAAATTCAATGGCATGTTTGCCTTTGCTATTTATAATAGGAATGAAAAAACAATTTTTGCTGCTAGAGACAGGTTTGGCATTAAACCCTTTTACTATTATCTCAATGAAGATTTTTTTATTTTTGGTTCTGAAATTAAAGCCATATTAGCTTCGGATTATGTAAAAGCAGAACTGAACGAAGAAATGCTTTACGATTTTATTGTTTTTAACCGTACCGACCATACGACACAAACTTGTTTTAAAAACATTAATAACCTGCGGCCAGGTCACAAAATTTTGTTAAATTCACAAACCGGTAATTGTACTATTGAACAATGGTACACCCTGCCCGACTTAAAAAAGGAAAATAAAAGCCTTGCTTTTTACAAAGATACATTATTAAAACAACTCAACGAAAGCATCCGCCTGCATTTAGTGAGCGATGTGCCCGTTGGATCTGCCCTCTCCGGCGGATTAGATTCCTCTGCTCTGGTAACTTTAATGCGCCGACAAATGCCCGACGAAACAATGCTTCATACCTTTTCTGCTGTATATGACAAAAATTGGGAAAAAGACGAACAAAAATATATTGAAGCACTTAAAAAGCATATTGTTATAAACACGACCTACACAACGCCTACAGCTGAAAAGCTGTTGGCTGACCTCGACAAACTCATTTATCAACAGGAAGAACCTTTTGCAAGTGCTTCTATGTTTGCTTCATGGTGCGTTTACAGAAAAGCCCACGAAAATGGTATTAAAGTACTCCTCAACGGACAAGGTGCTGACGAAGTTTTTGCCTACGATTATATGGCTGCCTTTTATTTTTATGAACTCTTTTTAGGTTATAACTGGTTTAGTCTTATAAAAGAGCTGTGGTATTTTTACCGTAAGCAGGCTTACCCTCTTTTCACAATTAAACTATTTGCCTTTTTAATAGCACCTGCCTTTTTAAAAAACAGGCTTATTAAAGCTTCAGACCCCCTTATTAAAAAAGATTTTTTTGCCAAGTATAAAGATAAAAGCCATTTTCACAAGACCTTTTTCAAATCCAAAACCCTTAACGAAAATGTAAAAAATCACCTACTCATGAAATTGCACCACCTTTTAAGAGTAGAAGATAAAAATGCCATGATGTTTTCTGTTGAGGGACGGGTTCCTTTTCTCGAACACCAATTGGTTGAATTTGCCCTAAATATACCCCCTCAATTAAAAGTGCGAACCGGCGAAGTGAAATACATTTTAAAGCAATGTATGAAACACCTTCTACCGGATGAAATTTTCAACAGGAATAATAAAATCGGCTACGAAACACCTATGGATAGATGGTTTAGAGAACCCATTTTTTTAGAAGAGATGAATGATCTGTTGTTTAATTCTGAGCAACCCATGGCTAAATTTCTTGACATTGATTTTGTAAAAACAAAATGGAAAGAACACCTCGAAGGTAAAAACAACGGAGCGCTTATTTGGAAATATTTTTATTTAACAAAATGGTATAACATAAACTTCAAATCAGAAATTTGAAAACCCGAAGTGATGGCAAAATACTAAACCAACAAAGTGAATCTCTAAAATCTCCACCACTCTCAGGTCCTATTCATACACCCACATTCTTTTTCAATATCCATAAATATAAAAAATAAAAAACATTACCTTTGCATAAAACAATCTCTCGTGAAAGATAAAAGCATATTGTACCTCGTTCATTCTTACAACGCATTTCAAAAGGACCAAATAGAAATTCTAGCTAAACATTTCAATCACGTTTATGTTCTAGTACGCTACAAGCCCATTACCGAATTATACAAGATTTTTCCCCTCAGCGCCTTAAGATACCACACCAAACGGTTTGCTATAAATACTGCTGATTGCCCTCACAATGTAACGGTTATACCCGTACCTTTATGGTATTTACCAACGAATGCCGGCTATAGAAAGCTCGGCGAAAAGCATTTTTTAAAAGCTCTTAAAATTATCAATGCACACAATTTCAAATTTGACTTAATACACGCCCATTTCACATGGACAGCAGGGTATGCTGCATATAAAATTGCAAAAATTTTTAATGTCCCGTACCTTTTAACAGTACATGAAGACAACGACTACTTTAACCAAGAATACCTGCTAGGAGATGTAAACATTGAAAACACCTGGAAAAATGCAAATGCCATCATAAGAGTTAACAAGGCAAGTATACCTGTACTAAAAGAATTTAACGACAATGTACTGCATATACCCAATGGCTTTAACAGTAGTATTTTTAAACCCCTTGATACCATAAATGCAAAAAAACAACTTGGGCTTTCTGAAAAAAACAAACTTTTATTAAGTTGTGGAGGACTTGAAACCTATAAGGGCCACACCTATCTAATTGAGGCAATCAAAATATTAGCTCAAAAACATCATCATCTAAAATGTATTATTATTGGTGATGGGGTATTAAAAAAGACCTTATTAAAAAAAATCAAACATTATGAGTTACAGGATATTATTCGGTTGACTGGAGCAATACCTCATAAAGACTTAAATGTGTGGATGAACGCCTGCGACCTCTTTGTATTGCCAAGTATCAGTGAAAGTTTCGGTATCGTACAGCTTGAAGCAATGGCCTGCGGGAAACCCGTGGTAGCTACTCGCAACGGTGGCAGCGAAGAAGTTATTGTGTCTTACGAACTCGGCCTGCTTTGCCAAAAACAAAACCCACAAGACCTCTCCCAAAAAATGGAAATGGCTCTTAATAAACAATGGAATAAAGAGCTTATTGTTGATTACGCCAAACAATTTGATTGGGAAAAGGTGTGTGGAGAGATTAAAAATATATATGTTAGCTTATTAAATAAAGTTGCTTAAATCATGCCCAAAATTGTTTTTGATATGGATAAAACAATAAAGTTGCTTAAAAAGGCAACACTATGGTTTTTTCAACAATTATCATTAATTGTACCTGTTAAAAAAAATCGAGTAACTTTTATTCGCACACACTTTTTAGGAAGTAATACTACGCTGGTTTTTGAGAAAATTAGAAAAAATAACGATCTTGATATTCAATTTTTCGACCATTATCCTGTTAACGGAACAATGCCTCTAATTTTAAATGAAATAAAATTATATTTTAAGCTACTAAAAAGCAAAATAATTATTACAACACATGGTGCTGTTTTAAAAACCAGAAAGAATATATGTATTGATCTTTGGCATGGCATACCTATTAAAGGCATGAATTTAATGGATAATACAATTACTAAAAAAAAGAGGGTTGAAAATAAAATTGATTTTTTTATAACCGCATCTGATTTCCAAATTACTCTGATGAATGCCTGTTTTGGAAAAAAACACTCACAATATGCTGTGTTAGGCTTACCCATTAATGATTTATTATTTTCAAAGAACGAATCAATTTACACAAAACTTAATTTTTCAAATGATATAAAAGTAATTTTTTATTTGCCTACATTTAGGGACGGAGAACAGCTTGGAACCAATTGTGACAATGCTATCTCAAAGCTTAGAATGAAAAATTTTGAATTTGAATCATTTAATCAATTTCTAATTCAAAACAATTTGGTATTTGTTATAAAACCACATCCCTACGAAATGGATTTATGGCTTAATTTTAAAACACATTATAGCTTTTCAAATATCGTACTTGTGTTCGATGCTTTTTTAAAAGAACAAAACATAGACACCTACAATATTTTAGGTATAACAGATATTTTGATTACAGATTATTCTTCCGTGTATTTTGATTTTCTTCTGTTAAACAGACCAATTATTTTTATTCCTACAGACTTAGAGAAATATAGAGAAAAAAGAAACCTCTTGCTTGAACCCTATGATTTTTGGACACCCGGACCAAAGTGCCTTAACCAAAATGATTTACAAAATGAAATTGTTAAATGTTTGAATGAGAAAGCATATTATGAGAAAGAAAGAGCATTGATGACTTCAATATTTCATAAATATAAAGATGGCAAATCATCTGAAAGAATTGTGGAATTTATTAAAGAGGTAATTTCCAAAAACTAATTATTTTATATTATCAAAATGTGTGGAATTAACGGTATAATGAGCTTTAACAATGTTTCAAATATTAAGTTGAGGCTTTCTGAAATGAATTCAGCAATACTGCATAGAGGGCCCGATTCAAATGACATTGCAGTACTTACAAACAACATAGGATTTGCTCATGTTCGGCTTTCAATTCTCGACCTTGATAAAAGAGCAAACCAACCTATGTACAGTAATGATAAAAAAACATTAATTGTTTTTAATGGAGAAATATATAATTTCATTGAAATAAGGGGTTCATTATTAAAGCAATATGATTTTAAAACCAATTCAGATACTGAAGTCATTTTAGCTGCTTACCAGTTAAAAGGGATTGATTGGTTTCTCAAAAATGCAAATGGCATGTTCGCGTTTGCTATTTACAATACTGAGACAAATGAATTAATCCTGGCAAGAGATAGATTTGGTATAAAACCATTTTATTATTGTATAGAAAACAACACCTTGGTGTTTTCATCTGAAATTAAAGGTATATTAAATTCTGGTTTAATCAATTCTGGAATGAACTATGCGGCAATTGATGAATATCTAGGAAATAGATATGTTAGAGAACCCTTTACTTTTTTTCAAAATATTTTTCAAGTCAAATCCTCTACATATTTAAGATTTTCAAAAAATGTTAATTTTAAAGAATTCACATACTGGAAATTGCCTAATATGAATTTTTGCGATACATACAATGAGTTGGATGTGATCGAAGAAACAGCTGAAAAAGTTGAGAAATCAATAAAAAACTGGTTTATTTCCGACGTAAAAGTAGGAGCATATCTTAGTGGAGGTCTCGACTCTAGTATTATGACAGCCTTATTAAGTAAGTATGCTCAAAAAACAATTGACACTTATACTATTGGTTTTCTTGAAAAAGGGTTTAACGAATTTGAATATTCACGAAAAGTGGCTTTGATGTTTCATACAAAGCACAGAGAGTTTACTATAGATGCAAACTCATACCTTGATGAAATTGACAGGTTAATTTATTTCAAAGACGCCCCCTTAGGGGTGCCAAATGAGGTACCTTTGGCCATTATGTCGACAAACTTAAGCAAGGATATTACTGTCGTTATTTCTGGCGAAGGGGCTGATGAATTGTTTGGTGGATATGGTCAAATTTTTCGTTCGGCATTTGATTATAAAAATCACTGTCAACAAAAACAAAACGGCTTTTATAAGTACTTTATTGAAAAATATGAATATGTACCTCGAAGTATTAGGGATAAATATTTAAGTATTGACAGTAATTACAGGGAATTCTTTGATGATATGTATCAATATGATTTTAAAAATCATCAAAATGAAGAAAGTATTTTTAGATTCTTTCATTCATCTCATATAAAAGGGCTTTTAAACAGAGTTGATATGACTACAATGCAAGCAAGTGTAGAGGCAAGGCCTCCGTTTTTAGACCACGAATTGTTAACTCATGTGTATGAAAAAGTACCTTACAATCTCAAATTAAAATGGAATAATAAGAATGCAATGTTAATAGCAAAAAAACAGTATGCAAATGAATATAGTGAAACCTTAGATACGCCCAAATACATTTTAAAAAAAATTTCGGAAAAATTTTTACCGAATGATATTATTTATAGAAAAAAAATGGGCTTTCCTGTACCTCTAACAAACTGGTTTGACAAACTGCAATATTTATCAAAAAATGAATTAAAAGATGCAGACTGGCTTAAAAAGGGAACAATTATCTCATTGTGCAATGAATTAACCTTAACACATAGTAATCGTTCCGGTCAATTACTTTGGATGTTCCTAAATATTGAACTTTTTAAAAAAAAATATTTTAATAAAAATTGGCAATGGTAATCTGATATATTTTTAACTTAAATAATATAAAAAAAATTATACATATGAATAAGATAATTGGCTATACAACAGGGGTTTTTGATTTGTTTCATATTGGTCATTTGAATTTACTTAAAAATGCAAAAGGATTGTGCGATTATTTAATTGTTGGTTGCACTATAGACGATATTGTTTTCAAAACAAAAAATAAATACCCAGTAATACCCTTTAATGAACGAATTGAGATATTAAGATCAATTAAATATGTAGATGCTGCAGTTGCTCAAACTTCTATGGATAAGATGGAAGCTTGGAATTGTTATAAATTTGATATTATGTTTGTTGGTGATGACTGGAAAAACACTCAACAATGGAATACAATTGAAAAAGGCTTTAAAAATTTAAATGTAAAAATTATTTATTTTCCATATACTATTAGTACATCATCCACAAAAATAAATACCATTTTAGATTCCTTCAGGTTAAATAGCTAATTAATAATCAAAAAATTCCCCTTCTGAATGTTTGTTAATATTAAAAAATTTTTTTTTAATTTTAAAAATTTTAAGTTTGTTCAAGATAGTGTTTTTGTTTTCTTGTCTAATGCAATATTGGCTATAAGTGGTATTTTAGCCAACGTGCTCATTGGCAATTTCTACGGTACAGAAGGCCTTGGTGTTTTTAATCAAGCATTGGCAGTATTTATGATTATTTCTCTTATTGGAGGTTTTCAAATTACTAATTCTGTGCTCAAATATGTATCACAGCATAGTAAACCCAATGATAAAAAGGAAATTTTCTCGTCCGCACTCATAATGGTACTGCTTTTCTCAATCATTATTCTTGCTTCAGTCATAAGTATTAATTTCTATTTTCCGTCTCTTTTCTTTAATGCTGAGGTTACCTATGCCACATTAATTCTCACATTCAGCATGCCTTTATATTTACAAAACAAATTGTTTTTGGCATTGATGAATGGCAACCGCCAAATGAAGCAGTATGCAAGCATTCAATCCTTACGCTGGTTGTTAATTTTAGGGTTTATTGGATTCAGTATTTTTTTTAGCAAACCCCTGTTTTTTATATGCTATTGCTTTCTATTCTCCGAATTTATTTTATGGAGCATAAACATGTATTTTTATCGCATGTATATAAGCATACCGCCACCCCATTCTGTATGGTTTAAAAAAAATATTGTTTTTGGAGGCAAATCTGTGCTAATAAGTTTTGTATCCGAAACTAACAGCAAAATTGATATTTTTTTTATAAGCTTTTTCCTCTCAAACCACCATGTGGGTATTTACAGTCTTGCTTCCGGTATTATTGCAGGTTTAATGATGCTGCCCTCTGTAATTCAAACAAATGTAAGCCCTATTATTTCAGAATTATGGAGCAAAGGTGATTTGATGGCCATAAAAAAATATACTGCTATAATTTCGAAAACTATGCTTATGATTACAATTCCTGTACTGGCCTTGGCGGCCATAGCTTATCCAGTTTTTGTATATATTTTCATGAATGACCCCGAATATCTTGCATCATTGCCTGTTTTTTATATTCTTTTAGCGGGTGTAAGTCTACGTTTTGTCTATTATTACGCCGCCACCTACCTCTCTATGGCAAATTTATTAAACATTGCGCTTCGCAATGCTATTATAGTATTGTTATTCAACGCCTTAAGCTGTTATCTATGCATCAAATTCTTTGGTTTCCTTGGCGCGGCCATATCAACAGCCTCTACTTTTATATTTGGGTATATTCTACAACATTACACCCTGCTTAAACATATGCATATTAAACTCATAACAAATCCTTTTATATCCAATAATTAATTCTAAAGTAAAATTAAAGTAACGGACTAAGCAATGTAAGCAGACGAAGTAACTGAAGCGAACACCCAAGAAACCACAAAATCTAAACATTGAATAAAATAATCACATATTTGCTTTATTCTTTACCTTTTCAATTGACCCTATTATTCCTACAACACAGATTCTTCACTCCGCTCCGCTCCGTTCTGAATGACAAGAGCATTGTCATTTCGAGCCCCTACTTGTCATTTCGAGCGTAGCGAGAAATCTCATTAAAATCACCCTCTTCAATTGACCCTATTATTCCTACAACACAGATTCTTCACTACGCTACTCTTCGCTCTGAATGACAAGGTTTTTGTCATTTCGAACCCTTCTTGTCATTTCGAACGAAGTGAGAAATCTCATTACAAATACCCTCTTCAATTGACCCTATTATTCCTACAACACAGATTCTTCACTACGCTACTCTTCGCTCTGAATGACAAGGTTTTTGTCATTTCGAACCCCTTTTTGTCATTTCGAACCCTTACTTGTCATTTCGAGTGCAACGAGAAATCTCATTTAAATCACCCTTTTCAATTGACCCTATTATTCTTACAACACAGATTCTTCGCTACGTTACTCTTCGCTCTGAATGACAAGAGCATTGTCATTTCGAGCCCCTAGTTGTCATTTCGAGTGCAACGAGAAATCTCATTGCTCCCAACCCATTGAGATTCTTCACTACGCTACACTTCGTTCTGAATGACAAGGTTTTTGTCATTTCGAACCCCTACTTGTCATTTCGAACGAAGTGAGAAATCTCATTTAAATCACCCTTTTCAATTGACCCTATTATTCCTACAACACAGATTCTTCGCTGCGTTACACTTCGCTCTGAATGACAAGGTTTTTGTCATTTCGAGCCCCTAGTTGTCATTTCGAACGAAGTGAGAAATCTCATTGCTCCCAACCCATTGAGATTCTTCACTTCGCTCCGCTCCGTTCTGAATGACAATATGACTTTGTCATTTCGAATTCCTAATTGTCATTTCGAGCGCAGCGAGAAATCTCATTTAAATCACCCTCTTCAATTGACCCTATTATTCTTACAACACAGATTCTTCGCTGCGTTACACTTCGCTCTGAATGACAAGAGCATTGTCATTTCGAGCCCCTAGTTGTCATTTCGAGCATAGCGAGAAATCTCACTTTGCAGTAAATTATTATTTATTTTTGCAATATTTAAGAAAAACCATGAAACCTCTGGGAACCCATAACTATTTTGTGTATATACTTACCAACAAAATAAAAACAGTTTTATACATCGGTGTCACAAATGAGCTAAAAAATCGTTTACACTGGCATAAAGAAGATGCTTTGGGGAGAAAAACACATTTTACAGGAAAATATAACATTTACTACCTTATTTATTGGGAAAGGTTTCAATTTGTTGATTTGGCTATTAAAAGGGAAAAACAACTTAAAGCTTGGTCAAGAGCAAAAAAAGAAAAACTAATATTTGAATTTAATCCGGAATGGATATTTTTGAATGATGAAATAGAATAGGTTTTTGAGATTCTTCACTCCGCTCCGCTCCGTTCTGAATGACAATATGACTTTGTCATTTCGAATTCCTAATTGTCATTTCGAGCGTAGCGAGAAATCTCATTAAAATCACCCTCTTCAATTGACCCTATTATTCCTACAACACAGATTCTTCGCTGCGTTACACTTCGCTCTGAATGACAAGGTTTTTGTCATTTCGAGCCCCTAGTTGTCATTTCGAGTGCAACGAGAAATCTCATTGCTCCCAACCCATTGAGATTCTTCACTCCGCTTCTCTCCGTTCTGAATGACAAGAGCATTGTCATTTCGAGCCCCTAGTTGTCATTTCGAGCATAGCGAGAAATCTCACTTTGCAGTAAATTATTATTTATTTTTGCAATATTTAAGAAAAACCATGAAACCTCTGGGAACCCATAACTATTTTGTGTATATACTTACCAACAAAATAAAAACAGTTTTATACATCGGTGTCACAAATGAGCTAAAAAATCGTTTACACTGGCATAAAGAAGATGCTTTGGGGAGAAAAACACATTTTACAGGAAAATATAACATTTACTACCTTATTTATTGGGAAAGGTTTCAATTTGTTGATTTGGCTATTAAAAGGGAAAAACAACTTAAAGCTTGGTCAAGAGCAAAAAAAGAAAAACTAATATTTGAATTTAATCCGGAATGGATATTTTTGAATGATGAAATAGAATAGGTTTTTGAGATTCTTCACTCCGCTCCGCTCCGTTCTGAATGACAATATGACTTTGTCATTTCGAACCCTTCTTGTCATTTCGAGCGTAGCGAGAAATCTCATTGCACTTTGTCATTTCGAGTGCAGCGAGAAATCTCATTAAAATCACCCTCTTCAATTGACCCTATTATTCCTACAACACAGATTCTTCACTCCGCTCTGCTCCGTTCTGAATGACAATATGGCTTTGTCATTTCGAGCCCCTTTTTGTCATTTCGAGCGCAGCGAGAAATCTCATTGCTTCCAACCCATTGAGATTCTTCACTCCGCTCCGCTCCGTTCTGAATGACAAGAGCATTGTCATTTCGAGCCCCTACTTGTCATTTCGAGTGCAACGAGAAATCTCATTGCTCCCAACCCATTGAGATTCTTCACTCCGCTTCTCTCCGTTCTGAATGACAAGAGCATGGGTGGTGATTAAAAAACTTAATAAATTCACACTTCTTTCAAATTAAATTCTTAAAGTCTTTTTTTTAATTTTTATAAAAACTTCGTATATTTGTATTATTTATAATTTTCATTTTATACACCCACCATGTATAAAGCAATTTTTAAACAGCTTCATTTTTTATACCCCAAAAAAACTATTGGCATTCGTGTTTTTTCTCTTTTATTTTTTATTCTTCCCTTTTTCTTTTCTATTCAAGCACAATCTTTTCTCCCTACACAATTACCCAACCTCAAGCTCTGGCTTGCCGCTGATACAGGCGTAATATTAACAAGCGGTTTTGTTTCCCAATGGACAGATTTAAGTGGCAATAATTTCCACGCTATACAAAATACAGCAACGAACAGACCCCTGCGCGTGGACTCTATACTCAACAACAAACCTGCAATAAGATTTGATGGTAATAATGACAATTTAAATATAGCTTTTGGACAAACCTTTTCTCAACCAAATACTTTTTTTATAGTTTGGAATATCTCCGGTGCAAATACAGGTAGTACCGGACAAGGTTTGATTTCTGGCACATCTCCAAACACAAGACAAGACTTTTGGTGGCGAACCAATAACATTCCTCGGTTATCAGCAGGAACTGATTTTGATACTTATACCAGAACAATTCCCTTTAGTCCCATTATTTCTACAATTATTTTTAATGGTGCTAATACAAAAGTATTTGAAAAAGGAGTATTGAAAAGTACTGGTTATGCTGGTACTCATGGCCTGAACAACTTAACTATTGGGACCCTTAGCTGGTCAACATCTAGTACATTAAAGGGAGACATTATTGAAATAATCTTTTACAATAGTTTACTACACGACACATTACAGCAAAAAGTAGAAAACTATTTATTAAAAAAATACTTTGTTACACAGGTTAAATTAGGACCGGATATTTTTGTGGAATATGGTTTATGCGATACATTAACACTGAATGCCTCCGGTAATTTCGCATCCTACCTTTGGAGCTCAGGTGCAACAACACCATCTATAACTGTTACGAAGTCAGGCACTTACAGTATTACTACTATAGACAATACCGGTTTCACAAGCACAGATGAAATAATTATTCAATTCCCTTTTGTAAATGTACCAGATACTCTTTTCTGCTATGGAGACACCCTTAACTTAAACGCCCAAAATGCAGTTTTCGTTTACGACAGCCTTGGGTGGTATAGCGGAACCGGCCCCACACCTATTCAAAACCCACAGGACTATACATTTCTCTGGTCAAATGGTGACACCACGACTCAAACAACCTTTACAGAAGCCGGCACCTACTGGCTTAAAGTGACTGATAGCCTTGGCTGTCACAAAACCGATACTTTTAATCTAGCTTTAGACAGCATGGCCTTTCAGGCGCAATTGCCACACGACACTGTAGAACTCTGTACAGGTAACACCATCTCATTGCAAAGTGGGGCACAATATGTAGATTATTACTTATGGTCTCCAGGCGCAGATACTACAGCATACAAAACGATAAACGCATCAGGATGGTATTATCTTACTGTAAGCAATGTATATGGCTGCTCGAAGTCAGATTCTGTCTATGTAAATGTAATAGGCACGGCCCCTGTTCCCAATTTCAGCATCACTGGATTCTGCACAGGTGACAGCATACACTTTACCGACCTCAGTACAGGTGTTGACAGCATCAACCAATGGCAATGGATCATCGGGACAGATACCATTGTGCAACAAAACCCCTCTTTACTATTCAACCAAGCAGGAACACCTAATTTAAAGCTTAAAGTCACCTCATACACTGGTTGCTTTGCCGACACATCAAGTACCTTCAATATCAAACAAGGTGTTACAGCAGGCTTTTCAACCTACCCTCTCTGCCTTGGCACAGAAGCCTTATTTACCGACACAACAGACATCCCTCTCGGTGAAACTCTTGCCTCTCGCTACTGGTTCACTTACAGTTCTCAAGTGGGAACAGACGCTCTACTTTATTTCTCACCCGTTACTACTGACTCTCTCTTGCTCTCTCTCAAAATTACACTCCAAAACGGCTGCTCCGACTCCCTCTCCAAACTCAGCCCTGTTGTTCAAAGCTATCCTTCTCCCATGCCATTTAATCTTATAAGCCCTCAACACAACGATTTGTCTTCTCCTTATATCGAATTCAAATGGAACAACACACCCGGCGCAATTAAATACAAACTCATCATAACATCCGATTCTCTCCTCAACGACACCATATTCCAATCCAACTTCATCTACCCCT
>JAQVVM010000041.1 GCA_028698995.1 Bacteroidales bacterium
CAGAAGCTCAAAAAAATGGACGCATAGCTGCTTTTATTGATGCAGAGCATGCTTTCGATATTTCATACGCTAAAAAACTGGGTGTTGATGTCAATAATTTACTTATTTCACAACCCGATAATGGCGAACAAGCTCTTGAAATTGCGGATAACCTTATTCGTTCAGGAGCTATTGATATTCTTGTTATTGACTCTGTAGCTGCCCTTACGCCCAAAAGTGAGATTGAAGGAGAAATGGGTGATTCCAAAATGGGACTTCAAGCACGTCTGATGTCACAAGCATTGCGCAAACTTACTGCAAACATCAGTAAAACAGGCTGTTGCTGTATATTTATCAATCAATTAAGAGAGAAAATCGGGGTTATGTTTGGCAATCCAGAAACTACAACAGGAGGAAATGCTCTGAAATTCTATGCTTCTGTACGTATTGATATCCGTAGGGTAACACAGATAAAGGAAGGAGAAAACATAGTCGGTAATCGTACACGGGTAAAAGTTGTAAAAAACAAAATGGCTCCTCCATTCAAAACTGTTGAATTTGACATCGTATATGGTGAAGGCATTTCCAAAATAGGAGAAATCATAGATCTCGCTGTTGATAAAAACATCATCAAAAAAAGTGGTTCATGGTTCAGTTACAACGAAACAAAGTTAGGACAAGGAAGAGAATCTGTCAAATCATTACTTACGGATAATATTGAACTTATGGATGAACTGGAAAACAAAATTAAAGAAGCAAGCATCTAATATTCATTTTTTATCGTATAAAATATTAATTTATAATTCATTTTTACAGACATGAACAGGTTGATTATTCTTTTAGTAACTGCTTTTTTATTGACTGGTATTTCATGTAACAACTCAGGAAAAGAAAAGATTAAGGAAAATGAAATCATTGCAACTGATCCCACCGCAGAGAATTTAAAAATTCTCAATGATAAAATTGCACAAACACCTGATGACCCTGCGCTCTACAACGGCAGAGCACTCATTTATCTTAATCTGAATAATATTGATTCTGCCTTCAGAGACATCAATCATGCGTTACTTTTAGATTCAAACAAAGCAGAGTATTATATTACCCTTTCTGATATTTATTTTGCAGCAGGAATGGTCCAGAACACACTGGCATCCTTAGAAAAGGCCTTAATTAAAAATCCAACTTCCAATGATGCTCTTTTAAAAAAAGCAGAATTGCACATCTATTTTGAGCAGTATCTCGAAGCAATTGAGCTTGCCGAAAAAGCCATCAGCTTCGAAAGAGTTAACCCCAAAGCATATTTTATCAAGGGGATGACTTGTAAATTGAATGGAGATACTGCAAATGCTATTAAGAATTTACAAATCTGTGTTGATCAAGATCCTGAATACTACCATGCCTATATGCAATTGGGTATTTTATTTTCAAGTCGCAGGAACCCTGTTGCTGTTGAATATTATAACAATGCTTTGAATATTAATCCACAGAGCACTGAAGCATTATACGGTCTTGGCATGTATTATCAGGAAAATGACTTACTCAACGAAGCTCTTGGAACATATAACAGTTTGCTGCTTATAGACTCTACTTACAAGTATGCCCATTATAATATTGGGTATATACATCTTGTATATCTGGAAATGTACAGAGAAGCAATAAAATATTTCAATAAAGCCATTCAATACGATCCAAATTATGTTGAAGCTTATTATAACAGGGGTTATTGCTTTGAATTGTTGGGAGATTTAATGAATGCCAGAGCTGATTATCAGCATGCACTCAGTCTGAGAGCAAATTATAACTTAGCCATTGAAGGTTTAAATAGAATTGATTAACAAAATCATTTACAAAAAAGTTGCTATGAAAAGACTATTACAATTTTTACCATTATTATTCCTGTTTGCTTTTACTTTGCATGCGCAGGATAGAATACCAAATCAACTTAGAGGGCAACTACGAAGCACACAAAGAGACCCAATGACTCCCGAAACATTATGGGAATTTGATAGGGTAAGTGATGCAAAGCTTTCTCCGGACGGGAAATTTGTACTTTATGGGATTACCAGTTATGAACTAAGTACCAATAAAGGAAAGAGAAACCTTTTCATATTGGATATGACCACTCAGGCTGTAAGTCAACTTACAGACGAGGATGATTTTCTTTTCAATGCAGTTTGGCGTCCGGATGGTCAAAAAATTGGATATATTTCTTCGAAATCAGGTTCAGCACAGTTTTGGGAAATGAATCCTGATGGTAGTGACAAAAAACAGATAACTGAAATAAATGATGGAATAGATGGTTTTATTTATGCCCCTGCACTAAACTACATCCTTTTCACTAAAAAAGTTAAGTTAGAACAGACTGCAAATGAATTCTATCCAGATCTGCCATTAGCCGATGCCCGTATCATTGACGATTTAATGTACAGACACTGGAATGCATGGAGTGATTACAGCTACAGTCATATTTTTGTGGCACCCTATTCTGAGGGTAGGATTGGTATAATCAAAGATATCATGGAGCATGAAAAGTATCATGCCCCGCTCCCACCCGGTTTTGATTTAACGCAAATTGCTTTTAGCCCTGATGGAAAGAAAATAGCCTACACAAGTAAAAAAATGAACGGCAAAGCATTTGCCATCAGCACAGATAGTGATATTTACATTTATGATATTGAAGCCGGTAATACAAAAAACATAAGTCAGGGCATGACAGGTTATGATAAAAACCCTGTTTTCTCAAACAGTGGTGAAAAAATTGCTTGGTCAAGTATGGCAACACCTGGTTTTGAAGCAGATAAGGAAAGGATTATTGTTTATGATTTTCGCACAGAAAGAAAAACTGACCTTACTGAAAATTTCGATCAAAGCTCTTCAAACCTCCTTTGGAGTGATAACGACAATGAAATATATTTCATAAGTGGTATTAATGCGACCTATCAATTATATAAAATAGATGTTGCAAGCAAATCTGTAACCCAGATTACAAGAGGACGACATGACATCACTGCCTTCGAAAGAAGAGGGAGAACCATCATAGCTGAAATAATGTCCATGTCATTACCCACAGAAATTTTCTCAATAAATGAAGTCACCGGTCAGACAAACCAGATATCTTATACCAATAAAGCCATCCTCGACAGGATTCAGATGGGCAGAGTGGAAGAGCGCTGGATTAAAACCACTGATAATAAAAACATGCTTGTATGGGTTATATATCCCCCGAATTTCGATCCCAACAGAATATATCCTGCCCTACTATATTGTCAAGGGGGGCCACAAAGTGCTGTAAGCCAGTTTTTTTCGTACAGGTGGAACTTTCAAATGATGGCAGCCAATGATTATATCGTTGTTGTTCCAAATCGCAGGGGTTTACCTACATTCGGACAAGCATGGAATGACCAGATTAGCGGTGATTACGGAGGTCAGAATATGCAGGATTATCTGAGTGCCATCGACTCATTGGCAAAAGAACCCTTTATAGATGAAAACCGTCTTGGTGCTGTCGGTGCCAGCTACGGAGGATTCTCTGTTTACTGGCTTGCAGGAAATCACAACAAACGATTTAAAGCATTTATTGCACATTGCGGTATGTTTAATTTTGAAAGTTGGTATGGCAGCACAGAAGAGATGTTTTTTGCCAATCATGATTTAGGGGGTGCTTACTGGGAAAATGAAACGCCAAAAAGTTACGACTTTTCACCACACAATTTTCTTGGTAACTGGGATACTCCAATATTGGTAATTCATGGAGGAAAAGACTTCAGAATTCCTTACACAGAAGGCATGCAGGCTTTTAATGCAGCTCAATTACAGGATATACCCAGCCGCTTTTTGTTTTTCCCAAATGAGACACACTTTGTAACAAAACCTCAAAACAGTGTATTATGGCAAAGAGAATTTTTCAGATGGTTGGATAACTGGTTAAAATAAACTTTCAGATGAGGTTTTTCAAAATAATTGTTTTATTCTGTTTGATTATTTCAAAGCTACAACCTGTTTATGCAGAAGATTCATTCAAAAACAGAATTGACACTGTCAAACCTTTGAGTATTTTTTGCCATTATTTTGAAATCAAAAGAACCACTTTCAATACCCCTATTTCATTCACACAGTACATTGACTCTGTACTTTTTCACGAGAATTTATCGGCAGAAGAAAGGAATCAACTTATTTTATTTAAGAATCTATATAGGGAATCCGAGGATGATTTCCTCTTATTGATTGATTCAATACTAGACCTAGACATTATCAGTAATGACCTTCTCGTAGCAATTAATTATTTCAACACCTATGTGTATAATGAAGATAATATGCCCGTAGAAAACGCAGCTTTAGCAATCAGTTGCGATACTGGCGATGAATATCCGGCCGGAAGCCTTTATAATAATATTTGGTGCAATCACATACCCAATCCATATCCACCTGAACTTACAGAGAATGATAGCCTTATTACAATTCGGATTTGTGAGGACACCGTTGATTTTTTTATGCCTGTTCAGGAATCACGGGTAACATCACGATATGGATGGAGAAACGGACGTATGCATCAAGGTATTGATTTAGGCGTTGGCTATTCCATGCCAATTTATAACACATTTTCGGGTGTGGTTCGTTTTGCGAAGTTTTATCAGGGCTACGGGAGGCTCGTTATTGTAAGACACAACAATGGAATGGAAACCTATTATGCTCATCTGTGCAGAATCCGTGTTAAAGTTGGGCAAAAAGTTAATGCTGGAGAGGTTTTAGGACTTGCAGGAAATTCAGGTGCATCGGATGGCACACATCTGCATTTCGAAATAAGATACAAAGGCGTTCCCATAAACCCAGCTCACCTCATTTCATTTACAGAAAATAAACTTTTGTTTAATGAAATTGTATTGCTAAAAGTTAAATCCAATTTTTTTGTATATAATGAGAATGCCATACTGTACACTGTTCAGCGTGGTGATTATCTGAATAAGATTGCAAGAGAATACGGTATCACCGTCAACAGACTATGTGAGGTTAACGACATGTCGAGAAACCAGACTTTAAGAGTTGGACAGATATTAAGAATTCTGATGTAGATATCGTATTAACGAATTATTAAAGGATAAAATTCTTATTCTTTAATAATTTCAGTAATTGGGTATGAATGTCATCAGGTTTCATCATGAGTCCATCATTATCTAAACAGCTCATATAATGAAGCTTTTCGGGCATGGTATTACAAACATGCAAGTAAATTTCCTCAACAGCCTTCTGAAAGCTGAAATCTTTTTCATGTATATCGTCTTTCCCCTTCAAATATACCCTGTCTTCACTCATACGTTGCGCATTGAGTTGCTTTTCAACAAAAGAGAAAGGAACATGCAAAAAGACAGAGATATCAGGTTCAGGGATTCCAAAATACTCATATTCCATCTCAAAAATAAAATTCATCAGGTTTGTGCGTTCTTCGGTGTTTTTAAGCTTGGCACATTGATAAGCAATATTTGAAAAAACATATCGGTCAGCAATTATATGTGTACCACTTTTTAGAACGTTTTTCAGTTCATTAGAAGCATTGAACCTATCTCCTGCATATATAAGAGCCACCAGTTCAGGGTGCACATTTTCAATAGGGCCGTAATCGCCTCTTAAGAAACTGGCTATCATGTTTCCATAAACAGGAGATTGATGATTGGTGCGGGGAAAATGAACAAAGTGATTGGGCACAGAGTGCTTGTTCAGATAATTTTGCAGCAAATCAATCTGTGTTGATTTGCCTGTACCATCAAGCCCTTCCAGTACTATAAAGCGAGATTTGGCATTCATAGTTTTATTATTAATTGATATATTTTCATTAACCAAAAGTAGTAAAAAAGAATCATTGCTTCACGAAAAAAAACAAGGGTTGCAAATACAGTAAATAATAGTTAATTTGTTATAAAGGACCGTTCCTGCTCTTCGTAAACATTTGTGCTAAATGCCCCTTTTATCTTTTTTATGATTTTTGCTGTGCTAAAAAGCAGTCCTCCGGACTGCCATATTTGTTGTCACGTGTTTCAACCCGAGGCAAAAAGAAAAAAGAAAATAGTTTCGGAGTGCAATTATTACAGTGCTAAATCAAAGTTACCCGGAGGGGAACAATGTTAATAGCCACGGGTTTCAACCCGTGGCAAAAAGCATTGGGAAGGATGGTTTTGGCGTGTGAATTTGCTGCGAAGCGATGCAAATTCCATGACAAAACCTAAAGATGAGTTAGTGTTTCAAAAATGCATCGGAGTTTGCCGACAAAAAAGTTAGAGCTCATATTTTTTTTTATTTCTTGTCCTTTTGCCTTGACGCAAAAGAACGAAAAAGTCAAGGCTGCTTAAAAATTTGCTAAAATCTTCGAATTTCATTACCGGCGCAACCAAAGCCGTTCGGGATGGATGCTGTTTGTAAATTAAATGATGTACCCTCACTCGTTGGTTGCTTTAATTATCTGAAAATGATTTTTTTTTCTTGTGTAATGAAATTCTCAATTTTTGCGCAAATTTTTAAAAGGCCGTTTTCGTGCTTCGTAAACATAAGCGCGAAATGCTTCTTTTTAACTTTTTATGATTTATAGTATGCTAAAACGCAGTCCGGAGGACTGCCATATTTGTTGTCACGTGTTTCAACCCGTGGCAAAAAGCATTGGGAAGGATGGTTTTGGCGTGTGAATTTGCTGCGAAGCATTGCAAATTCCATGACAAAACCTAAAGATGAGTTAGTGTTTCAAAAATGCATCGAAGTTTGCCAACGAAAGAGAGCGAACTTATTGATTATATAATTTCAAGTTACTTTGCAATAATACAAATGCGCAGTATCGGAAATATATACTGAGATTGATTTATCGAATTACACCTGAGATGCAAAAAAAAATTACTTATTTTCAGCTAAAGCTCCAGATGGAATAATATTCCCTTTTGTATTTGTAACGGAACTGTAAGCCTGCTGATAATTGGCATAAGAATACTCATTACCCATGGCTTTAAGAATTCTTATCCTGTCTTCGAGTGGTGGGTGGGTGCTTGACAGGTTTCTAAGCTTCCTGCCCTTTTGCTTCAAGGGATTAGCAATATACATAGGTGCAGTTGTTTTATTGGCACCGCTTAAATCCAGTGCTGAACCACCAATTTTTTCGAGTGCTGATGCAAGTCCGAGAGGGAAACGAGTCAATCGTGCTGCAGAAGCATCAGCAAGATATTCTCTTTTACGAGAAAGTGCAAAATAGAGCAGTCGGATTAATATGGGTGCCAAAATTGCAAAAACGACTGCCACCACAAGGATGATAATCTGGCCTTTACCCCCACCTTTTGAATTACTCCTGCTTCGGCCTCCTCCATAAAACATTGACCTCAGAAAAAACTGAGATAATAATGCAACCGATGCCACCATAATGGTTGCTATTGTCATATACCTCACATCCCTATTGATGATATGTGACACTTCATGGGCCACAACACCCTGTAGCTCATCTCTGTTCATCATATTCAACAAACCGGAAGTAACAGCCACCACGCTATTTTTCGGTGACATTCCCGCTGCAAAAGCATTGGGAGCTGGATCGTCTATTACATAAATTTTTGGCATTACGGCCATCCCTGATGCGATCTGCATTTCTTCAACAATATTATAAAGTTGCTGATACTCACTTTTGCTTACTTCTTTCGCATTGCTCATGTGCAACATTATTGACTTACCCTGTGTGAAAGCAACAAGAAGTAATATAAAATAAAGTGCTGTTGCAATAATTACGCCCATGATACCACCTGTTTCAGGTTCCACAGCCATTCCTATTACAAAACCAAAGCCAATAAGAATGATGCTCATTCCAATAAGTAAAAACATGGATTTCCGACTATTTTTTCTGGCTATCTCCCACATAAACAAGAAATTAAAAATTCATTAAAAGAAAAACTATATTTTTGGTGCCATTCGTTCTGAGGCATCTATTTGAAAGAATTCTTTAACTTTAAAAGAGAACATTCCTGCAATAATATTTGATGGTACCATTTTTATTTTGTTATTGTAAAAAAGCACCTGGTCGTTATAGTTCTGGCGTGAAAAAGCAATCTTATTTTCTGTAGAAGCCAACTCTTCCTGCAGTGCTAAGAAATTAGCATTGGCTTTCAGATCAGGATAATTTTCAACTGCTACTTTAAACTGCCCCAGAGCACCTGTGAGCAGACCTTCACAATTGCCTTTTTCTTGAACCGAAGAAGCATTCATAGCATTAGCCCTGAGCATTGTAATTTTTTCAAAAATTTCAGATTCATACTTCATATAAGTTTTAACTGTTTCCAATAAATTGGGAATTAAATCATAACGCCGTTTCAGTTGAACATCAATCTGCGCCCATGCATTTTCTACCTGATTGAGTAATTGTACAAGGGAATTATAAATAATAACCACCCATACTATGATAACCAGAGCTATTCCAATACCAATAATGTAATTCATATTAACAAATTTTATTAAAACTTCCTGTTCAAAAATACAGGGTGATAAAAGGACTCAAATAAATTAATTAAAAACAAAGATAATAATCTTTTAGTTTTTTAAAGAAGATTATAATATTAAAAAATTGGAAAACATGCTAAGTAATATATGCATGTTCTCATTTAGTAATAAAGTGCTTATAAAGAAAAACAGTATTTTAATTTATATCTGCTGGTGATTCGCTGTTTTCTTTAATCCGTTTTCTGCAAATATTCTCAATTTCTAATATCTCATCAACTCCTGAAATATGAATATATTCTGGTGTGAATTTATTTAGTCTGATAGCTCGATTAAGCATTTCCTTTTTTTTTAATTCCAAGGAAATATTGCCTTTTTTGACATTTAATTCAATATTTCCAGTAAATTGTTCCCAATTATAATACTTTATATTTCCCCGATTATAATTTATTAATCGGCTATCAGTTCCAACAAAGTATCCTCCTTTTTTAAAAAACGATAATAAACCCCAGGTTAACATTCCAAATCCCATTACTAAAAAAAAACCTATCGCAAGAGAAGGGATTATCAAAGGTTCAAAATTATCAAGACTGGCTGTTCTTGCTATTCCATTTGATTTAAAATGGACAATTTCTCCTTTAAAAAGAGGTCCAAAGAAGGCAATTGAGCCAAAAACAGGAATAGTAGACCAAAGAAGTGCAAATAGAATTAATCGGATGGATTTACCTATAGGCTCACTTCTTTTTGCAAAAACTGAAAAATCAATATTCTCATTTCCAATAACAGAGATCAAGTCACTTGGTAAATTAATGTTGTTCATAGTTAATGGATTTTAAATGTTAGACCATTGTCAGACCACAATGTTCCTTAAAAAGAAAAAAAACCGCTCTGAATCTTACTTAAAGCGGCTTTCAACGTGATCCCGATTGGATTCGAACCAATGACCCACAGCTTAGAAGGCTGTTGCTCTATCCAACTGAGCTACGGGACCGGTACTTTGTCGGGGTGGCAGGATTCGAACCTGCGACCTCCTGCTCCCAAAGCAGGCGCGATGACCGGACTACGCTACACCCCGAAAAAAAAACTGCGGAGAGAGGGGGATTCGAACCCCCGGTACCGTTTCCGATACGACAGTTTAGCAAACTGTTGGTTTAAGCCGCTCACCCATCTCTCCTTTTTCGGACTGCAAAAATACAAAAAGATTTAAAATGAAATGATTTTTTTATTTTTTTTATTTTTGTTGTATCATTCATGTTCTATACATATTTTTAAAGAAAAATAAAGGCAGGATGTTGTTCATTGTTAACAAAGATATTTCACACATATCACTCAGTATATTAAACACTTACGGAGAAGTATTGCTCTTTGGCACTGAAGGAATAACATATGATGGTATTAATAACCACCCCGACATTTTTCTAACACAATTAGACTCTGATTCAATTTTATATGCACCAAACACTCCCCAGACCATCACAAATTCACTAAAAAAAAGTCATTTTTTTTTGCATTCCGGTGATTGTAATGTTGGGAAAGAATTTCCTAAAACTGCTTATTATAATGCTGTTATTACTGAAAAATACATCATTCACCATTTGAAATATACTGATACAGCGCTGTTAAAGATTTGTTCAGACCGCACCTTTATAGACGTCAAGCAGGCTTACACCAGATGTAATCTATTGGCCCTAAAGAACAATACTTTTATTACTTCCGACAAGGGTATTTTCAAAGCACTCCAATCAAATCAGTTGACCACATTTTATGTCAATCCAGAGCAAGTATTCTTAAAAGGCTTTAAAAATGGATTTTTCGGAGGCTGTTGCGGTATAAGCAGAAACTTTTTCTTTGTAAACGGCTCATTGAAATACTTAAAAGAAGCTACTCTTTTGAGGAGTTTTATCTCAGAAAGCCATCTGCAAATTGTTGAACTTCATCAAGAAGCTCCTGAAGATTTGGGAAGTATCATCATTCTTGAATAGTACTGATTTTTTTATAAAAGGTATGTTTTAAATCTTGCTTTTAAACTGCCATTATTATTGGTTTCTATTTCAGCAATAATAAGGTCAATCGGAGTTCTCAAAATACTACTGTAATCAATTTGAGAATTTGACTCCTCCGATACAAAATCATTTAAAATGTTTGAAACCGAATCTTTATAAAAGTTTTTCTTATTATTATTTTCTTGAGTGTTAGTGAAATTATTGTCGCACCAAGAATCAATTTTTTTAAATATTATCTCTTCAAATGTCTGACTTGATAAATATTCAGGGATGATTTCTGTCTTACGAAGATTTATCCATGATTCGAGTTGCATTAATATTGAATTATAAGCTTCAATATTATTTAAAGCAAGGGGTGTGTCATATTTTTCCCAATTTTGCTTCTTAAGATTTAAGAATGCTTCTTCCAGTTTATCTAAAGGCATATTCCACAAAGCCAGTGATGGGGGAAACCAAACTGTTTGAAAACTGATATGGGCATGGTTTTCAATAGCAAAATGTGTAAGCTTGGGTATTTCAAAAATATTCGTTTGCATGGGACAAACAGAGATACCTATATAAGTATTTTTAATCAAGCAATAATCTCTAAAATATTTAAAGTTTGCTATAACTTTATCAAAATAAGCATTAATCCTAATTTTTTCGAATAATTCTTTATTTAAAGCATCAATAGAAACACTGATATGAAAATTACCTCTTGACATTAAGTTCTTAACTTTGTCATTAAGTACAGTACCATTAGTCTGAACAGAAATTCTGCAATGGGGATTTGTAGAAATAATGCGCTCCCAAATATCATAATAAATATCAATCAAAAAAGGCTCTCCCCCATTGAATTTGGCATCAATCAGTTTTTCATTGAATCCTTCCAATTGTTTAAAAATAAATTTGTTGTCAAGCTTCTCTTTTTTATTCTGTAGTAAAAAAGAAGACGAATAATAAGCAGTACACATTATACATGTGCAATTACAAGTATTATCAATCTCAAACTCAAGTATTGAAGGAAACTCAATTTGATTCGGTAGGTTATCATACAAGTGGGCTTTAATCTGATGAAAATTCCTCTGATTCAGAGCTTGTTCGCATACAATACAACCCGCATCCAATTCGTTTTCTTTTAATTTTTTTTGCAACTGTAAACACTTGTCACCATGTCTAATTTCTGAAATAGAATTTTTAAAAATGTTTCCTAAAACAATTTTCCTGTTGTAACAGCAAGGAAAAACATTTCCGTTTTGACCAATATAAAGGCTTTTGGAAGGTGCATGACAAAAACTGCCTCTATCAGATTTGGCTCTTAATTTATTATAATCATCAAACTTTTTAGAGGTTTTACTTTTAGATAAAAAAAAACGCATTGTCAATTATTTTATCATTTAAAGATTATACAAATGTATGGATTTAAAGGCTGCGATTTACTCTAAAATCGTAATTTTGTAAAAAACATAAATATGGCATTAGTTAGAACGTTAAACGGACATACGCCTTCAATGGGCAAGGACTGTTTTCTTGCAGAAACAGCAGTAATTATAGGAGATGTAATCATGGGTGATAATTGTAGCATTTGGTACAATGCTGTACTCAGGGGAGATGTACATTATATTCGAATTGGCAATAAGGTTAATATTCAGGATGGTGCAATAGTACATTGCACTTACAAAAAGGCTCCTACAAACATTGGGAATAATGTTTCCATTGCACACAATGCCATTATTCACGGTTGTACCATACACGATAATGTGCTTGTCGGTATGGGAGCTATCATTATGGATAATGTCATCATTGAAAGCAATTGTGTAATTGCAGCAGGAGCTGTAGTTCTGGAAAATACTCATGTGGAATCAGGAAGTGTATATGCAGGTACACCTGCAAAAAAAGTCAAAACTATAAGCAAGGAGCTCCTCGAAGGACAAATTAATAGAATAGCTGACAGCTACATCATGTATGCCGGATGGTATAAAGATTAGTAAATAGTTGATTAAGACCTATGGTGCAGCAACAGCAACAATGGTGTCATAATAGGCGGCATAGCCACCCCAGACGCCCAAACCTCCGTTGATATTAGAAAAAATCGTTGCAGGTGCAGCAAATGGATTCCCACCTCCATAAATGGCATTTTCAATACTTTTCCAGAAATCAAAATGAATTTTATCTATAGAAGCAACTTTGCCAATTATAGTGTCACCAAGTTTGTAATAGAATTGTTCAAGGCCGGCTGAATCACTCACAGTTTGGTAATTATCTTGTCCTCTTAAAAACCCGTATTCGACCTCCTGACCATTAAAATACACATCATCATAAACAGAACCCCAAGCAGGTACAAAACGGTTATCTTGAGGAATACGCTTAGAAAAAATCCTATAGTAATTTCCTGATGCAGGGGGATCTTTAAAACCAAAATACAACATGCCTAAAGTATCTAAGAGTTTTTCTGGTTCAAACCACACCGAATCCATAGAAACTAAGGGAGGGATGGATGTAGTAGCTGTAAGCTCTTTTCCGTCAACAACAATACTCAAATTATAGTGATGGTTAATTTTACCCAATAAAGTACTACCCTTATAAATAAAAGGTGGAAAGGTAACAGGATTAAAAACAAGTGTTAAGACTTCTTCAATTCCTGTTTCAACTTCTTTCACTTTAATTACAGCATTTGTGATAATCATATTTGTTAGAGCTGCTGAATCGATAACAGCAAAATAAGCAGAATTTTTCGATAGCATCACAAAAGCAGGTTGGTCTTGTTCAATCCATCCTTCTACTACAATTTTCTCTTCAGGTTGAGGAATATCTAAAGTGATGTCTTTTTCGCAAGAATGAAAAATAATTATACTTAACGGAATAAAAAGAAATATAAAGAAACATCTGAAATTTTTCATATACATATTATTTTAAAATTTAAAATTCCAACCTATTGAAGGCAGGATAGGGAATAAAGAAACCTGTTTAGCTTTTATCTGAAGTGACATTTCATCAATGCTACCAACATTTTCGAAGTAAATAAAATAGGGATTAGCCCTATTATAAACATTGTAAACTGAGAGGTTAAAACTTGACTCAAATTTCCTTGATTTTTTAGCCAAATAATTGATTGAAATGTCCATACGATGATAGGGTTCCATTCTGTATGAATTGCGGTCTCCATATTCATTGATGACAGAACCTTCAATAAAATACCTGCCTATTGGGATTGTAACTGCATTTCCTGTAGCATAAACAAAAACAGCGGCAAAGTTAAATTTATCATTAAGGTCATAAGAGACCACAACAGATAAATCGTGTCTTCGGTCATATTTGGCGGGAAAACGTTTTCCACCATTAATATCGGGAAAATCTCTGTGAGCCCAAGATAATGTATATCCAATCCAACCGGTGATTTTATTAATTTTCTTATTAATAAAAAACTCTGCACCATATGACTCCCCCTTCCCAAAAGCAAAGTTATTATCAATATTATTATTGACATTATTTTCAGGTGTGGCACCTTCTTTAAATTCAATAATGTTATCCATCGTTTTATAATAGACTTCTATTGAAGTTTCATACTCGTTAGAAAAGAAATTTCTGAAATATCCCAAGGCATATTGGACCCCAAAAAGAGGTTTGACTATATCAGTACTTGGTACCCAAATATCAGTAGGTAAGGTAACCCCCGAAACAGAAGCAAGATGTATATACTGATAATTCTGAGTATAAGAAGCTTTAAGCGAAGACTTCTCATTAAGGGTGTAACGCAGTGAAAAGCGAGGTTCAATATGATTATACACTTTGATACTTTCATTTCGTTTATAAGAAATAGTATCAACAATCCTATTCAAATCTCCAATAACATAACGGTCAAACGGGCCTACATGTTGAAAATATGAATACCTCAAACCACCATTCAAAGCAAAATTTTCTGTCAAATTTACTTCATCATTAACATACAGAGCTCCTTCATGAGAATACAATTTTACAGCATCACCCAATTGTATATCAACTTCTTTAACTCTTGCAGAGGCATTATTAGGAGTAAAAATATGATAAATATAATTGAGGCCGAACTTTAAATTATGAAATGAGTTGGGGAAATAGTTAAAATCCAATTTACCGTTCCAATCTCTTACACCTGATCTAAGTGCCATGTCAAACTCGGTTTGTCGAGCGCTGAAATCAAAGTCATAATCGCTGTAAATAATAGAAGTATTAAGAAAAAGCTTCTCACTAAACAAATGGTTCCAGCGAAGAGAAGTTGTGGCATTACCCCAAGCAATTGTTGTTTTAAAATCAGCTTCTTTATTGGAGATACCGAAAACATCTCTTCCAAAATAGCCACTGATATAGAGTCGGTCCTTGTCAGATAATAAATAATTAGCTTTGGCATTAAGATCGTAGAAATAATAACCGGAGCTTTTTAAAGGGGACTTTTTATTAATAAAAGGCTTTGTTAAAACATCAATATAAGTTCTTCTACCTGAAACTATAAATGAGGATCTTTCTTTTTGTATAGGCCCCTGAATGGTCAACCTTGAAGAAATCAGTCCAATGCCACCTTCTGCATGGTATGTTCTGTTATTCCCGTCTTTCATAGATATATCTAAAACTGAAGCCAGCCTACCACCATAATTTGCAGGCATACCACCTTTAATAAGGTTGACATTTTTAATGGCATCTGCATTAAATACAGAGAAAAAACCAAAAAGATGAGACGCATTATAAACAACAGCTTCGTCTAACAGCACCAGATTCTGATCGGGGCCCCCACCCCTGACATACATTCCAGTATTCCCTTCCCCTGCAGATTGTACACCAGGAGTAAGTTGTATTGTTTTTAAAATGTCAACTTCACCTAAAAAGGCTGGTAAAGTCTTAATTCTTTCAACCTCAAAATTAATAGTGCCCATTTCGGTACTTTTAACATTTTTATCTTCACGTTCCGCGCTTATAACAACTTCATCGGTTAAAACCATCTGTGGCTCAAGGGAAAAGTTTTTTCTAAGATTTTGAGTTAAAGAAATTGGAAGTTCAACTGTTTCATAACCAATAAATGATGCCACCAGCGTATGAGCACCTTTATCAACTGTTAGAGAATAAAAACCATATTGATTGGTAGAAACACCCCTTAAATTATCCTTAATGTAAACATTAGCTCCAATAAGATTTTCACCCGAAGATGCGTCTTTAACATAGCCACTTATTGTAAACCTTTCCTGAGCGAACATACTTCCGGAAACAGCAAAAATCACAAAAAAAAGGAAGGTTTTATATAATATTTTTAAATCAGTCATATAATAGTATGTATTGTTAAATTAATATTCTGCAAATTTAGTTGATTTAATTCAGATTAATTCTTAAATATATTAAAAAATAATTAATTGTAAGTTAAAATGAGAGAGGGTATTAAGCTATATTTCAAAATTATATTGATAATTAAATAAGAAAAATGAAATTTATAATTATTATTTTTTAATTTTGCAAAGTTTTTCGGGGTGTAGCGCAGTTGGTAGCGTACTTGCATGGGGTGCAAGTGGTCGGAAGTTCGAGTCTTCTCACCCCGACAAAGTTGTGGTCGGAAGGAAGTTAATCCTGATTTTATCAGGAAGTCTTCTCACCCTACAAAGTTTTTAGTCGGAAAAATATCAAATTTTTTGTTTGATGTCATCTCTCAAAAAAATAATTTATTTTATTTTCTCTTTTTGATTACAACCAAAATTCAAAAATCCTCAAGGATAAAATTGATTTTCTTTTAGGTGAAGTACACAACATATATAATTTTCAGCCCTTCAATAAACAAGTATTATACTGGTCAGACAAACGATATTAAAAAACGTTTGAGAGAACACAATGCCGGTAAATCTAAATTTACAGCACATGGAATTCCTTGGGAATTAGTTTATGAATTAGCTTTTGAATCACGTATTGATGCGGTTACTCATGAGTATAAGATTAAAAATTTAGGGGCTAAAAGATTCCTTGCTGAACTTAATCAGCGCAGTTGGTAGTGCCGCCTGCGGCATAAACTCCCTTGCATGGGATGCAAGTGGTCGGAAGGAAGTTAATCCTGATTTTATCAGGAAGTCTTCTCACCCCGACAAAGTTGTGGTCGGAAGGAAGTTAATCCTGATTTTTCAGGAAGTCTTCTCACCCCGACAATGTTGTGGTCGGAAGGAAGTTAATCCTGATTTTATCAGGAAGTCTTCTCACCCCGACAAAGATTTTAGTCGGATTTTTTTTGAGGTCATCTCTCAAAAAAATAATTTATTTTTTTCACTTTTTGATTACAACCAAAATTCAAAAATCCTCAAGGATAAAATTGATTTTCTTTTAGGTGAAGTACACAACATATATAATTTTCAGCCCTTCAATAAACAAGTATTATACTGGTCAGACAAACGATATTAAAAAACGTTTGAGAGAACACAATGCCGGTAAATCTAAATTTACAGCACATGGAATTCCTTGGGAATTAGTTTATGAATTAGCTTTTGAATCACGTATTGATGCGGTTACTCATGAGTATAAGATTAAAAATTTAGGGGCTAAAAGATTCCTTGCTGAACTTAATCAGCGCAGTTGGTAGTGCCGCCTGCGGCATAAACTCCCTTGCATGGGATGCAAGTGGTCGGAAGGAAGTTAATCCTGATTTTATCAGGAAGTCTTCTCACCCCGACAATGTTGTGGTCGGAAGGAAGTTAATCCTGATTTTATCAGGAAGTCTTCTCACCCCGACAAAGTTGTGGTCGGAAGGAAGTTAATCCTGATTTTATCAGGAAGTCTTCTCACCCCGACAAAGATTTTAGTCGGATTTTTTTTGAGGTCATCTCTCAAAAAAATAATTTATTTTTTTCACTTTTTAATTACGACCAAAATTCAAAAATCCTCAAGGATAAATTTCTGTTCAGTTTTAAGAAAAAAAATCAGATAACAGCGTCAAGAAGAACTTCTTCAATAGCTTCGTCTTCAATACATTAATCTGAACTCAACAATTTTTTGAATTAAGTCATAAGGAATGGGTTTGTGGAGTGGGAACTGCACAGACCCTTTTCCTTGTTTGAATTCTGACAGCTCCTCTTTAAATTTTATATGCCCTATTGGTGTTGCATAAAATCCAATATGGGATTTATATCCCGCAAAATAAACCAGAGGTTTTCCATTTATCTTGTAGGAAGGCATTTTGTAAGAAAGCGACTCAACTGCATTTGGTGCAGTGTTTTTAATAATTTCGCGGATGTTTTCCAGAATTATCTGAACATCAACAGGAAATGATGCAATATAAAGGTCAACTTCATTCATTGTTTTAATAATATAATAAAATTCAAGTCAATTATTTAATATTGTTAATCATAAGAATTATTATTTGCGAGGTAATTGTTTAATCAACCTTGAAACGCATTCCTTAACACCAGGGGATAATGATTCAAGATATTGATTTTCAGCAAGAAGTAGAATCTCTGCAATTAATTCAGGATATTTATTTGCAATTTTCACTATGAAATAAAAAGCATTAAGTCGTACTGATGGCTTTTTATTGGTCTTTTCCCATAAAGAAACGCATATATTAAATAAAAATCCCTCATGCTCCTCACCTATTTCCATAAGGGAAAGTATTTTAATCAGCTCCCTCTGATGTCCATCATTTTTTGTGGGGAGGACATTAATAATTTTCCCTATATATCCTTGCATTCTCGGGTCATTTTTATCCATACAACTCCACAATAACCAAGCTGCCCTCCAAGCGAATGGTTGTTTATCGGAAAGAGCAAGAGCAACAGCCTCTTCAAACTCATTGGGATGAGTATGTAAATAGGAAATCATTTCAGTTTTGTAATAACTTATCAAAACTTTTTCCAGGGGTGTTTCCATTAAATAAAAATGAGAGAAAAATTTATAATTCTTGTTTTAAAGAAAAACTCATTTTGCAAAAATAGTAGAAAATAAATAAGTTTCTCTTTTCTGTTTTTTAAAATTCAGTCACCTATCACATTCAAAATTCAATTTCGCAAATATTTCACTTTAATGATTCTCAAAAATATTATATTTGTATTTTATAATTTTAACACCGAAAGTAGTGTTCCGTTTTATCTTGAAACGTTTATTTTATGGATTTCTTGTACTGCTTGGCGTGGTTACAATTGTGTTTTTTCTATTCAACGTATTACCTGCTGATCCTGCCCGTATGATGCTCGGACAAAGAGCTGATATCAGTTCTATTGAAGCTGTAAATAAAGAACTTGGCAGAGACAAACCTCTTAGCATTCAATACCTAACCTATCTGAACGACATCAGCCCCATATCTTTTCATAATGCAAGTAATACCAAAAGTACTTGGTACCTGAATCCTTCCAATTATGATGTAAAAATGTCTTTTTCATTTGGAGATGATGACAAAGTGTTGGTATTAAAAAGCCCTTATCTTAGACGCTCCTATCAAAGCCAACGTAAAGTTTCCGAAGTTCTTGCAGAAGCTATTCCTTTAACAGCCCTTCTCGCATTTGTATCCATTATTATTGCATCTATGCTTGGTATAGTAATAGGAGTATTGTCAGCCCTTTATAAAGATGGAATTTTCGACAAAGCAACACTTGTATTATCAGTATTCGGAATGAGCCTGCCATCATTTTTTGCTGCCATACTCATAGCATGGATTTTCGCATTTATTCTTTCAGAGTTTACAGGTCTGAATATGTTTGGTAGTCTATATGCAGTTGACGATTTCGGAGACTATTTTTATATTGACATCAAAAACCTGATTTTACCAGCTATAACATTAGGAATCAGACCATTGGCAATTGTGTCCGAACTGACAAGAAATTCATTTCTGGATGTGCTCTCTCAAGATTATATCCGTACTGCAAAAGCAAAAGGACTCAGTAAAACTGCAATAATCATGAAGCATGCTTTAAAAAACGCATTAAATCCCATTATATCTGCAATATCCGGATGGTTTGCTTCGCTTTTGGCAGGAGCTGTTTTTGTAGAATATGTTTTCGACTGGAAAGGCCTTGGAGTAGTCATGGTAGATGGTCTTGAAAAATTTGATTTCCCAGTTGTGATGGGGACACTGCTTTTTATCTCTGTCGTTTTAGTGTTGATAAATATATTTGTAGATATTGCATATGCCCTTCTTGATCCAAGGGTAATTATTGAATAATTTAATAATTTAAAAAATGAGAAAAAAAATTGTAGCAGGGAACTGGAAGATGAACAATACCCTTTCACAAAGCATCAGTCTGGTTGAAAATATTATTAAACTTTTGAAAGAAAAGCCCATCATGCAGTCTGAGTTATGTGTTGTTATTGCACCTCCATTTATCAGTCTTGAAAAAGTGGGCAATATGATTAATGGGCATAAGGAGGTTTTCTTATCTGCACAAAACTGTCATTCAGAAATAAAAGGGGCATATACAGGTGAAGTGTCTGTTCCAATGCTTAAGGAAATTGGTTGCAACTATGTCATTATCGGACATTCGGAAAGAAGGGCCTATTTCAATGAAAATGATGAAACTCTTGCAAAAAAAACTAATGCCTTATTAAAAGAAGACCTCATACCTATTTTCTGTTGTGGTGAACTTCTGATTGAACGTCAGGCCGGTAATCAGGAAAAAATTGTAAAATCACAGCTCAACAATGCTTTGTTTCACTTAAGCAAAGAGCAGATAAAAAAAGTTGTTATTGCTTACGAACCCGTCTGGGCTATTGGTACAGGCGTTACAGCCACATCTGCTCAAGCTCAGGAAATGCATGCATTTATAAGAAAAGTAATTGCCGAAAAGTATGGAACGGACTGTGCAGAGGAAATAACAATATTATATGGAGGCAGCTGTAATGCCAAAAATGCACAGGAACTCTTTGCCAACGCTGATGTTGATGGTGGTTTGATAGGAGGTGCATCACTGATCGCAGAAGATTTTATTAATATTATTCATGCCAATAAATAAAATGTCAGACTATATTCAGGTAACTTTTGAGTTAGAAAACTCATTATTGACAAAAACAGAAATTCTAATAGCTGAGCTTTCAGAGATTGGTTATGAGAGTTTCTGGGAAGAAGAAAATAAATTAAGTGCCTATATATCAAAAGCTCATTTTAGTAAGGAAACATTAATGAAAACGGCATTCTTTAAAGCCCATGCAAAAAAAATTGTTTTGAAACATGAAGTACTTGCTGATAAGAACTGGAATGATGTATGGGAAAGCAATTTCAAGCCTGTAATAATTCAGAACTGCATAATCAGGGCACCTTTTCATAATACCGACAAAGCATATGATTTTGAAATAATAATTGAGCCAAAAATGTCTTTTGGCACTGGTCACCATGAAACAACATCCATGATTGTGGAACTCATGTTAAGCATGGATTTCAAAAAGAAACGTATTTTAGACATGGGTTGTGGAAGCGGGATTCTGGCAATTCTGGCCCATAAGACCGGTGCTGCTTCAATTGATGCTGTTGATAATGATGCATGGGCTTTTGAAAATACTAAAGAAAACTTCATTAGAAATAATGTTGAATTCGACAATATATTCTTAGGTGGTATAGAGCAAGTACAAGGGAAAGAATACGACATCATCTTAGCAAATATTACCCGAAACATATTATTTGAAATGCTTCCTCATTTTGCAAAAATGCAAAATAAAGGAGGGGTTTTACTTTTAAGTGGTTTTTTAATTAATGATTTCCAAGATATGCAAGAAAAAGCAAAAGAAAACAAATACAAGCTTATTTTACAGAAAGTGAAAAATAATTGGGGTGCTTTTAAGTTATCTAAGATTGAATAATTACACATTCTAATAACCAAATGATGAAGAAATTTTTATTACTGTGTTTACCTATCCTACTCTTATCATCACATCTTAGAGCTCAGCGAACAACAAATTTTCCGACAGAGCATGTAGCATTTTTCACTGAACTCACTGCTTTTTTTGAAAGTGTTGAAGACAGGGATGCACGAAGGACAGGAAAGCTTCTTATAGAAGCATTTACACCAGTTTGGACCAATTTTAATGAAGCCAAGAAAAACATCGTTATTGCCAACTGCAACCGCATGATTGACCGTAAAATGCGACCATTTCCACAATTTGAAACCTACCTCACCACACTTATAAATTTTTCCAATTCAAACCAGCCCGACAATAACTTTGTGGTATTTCACAACGTTCTTGAAGAACTTATCAACCGATCAAGAGGGAGACATTTTATGGGGTTTCTTGATTTCTGCAAATCATTATTCAGCGAAAATGCACTTTATAGTTCTCCCACCACAAAATGGACTTCCGACAATGCAGTTATGGAATTCAAAGTTGAGGAAGAACCTTATGTTATAATTAATTCGCTCAACTTAACCTGTTATGCCAATAATGATAGTTCCATAATATATAATACTAAGGGTGTATATTATCCAATGGAGAATTTATGGAAAGGTGAAGGAGGTATTATAAGCTGGGAGCGTGCCGGTTTTGAAAGACATATGGTATGGGCAGAAATTGGTAAATACGAGATAAATCTTCAGTTTTCAAGATTTGACATTGACAGTGTTACTTTCTATAATAAAAACTTCTTTGATGAGCCTCTTTTTGGTGTTCTGAATGAGAGGGTACTGGCTAATGTTTCTCAAGAGGAAGCCTCATACCCTCGTTTTACTTCTTACGATTTACGTCTCAGAATTGAAAATATCTTTGAAGATATCAATTATGAAGGTGGCTTTTCGATGCATGGTTCAAAACTTATCGGTTCAGGCGACAGAGACACTGATGCTTACTTGATTTTCAAAAGAGAAAACCAAGATTTTATAATAGCCGGTTCCAGCTCCTATTCGATAGCAAGCAACAAAATTTCATCGGCTGATGCCAATATCACTATTTATATGGAAGATGACTCCATATATCACCCCAGCATTCAACTGAGATATAATGATGAAACTAAAGAAGTTTCACTTTTCAGAAACAGGGAAGGACTTTCCAATAGTCCGTTTTTTAATTCCTTTCATAAATTGGACATGTATTTTGAAGCACTCTACTGGAATATGAAGGAACCTAAAATTGATTTACGCATGATAAAGGGTGTTGGCACAGAAAGCACAGCCCTTTTTGAATCAAGTAATTTCTTTTCAGAACACAGATTTGAAAGAATACAAGCGCTTGATGATATAAATCCTTTAGTTGTCATTTATAATTACACCCGTCGCATTCAATCCAATGAATTTCACCTGACTGATATTGCTTCTTTTATGCGGATATCTCTGGAGCAAACAAAAATTCTGATGATTAATTTGACAAATATGGGGTTTTTGATGTACGATTTAGACTATGACAAAATAATTGTTAAAGACAGATTGGTTCAATATGTAAATTCTAAAGCACGCAGGGTGGATTATGATGTTTTACAGTTCAATTCTATTGTCAATGATGGTGTCAATGCCAGTATTAATCTCCTCAATTTCGACCTGAATTTACGTGGTGTTGAAAGTGTCTTCCTTAGTGACTCACAGAATGTGGTAATTTTCCCTAAAGATCAGGCTCTTACAGTAAAAAAGAACAGGGATTTTGCTTTTGACGGTAAGGTGAATGCCGGTCTTTTTGAGTATTATGGCAAACTTTTCTACTTCGATTATGAGATTTTCAAAATTAATATGCCTGTTATTGATTCTCTTCTTTTCAGGGTTTTTGACAAAACAAAAGAGCGTGATGCCTATGGAAGATATCCTCTGGTAAAAATTAAATCTGTTATCGAAGATATGGCAGGAGAATTACTCATTGACTTTCCAACAAATAAATCAGGCATTCAGCCTTTTGATGAATATCCCATTTTCCATAGTAAAAAAGATGCTTTTGTTTACTACAATAAAAGTCACATTCATAATGGCGTTTATACGAAGGACAGGTTTTATTTCCATCTTGAAACATTTACAATTGACAGCCTTAATACCTTCTCAACTGAAGGGCTAGAGTTTAAAGGTTATCTATCTTCCGCAGACATCTTCCCCGACATTTACGAACCGCTCAAAGTTCAGCCTGATTTCTCCCTTGGTTTTATTATGAGAACTCCTGAGAATGGTTACCCAGCCTATAATGGGAAAGGCATCTACAAAGACCTAATCAATTTAAGCAATAAAGGTTTAATCGGACATGGAACACTTGAATACCTGACATCTATCTCAAAATCAGCCAATTTTTATTTTTTCCCAGACAGTATGCGGGCAAAAGTTGAGGATTTTGTAATACAGGAGCAGATAGCAGCTGTTGAATACCCCGATGTGTTGGGCAAAGATGTAGATGAGCTATGGTTACCTTATCAGGACAGAATGATTATTACAAAAATTGACAATGCGATTGAGATGTATAAGAATCAATCCAAACTACATGGCTATCTTACTTTAACACCTTCACTACTGAGTGGGGAAGGCACTATGGAGTTTAATGATGCTGAAATGGATTCGCGACTGTTCAAATTTAAAAACACTGTTTTTGATGCAGATACAGCTGATTTCAGGCTTAAAACATACGACCTATCAGAACTGGCATTCTCTACAGAAAATTACAAATCACACATTGATTTTGTTGCTAGAAAAGGTGAATTCAAATCTAACGGAGGGGGCTCTAAGGTAGAATTTCCTGTAAACCAATATATATGCTACATGGATGAATTTGATTGGTATATGGACAGGGAAGAGATTGACCTTGCTGTTGATGTAGGGGATCAAATGAGAGAACTTGAAGGAAAAACATTGCAGGAAATTGCGGATATTGACATTTCAGGATCAGAGTTTATTTCTGTCCATCCAAATCAAGACTCACTTCGTTTTGTATCTCCTAGAGCCAAATACAATTTAAGAAACAATACAATTTTTGCAGAGGATGTGAAAATTATCAGGGTAGCTGATGCTGCAATTTTCCCGGGCGACGGACTGGTTACAATTTACAGAGATGCCAGAATGGAGACATTGAGAGAAGCTCAGGTACTAGCAAATATGGCCACAAGATACCACACTTTGTACAATGCAACTGTAAACATCACTTCTCGAAAAAAATACGAGGGCAGAGCATACTATGACTATTTAGATGAATCAGGCAATAAGCAATTGATAGTTTTTGAACAACTTGATGTGGATACTACCGCGCAAACATTTGCCAATGGACTTATTGCTAAAGATGCAGATTTTATGCTCAGTCCCAATTTTGAGTACTACGGAGCTGTCAGTCTTGTAGCCAGTAAGGAGTTCTTAATCTTTGACGGTGCTTTCAGAATAAAAAGCAACTGCGACACCAATGCATTATACTGGGCAAAATTCACAGCAGATATCAATCCTCTTGACATTTATATACCTATAGGTGCTGAATTACTCGACGAAAATGACAAGCAGCTTTATGCATCCATTATGCAATCAAACGATACAGTATATTCAGCCTTTTTAGCACCTAAATTAAGAACAACAGACCGACCTCTTATATCATCCCAAGGATATTTGTACTTTGATAAAGAAAGAAGACAATATAAAATAGCATCAATAGAAAAATTAAGGCAATTCAACCTTCCCGGTAATTATATCAGCCTCGATATTGAAAATTGTTATTCTTATGCCGAAGGGAAGATTGAATTAAGTAACAATCTGGGGCAGGTTAAATTTGACATTTATGGAAATGTTGAACTTGATATTGCGACTGGTCTTACTCAACTTGATGTCATGATTCTTTTGGATTTCTTTTTTGCTGAAAATGCCATGAAAATGGTCAATGATAATATTGAAAAATACGCTGATCTTGCCGGTGTTGACATTTCAAGAGAATCTTACAGCAAATCACTGACAGAACTGCTTGGAATAGAAGATGCTGACAGAATTATTAGTGATTTAAATCTTGTAGGAAGAATAAGAGGAAGATTCCCCAATGAATTGCAAAAAACTTTTGTACTAAACCATGTACGTTTGGTATGGAATTCAGAAACAGAAACTTATCAGTCTGAAGGAAAGATTGGCATAGGGAACATGCAACGAACACTAATCAATAAATATATTGACGGATATCTTGAACTTGTTCAACGCAGAGGTGGAGACATCCTTCACTTCTATATCAATCTTGATACAGATGACTGGTTCTATTTCGGATACCAAAACCGGGTGATGCAGGCTTTTTCATGTAATAGAGAATTTGTAACAATTATTACAGAAACAAAACCTCAAAACAGAAAACTTGATACAGAAAGAGGTGAAACTCCATACAGTTATTATATATCATCTGAACGTCGGGTAAAAGATTTTCTTAAAAAATTTATTGGGGAAGAGGAAGAAGAAGGTGAAGGCACTGAACAAGAAGAAACTCCAAATGGGGACTAATTTTTCATTTATAATATTTTATAACAATAACTCCAATTATAAGTAAATTTGTTCAGAAAGATTTTTAACTTGAAAAATACAGCACTTTCTATAAAATTACGACTTTTTCTACCTATTGCGATTATTATTGTTATAATTATCGTAGTCATTACAACATGGTTTATATCTAATTCAATAAGCACTTTCAACAAGCATCTTGAGCAAACATTAGAGCTGGAGGTTCTCACAATCTCCCGCATGTTTGAACGTGAAAATATTCTGAAATTAGATAAGGTAAAATCCAATCTGAAATTAGTTGATAAACTTTTCAATTTAAATGATTTTAGAATTGATAATACTACTTTTGAAATTGAAGCCGAGAATCAAATTACAGGTTTAAAAAATATAATTCTATTAAGAAAATGGTATTTAAATAATTCAGAACTATATAACAATAATTCATTTGTTGATAGCATGCAATTATTGGTAGGTGGGACAGTCACTATTTTTCAGAAAACAGATAGTGGTTTCGTCAGAATGACTACAAATATCAATAAATCAGATGGATCAAGGGCTGTAGGGACTTATATACCCCATAATTCTCCTGTTGCTCAAGCCGTAAACGCAGGAGAATCTTATATTGGGAGAGCATATATTCTTGACGACTGGTATATCACAGCTTATAAACCATTTTTTTTTAATGGCGAGCTACAAGGTATGATTTACGTTGGTTATAAAGAAAAAGATATTGAGGAATTAAAAAAAATAATTTCCGAACTGACCATAGGTAAAAGTGGCTATCCCTTTGTTTTTGACAAAAATGGGCTTATACTTATTCATCCTGAAATTGAAGGCAGCACTTTAAACGAATTTGATTTTTGGGAAAATATTAAAAATAAACAAAAAGGTATTTTCCAATACATTTACAATAAACAACTTAAAACACTTGCTTTTATCTACTTCGAACCATTTGAATTGTATATTGCAGCATCAATTATTAACGAAATCGAAAACAAAGACTTTATTCGCAGTGCAATAGCAGGTACAAGTATTGTGAGTTTAATAGCAGCTATAGCCTTGCTGGCATTGATTTATTATTTTACTTCTAAAAGACTGTTCAGATATGTTAACAGATTGCAGGCTTCAAACAAAAGAATTGAAAGCATCAGTGAAGCTTTAGAAGAATCGGAAGAGCGCTTTCAAAAGTTATTTGACAGCACAGGAGATGATATTTTTGTTACCGATGAAGATGAAAATATTGTTGAAGTAAATCATGCAGCATGCAAAACGTTGGGTTATGAAAAAAAGGAGCTTTTGAAGATGAAAATCACAGAAATTAAAACTCCAAAATATAGAGAGAACGTTGCTGCAAACAGAAAGATTATATATGAAACAAGTTCCCACACATTTGAATCAGAGCATGTTAGAAAAGATGGCACTGTAATACCCGTAGAATTCCTGAGCAGGGTAGTAAGTTATAAGCATGAGAAACTAATCCTGAGTGTTGTTCGAAATTTAACACAGAGAAAAGAAATTGAAAGAAAAATATTAAGCACCATAATTCTTACAGAAGAAAGAGAACGAGAACGTTTTGCTAAAGATATGCACGATGGTCTTGGACCTTTATTGTCAACAATTAAGCTATATGTTAATGAATTAAAATCCATGCATATTTCTCTTGAAGAAAGGGAAGACCTTATTAAAACCAGCAATGAAATTATTGATGAAGCAGTTAATGCCACACGCACAATTTCTAATAATCTCATGCCCAGAATTATAAACACTTATGGACTTTTGAAAGCTGTTGATGATTTTTGTCAAAAAATCAACAAGACCAATAAACTATCCATTTCCTTTGAAACTGAAAATATTATTGAAAGACTTAATCATGATATTGAGCTGATTCTTTTCAGAGTAATAAGTGAACTCATTAACAACACCATCAAACATGCAAAAGCGGAGAAAGTTATCATTTTGCTTGTGAGATTTGACACAAAAGTAGCCCTTTATTACAAAGATGATGGTATTGGTTTTAACAAAGATGAAATTATGAATTCTGAGCATAAGGGTATGGGGCTTAAAAACATAATAAGCAGGGTAAAATCCATTAATGGTGCTTATCAAATCATAAGTTCTCAAGGACATGGATTTTCCATTAAAATTGAATTTAATATTTAAATCTGATAATAAAAAATGAAAAGTATAAATAGAATTTTCATAGTTGATGACCATGAAATATTCCGAAATGGGTTGAAAATGATAATTGGGAAACTAAAATATCTTGAAATTGTGGGTGAGGCATCAAATGGCAGAGAGTTTATTGATAAACTCAAACCTACGAATCCGGATGTGGTGTTGCTTGACATTGAAATGCCTGAAATGAATGGCATTGACGCAGCACAGAAAGCACTTGAGATTAATCCCGATTTAAAAATTATTGTGCTTACCATGTTCAATGAAGATGATTATATTCAGAGTATGATCGATATAGGTGTTAAAGGGTTTCTGATGAAAAACATCAACAAAGAAATTTTAGACAAAGCTATCCAAACAGTTATTAATGGAGGAAATTACTATTCTGAGGAACTTTTTAAATTTTTCACAAGACAGGTAACAAAAGAACGAAAAGCATCACCCTTTGAAATTGAGTTAACCCGTAGAGAAAAAGAAATTTTGCAATTGATTTGTGAAGGCTTAAGCAATAAAGAAATTGCCGATATGCTATTTATTAGTGAACGTACAGTGGTTGGTCACAAAACAAATCTGCTGGCAAAAACTGATTGTAAAAACTCTATGAGTCTGATGTCGTTTGCTATTAAGAATAAGCTTGTATTTATCTAAAAGCTATTTCAATTCTATCAATTTCTAATATTCAGTCCTTCAAAAAGGATTTCCAACATCAAATCAATTTCTTTTTCAATCTGGTCAAATTCCCTTTCAATAGTCCAGTGGTATTCAAATCCTTTCATAGCAGTAAGTATGGCGTATGAGGTAAGATTAAAATCTTTAACAGAGAGATTATGAAATGCAACACCTTCTTCAAGTATTATTTTAATAAGCTCTTGCTCTTCAATATCATAGTTTTTCCTAATTTTATTAATAAAAGAATAGTTTTCCATATATTCTTTTTGAAAAGCACTGTAAAAGTTAGCTAATTTTTGAAACAGTTTGATTCGTGTAAGCACATAAACTTTAATTTTTTCTTTAGGTGTGTGCTTTTCGCCAATTACCCTATTAATCTCACTTCTAAAAATGGCTGCTTCTTTTTCAATGACAGCAATATATATTTCTTCCTTGCTTTTAAAATAATAATACACAGAGCTTTTAGCTTTATGTATTTTAGCAGCAATCTCGTCCATAGTGGTTTTTCTCAAACCAAATTTTGAGAAAATTTCCTGGGCGTTGTCAATAATAAGTTCTCTCAAATCTTTAGGTTCTGTCATCAATCTAATGTTTAATAAATTTTCCGCTTCCGCTTAACTGTGTATTGATTTCTTCCGGATTGCCATAATAATGTATATTCCCAACATATTCCAGAGATGCATCCAACGTTTCAGATACATTTACATGACAATCTCCGGTTCCTTTATGTCTAATATCACAATTGTCAGAATTAAAATTCTGCATAAAAATATAACCTTCACCGGCATTATAGACAAGGGCCTCTCCTGCCCTACCATTCAGATACATATCAGCCTGACCATTATGCAGCTTAACTACCACGTTATCAGCACTTAAATTCATATTGATAGTATTTGTACCTTCAAAAACATTAATTTCAAATCTGGGTGTTTCCCACAGTCCTTTATTGCTGATACTTCCACTACCCCTGTATTCAAGTTCAGACAGTGAGCTCGTATGTAAATCAGTATTTATCTGATAGTCATAACTCCGTAACCAATTACATTTATTTTTATTACTTAAAGTGAGAATTTTATTAGAATTATCTGAAGTGATAAAGTTAATAAGATTTTCAGGACAGTTTATAACTAAAAAATCTAAAGAATCGGGTATAATGTTTAGATTGATGTTATCATATAAAACTACTTTTGAGATATCGCTAAGCTGACGTTCCTGAGTAATCATCTTACCATTTGATTTAATACAATTACAATCTTCTTCTTTTTTACATGAAAGTAGAAAAAAGAAAATTAAGAGATAAAATAATGATTTCTTTAGTTTCTCACACATCGCACCGATAAACCTAATCCTTTACTGCTCCAGTCTCTGCTTACCTCGTTACTATTCATGCCAAAGTAACGGTACCAAGCATTATCATTATCGTATGTTGTTGAAGTCCAGAAGGCAGCTAATGGGGTTCCTTCCTTAAAAAAGCTGCCATCAGTCAGCCTATAATTTCCCCATGTAAGGTTAAAACCTGTTCTGCCTCCATCTTTAAATGCATTGGCATGTGAACCGCGCCAAGAAGTTTTTCTTGAATCATATGTTGAAAGTCCGGCTGACTGTTCCAATTGATTCCATTCTGAATCAGTTGGTAAATGCCACCCCTGTGGACATGCATTTCTTGCAGATTGCCAGCTATAAAGTCTTCCGAATTTTAAACAACTACTGCTCTTATCACTGAAACACCAACTGCCATTACCAGTACTAAAATTAAGATTTTCGGCCATCCAAATCTGAGTACCAATTCTTACCCATTTGTACTGTTTATTTCCACTTCTGCTGTCTCTAAAAATTCCACTATTTCCGGCAAATAATCTAATTTCTTCAATGCCTTTTCTCGCATCTTCAGCATGGACACCCTCCGGATAATCAGCCAGATATTGCTCATAAGCAGCTTTGGTATTTAAGCTTTTAGCACTGTTAAAGGCATTAATATCAGCTTCAATAGAAGAAGCTTTTACTGTACTGTCCCGAAGCATATCTTCTAATTTTTGAAGGGCTTCTTCCTTCATAGAACAATCACCACAGTCTTGAATAAATTGACGCAAAAAATCTCTGTTATTTAAGGCTAAGATACTATCGAAAGTCAGTCTTTCAATATTTTCATGAGCCTTTTCTACTTTTTCACTTTCGGGATATTGCTTTAAAAATTCCAAATAAAAGGATTTTGCGTTTTCACTTTCAGTCTTAATCCACAGGATATTTTCCTGAGCTAAAGGCACAAATTTACTTTTAGGATATTTTCCTATAAAATTCTCAAATGATTCCTTTGAATTTTCTGCTATTGCTGAACGCCAAGCTCTGTTTTCGTTAGGAAGAAGAAAATAAACAAGAATAAATATTACGCATATGAACAAAAAAGCGCCGATAATAATTTTCAATTTTGACTTTGAAGTTTTTTTTCTCTTCTCAAAATCAGGAGATAAGTTATTAATATTATTTTCCGGATTACTAAAAACAATGGGTTCTGTTTTACGCTGTGAATCGGATTTCCCAATATCATTATTAATCTCCTCAGTGCTTTTATCTGGAGGAGCAACCTCTTCAAAATCAATATCACGCTCGATTCTATCGGGTAAGACCCAAAAGCCACTGCCCAAAAACGATTCAGCACTATTTTTAATCTCCTGAGCAGTAGGTCTTTTCCAAGTTTCCTTCGAAAGGCACGCCGCAATCAGTAACTGCAAATTCAAAGAGAAATTTTCAGGTAAACGGGCTGGTTTATTACCTGTATTTGCAACCATTCCTCCAAGTTCGCCATAGGGTAGTTCATCAGTCAGCAATTCAAACATAGTAACGCCGAGAGAAAAAATATCATTGGCTTTAATAGGTTCACGCTCAGATAAGTTTTCGCTAATTCTTTCAGGGGCCATATAAGCGGTAGTGCCACTATTGCTTATAGGTTTACCCATACTCTTTGTGAGTGTTTTACGAATTTTGGTACTGATGCCGAAATCTGTCAGAAGATAATTCCCTTTAGGGTCAACAAGGATGTTATCAGGTTTAATATCAAGATGAATAATTGGTGTTTCACTTTCATGCAAATAAAGTAATGCATCTGCTATTTGAATAAGAAATCGGGCAAGCTCCTTTTCACTCATTTTTCCGCAAAGTTTCATACAACTACCGCTGGGCATATATTGCATTACAAGAAAAGGCATATCATTCCAATCTTCATAATAGGTAGGTCTAAGTAAATTAGGGTGGCTAAAGTTAAAGACCAGAGCATATTCATTAGAAAACTCTTTTAGACCATTTTTATCCAATCCGGTTCCAACAGCATAAATTTTTAATGCCACCTGCATGTTGTTGCTTTTGGTATCTTCAGCAAGCCATACCTCTGAAAACCCTCCTGCGCCTAACTTCCTCTTTAATAAATACCTATTATTAAACAGGGTATTTTCATGAATAAACATACCTACAATATTAAAATTATCTACAAATATAGTTGAAAAAATTATGACTTACAAAATATTTATCATTATAAAAAAATCTATTTGTTTAATATTTAATTGAAAAAGTTTAAGGTATTAAGTTGCACGATAATCCTTTAGAATAGGATAAATATACCCCAAAGAAACAATTAGGAATTGAAATAAAAAAACAGAAGAGAAAAGTCTGAAAAGGGCTATAAAGCCTTAAATTTGAATTCTCCCGTTTAAAAAGAAAGCTTCTTAACCTTTTTTATAAACTATGGCAACGAGTGACTTATCATCACCACCCATATTTATACTAAGGCCATAAGGACGATCAGGATTAATGGTAATCTGTGAATCGCCTGCTTTGCCGGTAAGCTGTTCCCAAATGGTAACTGCCTGATGCACTCCTGTAGCTCCAGTTGGATGCCCCCAACCAATGAGACCTCCAGTAGTATTAAAAGGCACTTTACCGCTTCTTGAAGTATTACCATCAAGCACAAAATCAATTCCTTTACCATATTCAGCAAAACCGATGGCTTCAATAGCCATAATACCTGCAATTGTGAAACAGTCGTGGGTTTCAACAGTAGCAATCATATCTTTTTCAATACCGGCTGAAGCTAAAGCTTTTTCAACGGCATTTTTTGTTGCAACCAATTTAGTAAGGTCTTCAGGAGCTTTTGTTATATCGTCTGATGCCTGTCCGAAGCTAATCACTTCAACAGCGTCACTTTTAGAAATGCCACATCTTTTTAAGCCTTCCTCCGAAACAATAGCAATAGCAGAAGCGCCATCAGAAACTTTTGAGCAATCAAATACATTAAGCGCATCGACAAAACCTTTTGGATTAGGTTTACTCATACCTAAAGCAGTAAGGTCTTTTACTGTATTGTGATATTCCTGAGCAGTAGGACAAAGGCGTGCATTTTCAATAGCATTTTTAAACCATTGAGCCATAGCAGCACGTGTTTTTTCTTCACCAAATTTAGCTGCATAAGCTTTAGATCTGTCGCTGAATTTTCCGGGGAAGAAATATGCATGTCCATCTTTACGTTCTTTAGCCCAACCAGCAGCTGCAAGTATATCAGCCCCATAAATTGCTTTAACAGTATTCTGTACTTCAACACCAAGAACAAGTACCACCTCCGCAGTTTCAGCAAGAACAGATCGAATTCCTGTTACAAGAGCCAAAGCACCAGACCCACAAGCTCCTTCTACTCTAACTGTTGGTTTGAATCTTAGACCTTCATCAATAAATGGGACAAAAGCAGCTAGATTTCCCTGTGCATTAAAACGAGAAGCAATAAAATTACCGATAACGGCTTCATCAACGTTTTGTGCACCACCAATAGCTTTTAAAACACCCTGCCCTGCTTCTTTCATGTATTCTTCAAGACCCGGACGTTCTTTCTTTGGGTTAAATTCTTTTCTTCCGGTACCCATTGAAATGGTGTTGTAACCGGCTACCATATATATTTTTCTACGTAGTTTTGTCATAATATATTCCTCCTTAAATTAAATAATCATTAATAGGGCCATATGCATGGAAAAATCCAGTAAGCAATACCGTGTTTACATCATTTTCGTTTAATGCAACGTTGTCAGCAACAAGCTTTAGGCCAATATCTTTTGAACGCTTGGCATAATCACGTGCTAATTCGCCACCCATTGTTTCTGTAGCTTTCAATTCATTAAAATAGGTTATAAAAATAGATTCTTTATCCTTATTACCCACAACTGCTTTCCATGGTTGAATAGAAAGTGGTAACTTTCCGAGAGCGTCATCACACTTGGTTTGTATATCCGTAATTAAAGTGTACGATTTTGAATTAATGTTATAAACAGCCACTGGTTTTCCTTTTTCATATTTAAGGAAACCGTCTTTTTGAGAGCCGTCAGAATTCTGACCACCTCTCACACCTAATTCAAGCATTTTATCGAGAAGGTTACTGTGCAGGTCTTCGTCTTTTAAATAGGGATTCATTACACTCATAATATACTGACACACATCTATTCCCACATAATCAATAAGCTGAAAAATACCCATAGGGCGAATCAGAAAATCCTGAGTTATTTTATTTATTATATAAAGAGCTTCAGGGAAAGTGAATTTATTAGTCAATTTCTCGGTTTGCTCTATTCCATAGAGGGCATCACGCATAAAATGTCCATTACCAATAAAACCTGCATAATCATTTGAAGGTACAACAATTTTCTTAAGATTCTTTGCCAGCATGAGTGCAAATTCAACAAGTTCTGCATCTGCATTAGCAGGCTTAATTATTTCAACAAGTTTTTGTATGGCAGGCGGGTTATAAAAGTGAACACCTAATACCCTGCCACCCAAATTGGCTTTTGAATCAATCAGTTTAATCGGAATGGAAGAAGTATTGGTACAGAACCATGGTGATTTTTTGTTGTTTTGGTTAATCTGGGAAAAGACTTTAACCTTTAGGTCCGGGTCTTCTTTAATAGCTTCGAAAATCACAGTGGAATCGTAAGCTGCTTCTATATTAAGAGTAGGTCTAACAATAAATAAAACATCTTCAACATATTGGTTAATTATATCACTATTGTCAATAAGATCTTTTCGGTCTTTATACACATCTCTTAGGCCTACAATCTTTTTTTCAGCAGCTTTTAAAATTTGAGTTTTAAGATACTTCATCAGACCCTTTAATCCTTCACTGGATGTATCCATAGCATTAAGAACAAAGAGCTTCCCTTTGTTTTCGGGTTTAAGACTAAGGTCGGCCATTTCTATGGCAGTGAGTAGCAGAATACCGCTACCCATCTTACCGGCAGCCCCTAACACAGTAACATTTTGCAATTTTTCGGTGTAATTCATATATTATTATTTTTAGTGAGTATTAAATTAATTATGGGGTTCTTATTAATGAATTCATATGAGCACTAAATCACAAATTCCAATTCTTGGACAACTTGAAAAAATAAAAAAAACAGTAAAAAAGTTTCTAACATCATGACCTTAAATTTGAATATCGTTTGACATTTTAGATGCTTTATGCTTGATTTTTTTACCAATTAGGTTTTCTTTTTTCGAGAAAAGCCCTCATACCTTCTTCACCTTCATTTCCGGCACCGAATAATGTAGCAAATTCACTGGATTCAAGATGACAACCCGCTTCAAAATCAGTAAGTAATCCCGTTCTGGTTACATATTTAACTTTTTTCACTGCCTGTGGTCCTTTGGAAGCAATTTTTCTGGCAATATTAACAGTTTCTTCTATCAGTTTGTCTGCTTCAACAACTTTCTGTACCAATCCAATTCTATAAGCTTCATCTGCGTTTATCATATCCGCTGTATAAAGCAAATATAACGCATTTGATAAGCCAACAAGTCTGGCTAGTCTTTGTGTTCCAGCATAACCGGGAATAAGACCAAGGTTTACTTCAGGTTGTCCAAATTTGGCAAAGCTACTTGCAATTCTGAAATCACAGGCCATGGCAAGTTCACATCCACCACCTAATGCAAAACCATTAACTGCTGCAATAACAGGGATATTAAGGTTTTCAATGGCATTAAAAGTGCATTGCCCTTTTTTTGAAAATTCTGTTCCCTGCTCTTTATCCATGCCCGACATTTCGGCAATATCTGCTCCAGCAACAAATGCTTTTCCTTCACCTGTTAGAATGAGTACTTTAATATCATTTCTGAGAGACAATTCGTTCAACATATTATTCATCTCAACAAAAAAAGCTGAATTCAAAGCGTTCATGGCCTGAGGACGACTGATGGTAATGATACCAATATTGTCCTGAATATCAAGTTTTAAAATTTCATAATTCATAGTTTTGGATTTAAATTAATAATAATTAAATTGAATAAAAGTTTACACATATTCTTTTACGACAATCTCTTCATTAAGCACCAGATGTGCATTAAGAGCTAATGCTTCCATCTCGCCTTCACCAGGGTAAACTTTAACAGGTCCGAGATGAGCAACCCTCTCAGTAATAGCATCAGTAATGAAATGCCCATAAGCCAGACCTCCGGTAAGTAAAATTCCATCAACATTGCCCTTTAAAACAGTGCTCAATGCTCCAATTTCCTTGGCTACCTGATATGAGATGGCAGAATAAATAAGTTTTGCATAAGTATCTCCATTTTCAATTCTTTTTTCTACCTGAATGGCATCATTTGTCCCCAAATAAGCAGACAATCCACCTTTGCCTTTAATTTTTTTTAATATTTCAGCTTTCGAATACTTACCCGAAAAACAGAGTTCGACAAGTTGACCAACTGGAACACCACCACTTCTCTCAGGAGACATAGGACCATCACCGTTGAGGCCATTATTAACATCTATAACCCTTCCATGTGCGTGTGCACCTACTGAAATACCGCCACCCATGTGAGCTACAATTACATTAACATCTTCATATTTTAATTTGAGTTCCTTTGCATAAGTTCGTGCAATGGCTTTTTGGTTTAGCGTATGTAAAAAACTTTTTCGTGGTAACTCAGGCATTCCTGAAATACGTGCAATATCTTCCATTTCATCAACGCAGGTCGGGTCGACAATTATTGCTAAAATATCTGGGTTGATTTCCTTGGCCAGCGCATAAGCAATAACACCGCCGAGGTTTGACTCGTGCTCGCCCATTGGATTGCGGATATCCCTTAACATGGCTTCATTAACTTTATAAACACCACCCTCTATGGGTTTCAACAACCCCCCTCTACCCACAACAATATTTATTGTATTTAGATTTATGCCAGAAGTTAAAAGCACTTCTTTAATCATATTTTTTCGATACTCAAACTGATCTGCAATTCTTTCAAATTTTGCCAACTCTTCCTGTTCGTGTTTAACATTCATCAAAAATATTTCCTTGCGATTATTGTAAACAGCAATTTTTGTTGAAGTAGAACCCGGATTTACAACCAATATGAATCTTTCCATTTTATTTAATTAAATTGATAAAAACATTTGCAAATATTTAAAATGATATAATAGAGAAATATTTATTCAATAAATAAATTCTCATCTACATTTTATATAATAATATAGATAAGCAAAAATAAAAAAAAATAGTTTATATTATTTTTTTTTATTCTTAAAAACAATTAATTTTACATGGAAATTAACTATAAATCATTTATTACAAAACAAACGTATGATTTCTAACAACAGCTATAAGCCACAAAATCACATAAGAATTGTTACCGCAACATCATTATTTGACGGACATGATGCTTCTATCAATGTGATGCGAAGAATAATCCAATCAACAGGCGCAGAGGTGATACATCTGGGGCACAACCGTTCAGTTCATGAAATAGTTGAATGTGCTATTCAGGAAGATGTACAAGCCGTTGCAATTACCTCATATCAAGGTGGTCATATCGAGTTTTTTAAATATATGTATGACCAATTTAAGGAAAAAGGATTTGGCCATATAAAGATTTTTGGTGGTGGTGGTGGTGTAATTTTACCTGATGAGATAGAAGAACTTGAAAACTATGGTATAACCCGATTATATTCACCTGATGATGGCAGGGCCATGGGTTTGCAGGGTATGATAAATGATGTTTTGATGAAATCAGATTTTCCAAGAGGCAAGGATGAGACCATTGACTTAAGTGAAATTGAAAAACAAGATTTTAAAGCTATTTCAAAGCTCATTTCAGCCGTTGAAAATTTTCCGGACGAGATAAACAATCTGGTTTCTGAATTAGATAAAAAGGCATCAATTTCAAAAGTGCCTGTTCTGGGTGTAACAGGTACCGGAGGATCAGGCAAATCTTCTCTTGTTGATGAAATTATAAGGCGCTTTTCATTAGATTTTGAAGATAAAAAAATAGGTATCATCTGCGTTGACCCATCCAAACGTAAAACCGGCGGTGCACTTCTGGGAGACAGAATAAGGATGAATGCTATAAACAGTCCCAATATTTATGTACGCTCCATGGCTACGCGCCAATCAAATCTTGCCTTGTCAAAATATGTGAGGGAAGCTGTCAACATTCTGAAAGTTGCTGGGTTCGATTTGGTCATTCTTGAAACTTCCGGTATTGGTCAGTCAGATACTGAAATTGTTGAGCATAGCGACTTGTGTTTATATGTGATGACACCTGATTTTGGAGCACCTTCACAATTAGAAAAAATTGATATGCTCGAATACGCAGATATCATAGCCCTTAACAAGTTTGATAAACGAGGCGGATTGGATGCATTGAAGGATGTAAAAAAACAATTTCAGAGAAACCATCAGTTATTTGATAAAAGCCCTGATAATATGCCTGTTTATGGAACAGTTGCCTCTCAATTCAATGACAGTGGTGTAAACCATTTTTATGAGGCGCTCATCAATTTGTTGAATAATAAACTTGGAACCGAATTTCAAATTCACAACAAAAACATCGGTGAGGTTACGAATAAAATATATATTATCCCCTCTCAACGCGTAAGGTATTTGTCTGAAATTTCTGAAACTGTAAGAAATTATAATATATGGACAGAAAGACAATCTGAGATAGCTCAACAGATGTATTCTCTTAAACAAAGCATGGATGCTTTAAAGAGTGAGAAATCACAGGGTAATGAAATTATTCTGCAAACGCTTAACAATAAATACGAAGAATTTAAAGCACTGCTTGATAGCAGAAATCAAAAAATTTTACAGAACTGGGAAAATAAAATTAAATCTTATAAGGATGAATATTACATTTTTAAGGTAAGGGAAAAGGAAATTAAAATTTCAACACACACAAAAACGCTTTCACACCTTGAAATTCCAAAGATTTCACTTCCGAAATACAAGGCATGGGGAGATATTTTAAAATGGAACCTTAAAGAGAATGTACCTGGTGAATATCCATTTGTTGCAGGTGTATTCCCTTTTAAAAGAGAGGGGGAAGATCCTACACGTATGTTTGCAGGAGAAGGTGGCCCCGAAAGAACAAATAAACGTTTTCATTATTTATCTAAAGGCATGCCTGCAAAAAGGCTTTCTACAGCATTTGACTCTGTGACATTATATGGCAATAACCCTGATTTAAGGCCTGACATCTTTGGAAAAATTGGCAATTCAGGTGTCTCTATTTGCTGTCTGGATGATGCCAAGAAATTATATTCAGGATTTAACCTGTGCAGCCCCCATACATCGGTTTCAATGACCATCAACGGTCCTGCTCCTATGCTCGTTGGTTATTTTATGAATGCAGCAATTGATCAACAATGTGAAATCTACATCAGAGAAAATGGTCTAGAAAACGCAGTGAATGAAAAAATAAATAAACTTTACAGGGACAAAGGTATTGAAAGACCTGTCTATCAGGGAGAACTTCCCGAGGGAAATGACGGATTAGGATTGATGTTACTTGGTGTTACGGGAGATGAAGTACTACCAAAAGATATTTATGAAAACATTAAAAAGTGTACTTTATCAGTAGTTCGGGGAACTGTTCAGGCTGATATCCTTAAGGAAGATCAGGGACAGAATACCTGCATTTTTTCTACAGATTTCTCACTAAAGCTCATGGGGGATGTTCAAGAGTTTTTCATCAATAATGATGTAAGAAATTTTTATTCTGTATCCATTTCCGGTTACCATATTGCAGAAGCAGGAGCCAATCCAATTTCGCAACTCGCCTTTACTTTAGCAAATGGCTTCACATATGTAGAATACTATCTTTCAAGAGGCATGGATATTGATAAATTTGCCCCCAATCTATCCTTTTTCTTTTCAAATGGGATAGATATTGAATTCTCCGTTATAGGTCGTGTTGCTCGAAGTATCTGGGCTAAAACCATTAAGAATAAATATAAAGGCAACTCGCGTTCTCAACAACTAAAATACCATATACAAACATCCGGACGTTCTCTTCATGCACAGGAAATCGGATTTAATGATATACGCACCACACTCCAGGCTATATATGCCATTTATGATAATTGCAATTCTTTACATACCAATGCTTATGATGAAGCCATAACCACACCAACAGAAGAATCTGTACGCAGAGCAATGGCCATTCAAATGATAATCAATCATGAATTGGGTCTGGCAAAAAATCAGAACCCTCTTCAAGGTTCATTTATTATTGAAGAACTTACAGAACTTGTGGAAGAAGCAGTATTATCAGAATTTGATCGGATTTCTGAAAGAGGTGGCGTTCTGGGAGCTATGGAAACAGCCTATCAGCGAAGTAAAATTCAGGAAGAATCCCTTTATTATGAAAATCTTAAACATACAGGAGAATTACCAATAATGGGAGTTAATACATTCCTTTCATCTGAAGGCTCTCCCACTATTTTACCACAGGAAGTAATCCGTTCGACTCCTATTGAAAAGCAATATCAGATTGACATGCTTAATCGTCTACACAAATTCAATAAAGAAAAATCTGAAATTGCTATTAATAATTTAAAGTTATGTGCTTTAAAGAATGAAAACATTTTTGAACAAATGATGGAAGCATCTAAGTATTGTTCATTAGGTCAGATTACTAAAGCACTTTATGAAGTTGGAGGGCAGTACAGGAGAAATATGTAGTAAGACGGAAGCAAAGAACTAGGGTGCTTACATATAAAACCGCCATGCACAGAAGTATGCATTAGGATGATTGTCTGGAGGACAAGCAATGCAATCTGTTTTAATTCTTTTATCTATAGTTTCGGCAAAAGTTCTGTATTCAACAATTCCTGCTGATTTACAAGGATAATCTTCAAGGCCTTTTCTTTTACGAGCTGATTGAACACGGCAATCCAACATACTGAAAATAAAACTGTCAGCAGTTTCTTCAGATATTTTTTGTTTGTTGATAGCAGCATATAAACGATATCCGAGAGCTTTTTTAAGGCCATCAAGTCCGGAATTTTCAGGTAAATTAAGAAGTCTTTTTACAGACCAAGCCTCAAGAGGAGAGAATTGACCCCAACATGAATCATTGCAACGTTTAGCATCAAACATGCCATAAGCTTTTTCAACAGCCTGAAACCAAATACCATCATTTGACAACCAATTGACAGCAACACCTTCTTTCAGAAATTCAAGTTCATTTTCAGACATTTGTAAAAGGAAATCCGGCACATTATCATTCACTTCAAAATTTAGGATTTTCGACAATCGTTTAAGCTGTGTATCGTAACTTTTATTACAGACCTCATGAAGTATTTCTAAAGCCTTTTCGCGTCCAAATTGATGTTGCACTTCACTATACCAAAGTGCATGATGCATCATTGAACGATGGAAGAAATCTAATATTATTTTAGCGGTTTCTAAATTCAAAATATTTGATTAAAGTTTAAATTACTGAGTATCACGAATATTCTATGACATCTGCTTCACCAACCAGTACTCTGTAGCCATTAAGAGCCAAACCCTCCATTTCACTTTCACCAGGATATACTCTTACTGGTGCAATAAACTTAACTTTTTTTGATATTTCATTAATAATATAATCACTGTAAGCCAACCCACCTGTAATTAAAATACCGTCAACCTGTCCATCAAGGACAGTGCTCAGTGCCCCAATTTCTTTAGCTGTCTGGTATGCAATAGCTTTATAAATCAGTTCTGCATTTTTGTCACCGTTTAATACCCTTTTCTCAACTTCTTTTGCATCATTAGTTCCGAGATAGGCTTTAAGACCTCCATTAAGATGGATTTTTTCTAAAATTTCTTCCTTTGAATACTTTCCTGAAAAGCAAAGCTCAACAAGTTGTCCCACAGGCAAACCACCGGTTCTTGCAGGCGACATTGGGCCATCACCATGTAAACCGTTATTAACATCAATAATTTTCCCATCGCAATGAACACCTACAGATGTACCGGATCCTAAATGAGCAACAATTAATCGGGCTTCTTCATATGTTTTGCCCAAGGTTGCTGCAAAATGCTTAGCTACGGTACGCTGACTTAAAGTGTGCATGATGCTGATACGGGTAATTTCGGGCATACCGGATATCTTTGCGATTTCTGACATTTCGTCTGTACATGCAGGATCAACTGTTATGGCCCTCACATCATCACCAAGCATCTTAACCATATTATAAGCAATTAAACCACCCAAATTTGATTCATGGACAGCCATCGGATGATGTAAATCAGCAAGCATTGCATCGTTAACGGCATAAATTCCTCCGGGTATTGGTTTTAATACCCCGCCACGGCACACAATAATACCAATATTTTTTAATTCAATATGTGCCTTTTTCAATTCCTGTAAAACAGCTTCTTTTCTTAAATCTAGCTGACCTAAAACACTTCCGCATTCTTCAAGTTCTTTATCAGAATGCCTTATATTGATTAAAAAAATTTGCTCTCTCATAGAATGAGCAGATATTTTTGTTGTTTTGGAAACAGTTTTAAGACAAAGTATTATTTTCTTCATTATCAAGAATTAATTATAGATTTAATGTAAATTGGATATTAATGAAAACAAAAATAATAAAAATTCAAAAGGAATACAGATTTTTTTATACTAAATATTTTTTAACAATAGGGTATTAATACCTGCATATAATCAGGAAGCGTCCCTTTAGTTTATTAAAGTATAAGATTGCATATAAAAATGGACAAAAAAAAAGAGGTTATCAAATGACAACCTCTTAATAAGAATTTGGCGACGACATACTCTCCCACTAATGCAGTACCATCTGCGCTGAAGGGCTTAACTTCTCTGTTCGGTATGGGAAGAGGTGA
>JAQVVM010000042.1 GCA_028698995.1 Bacteroidales bacterium
AACAAGTTTTACTGTGACAATCAAACCCACACCATCAGTAAATGCAGTATCCAATATTTCAGTCTGCCCCGGAGATCTGATAAGTATCCCTGCATTTGTAAGTGTTCCGTCAGGAGCAACCTTTGACTGGGGCAATTCAAATGCAGCCATAGGTCTTGGAGTCAGTGGAACAGGAAATATTTCTTCATGGACTGCACCGGCAACAAGTACGGGTATAACAGGAACAATAACTGTAACACCCACGCTAAATGGTTGTCCGGGTACACCAACAAGTTTTACTGTTACAATCAAACCCACGCCATCAGTAAATGCAGTATCCAATATTTCAGTTTGTCCTGGAGATTTGATAAGTATACCTGCATTTGTAAGTGTTCCATCAGGAGCAACCTTTGACTGGGGCAATTCAAATGCAGCCATAGGTCTTGGAGTCAGTGGAACAGGAAATATTTCTTCATGGACTGCCCCGGCAACAAGTACGGGTATAACAGGAACAATAACTGTAACACCCACATTAAACAGTTGCCCTGGTACACCAACAAGTTTTACTGTGACAATCAAACCCACACCATCAGTAAATGCAGTATCCAATATTTCAGTCTGCCCCGGAGATCTGATAAGTATCCCTGCATTTGTAAGTGTTCCGTCAGGAGCAACATTTGACTGGGGCAATTCAAATGCAGCCATAGGTCTTGGAGTCAGTGGAACAGGAAATATTTCTTCATGGACTGCCCCGGCAACAAGTACGGGTATAACAGGAACAATAACTGTAACACCCACACTAAACGGTTGCTCTGGTTCACCAATAAGTTTTACTGTAACCATAAAACCTACCCCATCAATAACACAGATAACAGACATAGTTGCTTGCCCCGGAGATGTGATAAATGTAGGTAATTTTGTCAGCACACCATCAGGTTCAACATTTGATTGGTCAAACAGTAATACAGACATAGGACTGTCATTAACGGGAGTAGGCGATATCGCCTCATGGCCTGCACCACCAAACACGACAGGGACTGATTTTGTAGGAGATATTAGTGTGATAGCCACACTTGACGGGTGTGAAAGTATTCCAATGGATTTTTCAGTAACTGTATTTACAGCACCCACCGTAGATCAGATAGCAGATGTAGAGGTTTGTCCCGGAACAATCATAGATATTGGATTATTTGTCAGTCATCCATCAGGTTCAACATTTATATGGGATAATACAAATACAGATATTGGCATAGCTGCGACAGGAACAGGAGATATTCCGGCATGGCCGGCACCGCAGAATATTACAGGATCAGTTATATCCGGTACAGTAACAGTGACACCATCTTCCACATATTCATGTGTAGGAATACCGATGAGTTTCACAGTAGATATTTTGCCTACACCTGAAATAGGTCAACTGAATGATATCTCAGTATGCCCCGGCACAGTAATTAATATTTTACCTTTTGTGAGCACACCTACAGGTGCTACATTTGACTGGTTTAATACAAATCCTGCTATAGGTTTAGGAGCAAGTGGAACAGGTAACATTTCATCTTGGACTGCTCCAGCAAGTTCAACTTTGGGTATTTCAGGTGATATTCAAGTTGTTCCGACCTTGAACGGTTGTATAGGAGATACCATGAGTTTTTCAGTTGAAATATATCCTACCCCGGAACTCGACCCAATTTCAGATATTTTTGTATGCCCCAATGAACCTATTATTATTCCGGATTTTGTACCAGTCCCATCAGGAGCAACCATAACATGGACAAATTCCAATCCAGCTATCCAGCTCGCTGCAAGTGGTTCAGGAAATATCCCACAGTGGATAGCACCTGTCAATAATACAGGCTCTGATATTACCGGGACTATAATTGCAACCCCAAGTCTGAATGGCTGTCCGGGTCCTACTATCAGTTTCGATGTTACAATTTATCCAACTCCTGTAATAGATTCTATAACTGACATCATTGTTTGCCCCGGAGATGTAATAAGCATACCAGCATTTGTTAGTGATCCGTCAGGAGCAATCTTTGACTGGGGTAATTCAAATGCAGCCATAGGTCTTGGAGTCAGTGGAACAGGAAATATTTCTTCATGGACTGCCCCGGCAACAAGTACGGGTATAACAGGAACAATAACTGTAACACCCACACTAAACGGTTGCCCTGGTTCACCAATAAGTTTTACTGTAACCATAAAACCTACCCCATCAATAACACAGATAACAGACATAGTTGCTTGCCCCGGAGATGTGATAAATGTAGGTAATTTTGTCAGCACACCATCAGGTTCAACATTTGATTGGTCAAACAGTAATACAGACATAGGACTGTCATTAACGGGAGTAGGCGATATCGCCTCATGGCCTGCACCACCAAACACGACAGGGACTGATTTTGTAGGAGATATTAGTGTGATAGCCACACTTGACGGGTGTGAAAGTATTCCAATGGATTTTTCAGTAACTGTATTTACAGCACCCACCGTAGATCAGATAGCAGATGTAGAGGTTTGTCCCGGAACAATCATAGATATTGGATTATTTGTCAGTCATCCATCAGGTTCAACATTTATATGGGATAATACAAATACAGATATTGGCATAGCTGCGACAGGAACAGGAGATATTCCGGCATGGCCGGCACCGCAGAATATTACAGGATCAGTTATATCCGGTACAGTAACAGTGACACCATCTTCCACATATTCATGTGTAGGAATACCGATGAGTTTCACAGTAGATATTTTGCCTACACCTGAAATAGGTCAACTGAATGATATCTCAGTATGCCCCGGCACAGTAATTAATATTTTACCTTTTGTGAGCACACCTACAGGTGCTACATTTGACTGGTTTAATACAAATCCTGCTATAGGTTTAGGAGCAAGTGGAACAGGTAACATTTCATCTTGGACTGCTCCAGCAAGTTCAACTTTGGGTATTTCAGGTGATATTCAAGTTGTTCCGACCTTGAACGGTTGTATAGGAGATACCATGAGTTTTTCAGTTGAAATATATCCTACCCCGGAACTCGACCCAATTTCAGATATTTTTGTATGCCCCAATGAACCTATTATTATTCCGGATTTTGTACCAGTCCCATCAGGAGCAACCATAACATGGACAAATTCCAATCCAGCTATCCAGCTCGCTGCAAGTGGTTCAGGAAATATCCCACAGTGGATAGCACCTGTCAATAATACAGGCTCTGATATTACCGGGACTATAATTGCAACCCCAAGTCTGAATGGCTGTCCGGGTCCTACTATCAGTTTCGATGTTACAATTTATCCAACTCCTTCTCCTCCTTTTGCTAATGACATTACAGCTTGTGACGGAGATACAACTATCCCTCATTTTACAGCAACAGCAACAGGTCTGGTTAATTGGTATGATGACATGGGTACTTATTTAGCACAGGGTATTACATATAATTCGGGAATTAATACCACCGGTACTTATGAATTTTATTTAACTCAAACCGTAAATGGTTGTGAAAGTCCTACTGATTCAGTATTTCTATATATTAATCCAGTTCCGTTACCACCTATTGCAGCAGATTCATCTGCTTGTTTTGGACAAACAATACCATTCTTATATGCTCAAGGTACAGGTGTAGTACAATGGTATACAGATGTAAGTTTAACTCCTCCGCCAGTTATTGGTGATACATTTAATACAGGACAAGTTGCTGCAGGAACTTATACGTATTATGTAACACAGGAAGAAAATGGCTGTGAAAGTAATTATACTTCCGTTGTGCTAACGATATATGCCTTACCAACTGCACCAGTGGCTAATAATGTCTCAATTTGCTATGCCACTCCAACTCCTGATTTGACAGCTAATGCAACAGGATTGATTAATTGGTATGATGATCCCATGTTACAAACGCCAGTATATACTGGCAATAATTTTGCTTGTGGCCAAACTAATGTTGGAACTTATACTTATTATGTAACTCAAACACACAATATTACAGGATGTGAAAGTTTACCAACAACTGTTACATTAACTATTTATCCTATACCAAGTGCACCAATTGTAACAGATTTTAGCAGTTGTTCAGGAATGTCTACACCCGATTTTACTGCTATTGGTACAGGTACTTTATATTGGTACGATGATTCTTTGCTGAGTAACAATGTTTTTATTGGGAATAATTTTGCGAGCATGCAAACCAATGCAGGAATTTATACCTATTATGTTACTCAAATGGAGAACAATTGCGAAGGACCTGCTTCAGCCATTACGCTTACAATATACCAAACTCCATCAGCTCCGGTTGCTTCAGATGAAGCAATTTGTTTTGGTACAGCTGTTCCTAATTTGGTGGCAAACGGTACCGGTCTTATTGAATGGTTTGATAATCCAAATTTGACAACTGTGATTTATACAGGAGCTTCTTATCCAACAGGAGAAGATCAGGTAGGTACCTACACATACTATGTTGTTCAAACAGAAAACAATTGTACAAGCCAACCCGATACAGTTACACTTACTATATATCCAATTCCTGTTGCCCCAACAGGGAATAATGAAACTGCCTGTTTCGGACTTACAATCCCAAATTTAACTGCTGTTGGTACAGGTATAATGGAATGGTATGATAATTCAAACCTGAACACAGTGATTTATACGGGGACTTCATTCCCAACCGGGGAGAATCAAATTGGTACATACACCTATTATGTTACGCAAACAGTTAATAATTGCCCCAGTTTGCCTGATACAGTTACTCTTACAATTTATCCAATTCCATCAGTTCCACAAGGAAGTGATGTTGATATATGTTATAACTTGCCAGTTCCTGACCTTTCAGTTACTGCAACAGGTACTGTAAACTGGTATAATAATGTCGGACTGAATCCTCCAATTGTTAATACCGGATTGACTTATACAACAAATCAAACTGCAGCAGGAATTTATACGTATTATGTTAATCAAATAGAAAATGGGTGTACAAGTCCAGCATTAACAATTAATCTGAATATTATAGCCTTGCCTTCCCCACCAATAGGGACAAATGAGCAAGCATGTGTTGGAGGGATTATACCTGATTTAAGTGCTAATGCAGCAGGTATTATTAATTGGTATTCAAATATGAGTCAGCCCTCATTATTTACAGGAAGTCCTTTTGCAACTGGGCAGACTGCAGTTGGTACTTATACTTATTATGTTACTCAAACCAATACATTTACAGGTTGTGAGAGTCTGCCTGACACCGTAACGCTTATAATTTATCCGATTCCTCAGGCTCCTACAGCTTCAGATACTATAGGTTGCTTTGGATTTCCAATTCCAAATTTAACAGCAACCGGAACAGGTACGATACAATGGTATGATAATCCCCTTTTACCAACGCCAAGTCTTTTTACAGGAACATCCTATTCAACTGCACAAACCATGGTTGGAACTTATGATTACTATGTAACCCAAACTGTAAATAATTGTGAAAGTCCAGCAACAGCTGTTAATTTAACCATTTACCCTATTCCAGCAACTCCAGTAGCTTCTTCAAATACTCCTGTCTGTGAAGGGGATTCAATATTATTATATACTAATAATGTCACAGATGGTACTTTTAGTTGGACAGGACCATCAGCATTTAGCGCGAGCTCTCAAAATACATTCATTGCAAATTCAACGATGGCTAATGATGGTCAATATGCTGTCAGGGTAACAGTTGACGGTTGTACAAGTCTTCCCGGAAATACAACAGTAGTTGTTATTCCAGCTATTAATCCTCAAATAAGTGGTAATTCACCATTCTGTCAGGGACATAGCACAACATTAGATGCTGGAGGTCCTTATAGTACCTATTTATGGTCAACTATGGATACAACCCAGACTATAGTTGTTACTGATGCCGGTACATACATAGTAACTGTTACAGATGTTAATGGGTGCTTTGGTATTGACAGCGTTATAGCTACTTTTACGCAACCCCCATATACCAATGCCGGCCCCGATCAGTCAATTTGTGTAAACGATGTTACCCAGTTGAATGGACAAGGAGGTGTTACTTGGGATTGGTCTCCGTCGACAGGTTTAAGTAATTCTCAAATTCTTAATCCTATTGCAACTCCAACAGTTACAACAACTTATATCCTTACAATTCTTGATGATATGGGTTGCTCTGGAAGAGATACCGTAGTTATTACTGTACATCCTTTACCTGTAGTTAGTTTTACTTCAAATACAGTAGCTGCTTGTGAACCTGCACCTGTTCAGTTTATTGATTTTTCATCTTCAGACATTGCTTCTTGGAACTGGCAATTTGGAGACCCACTAAGTGGTTCCGGAAACACATCCTCAGTACAGAATCCTGTTCATATTTACGAACAAGAAGGGACTTACAGTGTAACACTTTCTGTCACAACAATACATGGTTGTACAGCACAGTTGTCACAACCCAATATGATTACTGTCTATCCTTTGCCTGTTGCTGACTTTACATTCTATCCATCAGAAGCGGATATTAATAATCCTGTAATAACATTTATTAATCAATCGTCAAATGCAAACGCATGGTTGTGGCATTTTGGAGATTACCATAACAGCACTTCAACTTTTTCAAATCCAACTCACGAATATAATGAACCAGATACATATATAGTCACTTTTATTGTTCAAAGTGCAGACGGCTGTACCGATACAGCTCAACAAACCCTTATTTATAAGCCTTTTTATACATTTTATGCACCAAATGGGTTTACTCCAAATGGAGACGGTGTAAATGATTATTTTATGCCGGAAGGACTGGGTTATAGTAATGAATACTTCTCCTTTTATATTTACAACAGATGGGGCGGGTTAGTTTATGAAACCAATGATTATAATAAACCATGGAACGGTGAAACATTTGATGGAAACCCTGCTCCTGAAGGGGTTTATACATGGATTGTTCTTATGCGTACATTAGATGGAACTGATTTTGTATATCGTTTTACCGGCCATATAACCTTATTAAGGTACTAAAATTCATTATTTTTTTGCAGCGAAATTTAGTTTCTATTATCCATTATATTATTTACTTTTGTATAGATAAAAGATAATTTATGGAAAGTTTAATAGTATTAAGGGATATAAAAAAATATTATAAGGTTGGAAATGAAGTAGTTAAGGCTTTAAATGGCATCTCACTCAGCATAAAAAGAAATGAATACTTAGCGATTATGGGCGCATCGGGTTCCGGAAAATCAACTCTGATGAATATTCTTGGTTGCCTTGATACACCGAGTGATGGAGAATATTTTCTTAATAATTATAAAGTCAGTGATATGGCTGACAATGAATTGGCTGAGATTAGAAATAAAGAAATAGGTTTTGTTTTTCAATCTTTTAATTTATTACCACGTTCTTCAACCCTTGAAAATGTAATGTTACCCTTGATATATGCTGGTATTAAAAAAGAAAAAAGAATTGAAACTGCAACTCATTTTTTGAAGAGTGTAGGACTTTCTGAGCGTATGAAACACAAACCAAATGAGTTATCAGGAGGTCAAAAACAACGCGTAGCTATAGCGAGGGCACTTGTTAATAATCCATCAATTATTCTTGCTGATGAACCGACTGGAAATTTAGATTCAAAAATTTCATTGGAAATTATGGCTTTACTTAACAAAATTCACCAAGATGGAAATACTGTGATTTTGGTAACCCATGAAGATGAGATTGCACGTTTTGCGCATCGTATTATTCGACTTAAAGATGGTGAGATTGAAAGTGATACTATAAATTCAAATGTAGTTAATCCTGAAATAATTAGTGTCTAAAGTATGGAGTAATGGAAAAAAAATATAAGATATACACTAAAGGAGGCGATAAAGGTCAAACATCCTTACTTGACGGAACTCGTGTGCCGAAGTACCACATCAGGATTCAAGCTTATGGAACTGCTGACGAACTAAAAAGTTACCTGCCTTTGATTTCCTGCCATCAGAATGATGAAGGAATAAAGTTGGTCATTGAAAATATTCAAGAAAAGATTTTTAGACTTGAGGCATTACTTGCTACCGCAGATGATAAATCTGCCAAATCCTTACCACCAATTTCAGAGAATGATATTTTATTTCTAGAGAATGAAATTGATAGAATGAATGAAGCTTTACCTGAACTTAAAAACTTTATTATGCCAGGGGGCTCTCTTGCTTCAATACATGCTCATGTAGCACGATGTATCTGTCGAAGAGCTGAAAGGATCATAATAGAACTTGCTGAAAGTGAAAATGTTAACCCACTAGTAATTAAATATTTTAATCGACTTTCCGATTATCTTTTTGTTTTAGCCCGTTTCTTATGTCAAAAATCTGAAGATTGTAAAGAAGTTATATGGTCAACTAAATAAAAGAATAATTTTTTTTTAGAAGTTAATTGAAATTTTAATTAGATTAAATTGAAAAAATTACTTTAAAAATTTGAAATGCAGATTTTTATCCGTATTTATATATTGCTATATAAAATTCATAAGAAGCTGGTTGAATGGATTTGTTTTGCTTTAGGTTACAGCAGACTAATTTCTGAAGCTTTCTGGATGTCTGTATTACCCTTAAGTTTTATTACAGCTATAGATGAATATCATTATTCAAAATCGAAGAAATACCTTAAGGAAGATTTTAATCGTTCTTTGTTATTTGATTGGGAGAAAGAGATGGTGGAACTTTATTTTACAAATTGTAAAACTATAATGGTTTTAGCATCTGGAGGTGGGAGAGAAGTACTGTCGCTACTGAAAATGGGGTTTAAAGCTGATGGTTATGAGTGTAACAGAAAGCTGGTAGAAGTATCAAGGGGATTAATAATAAAGGAAGGCTATGAATCAAATATTGAATGGGTTGCACCCAATCATGCACCCCTTAATGGCAAGATGTATGATGGTATAATATTGGGCTGGGGTGCATATATACATGTTAGGGGTAAAGAAAACCGCATTAAACTTTTAAAGGAAATCCAAACTCATATGCCACAGGGAGCTTATCTTTTAATATCATTCTGGTTTTCGAATGAGCAGATGGATAAATATTGTCGTAAACTTGTGAAGGTGAATGGTTTTTTTTGTAAAATTTTCAGAACTAAAGTCATTCAAAAGGGGGATAGACTTTCTCCATTTTCGGGGCATTATTTCACCCTTGAGGAGGTATCAGAGGAATTACAATCAGCAGGATTTGAAGTAATACATCAAGAAGCTTATCCCTACGGGCATAGTGTTGCTCAGAAGGTAGTATTATAAAATAAAAAAGGGCAAAAAGCCCTTTTTTATTTTGAAAAAATTTATTATTTAATTACTTCAAGTTCTTTACCAACTTTAATGAAAGCTGCAATAGCTTTATCAAGGTGTTCTTTTTCGTGTGCGGCAGAAAGTTGGATTCGGATTCGAGCCTGACCTTTTGGTACAACAGGGAAGTAGAAACCGAGAACGTTAATTCCTTCTTCAAGCATTCTTGTAGCGAATTTTTGAGAGAGGACGGCATCATAAAGCATTAAAGCAACAATAGCAGATTCGCTTGGTTTAAGATCAAAGCCGGCTGCTCTCATTTTTTCTTGAAAATATTTAGCATTTGCCACTACTTTATCTCGGTAAGATGTTGTTTCTGTAAGCATTTTAAAAACTTCTAAAGATGCGCCAACAATTGCGGGAGATAATGTGTTGGAAAATAAGTAAGGACGTGATCTTTGTCGTAGAAGCTCAATAATTTCTTTTTTAGAAGTTGTGAAACCACCTAAGCCTCCACCAAGAGCTTTCCCTAGTGTACCAGTGATGATATCTACACGGCCCATGACGTTGTGATATTCATGTGAACCGCGACCAGTTTTACCAATAAAGCCTGCTGAATGACATTCATCTGTCATTACTAAAGCATCGTATTTGTCAGCAAGGTCACAAATTTCATTCATCTTAGCAATGTCACCATCCATTGAAAAAACACCATCGCTAACAATGATACGGAATCGTTGCTCTTGAGCTTTTTTTAATTGTTCTTCCAGATCTGCCATGTCAGCATGATTATACTTGTAACGCTGGGCTTTACAAAGTCTTACACCATCAATTATTGAAGCGTGGTTAAGAGCATCAGAAATGATGGCATCATTTTCATCAAACAGAGGTTCAAAAACACCACCATTGGCATCAAAACAAGCAGCATACAAAATGGTATCTTCCATGCCAAAAAAATCAGCAATTTTAGCTTCAAGTTCTTTATGGATATCTTGGGTTCCACAAATAAATCTTACTGATGACAAGCCATATCCACGACTGTCGAGCATTTTTTTTGCTGCTTCCTGAACTCTTGGATGTGAAGATAATCCCAAATAATTGTTTGCGCAAAAGTTAAGAACTTTCTGACCTGTGTTTAAGGTAATTTCAGCTCCCTGAGGACTTGTAATGATTCTTTCATTTTTATACAAACCGGCATTTTTAATTTCTTCAATAATATTTTGAAGATGGTTTTGCATTTTTCCGTACATAAATATTTTATTAAATTGTTAATATTGATTTAGTTGATACAATGAGCAAAAGTAAAAAAAAAAAGTATATACATGTATTTAAATATAGATTATTCCGCTAAACTTTGCTTAAACGGAGTGTGTTGATTTTACCTTTTTCAGAGATAGGCATGCTTGCCAAATTAATAATTTTTTCCCCTTCTGAAATAATTTTTATTTTTTTCAGGTACTGCTTAAGATCTTCAATTGTGTCATCTGTACTGATAAACTTATCATAGAAAAAGCCCGTAACACCCCAAACTAGATTCAGTTTACTTAAAATTGCATGATTGTTTGTAAAAATATAAATTGGTGCTTTAGGTCTGTAGCTTGAAATTTTAATGGCTGAATATCCCGAATATGTCATACTGATAATAGCAGTTGCATCAATTTCTTGAGCCAAAAGGCAAGCATTAGAACATATTGAGTCGGTGATAAAGCGTTCAGAATAGATGTTCTCGGGCTTGTTGTGCTTATAATAAATACCTTCAAAAGATTCAGCTTGTAAGATAATTTTTCTTACATTTTCAACGACATTAACGGGGTACATCCCTATTGAAGTTTCACCACTAAGCATGACCGCATCAGCGCCATCCATGACATTGTTAGCAACATCATTAACTTCAGCTCTAGTTGGTGTGTAGTTTGAAATCATGCTTTCCATAAGCTGAGTTGCGATAATTATTGGTTTTGAAGCAATTAGACATTTTTTTACAATCATTTTTTGTATCAATGGTACATTCTCCATTGGTATCTCAATACCTAGGTCTCCACGTGCTACCATCACGGCATCTGCTGCATTTATAATGTTATCAATGTCATTAATTGCCTCCGGCTTTTCAATTTTTGCAATGACCAAAGGACTGTTTTTCTTATGATATTTTAATATTTCTTTTTTAAGCTCATGAATGTCAGATGCCTTTCTTACAAATGATAGGGCAACCCATTGAAATCTGTTTTGCATAACAAAAGATAAATCTTCTTTATCTTTATCTGTAAGAGATGATTGAGATATAAAAGTGTCTGGAAGGTTAAACCCTTTTTTTGAAGTAAGTACACCTCCATGGACTACCAATGCCTGAATATTTTGATTATTATCTGTACTCACAACTTTCAAAAGAATTTTTCCATCGTCAATAAGAATCCTGTCATTTGGTTTAATTTCTTTGGGAAGAGGTTTATAGTTGACACTAAGAATGCTGTCAGAACTCAATGTTTCTTTGGTTGTAACAGTTATTATTTTGCCATCTTCCAAATTAACTTCATTATTTTCAACATCTCCAATTCTAAGTTTTGGTCCCTGAAGATCTGCTAAGAGAGCAATATGGCTATTGTTGTTAATATTATATCGATGAATAATATTGATACTTTTTTGGTGAACTTCATGAGTACTATGTGAAAAATTTATTCTAAATACATCTACTCCTTCATTAATAAGCGCAATAATTGTGCTTTCTGATTGAGATGCAGGGCCTAGGGTTGCAATAATTTTTGTTCGTTTATTATTGTTCATGATTGTTGGTATTTATAAACATTGTACTCATTTCTAATTCATTAATTAACATTTCTATATGTTTTATTTTTGTTATATCTAAGGATGAAAAATATTGAATTTTTTTTATCTTTTTAATTTCATCAATAGCTTTAAGAAGAGTTGTATTGTGACTGCTTCCTTTAATGATTAAAATAAAATCAAAATTTTTATATTCAAAAATGAGATGTTTTGAGAGATTTTTATTTGAAATAAGGAAATATTGAATAAAATGAGGACTGTCATTAAAATAATAATAAGAAAAACTATAGTATTTGTCTTCTTTTGCAGGCATGTATTGAAAATCCTGAAGTTTAATAAAGTTGAAATAATTAATATTGAAATTCCATACAAGTTGATAATCTGACATAATAGAGGAAATACCGTAAATGAGTATATCTTTACTTGCAAAATCAGCTGTTATTTTAATTTTCTTTTTCATCGTACTATCAAATAATGTAAATGTATTTTTTGTTTATAGAGAAAAATGAAAATAATAAAAATTAATCAAAATGATTTACTAAATTTGAAAAACATAACAATGTTATTCATATGATGAAAGGAAATATAAACCTGTTGATATTTTTATTAGCTTTTTTAGGATTTATAGCCTGTAAAGATAAAAAAATTTCGAATAATACTTTTAACGAAAATAAAGGGAATTCTACGCAGTTTTTAAGTATTGTAGAAAGTTATAACAGATTTGCTTTTAATTTATTTCAGTATTCTCCATATCAAACAAAGAATACCATTATTTCCCCTATGAGTGCAGCAATTTCATTAACTGCTTTATATAATGGCACTACTAATCAAGCACAAGAAGAAATTAGTAGGGTTATGAGGTATTATGTTACAAAGGACACATTGAATAAGGATTTTTCTTACTTGATGAATCTGATGAATCATTACAAAGATTCAGGAATTAAATTTAGCACAGACATGTCATTTTGGCATGAGAAGAGTCATAAATTCAACAGGGTATTTGTTGATATAATAAATCATAGATATGGAAATTTGTTCCATAGTTTTGATGCACTGTTACAAAATAATTTGAATGTTGAAATCAACAAATGGATTCAGGGTATTAGCCCGGACTTTATCTTTAATATAGGTGAAAGCAATAGTTTGAATGAAGAAGAAATGCTTGTGCTCAATGTGGTAACAATAGAGTCGTTATGGCAAAATACATTTAACAGTGAACAAGGTTTTATGGCAAATTTCTATTATGATAATCCTTCTGAAAGCAGAAATGTTCCTTTTATGAGAAAGATTGACAGCTTATATTATCGTTCAAATAATGCCATGTTATTTATAGAATTGCCTTTCAAAGACAATAAGTTATCCTTTGTAGCAATTGTACCAAGATTTCATTCAGAATTCAGAAAGGTAGAAAATAATGTAACATACGATGCTTATAAAAGAATGACATATCCACCAAGAAAAGAAAAAACACATGTTATAATTCCCCGATTTACCTTCAGTAATAATTTTTCTTTAAAACAAACACTAAAAGGTATGGGTATTAATTCAATTTTTCAAGATTCAGCATTTCCGACAAGTGAAAATAGATCATTAAAAATAAAAGACTTTCACCAATATATTGAGATTAAAGTTGATGAGAATGGTATTGATACCATGCCGGTTGTAGAAGATGTTTTTAATGAGTTATTAAGTGGGAGAGTAGAACAAGAGGTGATTTTGGACAGGCCATTCATCTTTTTTATTAAGGAAAACCGGTACAATATGATTTTATTAATTGGGAGAATTTTTGAGCCAATACCTATTGTATAGGATTTTCAATGTCTTTTGGTTGGCTTTTAAGAAAGTTTTCGGCTGCATTTTGTTCCGCCTTTTTTATGGCATAATCTTGCCCTGATGCCGCAAATACGTTATCAATCAACAAATGAACAGTATAAAGTTTTTGACAATTAAGATTATCAATATTCTCAACTTTAAATACTACTGATTTTTTTTCAGATTGAGCCTTGTTTATGACCTGGCTTTTAAAATTATCGTTTTCATTTTCAATAATATCAATATCTAAATGATAGGCAAGGATTTTGTCGATAATAACTTTTTTTGTAAAATCAAATCCTTTATCAATATATATAGCTCCTACCAAAGCCTCAAATGAATTGCCGATAACATCCTTATTCATGCTTTTTACATCAGAGTTTGCAAGCAATAAATTGTGCATTCCTAATTTTTCGGCAACTTTGTTTAAACGTTTACGATTAACAATTCTGGAACGGATTTCAGTTAAAAATCCCTCATCTTTAAGTGGGAATTTTTTATAAACATAATCGGCAATAACAGCATTTAAAATGGAATCACCTAAATATTCCAGCCTTTCATTAGAAACTCTTATACCATCAATGACTTCTTTCGCTGCTGATTTGTGTAGAAAAGCCAATTTGTAAACATGTAGATTCTTTGGGGAGAATCCAAACACATTCTCAACAAATAGTTTAATGGCTTTAATGTCGGAGCAATCCTTAGAGTTAAGCAAAGTGAGTTCTATCTGTCAAATTTTTTGAAAATAATACAAGCATTATGGCCTCCAAAACCAAAAGCATTTGATAGTGCGTAATTAACGGTTCTTTTTTTAGGTAAATTAAAAGTAAAATCAAGTTTGCTGTTAATTTCAGGATCAAGTTCAAAATGATTGATGGTTGGAGGTACAATATCATTGCAGATAGCTAGTATGCTGGCAATTGATTCGATTGCACCTGCTGCTCCCAATAAATGACCGGTCATTGATTTGGTAGAATTTAGGGATATTTTTGGGGCATGGTCGCCAAAGAGGCTGGTAATTGCTTTAGTTTCAGCAATATCTCCTTGAGGAGTTGAAGTACCATGGGTGTTAATATGGTCAATGAGATCAGGTTTAATGCCGGCGTCTTCAAGGGCATTTTTCATGACTTTGAAAGCTCCTAAACCTTCGGGATGAGGAGATGTTATATGATTTGCATCAGCTGTTAGGCCAAAGCCAACAATTTCTGCATAAATTTTAGCACCTCTGTTCAAGGCATGTTCTAATTCTTCTATAACAAGTCCACCACTACCCTCACCCAGAACAAATCCATCTCTGCCTATGTCGAATGGTCTTGAAGCTGTAGCAGGGTCATCATTGCGTGTTGAAATGGCGTGCATAGCACTAAAGCCCCCCATACCAACTTCATTAACGGCAGCCTCAGAACCACCTGAAATCATCACATCGGCCATGCCGACACGAATCAATAAAGCGGCATCAATAATAGCATTTGCAGAAGAGGCACATGCTGAAGTTGTCGTAAAATTAGGTCCCCTGAAATTATTTTTTATAGAGATATGCCCTGCTGCTATATCAGCAATCATCTTTGGGATGAAAAAAGGATTAAAACGAGGTATTTCATTTCCTTTGACAAATTCTTTAACTTCATATAAAAATGTGGAAATCCCCCCAATTCCTGAACCCCACACCACACCAACTCTGTCCAAATTTAAGTTGTCCATATTAAAAGCAGCATCTTTAATAGCTTCATCGCTAGCAATAATGGCGTACTGTGAAAAAGGGTCGTGCTTTCTGATTTCTTTGCGGTCGAAAAATGTTGATGCATCAAAGTTCTTTAACTCACAAGCGAATTGTGTTTTAAAATTTGATGCATCGTATTTAGTAATTGGAGCAGAGCCACTAACTCCTTTAAGTAATGAATTCCAATATTCAGGGAGAGAATTACCTATTGGAGTAAGCGCTCCCATTCCGGTTACGACTACTCTTCTAATTTTCATTAAAAAAGGGATTATTTATTTAATATTGTTTTGAATATAAGATACAGCCTCACCAACAGTGTTGATTTTTTCTGCTTGATCATCAGGAATCTGTAATTCAAATTCTTTTTCAAATTCCATAATTAATTCAACTGTATCTAATGAATCAGCACCTAGATCATTTGTGAAACTTGCTTCGAGAGTAACTTCATTTGCATCTACACCAAGTTTTTCTACGATGATGTTCTTTACTTTTTCTTGAATTTCTGACATGATTTAATATTTATTTAGTTAAACGGATTGCAAAGTAAAGTAATTTTTAGGTACCAACATTAAAAAATGATTTGAGATAATCACTTTTTCAATATAATTGTTTGATTTATAAGTATTTAAAATTGTTAAATCTTGTTAAACTAAAACAAAAGGCTTTTATCAAAATAATATTAATTTTGCTAAAAATAGATAAACTTTAATGTTTATGAAGAATGTTGCAATTTTTGCTTCGGGAAGTGGTACCAATGCGCAGAGAATAGCAGCGTATTTTAAAGACCATCCTCGTATTTGTATTACTGTCATATTTACAAATAATAGTAATGCTTATGTTATAGAAAGAGCAAAAAGATTAGGTTTGCCTTATGAAATTTTCAGTAAACACGAGATGCAAGATGAATCTTTTTTATTAGATTTATTAAAAAAGTATAAGATTGATTTTATTGTATTGGCAGGCTTTTTATTGAAAATACCTGATTATTTGGTAAGCGCATATAAAAACAAGATTATTAATATCCACCCGGCATTATTACCCAAATATGGTGGCAAGGGTATGTATGGAAGTAATGTTCATAAGGCTGTTATTGACAATAAGGAAAGTGAATCTGGAATTACAATTCACTATGTTAATGAGTTTTATGATGAAGGAGCCATAATTTTTCAGGCAAAAACCTCCGTTACAAAACAGGATACAATAGAAAGCCTTTCAGAAAAAATTCATTTTCTTGAACATACTCATTTTCCAAGAGTGATTGAAGAGGTGTTAAAAGGGATGTGAGACAACCTCCTTACTCTGCTTTGTTTTTTTGTTCAAGTGCCCAATTAAGATTGATTTTTGCTGCTTCAAAATCGGGCTTAATGTTCAGGGCATTTTGGCAATTGGTAATTGCATTATCCCATTGTTCTAAACCTATATAAGCACAACATTTATTGAAGTGAGCTTCAGCATAATCAGGTTTTAGGATCAAAGCCATATTACAAGACTCAATACACTTATCGTACAATAGGATATTGTAAAAATCAAGACTTAAATTCAAGTAATATTCATAAGTAGGAACAATAGGGAACTTTTGCTTTTGTTCAATTGCCCATGTTTTATTAATTTTTGCGGGTTCAAGAGAAGGGTCAATTTGGAGTGCTTTGTCGCATGTTTCAATGGCTGCATCCCATTTTTCGAGACCAATAAACGAGCAACAAATATTGAAGTAGGCCGGTGCATAATCAGGTTTGATTTTAATGGCCTCGATACATGCTTCAATTGTTTTATCGTACATCTTTAAATTGTAGAATTCTACACTTTTATTCAGATAATACTCCGGAGAGAATTCTCTTGTTGAGTTTAATTGCTCGTTACTGAACTGATTGGGTATTTCTGTTTTTTCAAAGTTATTAAACATAAAGCCAGGTTCACAGCAATGGGGCATTCGCCACAAAAGCATCAATGGAATAATAAGCAGGAAGAAAAGTTGTTTTTTTGTTGAAAAAATATTTTGAGTTAAGTTTTTAACAGTTTCTTGCATTGGTAAGATACTAGAAAGAAGGATGAGCAAGAGCATGAAATGGATATGAATCCACCTTCCCCAATCGATGGCATTGTAAAATAGTGGGCTACTAAAAACAATTGCAACTAAAAAAAACAAAAGAAAAACTTTAAATTGTTTTCTTTCTGAAAGAAAAAGATAGCTGAAAAAATGCACCAATCCAATTGAAAAACTAAGGATATATAAAAGATAAGCACCACTCATTTCTTTGTAGAACTCGAATATGTTGAATAGGTTAGGATAGACATTAAACCAAAAAACACCAACCCCGAAAGGAATAAAAGTGACACCTTTTTCCATTAAAATACCCAAAGACTTGCCAGCATTCAGATCTGTTCCAAAAAGTTTAAAAAGCAAGATGGCAATTAAAGAAGGAATGATATAAAATAGATATCTTTTAATTTCAATTCTTTTATTGAAATAATACAATGCGAAAAGAAAGTAGGGGATATAGAAGAATATTATTTCATGAAAAAAAGCTGATACAAAAATTAAACAGCAGATGACAAATTCTGACTTTTTTGATAATTTTTGTTCGTATAAAAGATACATGAAATAGGCAAATAGAGCTAACACCAGTATTTCTTTTCTTCCTACTGCACCAATATCGTTAAAATAGAAAAGAAAAGTGAGAGGTGAGAAAAACAAGGTGAGAAAGAAAATGTTTAATTCTTTTTTTATCAGGATTTTGATGAAGAACCAAAACAAAATTAGGATAAAAAAGGTATTTGAAATAAAAACAAGTATTTGTAATTTTAAGCCTGTAAGATGTTGCAGAAAGAAAAACAGACTGCCCGAAAGCCCCCTTCTCTTAAAACCACCATCAGTATAATTAATAAGCCAATCCCCCAGTATGTAGCCATGAGGTTGTACAATGTCAAAATGATAGAGATGTTTTATTATCCAAATGAGGGTTAATAAAAATAATAAAAAAGTAGTTAATTTTGATGTTATCGAAAGCACAGAATCTTTGTTCATTTTTTCATTGAATATATTAAATTGTAAAAGAGTCAAAACTATTTAATCGTTTTTTTTACTTAGAGCCCAATCTCTATTTATTTTTGCAGCTTCAAGGGTAGAATCGATTTCCAATGCCTTTTCACAGTTTTCTACGGCCAAATCCCATTTTTCAAGACCGATATAAGAACAACACATATTATAATAAGCAGGTGCAAAGTCGGATTTAAGTTTTAATGCTTCCAAACAGGCATTTATACACTTGTCGTACATTTGAGTATTGTAATATTCCAGACTTAAATTCAGGTAATATTCAGGTGTATTGTTTGCATTTATAGAACGTTTTTGTTGAGAAATGAATTCTAAGTTTATAGATGCAGCCTCATTTGCAGGGTTAATTCTTAAAGCATTGGCGCAAGATTCAGTGGCTTTATCCCATTGCTCAAGTTGAATATAGCAACAGCACAGGTTATAATGTGCAATATCACAATCCGGATTAATTTGCAGTGCTTTAAAACAAGCATTCATGCTTTTTTCATACAATTTTCGGTTGTACATTACTTCGCTTAATCCTATGTAAGCTTCAATTGGAGGAGATTTGAAGGCATAATTATTAGAAAGTTTTTCTGCTATGTTTCTGAAAGGCAATTCAGCTTTTTTAAATTCAAATCCCTTCATATACATGGGCATAGACCAAATCAAACAAAATGGAATCAGTAACAAAAATTTTAAATTTTGTTTATTTGAAAGAATACTGTTGTTTTGTTGTGATTCAACCGTTTCTTCGGGTAATAAGAAAGCAAAAAGAATCAGAAAAAAGATAAAATGCATATTTAACCACCTACCCCAGTCAAGAGCAATAATAAAAAGAGGTAGAGTTGTAAGAAAAACAATTAAAAAAGCGGTAAGGAATTTCTTTAGAAGAAGTTTGTTTGTGTTAAATACAAAACCTGTAAAGTGCAAAAGTCCTAACGTTAAACTGACAAAATACAGCATATATCCTGCAAATTCAGCTTTGATATTTTCAATGACATGTAATATAGAATCCCACCTGTCTGGCCACATGAAGATGCCGTAAAGGCTGAAAACAACACCTCTTTCATAAAGAATGTCTATTGAATCACCGTTGTTTATGCTGCTGCCAAAAAGATAAATGATAAGTAAAGGAATGAATGATGAAAGTACATATAAAGAATATCTTTTCAGTTCAATTTTTTTGTTGAAAAAATAAAGAGTAAGTCCAAAAAAAGGAGTATAAAAGAATATAACTTCATGGAGCAAGGTAGTTAGTGTTAAAAGAAAAAGGATAAAATATTCCTTCCTTGGTGTAAGCTTGTTGTTTGATAATAAATAGGTGAAGTAGGCAAAAATAGCAAAGAGTATTATTTCTTTACGACCTAGTGTTTCTATATCATTAAAAAAGTAAAGCAGAGTAAGAGGTGAAAGCAATAATGTAAAGTAATAAATATCTATAATTCTGTTTTTCAGTATTTTATAAAAATATTTAAAGAATATGAAATAACAAAATAATTGGGTTAAAAGAACAAAAAACTGTAGTTTAATAGTTGTTAAATCCTGAAGTAAGAAAAAAAAACTACCAGAAAGCCCTCTTCTTTTGAAGCCACCATCAGCATAGTTTATTAACCAATCTCCAAGGATATAACTGTGGGGTTGTAAATACAGATTGAAATACAAAAAAATTGCAATCCAAATAAATGTTAGAACAAATAGTAATTGCACATAGTTTTTAAGATTCAGAAAATAATTATTGATCTTATTAATTTCCATTTATCGGTCTTTATTAATGTTAAAAAATAATGTTTTAATAAGATGCATTTTTCTGTTTTAATGACCACTCCAGATTTATTTTTGCTGCCTCAAAATCAGGCATGATATCTAAAGCTTTCTGACAATCTGAAACAGCATTATCCCATTGCGATAATCCAATATAAGCACAGCATTTATTATAATAAGCCTGAGCGTAGTCAGGTTTTAAATTAATGGCATTATTACAGGCTTCAATGCTTTTTTCAAACATTTGCATGTTATAATATTCCAAGCTTAAATTCAGGTAATATTCTGCTGTTGGGTTCTCGGGCAAGGTTTGCGTGTTTTGAAAAGCCCATGCTTTATTCGCTTTTGCCAAAGTATAATCCGGGTATATTCTCAGTGCATTGTCACAGGCTTCAATGGCTTTATCCCATTGACCTAAAGCATTATATGCAGAACAGATATTGTTGTAAGCCTGAAAAAAGTCAGGGTTTATTTTTGTAGCATGCTCACACACTTCAATGCATTTTTCATATTGTTTTTCGTTATAATATGCCAAGCTTAGATTCAGTAATACATCAGGTGTTGGGCTATTACGTACCTGATGTTCTGCTACATGTATGAGAACCGGATAAAAATGGAAATCAATCTTCTTAATAACAAAGCCGGACCCATAGCCGGGCATGCCCCATAAAAGCATAATGGGTATCATCATCCAATGCCAAGAAAATCCTTTTGAATTTCTATCAATTACCTGAATTTCGTCAACTGAATCCTTGTTTTCAAGAAATGCAGCAAATAAAATAAGTAAAAGCATAAAGTGACTATGAATCCATCTGCCCCAGTCTATAGCAAGAACAAATAAGGGTATGGTGTAAATTATCAAGGCTAAAGATAGTATGAGTAATTTCTTTAGGTTTTTTTTGTTATTCAAATAAATGAAATAAAAAAAGTGAAGCAATCCTGCAATAAGACTGATTGAATACATTATATAAGGAATTGCCCTCTCTTTGTAATAGGCAAAAGCATGAGAAACAGCTTCAGAACCTTCCGGCCAAATAAAAATGCCTTGGCTGTAATGGCTGAAAGTTACCCCTCTGCTTAGTAAAATACCGATAGAATTTCCTTCGTTGATACTATTGCCAAATACATAAATAAGAACTACAGGAATAAAAGAGGCAAGAAAATAGGGGATATATCTTCTGATTTCAATTTTTTTGGTGAAAAAATACAATGCCACAATGAAATAGGGTGTATAGAAAAACATGACCTCATGGCATAATGTAGCAATGAAAATAAGAATACAAATCAGTGCTTCTTTTGTTTTTGATAACTTATTTTCTGCCAATAGGAAAATAAAAAATGCAAATAGTGCAAAAATTAATTGTTCTTTCTTTCCAATCGACTCCACATCATTGAAATAAAACATTAAAGTAAGAGGTGAAATGACCAAAGTTAGGAAATAGATACTGATTTTTTTTCTGAGCAGTATTTTTGATAGGTAAAGGAAAAAAATAAAATACAACAATAGCTGAGAACAGTATGCCAAAGCTTGAAGACTGATGCCTGAAAAATTCTGAATTAAAAAAAGCAGGCTTCCGGTCAGACCTCTTCTTTTGAATCCCCCATCTTGATAGTTTACAAGCCAGTCTCCGAGTATATAGCCCTGAGGAAATGAAATATTAAAATGGTAAAGGAAACGCACAAGCCAGAAGAAAATAAAAATAAAAAAAACAATAATCAAGCTTTTCAAACTTAAAAATTGTTTTATATAACGTTCTTCGTCCATGATTCAATTTATTTACATTGATAAGTGGTAGTTTTTTTAATCACTTTATAATGATAAATCTCAATAATACAGATTCCTTAGCAGGGATTAATAAAACAAACATGTTTAACACAAAATTTATTATTGATTAAAAAAGCCTTGTTTTTTAACGACATCCAAATATACCTTTGAAAAGAAAATGTTATCTGTTTTTTTATATCTTTTCTGAACAAACACCTGAGCTAAATTGTCAACTTCATTGATAACAATCAGTTCTTTGGTCTGTTTAAGATTTTCTTTCTCGAAATACAATGCATCAATATCTTCTTTTGAATAGTCTTTGTAAGTTTCGTTGTGGATAACAGCTTTTAAGGGCAGCCTATCGGTGAGTGAGGGTTTTTCATCAGGGTAGCCAATTACAACTGTAGTAACGGGTACCACACCTTCAGGGAGATTAAAGAAGTTAATAATTTTATCGGCTGTATAAGTAGTTGTACCAAGGTAAACAGTACCCAAACCAAAACTTTCTGCTGCAATCACAGCATTTTGTGCAGCAATTACTGCGTCAATAATGCCATTACAAAACCACATAAAATTATCGTATGATTTTTCTGCATTGCGCTGTTCGCACCATTTGTGAAAACGGTTTAAATCAGCACAGAATGTAAGCACGACAGGGGCATCTTCAACCATTCTCTGATTAAAGTGTAAAGGCAACAGAGCCTTTCGTTTATCAGGGTCTTTAGTGACTATGATACTATAGAGCTGCATGTTGCCGGTTGTTGCACCACGGGATGCTGCTTCTAAAATTTTATTCAAAATGTCATCGCTGATAGTATCTCTTTTATACTTGCGAATTGTGCGGTGTTCCAATATAGTGTTTAAAATACTCATGCTGTTTTTTTTGCAAATATAAATATTATGAAAGAAATAATAAATAAATGCTTATTTCTATTCAATACAAGGATTATTTTTAAGGATTTTTAAATACTGCTGACCCAATCCGCACTATCGTGCTTCCTTCTGCAATTGCAATCTGAAAATCGTCTGACATACCCATGGAAATTTCTTTAAAGAAATCATTTTCAGCAAAATAATTTGTTTTAAGATAATCAAATATTTGCCTGAGTTTTCTAAACTCCTCTTGAATTTGCGATGTGTCTTTAGTAAAACTAGCCATACCCATGACACCACAAATACGAATGTTTTTCAATTCTTTAAACTCATAGCAATCAATAATCTCAGTAACAGTGTTGTATGACAAGCCATATTTACTCTCCTCCTGTGCAATATGAAATTCAAACAGACAATCAATGATCCTGTTGTTTTTAATAGCCTCTTTATTAATTTCTCTGAAAAGTTTTAGGCTGTCAACACTATGAATAAGCTTTACAAATGGAGCAATAAATTTTACTTTGTTGGTTTGAAGATGTCCAATAAAATGCCATTCAATATCTGAAGGTAATTTGGGTTGTTTGCTTATGAGATCCTGTACTTTGTTTTCACCCATAATTCTTTGACCTGCATCATAGGCTTCTTTTATTGACTCTAAAGGTTGATGTTTAGTCACAAGCACAAGTTTTACTTCTTCTGGAAGTAAGTTTATGATGTGCATCAGTTTATCTGTAACAGACATGCTTATATTTATTAATTATAAAAAATATTTAAAATTTATGAAGTTTACAATGCCATTGGTACTAAATACAGCAAAAATAAAATTAATTAATATTTTTTAGCGTTTTGACTTAATATATTTTTGTATTTATTGCCTTTTTAAAGGGGTATTTTTATTATTTTTGTGAAATAAGATTATGATTAATGGCTTTCTAATATGGTTGTGGTTTTACAAATATTAAATTCACAAAGAATAAAAAAATAATAAAAGCCTCTTTAGCTCAGCGGTAGAGCAGCTCACTCGTAATGAGCAGGTCGTGGGTTCAATTCCCATGAGAGGCTCAAAAAAAATATCCTTAAAGGTATGTTTAAAAAACATATCCATCAAGATTCATATTATTTTAATGACATGAACTAAACTTCCGTTTAATGAATTCAAATAAAACTAATTTTTTTATTTTAAGAAGTTTGTTGACAATGTTTTTTATGTCAATGCTTTTATTTGCACTTGGCAATGATTTAAGTACAAAGGGCGATTTTGATAAAAAATGTTTGACTAGAAATATTCCTGATAGCTCTTATAATGTTTCATCCGTTGAGGATGAAATAATATCACTGACAAATCCGGATAGTTCATTATTAGAAGTTTTTTCTGAAGATGGGCTTAAATTTTTTCTTGTCTTAAATGGTATTAAACAAAATGTTAGTCCTCAGGAAAATGTTAAAGTAGCCATCTCTTATTCAACAAATCTTCAGATTACGATTGTTTTTGAAGATGAAACCATTCAATATTTATTACAATATACGCTTAACAATACTTCAATTTATGGAAATCATTGTGTAATGAAGATTTTAAGAAACAGAGAGGGGAAATATGAATTAAAACCATTATCAACACCGATTCCAAGAAAAAGGAATTCATTTGGTTTTGAAAAAACCGGTGGTTATGTTGCAGATGATGTTGGAATAGGAACTTTAGGTTATCGTTTTTCAGATTTTCAGAATGGTTTTCAATGCGTGCTTTTTAATTACTATTACTCAGACCTTATTGGAATTGGAATAAAAGCAATTAAATGGGATTATTACCCATCCTATATAATTTCTGTTTCAAATTATGGTGATTTATCTAGTAATTTGGTTGATGGTGATGACAGTTTGCACGCCACAAGTAACGTATCTCGACCGGAAGACGGAATTGGGAATTCTGTTCATGTTAGACATCATAATTTTTCAATGATTAACGCTGCTTTCTTGATAGACTTGTTTGATTTTGATTTGGATAATAATCATGTCAGCAGACAGATTCTTAGACCGTTTAATTTCAGGGTTTTATTATATGGAGAAGTTTCCGGTGTTGATTTAATGCTTACAAAATTACCCTTTGCGTGGATTGATGGACATTCCACTCAAGACAAAGCGATAGATCATGGTGAATACAGTTCTTCAGTAATTGCACCAAATAAATATGCAGTGCAATGGAAATGGTTAAATTCTGTTGAAGCCGGATTACAAATGCGTAGTAGTATATTTGATTTAAAGATTGGTTATTATTCAAATATTCGTGAAACTGAATTTAAAGCAATCCAAAATTATGGTACAAGAACAATTACTACGCCCCATCTTGGAACTGAAAGTGTTGTTGGAGGAAAGAAAATTATACTCCCCCAATATGGATATTTTTTCGTAGAAGTTGGTTTTAATTTCAACTGGCACAAGTAAGTTTTTTGTTTTAATAGTTATTATTCAATTTAGTCTTTAACACAACGCACACTGAACCCGCTCTCAATAGCATAGCTGGAACGACCAACAAGGGTAAGGCTGTAATTCAATGCATGAACCCAAGCAAAAAAAAGTGGTTCCGTGGATGTCCAGAAATAAGCACTTTGTCCAAAATCCTCGAAAACGCCATTCCATGTATCACCACCGGGAAGGCCAGAAAAACCGCTTGAATTTGTTGCGCCTGCATTTGGTGCCCACCAATAAGTAGTACAGGTTTCTTTTAAGTTACCGCCTTCGTCAGTGCCAAGTAAACTAATTGTTGACATATCATAAGGAAAAGCATTAGGGTTACTGCCAGCATTTCTTTCTAAGGTGGTCCATTCGTAATGAGAAGGTATGTGCCAGCCAGTAGGGCAAAGACCTTTAACGGGAGTAGTGCACCTGTCGTTAGGTGGTGCGCCTGTGCCATTGCATTGGGAAGCCCCTTGCATCATGTTTTCCCACTCATACAAACCACCCATGGGGCAATTGGGATCTGCTTGTCCGTTTACATTCATACAAAACTTTGTTCCTGAAACTTGTGGTGTTACAATGGGTGCATAAGTTCCTGCATTCAGATTTTCTGCCATCCACCATTGATTTCCTATCTTTACAATAGAGTAGTTGTTTCCATTGGCATCAGTACATGGGATAAAAGTAAAGGTGACAGTCTGACTATTAGATGGAACAAGCATATAGACGGTACGAAAATCACCTGATTTTCCTGTCAATTTCAATACATCACCTGAATTATATTGCATTTCAATTAATGACTTTTGGACTTTCAATTCCTCTGTGCTTACGAGAACATGTGTGTTTGAAATTGTTTCAATATGCTTAAATTCAGTGCTTTCTGTGGGTTCATTTATACTTACTATCCTAGAGTTGAAGCAAGAAGTCTCAACTTCAACCTTCAAAATGAATATTCCTTTATTTAACCCTTTAAGTTCATAGGTGTGATGACCTTTGGGAAGCAAATCCTCTAACTTAATAATTGTTCTTCCGGTTAAATCGTAAAGCTTTAAAGTTGTTTTTCCTGATGAGTAGGATTCAAAATTTACGAAACAATGGCCTGATGTTGGGTTAGGGTAGATATTTATTTCAGTTGCTTTACCTGAATTTTCTGCATTAATTCCGGTTTCAGCAACGAGATGCAAAATGTCAGTTCCATTAAGTTCTAAATTTGTACATTGTGTCAGATTTTCAACTTTAACAAAGTCAACATTTGTGCTTGCTCCCGTTCCTGTAAAGTCAATCTGATAATTCTGAGCTTGGAGCAAAAAGCTTGTAGTTATTCCGAAAATTAAGGTCAATACTTTTGATTTCATAATTTTTTTAATATTCCCATATTTGGCATAAGCTTCTCCCCAAAGCCTATTTTCTGCAACTCAAAAATACTAAATTTTTTCCACTTCGGAAACTGGAAAACGTAAATGTATTTTATTTGATAATTATCAATTTGCCGGATTTTAATAATTGCTTGTTTTACAAAGCATTATGTAAAATTACCTAAAACGCTCTGGAAGACCTTGTTGGACAAACAGGGATGAGTTTTATTTCTTTAACTTAGATTTCTGACTTTGTAACTTTCTGTTGAGCTGTCAAAGAAAAATACATCCGTAAGTTCCATTTTTTCTTTCAGCCATATTGTATTCAGACCGCAGGATTTGGCGGCATCAATATTATCTTTAAGGTCATCAATAAACAAAGTTTCGTTTGGTGTAAGATGGCTGTTCTCAATTACTTTTTCAAAGATTTCTAAAGATGGTTTTCTCATGTTCATTTCGAATGAAAAATATGATTTATGCAAAAGCATGTCCCAAGTTAAACCGTGCGACTGAAATAGATCATGTGTGTAAAAATCATAATGAATGCTGTTCGTATTGCTCAGTAGATATGTGTTATATGTTTTTTTTAACTCAAGCAAAAGTTTTATTCTTTCCTTTGGAAAGTCAAGTATAATGGCATTCCATATTTTGTCAATTTCTGAATAATTTAAATCAACACCAATATTTCTCACAAATTCTTTTCTGAATTCATCAGGTTGGATGATGCCTTTTTCAAAATTATCAAATAATTCATCTTGTTTTGCTTTGGAATACACTTTTTCAAAATCGGTAATTCCCATTGAGTTAAGGACTTTTGCAGGTCCATTGTAATCAATATTTAATATGACAGCACCGAGGTCAAAAATGATATTTTTTATTTCCATTATTTGATATTGTATGCAAACATAAGAATTTTTTTAAACCCTTAAAGCTGGAATTTTCATGAAGCAAACTATAGTACTTATAAACAGTAATTATAAGGAATAGTCCAGAGAAATCAATTTGAATGGTTGAAACGCAAAAGTCTGGGTTTGTTATTCTGCCCTTCGTTAGAAATAAGCATGTCTCCGTTTGGCATAAAAGCAATTCCCTCTGCTTTATTGAATAAAAGAGGGTTTAGTTGTTGTATGTGCTCAATTTCACCATTTGCATTACAGATAAAAAGCAGGTACTCGGCAGCCGAAAGAATAAATATTTTCTTAGTTATAGGGTGTATGGCTATTGAAGAGATCCGCATTTTAATGTCAGGGATGATCTTTTCTCCATTTTTCTTTGTCTTTTCAGGAAGTTGTATGTTGTTAATTTGAGCAAAATCTCTAATTTCATTTAGGTTGAAGTTAAAAACAGGGACTTGAGAAGTTGACATATTATCCAAGTTATAAGCATAAATAGCCTTTCTGTCCTTGAATTCAGAACCATTTCCGGCTTTTGTTTTACAACCAATCAGTAAACGATTTTGGTCTGAATCGTAACAGAGTCCCTCACTTTCTTTAGCATTGATACCGGTAATAATTGAGTCGGCAGGAGAATGAGCTGTTTTAAAGTCTGAAATAAAAAAAATAACGCCATCACTTCTTAGTACGTACAGGTTGTTATTAACTCTTGCAATATCTTCATAATCGCCGTCAGAAGCAAAAGTCAGTTGATTAACAATCATTTCGGATTTAAAATTGTAAAAAAATATAATTCCTTTTTCATCCTGAACACAGGCCAATGTCACTGAATCAATTACTGTTATGCCGGAAATTTCATGAAGTATTTCAGGTAAATCAATATTTAAATCGGGTGACGCTAAATTGTAGCCCGAAAATAAATTTGTTTGGGAGGTGCATGAGTTATAACCAAATAAGGCTATTAAAACTAAGATATTCAGCAGTTTTTTCATGGAGAATTAATTTTAACAGTAGTATAATTTATTCTGGTAATACGCCTGTGTAAAAGTCAATAATTTTTTTCTTAATTATCAGATTGTATTTAGCTGTGAGTAATTCCTTTTCTGAAGTGATGAATCTTTCTGCAACATCTGTAAACTCAAAAATGCCCATATTGCCGATTTCAAAAAGTCGTGATGCGTAATCGTATTCTTGTTTTAAAGCGTCATATTCTTTTTGTAATGCAAAAAAGAGTCTGTAAGCACTGTTATAGTCTGTTACAGCAGTAAAAATTTTGTTTTCAAGTTCTAGGAGCAAATTTTTGGAATTTATTTTTGCGATTTCCATATCAATGCGTGCGATATCCATGCCTTGTCTGATTGTGTAATTCTGATAAAGAGGAATATTTAGCTTGAGGCCAATATATTGGTTAAAATTGTTGTGGATTTGTGTTCCGAAATTGTTGGTTAAATTATTTGTTGAGGTTTTAGTACCAATTTGACCTTCAATCAGCAGAACAGGATACTTTAAAGATTGTGCTTGCTGGAATGCAAATTTTGAACCTTCAATTTCTGAATTTCCAATTTTAATATCAGGGAAAGAATTGATGGCTTTTTCAAGGGTTACATTGTAATCATACAAAGAAAGTTGTGTTTGAAGAGTATCCTCAGAATTAATTATTACAAATTCCTGTGTATTACTTAGTCCAAGTAAAAACATGAGTTGTGTTTTCTGTTGTTGTGAAAAATTTTCAGTCATTATAAGTAATGCTTCGTCCTGTGCAATTAGAGATTCTATGCTGTAAATATTTCTTTGATGTAGTATCCCAGAATTGATGCTTCCCTGAATAAATGTTTTCCTTTGTTGAAGTCTCTCTATCCTTTTTCTAATCAGTTCAGCACTCTCATCAGCCATTAAAACTTGGTAATAATAGAATGTTATTTCAAGAGCAATTTCATTAAATCTTTTTTCGAATTTAAGGTTTGCAGTATTTACTTGGCTACGGCAAAGATTTTTATGGTATTTATTATAAAATCCTCTGAAAAGATTAAAATCCGAGTTTAGCTGGAAGCTGTTCATATAGGTATTGCCAAAGTCCAGAATGTTGGTTGTGGGATCTATCAAAAAGCCATAGTTATTACCTGTTCTGATATCAGCATCCAGGTTGGGATAAATAAGGTGTTTTGATGCTGTCTGATTGATTTGTGCTCTATCAATTTCCTGTTTAAGCAGTGCAAGCTCAATATTGCTTTCTTTTGCAGTCTCCAGACATTTTTTTAAATCCCAAACTTCTTGAGCCGAAAGGTTCTGTAAGTAAAGAAGGAGCAATAAAATAATGTTGAATTTCATTTTTATCATATTCATTAAAATGAATTAGTCTTCATCATAAAATAAATTAACCTGTCTGACATTGCTTAGTTTCTTCAATTCAGCAATAAGTACTTGTCCTTTATTCTCATTCTTTAGGTTCACGTAAAATGAAATTTCAAGGATGTCATGCTCTTCCTCTCCTAATGTTTTGACATTGATAACTTTATATTTCCAGCAATATTTTCTTAAAATATTATCAAACTCATTATTTTCACCTGCAGAACTTAAGGATATGAGTTGTAAAAGATATTCCCTGCGTTTGGGCATTGCAAAATTTACTTTATTAATAATGACAAAAGCAGCTCCGATAATGATGGTAGCGAAAATGGCAACGGAGAAAAGTTTAACACCGCAAGCAAGACCTATTGCCAATGAAAAGAAGATAAACATAATATCTGAAGCATCTTTAACAGCAGTACGGAACCGAATAATTGACATGGCACCCACCATTCCAAAAGCACGAGCAAGATTATTACCAATAACCATAATAACAACACTTGTTATCATGGTAAGCATAACAAGCGAAACTGTAAAAGAAGCTGAATAACTCAGACCTTTATATGTCCAACGGTATATCATCGAAATTCCTACTCCACAAAGCAGTGCCACTAAAATATTTGCAATAACATCCTTGATAGTGATACTGAAAACAAAAATATTCTGAAAATCTGTCAGCATAATTTTTTAATAAAGTTGTAATGATTTTAGATTGTTTACATCGTAACCAATTGTATATTTTGAAAGTGCTTCATGTCTCAGCTTAAATTCTTCAACAAGACTTTTAGCCCAGCTTGGCATATTGTCGCCATAATATTTTATTTCAAGAATAAAATGACTGTCAAAAAGATATTTGAGATTATTATCACAATATAATTCTTTAAGAGGAGTGTAAGTTCTACTTCTTATGTTTTTATCAAAAGTAATTCTTGTGCCTGAATCAAATTTCCCATGATATGCTTCTCTGTCATACACAATCAGAACCGTAGGTTTAAATTGGTACTTCACAATATGATAAAAAAAACGTTTAGCATCTTCTACACCTTCAGTATATTTGTTATCCTTAATGACAAATTTTTCTACATCTCCGGAAGCAAACACATTCTCAACATCATCAAATAACATAAAAGCACGGTGCTTACGGATGCGGTCTTCAATTTTTCGTTTGATTTCAAAAACAACTTTACATCCATTACAGTAATTGTCATAGCCACGTACTCTGAATTTGCGACGAAACATAATTCCATCACCTTTTTCGTAATAACTTATAAGGTCATTACTGTCAAAATAGATGCTTCTTACTGTATATTGGTTAATCCCTTTTTCGTTCACAGAAGTAAAACTATCAGGTCTTACAAATGTGATAAGGCGCTTGCGTAAAGCATCCATTAATGAATTTGGAACAAGATATTTTCTTTCGTATCTGAGCAGCATTTTAGTTTTCTGAAACTGTATTAAACAATCTTAAAAAATATTCAAAAAGAGAAATTTCTCCACATTCAATTGAGCCATCAAGAAACATATTAAAGAACATCTGGTCTATGTTTTCCGTAATTTCAACAGTGATAAAAATAACCTGTCTTCTTTTTAAAATCTGAACAGAATTGTCAATATCAATTATTTTTCCTTGAATAATTTTTCCCTGAGGGGTTTCCCCGAAATTTACAATCCCGTCCAATTTCAGATATTTGTTTTCATAAAATTCAATTGGCAATACAACAAGCATACTGCTGATATCAACCATTTTAATGATTTCTTCAATATCAATAATATTTCCGTTTAAATCAACATTGCCTTTTTTCTGGCGTATAATTTTTCCATTGAACGGGGCAATAATTATGTTTGCTTTGATTTTTTTATTGAGTTGTTCAATTTGTTGTTCATACGATTCAATAAGACCTGTGCTTAGATTCAGTTGTTCTTCTTTTGCACCGGTTTCCATATTTCTGACATTAGATTCAGCTATTTTAAAATTGTGTTCTTTAATTTTTAATTCATTCAGAGCTATTTCAAAGTCGTTTCTTGATACCAAACTATCATTATACAGTCTGTTGACTCTTTCAAAAATACCCTTTTGGGTTTCCCATTCAACAGAGGCAAGTTCTTTTAGTTCTCTGTAGTAATCAACAAGTTCTTGTTTTTCTCCTGATGCGTACACATCAAATAATCGTTCTTCGTTGATAAGTTTTCCTTCAAGTTCCAACAAACGCAAGCGGTCTTCGTTTGAGTAAATATAACCAATTGTATCGCTATAATTTATAGTGAGTTTGGAGAATATTTCATTGTTGAGAATAAATTCTGATGCATCACCCCTAACAAATTCTGAAACAGAATATTGAGAAATACTGTTGATGCGGTTATTACGTAAAACAGTAAAGAGGGTTCCGTTTGTGGATTTACTTATCGTCCACTCTTGAATCGGATATACAATACCTTTTGAAGAAATAGAGTAAGGAATTTTAATAAAGTATGAGCTGACTGCAAGCGTAATTATTACTAATAAAATAATGATTGTGGTTTTTTTGTTTTTCATTTTTCCTGAGAATGAATAGAGAGATTTTAACCGGATTTTCGATTATACGTTTATTCTAAAAAATTGTTGCCTTTTCAATTTGTTGCCCTACTTTGATGAAATAAAGGCCACTTCTAAACCCTGAAACATCAATAGAAGCCGGAAATGACAAAAGGTTTTTATACACTTTTTTCCCTGTAATATCATAAATAATTAGCTCTTCAATCAAAAATGTGGTTTTATTGATTTGTAATATTTTAGAGTTACTGTTATAGTAAATAAAAAAGTTATTGGAGTTGACTTTTATTGAGGGGGTTCCAACAATATCTATAAGATTAAAATAGGCATGTTCAGCCTGCTCCGGTGAAAAAATACCGGCAAACTGATTTTCTGCATATATATAGAACTGGCTGTAAGCTATGTTTGCAGTTAAAGAAATACCAAATATATTATCACCTGCAATGCCATCATTGTGATTGCCATCATCAAGCATGCTGAACAATTCAAACTTCTGAAAATGGTCTGGTCTGAAGCCTATAAATACATTTGTTGCATTATTCACCTGAGCAGTTATATTGGCAGTTGATGTAGGTTGAGAAAATGTTGAAGAAATATTTGTTACTACAGGAGGTATTGCAGTAAATTCAGACTGTGCTTGTATATATTCAATACGATCTGACATCAGGTTTGAAATACCCGGTGTCAAATAAGCTCCTGCTGAAATATCTGTTGTTAATGAATTATGAAACTGAGCATCTGAAAAGAACTTATTTGTATCTGCTGTTACAAGACTGTCTATCAATGTCTGCATTTGATTTGCCAGAGTAATATACAAATTATTAGAGAAGAAATCATTGATTAATGTTCTCAAATGGGCCACATATTTTCTTTTATAAACAGGGTTCTGCATAATGGTATTAATAAGTGGCCAATAGGGATCTGATGCATGAAAATCAATCGGGAAGTTCTTCATGTTATCAATGGATAATGCGGCCATACTTGTATTTGAAGAACCTGCAAAGGGAAATCCTCCAAAAGACATATTTAAATCCCAGACCACAGGGTTAAAGACACCATTATTATCTTTAAAGAGGTAGTAATTTTGAGCAAATGTACCAGAATAGCTGTCGAGATTTACCAATAGGTTGTTGAAAGCCAGCATCCAGATTGCTCTGTCCATGTCAATGTATGAAGCAGCTACTGATTGGTTGTTGGTTACAATGTTACACAATTCAACCAGATCGCTCCACCCGTAATCCGATTTAAGTTCATAATAATCTGAATAGGCTAAACTGTCGGCAGAAATGTACTTCAGATTACTTTTAACTGAAGGGCCGGGTGTTGTTGCCGGATTACATTTTATAAAAGTGTTGTTTTTCAGGCTTAAAAAGCTTTTTGAACAGAATGTCTTATTTACATCTTCAATGTTTGAATAAAGTCCAATGTAATTGTTGTTTATATATAGTTGGGCAAAATTTGCTTTAGAGCAATACATATAGTTCTTTAGGATATTATAAGATAATATTTCCCTTATCATGGATGGATCCTGATAACCATTGCTTAGTTTGATGTCTGTTATATCGTTGTAAGACTGGCTCTGATATTTATCTAAAGAAATATGAAAAGGATTTTTAGTAAAAGATGAATCATATGAGCTGCTGCCTTTATATTTCACACCTACATCAGAAAAAACGGTTCCATTTATAATTATCGAATCCGCCTGTAAATAATCGCCGGTTGTTGCTTTAAGTGTATCTAGCTGATATTCCCAGTTGCTCTGAGAAAAGAATAATTCAATTTTTTGAATGGTATCTAAATTGTAAAAAGATGGTTGGGCATTAATATGTTTAGCCCCATAGAATATAGAAAACAAACAAAATATGAGATAGTGTTTTTTCATTCTTACTGTACTATATATTTAAAAGCAGTTTGTTTTTTATTTAAGATATTGGTAACAAAAATAAAATAAATGCCCGGTTTAAGATTGGCAATGCTTAATGAGGAGTTTGTAAAGTCTTCATATGAATTTATGAGAGAACCTTTTGCGTCATTTATTGAAATATTATTGTGCAGCTCATTGAAAAATATTTTAGCGTTACCATTTGAGGGATTGGGAAATATATTTACCGCAGATGTTTCTACATCATTAATGCCTGTGCCACAAGGGCCACAACCGGAAAAGCAAACAACAGCCATTATGGTGTCTTTTGCAACAAAAATACTTCTGTTGTTGTTTGTTGCACATCCTGCAGGCACTATTTCAGCATTAATGGCATTACTTCCATTGGCAAATTTATATTCGTAATTTCCATCAGGCATATACTGTATTACTTCATAAATGCTACTTTCGAAGCTATAAAGTGCTGACAGAGCAAACCCCCACGAATTAAAGCTTCCGGCTACATGCACCCCATTGGCAGAGACTGTTTCATAGCTCATGTCAACTAAAAAACGGACTAATTTTTTCCCTTCAGGGGCATTGCCTCCGTATTTGATAGCTCCAATTAAAGTAGTGTCGTTGGCTATGGAGTCAATATAAATCCAGCGGTTATCGTTAAAACCATAGCCTACCTGTGATTCAACCGGAATAAATTCTGTCTCATAAAACAAATCACCATTTATAAAACGGTATTCATATTTTTGAAAGGCAGGAATATTAACAATAATACTGTAAATATTTGATGACCCTTCCTGAAGCATGGTACATATGGCGGGATTCCAGTTATCAATATAACCTGCTGCTATTTGAAAATCACCGGAAACATGAATCCCGTTTGGACTTATTGTTTGCCCTGTCATATCAACAGAAAATTTAACACTCTTAGCAAAAATAGTTGTGCCTGTGAGAAGCACAAAAATACAAACTATTATCTTTTTCATTTTTATTTAAATTATTTAATGAGTGATAATTTTTTAATAACTTTTTTATTGTTTTCAAAAGTGAAAACTACAAAATAAAGTCCTGATTGATAATCTTTTAAATCAAATGATTTAATGTTGTTATCATTCAAAATGATTCTTCCAATGGGGTCAAATACTTCAAGCAGATAGTTTAAATTGTTTGAAGGCAACTTAATATTGAAAACATTTGATGACGGGTTGGGATAAATTTCCAGGTTGTCAATTGCATTTTCATTGGTTCCGACTGTTACATCAACAACGACAGAAGATGTGGAAGAACAGCCCAGAGCCGTATTGGTTACCAATACTGTATATGTTGTTATTGTATTAGGTGTCAAAATAGGGTTTTGTACAGACGATGTAAATCCTGCCGGATTTGAAGACCAATCGTAAGTATAAGTAGGGTTAGTTTCAGTTACTGAAGTAGCGGTTGCGTTAAGAGTCACCGGTGTGCCGGCTGTAATTTGAGTTTGTGAAGCACCTGCTGTAGCTATTGGCCCTCTTACATAACAAAGAGAGTACCTGTATACATGTGTTGAATTTGTACTGGTTTTAGACCAGACTATAGTATTTGAAGAATCAATTTCATAAACTGAAGCAAAAGAATTGTTTACAATCATATTCCCGTTTGGTAATTGTTGAGAATTACCTTCATTCTGGCAGGTAAAAGAAGAGTTGTATTGATAGGCGTAGTTTGCCGGGCCATAAGCCTGACCTGCTGTATAGGAATAATTGTATCCATTGTAAGGAGGACTCCATATGGTAATAGCCGTTTTACTGCCTGTTCCGCCCTTATTATTGTAGGCACAAAGATAATTGGGATATTTAGGATTATCAGAAGATATCCAATGGGCATCGTGTATGACATTAAATTTAGCTGTTCCTGAGGCTCCATATGAAGCCGGATTACCCCAACGATATAGAAAATCGCCTCCTTTGCCTGAGTTACCTCCTGTATGGCCTGCTGCTTCGGCTGTTGTTGTACTGTGGTCTATTACAAACACCTGATTCATATAATGCATACTTACAACTATCTGATCAAGAGCAGCATTATAATCCACACCATTCATGTGCCATCGGTCTGATAAGTCACTGCCAGTAGTGTAATTGATATTCAGCAATTCAGGGTGATCAGAAATAGTGGCATAATAGTTATCTTTAGCGGCATTATAATTCTGACACAGGTGATCCCATAAATGCCATTCCCATACAACAGTTCCAGTTGTAGGTCCTGTAGGATGCACCTCCATAAGTTTTTCCGATTTTATTGTTACATTGCTTGATGCACCTGCCTGAGTAGCTTCTGCGCTGGTTTTTTTTTCGTAAGCAATCATAAGCACATTACCGTTGGGCATAGGGCAGATGTCATGATGCAGCGTGAAATTTGCACTGTTGTACTGAAAATCCCAGGCCACTGTACCAATCCATGTCACTTTTTGCACGCCTCCTGTAACACCTCCACCTGTCATCCCTCCGGATGACGTATAATTATATGATCTTACTATTGTATCTCCGGGAATGAGATAGGCTGAATAACCCGATGTTTTGTTTGAAGCAAACGTCCATGAATGATACTGGGTGCTGTTAGTATCAACTAGGTAAGCGCTTGTCTGACCTTTTGTCGCATAAAAAGTGTACATACCCCATTGCTGAGCAAATGAAGAAGTCATCGAAATTATTATTAATGTTGCTAAAAATTGATATTTTCTCATAAGAAGAAATTAAAAGGTTTTGATTTAAAAGTATTTGAATTGAGAAGGTGTAATTTAAATTATAGGTAAATGTGTATTTTGTGTCGGTGAAATTCTTTATTTTTATAAATTGCCATTTAAAATATCTTTGTAAGTTTTCCCGATAGGAACTTCATTTCCTGCAATTGTAACAGTATTTTTGTGAACGCGTTCAACCTTTTTTAATGGAACAATGTATGATCTGTGGATTCTAAGGAAATCAGTTGCAGGAAGTTTTTCAATAATATTGGTCATAGTCATCCTTGTAATGATGTGATTTTTTTTGTCTAAATGTATTTTAATATAATCGTCATATCCTTCTATATAAAGAATTTCTTCAATATTTACTTTAACAAGACTGTAACCGGACCTTATAAAAAAATGTGTTGAATTCTGGAAGTTAGATTTTGCTTGAGATGTAAAAATTTTTGCAGCCTTGTCTACTGCTTGTTGAAACCGTTCAAAGGTAAACGGTTTCAATAGAAAGTCAACAGCATTTACATTAAAACCGGCAACAGCATACTCACTAAAGGCTGTTGTGAATATTATAAGCGTTTTTTGTCCTGATTTTTTTAGAAATTCGAAGCCTGAAACTGAAGGCATCTGTATGTCTAGAAATAGTAAATCTACAGGGAAACTTGATATGTAATACAATGCTTCACGCGGCTCAGTAAATGTTTTCTTAAGGCTTATAATATCAGTTTTCATAGAGAAATTCTCAATAATTCTTAGTGCGGGAGGTTCATCATCTATGGCGATAGCTCTAATCATTATAATTCTATTTTTAATTGAGTAACATAAGTTGAGTCATCTTCAGTAATGTGAAGTTGATATTTAATTGGATACAAATTTTCAAGTCTCTTTTGAGTGTTTTTCAGGCCTAATTTATACGAGTCCTCTGGGGATTTAATTGATAATTTCCTGTTGAATGTTCTCAGAAAAAGTTGGTTTCTTTTTATATCAATGTTTATTTCAACAGTTGAATTCTCTTCAGGATTTATACCATGTTTAAATGTGTTCTCAACAAAAGGAATTAATATAAGTGGCGCAATAAATAGATTACTTGAATCGCCACTAATTGTAAAGGACAGGTTAACAGTATTTTCAAACCTGAACTTTTGTAGATCAACATAGTCCCGAATATAATTAATTTCTTTCTCAAGAGGTACAAAATCACTGTTAGCTTCATTGATAATATAGCGCATTATACCAGATAATTTAACTATAGCTGTTGCTGTTACATCCGATTTATCAAGGGCAAGTGCATAAATACTGTTGAGTGTATTAAAAAGAAAATGTGGGTTAATCTGGGCTTTAAGATAAGATAGTTCAGCTATTGTCTTTAATTTTTCTGTATTTCTTAAATGTTCATTTAGTTTAAGTATCAATGATAGTATCAAAATAAGTAAAAATTGAACTATTGGAGGTCCAAAATTAAGAAAACCAAAAAACTTAAAAAAATGGGGTGGGGAAGGGGGGCTGTGTCTCATATTGTCGCTGAGTTCACTAAATATTTTGGGCTCAGGATGTGGATTGTGAAAATCAAATAGTAAATCTGGTAAAAGAATAATAATAAAAAATATTATTACAACTATTCCAGAATAAAAAAAATATTTTTTTGTAAAATAAAAGCGTGGTACTAAAAAATAATAGTTGATATAAAAGAAAACAAGCATCAATAAATATACTATAAAATTTCTTTGAAAGGGAGGCAACAAAAATAAATGTAAGGATACATCAAAATCAGGAGAGAAAATGACTGGTAATGAGAGAAAAAACAGGCAACCTATTATATGAAAAATTATTTTCATAGTTTTTTTTAAATAAAAGTAGTTTGTGTAATAAGTAAAATTAATTTATTTCGGTAAACGGATATAAATAAGAGGTGAAAATTTGCAAACAAGTTTTTATTAATTTATGCAGACATAATAATAATTAAACATTAATTTTGCTATTGAATAATATATTTTAAATTCCTTACAAATTTTGAATATCAACTAAAATACTAATTAAATGCGTAAATTTATTTTTAAATTCGGATTTTTATGGTTTGTATTATTGTTAATTTCTAACTTGCTTACAGCACAAACGGATTTAAAATCAGTAAAAGGACAGGTGCTCAATCTGAGAAGTTTCCAGCCATTAGAAAATGTTAGGGTGTATGCTTTACTTGAAGTTGATTTTGAGTATCTTGATGAACAAAATACACCAACACCTCTTTTCGGAATTGATACATTGCAAACAGTGGTCACTAATCAGAACGGGGAGTTTTTTATGGATTCTTTGCAGCCATTGGATTTGGTGTTTTCTTTTACAATGGAGGGTTTTGATGAGTTGCGTCAGGATGTCAGTCTTACAAATAATTCGAATGCCGATTTTATGGTATTACTCAAGCCTGTTGACGTTGTTAATGAACAGGTTTTTTATAGTTTACAGGGCTATGTCCAAGATGCAGTTTCATTTTTGCCCGTAAGCAATGCGCAAGTAAAAATTGAAACTTTAAATGAACCTTTTTTAACTCAGCCACTAAGCACTGTAAGTAATGAAGAAGGTTTTTTTATTTTTCAGAACATACCAAAACCATTGATTTTGTTAAGCATAGAGCATGGCGATTTTCAGCAGTTTACCAGTAATTTAAACCTGACATCACAGGTAGCAGGAGATGTTATGGTACTGCTTAGAAAGAATGAAGTTCGTAATTTGCCTTTAGTTACAATTTCGGAACGTAAAATTGAACGAACGCCCTATGTTTCTAATTTAATTCTGGCAAATGAATTTGAGCAAAATGCAATTTCTGATATAGGAGATTATCTGAGAAGTATTCCAAATGTGAGTGGCATCAGAAAAGGAGGTGCAAATGTTGACCCTGTTATTAGGGGTTTTAAATACAGCCAACTTAATGTTGTCATTAATGGAGCTCAAGGTGTTGAGGGTGGCTGTCCTAATAGAATGGATCCTGCTACTTCACGCTCAGAAGTTGAAGATCTTGAACGTATAGAAGTTTATAAAGGTCCTTATGCGCTTCGTTTTGGAACAGCTTTAGGGGGTACAATTAATCTTATAACCCAGAGGCCTACTGTCACAGAAAGTCCCAAAATATCCGTCAGGGGGTTAAGGGGTTACGAAAGTAACTGGAACGGCCATAAAGAACATATTTCGGTTAAAGGTTCTAATGAACATGCATTTTTCCTTGCCAGTGGTAGCAGGTGGAACTATGGAAATTATCAAGATGGCAACGGCAATTATATTAGATCTTCATTTTCAAAATATAATTTCGGAGGACTAATCGGAGCTAATTACTTGAAACATGAGTTCGTTTTTTCTGTCCGACAGAGCTTTAATAAAGTTCTTTTTCCTGCTTTACCAATGGACGAAGTGGATGATAATTCATCTCTCCTGTTTACTGAGTATAAATTCACGCCACAAAATGAATTTTTTAAAGAACTTTCGTTAAAAGGATACCAATCCAATATTCATCACATTATGGATAATATGAACAGGCCTTTCTCTGATACAGTGGCAACAGTTTCAGATGTTGTGGCTTTAACCACTGGAGCGAAAGCTGAAACCCTTCTAGGTATTATGAAGGGTAATTTAATAATAGGCCTTGATTACCAAAACAGGCAGAAGAACGGGCAAAGAACAAAAAATATGATCATGCAGCCCCAATTGCCAGTTAAAGTTGAAAATTTATGGAATGATGCAGTAATAAATAATTATGGAGCTTATTTTGAATATGCAAAAGCTTTTGCGAAATATGATTTGGTGCTGGCAGCCCGCTATGATTTAAATATTGCTGAGTCAGATATAATCAATCTTAAAAATACCCAAGGAATTTCAATATTAAATATCTCTGATACAAAAAGTACATATAATAACTTTAGCTTTAGTGGTGGTCTGACCCGACATTTTGGTACTCATACTTCTCTTTCTCTTTCTGTAGGTCGCGTTTCACGTAGTCCGGACATGCTGGAACGTTTTATTATATTGTTGCCGGTTGGTTACGACCCATACGATTATCTTGGTAATCCAAAATTATTGCCTGAGATTAATAATCAGGTCGATTTTACCTTTAGAAATAATAGTAAATGGGGAGGATTTGAACTTAATTTTTTCTATGCTTTTGTTGAGAACTTTATATATGGCAGACTCTTGCCGTCAACAGTTCAAAAGCCTTTTACAATTGGTGTTTTGGGAGTTAAAGAATTTTACAATGCCGCTGATGTAAACATAAGTGGGGTAGAAGCTGCCTATCAATCACCAGAGGATTATAATCTGCAAATCGACCTGACTGCTGCTTATGCACAAGCAACTTTAAGCAGTGTTACAAAATATATAAGGCAAAATAATCAGGTTGTTGATGAAGAATTAATTCAGAATGATCCACTTAACGAGATTCCTCCTTTTGAAGGTCGTTTAAATATTGCTTACAGGATTTTTAATAAAAGATTAATCCCATCAGCAAGTTTGCGTATGGTGGCTTCACAGAATAAAATTTCAGAAGTAATGTATGAGCAAAAAACACCGGGCTTCACTTTATTTAATGCAAGTTTAACATATAAACATAATAACCTGCTGAGTTTGACAGGCGGTGTTAATAATATTCTTGATAAAGCTTATTATGAACATTTAAATCGACGTGTCATTGGCAGTAATCTAAATATTTATGAACCGGGCAGGGTGTTTTTTGTTAACCTTATTATTAATCTGTAAAACAATATTGAGATGAACAAGTTTCTTTTAGCAGCTTTTTTATGTACTTTGGTTTTTGTTTCAATCCTGTCTTCATGCAAAAAGGATGTTGAAAAAAAACAAGTGATGTATGAAATAACGAAATCTGTTTCGGGTTTTAAAGTTACTTATTTAGATGAAAACAATGATTTAATCACCCAAAATATTGTTACAAACAGTGCTGAAGACATCTGGAGGTACTCATTTGAAGAAACACCCAGAAATGTTGTATATGTGTCAGCCTCCTATAAAGATATTAATTCGGCTATTCAGGTGAAAGTGTTTGTTGATGGCAAAGTATATAAACAAGCTTCTACCAAATATGATACAACGATGTTTGTAACTGTTTCAGGTGTTGTACCTTAATTTTCTCAGTAGGATTTATGTTTGAATTAAAATCCTTAAATCTTTCCTGACTTCGACACTAATATATTAGATTATTTTATAACTACTTGATAATCTATTTATTAATTAAATTTTTGAGATACTTTTGGGTGACCCAGCCTCCTTTTTCTTACTTTTACTCTATGTTTGTTCGTAATAAAGTAAATAAAAGTGGAGTTGTAAGTGTTCAGGTTATTGCCAAAGTTAAGGGCAAGGCTAAGCTGGTTA
>JAQVVM010000086.1 GCA_028698995.1 Bacteroidales bacterium
CCGTTTCCTGGGGCGGCGGGACGGCCGTTTTGAAAATGACAGCGAAAAAAGAGTTCCACAACGGGATCGGATTTCTTCAGGGCGGCTTTTACGTCATTAATTGTTGAAAACAATACGTTCTCTGCTGCTCTTCCCTGATGAGTAGGTAAAAAATATTCAAATCCGAGAATGTTCTGTATCGCTTCTTTCATTTTAAAATAGGAAGATGCACCAGCATAACTTTCATCTCCAAGCATCATTTCTGACCATTGTCGGTCGCTCATGGCTCCGGTTCCCGAATCCGTCAATAAGTCAATAAAAACTTGATCGCTTCTCAATTTGAATAAATTGTATTTTGCTTCTTTTATCCATTTTTCGCGATCTTCTCTTGTGCTTTTTTTAATGGGTTCAACCATTTTAATTTTATATGATTCTGCAAAAGGTAAATTCATAACAATCTTTTTTTTAATTAAACAATAAAATAAAAAATAAAAATACGGGAGTCTTGTTATGAAATATAGAAGCTGTCTCGGTCTTTAATATTCAGGAAAATATTATAGAGACAACTGTTAAAAACTGTAATATCAGAAATGTGTGAAATCATAAACAAATTCTAATTCTTAATGCAACGTACACTAAAACCATAAGTTTTAACATTGAATGTTCGGGTTACTTTAGCACCCATATTAACTTCTCTGTTATAAGCATAATCTGTTTGGGTAACTGTTGAAGTCCAAAAATAGCCACTTGCATCTTTCTCTTCATATAATCCCAATGGATTTTTGAAACCACCAAGCTTGGCATTAAAGCCCGAAGAGCCACCGGTCTTTAATTTAGTTCCCTGATCTGTTCCTCTGTTCCATCCTTCTGCATCGGCATCAGCCTGACTCATACCGAGAAACATCTCAAGGGTTTTCCAGTCTGCATCACTTGGTAAACGCCAACCAGTAGGACAGGATGTATTGGCAGCAGCATAAGTATATAAACGTCCGTATTCAGAACAATTGGCAGGCAAATCTCCGTAACAATAACTGCCAGAAACATCATATTTTAAATTTTCTTTCATCCATAGCTGATTGCCTATCTGAATGGTATTATAAACATTTCCACCCCCGTCAGTTACGGTTGTAGGAGTATTATTGTTATTGTTATTATTATTGTTGTTATTGTTATCATCTTCTTTCTTACATGATCCTAAAACAATAAAAACACACATAATTAGCAATGAAATTTGGTAAGAAAACTTTTTCATAAAAATTTATTTAAGGTTGAAATTCAAAGTCAAATATATAAAATTTTTTTCAAAAGAAATTTTTTTTCAAAAAAAAGTTATTTAATTTTCAATTTTATTTAAGCTCAAGCAAAAAATTGTAAATTTGTAAGAAATATAAAGTAGTTTTCATGTTAAGGACGTTTTTGTTTGGTATTCTTATTATCTTGTTGCTTAATTCACTTAAGGCACAGACGCCTAAATACAGTAATGAATTTATGTCAATTGGTGTAGGGGCAAAAGCTTTAGGCATGTCAAATACTGTTACAGGGCATATTAATGATGTTTCTTCAGGTTTTTGGAATCCTGCAGGATTGGTTAATGTCCCAACAAATATGCAACTTGCCCTTATGCATGCTGAATATTTTGCAGGTATAGCCAAATTTGATTATGGTGCTTTGGCTTTGAAAATTGATGAAAAAAGTACAGCTGCTTTATCTATTGTCCGCTTTGGCGTAGATGATATTCCCAATACAATTGAGCTTATTGACAATGATGGTAATATTGATTATGAAAAAATCAAATCCTTTTCAGCAGTTGATTTTGCTTTTATGTTATCGTATGCTAGAAAATCAGTAAAATTTGAAAACCTAGATATTGGAGCCAGCGCAAAAATTATTAAGCGTAAAGCCGGAAACTTTGCAAATGCCTGGGGCTTTGGATTTGATGTAGGTGCACAATATAAATATGATAAATGGCTTTTAGGTTTATTTGCTAAAGATATTACAACCACTTATAATACATGGAATTATACCTTTGATGACAAAATGAAGGAAGTTTTTGCCCTAACAGGCAATGAAATTCCATCAAGCTCGGTAGAAATTACGCTGCCAAAATTTATACTTGGTGCGGCCAGAAGTTTTAATGTTTATAATGACTTCTCTGCACTCGCAGCAATTGATATTGACATTACAACAGACAATAAACGGAATGTACTTATTAGAACAAATCCATTAAGCTTTGACCCTCATATAGGACTCGAATTTGATTTTAAAAAAATGGTATTTTTAAGAACCGGTTTGGGAAATATTCAGAAGGAAACAAATTCTGACGGTAAACGGAGAACATCTTTACAAATAAATATGGGTGTCGGTGTGCAAATTGGTAAAATACTTACCATAGATTATGCTTTAACTGATATCGGAAATAATTCTATAGCATTGTATTCAAATATATTTTCATTGAAGTTCAATATTAACAGAAATGAATAAAAATAGATTTCAACAATTCCATATTCAATTTAAAACCATTGTAACGGTTTTTTTATTTTCCTTATCAGTTCAAGTTTTTGCACAGCCTTATGGTAATGAGTGGATTAATTATAACCAATCTTACTTTAAAATAAAAGTTTTTAAGGAAGGAATTTACCGTATTAATTATGCAACCTTGCAGAATGCAGGTGTACCGATAGGAAATATTGATCCAAGGTCCTTTCAGCTTTTTAATAATGGAATAGAACAACATATTTATGTGCAAAATGAAAATACAGGTACTTTCTCATCAAGTGACTATATTGAGTTTTATGCCACAAGAAATGATGGTGCTCTTGATGCACAACTTTACAATGTATCGGGTACTCATGCAAATCCATATTACAGCTTGTTTAACGATACAGCTGTCTATTTTTTTACATGGACATCTTCTATAAATAATAATAGGCTTTTACCTGAGAATGATGTAAATTTTGGAATATATACACCCTTGCCATATTTTTATAATGTGGTTCATCAAAATTATACTTCAACTTATTTTAATGGTGAAACCACAATTCATGGCTCAACAGATGCTGAATATATTGTTGGAGAGGGATGGTTTGATGCAGCATTTGGTAAGGGGAGTAATTTGCCATCAAATACAACCAAAACAATTCCAACACCTCAAATTTTTACCAATGGACCTAATGCTCAGATAAATTTTGTTGTCGTTGGTGCTTCTTCACCTCCACATCATCTTAAAGTAAGTTTTGCAGATATTTTGATTGATACTATATATCAGAGATATAAAGTTTTGAATTTTAACTACAGTCTGCTTCCCCAGTTTTTGCAGGGAGGAAATTTGCAATTTAATTTTTCCTATAGCGATGATATTAGCTCTAATGCAGACCGAAATACCATTGCTTATGTCAGGGTTAAGTACCCGCAGAATTTCAATCTTAACAATTCTACTTCTTATAAATTATTAGTCCCTCAAGGACCTCAGACAAAAGCCTTGCTGAATATTACTAATTTTAACATTGCTGCTTCTGACACGGCATTGTTGTACGACCTTACCAATAAAAAACGCATCAAGGTTGTTAGGAACGGTAATACTTTTCAGGCACTAGTCCCAAATACTGGAAGTGAAAAGTTATGTTATTTGTCAAGCACAGGTCAGATTAATTATGTGTCTCAGGTTACTCCTGTAAACACAAATGTGAGCAATTTTGCTAAATTTAATAATTTTGGAACACCACCTAATAACATGTCTGATTACCTCATTATTACAGAAAAAAGCCTGATGAATGAGGTTGAAAATTATAAGGATTATAGGAATAGTTCAGGATACAATGTATTACTTGCAGATATTGATGAACTTTACGACCAATTTTCTTACGGTATTCGTAAACACCCTCTTTCCATTAGAAACTATGTCAAATACCTTTTTAATACTTTCCCTTCACCACCCGAATATTTATTTATAATTGGGAAATCGCTTACAGGTAATATATTCAGGAATGATATTAATAATTATAAAAACACCCTGGTCCCAACTTTTGGAGTACCTGCTTCAGATAATTTGTTTTCGAATCGTATTTTAGACACTTTATACCAACCTGCTATTGCAACAGGAAGACTGGCTGCCAAGACACCTGAGCATGTCAGCCTGTATCTTAACAAAGTCATTGAATATGAAAATACCCAGCAACTTGCACAAAATAACCCCCCTGATTGGATGAAAAATGTCCTCCATTTTGGAGGAGGTGGTAATATTGCAGAACAAAATCAGTTTGCCGGTTATTTAAATCAATATAGGAATGTTATTGAGGATACCCTTTTTGGAGGTTATGTAAGAACTTTTCTTAAAACTTCTACTGCTCCAATAGAAATTAATCAATCTGATTCATTGAAAACAATTATTAATAATGGTGTCTCTATGATGACATTTTTTGGACATGCATCGGGAACCGGTTTTGACCAGAGTATTGACAATCCTTCAGAATACAATAATATTGGGAAGTATCCATTTTTGTTTGCAAATTCATGCTTCGCAGGAGATATTTTTACAACTGATCAGAGTTCTAGTGAAGCATTTGTGTTGATTCCAAGCAAGGGCGTAATTGGTTATCTAGCTTCCACTGCACCTACTGCTACAACTGCTCTGCATATTTATGCCCGTGAATTATATGATAATATCGGGATTTATAACTATGGTAATGCTGTTGGAAAAGCTATTAAAGAAACGATTGCGACTGCTCAGTTAAATTCCATTGGAAATCCTTTTATAAAAGAAGTTTGTTTAGTCTCTGTCTTGCATGGAGACCCTGCCATTAAGGTCAATTATTTTTCCAAACCGGATTTTGAAATAACTCAACCATCAGTTTATTTTAACCCCTATAACATAACATCCGAACAAGACTCTTTTGCTGTTAATATAATTGTTAAAAATAAAGCAAGAGCGGTGAGTGGTAATTATATTGTTGAAATTAAAAGAAGTTACCCCGATGGCATTACTTTCGATACTTATTACTTGCAGGCCCCTGCCAATAAATTTAAAGACACTTTGACAATTTACATGCCTGTTTTACCGACTAAATCAATAGGTATAAATAAATTAAGTATTCGTTTGGACTTGTATAACCAATACGATGAAATTACAAAATTAAACAATGTTATTGAAAAGGAATTTCTTATAACCTCTTCTGACATTATTCCTGTCTATCCAGCTAAGTATGCAGTAGTTCCTATGTCAACTGTAACCTTAAAAGCTTCAACAGGGAATCCATTTGCATCTCAGACAAACTTTATTTTTCAGATTGATACCACAGACCTTTTTGATTCGCCATTTTTAAAGTCCGGAAATGTTACTCATTCAGGTGGAGTTGTCAGCTGGACACCTCCATTTACTTTTTCAGATAGCACCGTATATTTCTGGCGTGTGGCTATTGATAATGGACAGAATAACTGGCGGGAAAGTTCTTTTCAGTATATTCAAAATAAAACGGGTTGGGGGCAAGCCCATTACTTTCAATTTAAAGATAATAATTATCAGTATGTGAAGTATAACCGACCGGATCTTAATTATGCCTTTGTTAACAGTGTTAATGTACTTTCAGTACAAACCAGTGTTTATCAAAGCGGAAGTTTACCATGGGACGAAAATTGGTTTAAAATTAATGGCAGTGTGATGGATATTTGGAGTTGCTTGTGGGATTGGGGTAACGGTTTAAAATTTGCTGTTTTTAACCCCATTTCCGGTGAGCCATGGATGAGTTATAATGTGGTTGCCAATGTTGGCCCTTATAATAATGTTCATTGTAAAGCCTATTCTGTTCCGGCATTTGATTTTTATACCCACACAAATTCGTGGCGACAAAGGGTTAAAAACTTCATTGATTCTGTCCCTGTGGGTTATCATATTCTAGCATACAACCATAACAACCATAATGCCCAAAGTTTTGACACCACACTATATCAGGCCTTTGAATCATTTGGAAGTGCAAATATCCGGAATCTTCAAGATAACACACCTTACATAATCTTTGGAAAAAAAGGTAATGCTATTGGATTTGCTAATGAAGTAATTGGTGGCAGTTATACTTCTGTGATAAACCTTACAGACAGTATTACTACTATATGGAATATCGGACATATTAAGTCCGAATTAATTGGACCGGCCTCTAAATGGAAATCAATTCATTGGCGTTATAATTCTGTCGAACCAGGGCTTGCTGACAGTGTTAGGCTTTGTGTTATTGGTGTTAAAATTGATGGTCAGCAAGATACCCTTTTTAGCGGTATTTCATCAGATTCTTTAGATATATACAATCTGAGTACATTCATTGATCCCTTAACCTATCCATATTTGTATCTTGTTGCATTTATGAGGGATGATTCTTTCCATACGCCTGCTCAAATGACCCGATGGCACGTGCTTTATGATGGAGTTCCTGAAACTGCTTTAAACCCATCTTTGCATTTTACATTTCATAAAGACACTTTAAAAGAAGGTGAAAATTTAAAGTTCTCCTGTGCTATTCAGAATATCGGAGATTTTGATATGGACAGCCTTTTAGTGGCCTATTGGGTTATGGATAAAGACAGAAACATTCACCCTGTCACTTACCCACGCCAGGCACCACATCCTGTAGGACATATTTTAATTGATACTGTGTCTTTCTCAACTGAGGGCCTTGCAGGTTTAAACAGTTTCTGGATTGAAGTTAATCCCAACTTTGATCAGATTGAACAATACCGATTCAACAATATTGGCTATATGCCATTTTTTGTTGAGAATGATAAAATTAATCCTTTGCTTGATGTTACTTTTGATGGTGTGCATATCCTTGATGGAGATATTGTTTCTGCGGATCCCGAAATATCTATAATGCTCAGAGATGAAAATAAATTTCTTCCGGTTGATGATACTTCCGCTTTCAGGGTTTACTTGAAAAAACCGGGCATTCTGGAACCGGTACGTATTTATTTTGAAACCCAGGGCGTTGAACAGATGCGTTTTTTTCCTGCGACTTTACCTGAAAATGTCAGTTATATTGAATATAAACCCGGTCAACTTCCTGATGGTATTTATCAATTAATTGTTCAGGGAAAGGATGCTTCCAATAATCTTTCCGGCAGTGTTGAGCATAAAATCTCATTTAAAGTTATAAATAAGCCAACCATTACGGAGGTACTCAATTGGCCAAACCCCTTTACTACAGCTACACACTTTGTTTTTACTCTGACCGGTTCTGAAATTCCAACTTATTTAAAGATTCAGATAATGACAATAACTGGGCATGTAGTCAGGGAAATTGATATCTCTGAACTTGGCCCCATCCATGTTGGAAGAAATATTACACAGTTTGTTTGGGATGGTACGGATACTTATGGCGACAGATTAGCAAATGGTGTTTATTTGTATAGGGTAATAGCAAAAATTAATGATACATTTATTGAGAAAAATGTAACCTCAGCCTCAAAATATTTCAATCAGGAATTTGGGAAAATGTATTTAATGAGGTAATATTGAAATTTAATTTAATTTTGCTGTTTAAATAATCTGAAAAATGCTTCTCCGAACCGAAAATCTTGTTAAAGTTTACAGCAAAAGAACAGTTGTCAATAATGTTTCTGTTGAAGTCAAACGGGGAGAGATAGTTGGCTTACTGGGACCTAATGGTGCCGGAAAAACAACAACTTTTTATATGATTGTTGGCCTCATAAAACCTCTTGAAGGTAAAATTTTTCTAAACGATACGGAAATTACTAAAGAAGCCATGTACAGGCGTGCCCAAAGAGGGATTGGCTATCTTGCTCAGGAACCATCTGTGTTCAGATCTTTGAGTGTGGAAGATAATATCAAGGCTGTCCTTGAATTCAGTAAAATGTCCAAAGCTGATCAAAAAGAAAAACTTGAAACCCTTTTAGATGAATTTAGTTTGCAACATATTCGTAAAAGCACCGGTATTCAACTTTCCGGTGGTGAAAGAAGAAGAACAGAAATTGCACGCTCTCTGGCTTTAAATCCAAAATTTATCCTTCTTGATGAACCATTTGCAGGTGTTGACCCTATTGCTGTTGAGGACATTCAAAATATTGTTTCTAAACTCAAAGAGAAAAATATCGGGATACTCATTACCGACCATAACGTTCATGAAACGCTATCTATAACAGACAGGGCTTATTTATTGTTTGAAGGATCTATTCTTAAAGCTGGCACAGCCGAAGAACTCGCTAATGACGAACAGGTTAGAAAGGTATATCTAGGAACAAAATTTAAATTAGACCGTTAAAATCAGATTGCTTCAATCTTAAAAGTAAAGCTTTCCATTATTTGGTTGGCCAAAAGTTTTTTACAGGCTTCTTCAACTTTATTTTTAGCAAGTTCTTCACTTGCAGCTTCTACTTCTAAACTTATATGTTTACCAATTCTGACATTGGTAATTTCTGATAAGTTTATGTTTTTCATGCTCATACTCACAGCTTTACCTTGAGGATCTAATAAGTTTTTCAACGGCATGATGTCAATTTCTGCTCTAAAAATCATATCTGTGGAATTTATCTTTTAGTTGTGACAAAATAATTAACAATAAGTGACAAAAGTATAAAAAAAAGAATTATCAATGGAATTCCTGCACAATTAAACAGTACCAGAAATAACAATGATCCTCCTAAAAAGATATATCGCAGTTGATTGTTCTTCCATCCGAAAGTTTTAAATTTTAACGAAAACAATTTTAATTCTATGACTAGTGATATTGAAGATATTATCGTAAATAAAAATAAAAAGTAATAATTACTTAGAGTTTCCCTGAAAAAAATACCTATAAACTCATTATTGTCTGCATATTGCATACTTATAAGGGGAAATGAAGCTATCAATATAGCATTGGCAGGTGTAGGCAGACCAATAAAGCTATCACTTTGTCTTTCATCAATATTGAATTTGGCAAGCCGCATTGCAGAAAACAGGGTAATAAGAAAAGCAGTAAGCGGTATAAGGTTTATATCAAAAAGAATCAGAGAGGGTAATTGATTTGAACGGATAAATAACTGATATATAATAACAGAAGGAGCAAGTCCGAAGGAAATAAGATCTGAAAGAGAATCCAATTGTTTGCCAAATTCAGAATAGGCTTTTAGTAATCGGGCTAAGAAACCATCAAGAAAATCAAAAATAGTGGCTATTCCAATTAAGTAGGCAGCAATATGCAAATCACCATTAAAGGCAAAAACTACTGATAAACAACCTGTAAGCAGGTTGAGCAGGGTTGCAAGATTTGGAATATTTTTATAAAGCATCATTGCATTTAAATTTCATTTTTTTAGTATGGGTCAAATTTAAGAATATCTTACTATAAAATTTTGTTTTATTTAATAAAATTGACCTTACGCAACTTTATTTTTTATTACTTTACATTCTTTTAATTAAAATTTTGTGAAAAGAAATTACCTCCTTTTATTGGTTTTTCTCTTGTCATTTACATGCTCTGTATTTGTTAGATACGATCAAATAACAACGAAAATTGGTTGTGAAGAACAAACCTACATTCTTACACTTAAAACTGTTGAAATCTGGAGGCAGCAGGGATTTGCCAATTGTCATTTTACACCCATGTGGACTTATGAAAATGAGGGAGATAAATTTTTTGCATATTATAAACGGCTTGAAGATGAAAATGGTAATAACTATTATATTTCTTTTCCACCATTAGCTTTTTGGTTCGCTTATTTTGTCATGATACCCTTTGAAATTGCCGATGGTAAATTGGTTTTACAAATCATCAACATATTACTGCATTTTATTTCGGCTTTAATTGTATATTTTATATCAAAACATTTTCTTGACAAAAGTAAAACAACCTTTAGTCCTGTTGCCTTAACACCATTTCTGGTGTATTTATTCATGCCTGTAAATATGTATTTGCATACAGATATTTTCTTTCCTGAAATGATCTCGCAGTTGTTTTTTTTACTTGCGTTGTATTACGTTTTAAAAATTTTTAAAGATCCTGTGTCCGGCGTTAAAAAATTCCAAAACTATTTTTTTTTGATAATGTTTTTGTTTGTCCTTACCGAATGGATTGCTCTTTTTTTCTTTGCTGTTTTGGCGGTTGTATTATTCAGGAGCAGAAAGTATATTATTTACAAAAAATTTATTCTCGTCTGTTTCTTGGTAATTGGTTTTGCATTAACCTTGATTTTATTGATATATGGAAGTGTTAATGGTATTCAAAACCTAGCGGAAGCAATGGGTATGCGCTTTCTCGAAAGAAGTGGTTTCTTTGGAGAAAAATACAGCAGTATGGGTGTGAATATTTTCAGCATTTCTTCAATAAAAGTCATGTTTTTAAACATTCATAAAGCTTTGTGGGGCTGGGGTTACATTATCTTTTTTGCGGGGATTATTTCTCTTTTTTTTAATAAGGGAAAGCTGATTTCATTAATTAAGAATAATAAAAAGATTTTGATTTTATCATCTCTACCGGTGCTGTTGTACTTTGTTGTTCTGTTTAATGCCAATGCACTTCATTTTCTGCTAATGGCAAGGCTCTCAATTCCTCTTGCTCTGTTCAGTGCTTTAGTAGTTGAAAGTATAGATAGGGCATTCATGCAAAGAAAATTAGTTCTGTTATTTTTGAGTGTGGGTCTTGTTTTATCCATTTATTTTTACAGGAAACACCTTACAAAAGATGTTGACAGTTTTAAAATTGATATGCTTGCTAATGTCATTTCAGAAAGGGCAGGGGATGATGAGTCTGTTTTTGTTATCACACACATTTCATGTATGGAAGCAGAGAAATACCTCACTTTTAAATCAAAGCGTAATATTATTGCTGTTGACAATATCCAAGCGGCAGATAGTTTAATGAAGGTTCTGAATAAAGAGAATGCCATTGTTTTTATTCAGGATTCTATAGATGCGGAGATAAGACCGGTCCTTATTAGAAATTAAGTCTTCCATCATAAATGGAACCGGCACAAATATCAGCATTAGCTCCTGTATAACTTGACAGACAATTAGGGATATTTAAATATCTTAAAAGGCCCAAAAAGGCAAAGATTAAAGCCTCTTTAAAATCAATTATTTTCTTTTCGGGAATTATTATTTGATGATCAGGACATAATTCTTTAATTCTTGAAATGATAAAGCTGTTATATACTCCTCCGCCTGTCATCAGCACTTTCCCTGTTAACCCTGACTCAATAATGCCCTTACTTATCTGAATGGCTATGTGTTCTGCAACAGTTCTCATTTTGTCTCTATTTGAAAGGGAAGT
>JAQVVM010000087.1 GCA_028698995.1 Bacteroidales bacterium
ATGTAGATCAGTGGCACCTCGACTACGTATATCTGAATATTGGAAGAAATATCAACGATACTGTTTTTGAAGATGTGGCTTTTACCGGAAGCATGGGTTCTCTTTTTGTTAAATATCAATCTGTTCCTTGGAAACATTATTTACTTAATCCTTCACTTTTTCAGACCCATAGCACCGTTGAACTTAAATATGTGAATCTCAGCAATATAACTAAAAATGTAAATCGAAACCTTTTTATTTATGATAGTTTTGATAGTTCTGTTGCTTTTAGTTATTCGGGCGGCAACCTCAATTTATTACCTTTTGCAAACGAACAGCTGAATGTGCCTATTGCCCATACTTTTTCATCAGCCCTTACTGACTCTGCTTTGTTCGAATTAAGAGGCGTTATAAACACCACCCCTGATATTAACAGGATGAATGATACAATTCAGTTCTTTCAAAGATTTCTTAATTATTATGCCTATGACGACGGCTCTCCTGAAAATGGTTATGGGCTTACTCCCGCCAATTCAAAACTGGCTTACCGATTTTCAATTAATACCAGCGATACTTTAAAAGCAGTGCAAATGTTTTTCAATCAAACGTATCAGAATGTGAATCAAAAGAACTTCTTTCTTACTATTTGGAATGGCAACAGTGCTCCAGATCAAATAATTTATGAACAGGCTAATGTTACCCCAATGTTTGAAGATGAATTAAATAAATTCCATACTTATTTTCTTGACCCTCCCTTAGTCTTAAATGGCACTTTTTATATTGGCTGGAGACAAACAACTGCTGATAACCTGAATGTCGGATTTGATCGCAATACTGTTTCTAATGAAAATATTTTTTATAATACTGATGGCACATGGAAAACTTCATTATATGAAGGTTCTTTAATGATTAGGCCTTTGTTTGGTAATCTTTTTAACCTTGGTGTTAATAACCAGAATGATAAAAAAATGCTTAACATCACTTTTTATCCTAATCCTCTTTCACAAGATATTTTAAATCTACATACAGAAACAGATATAGAACTTTCTAATTGTGAATTTCTTCTTTATGATTTTACCGGAAGGCAGGTTTTTTCATGCACTTTAGATAATCAGATAATTTTACCTTCTCATTTTACGAATGGCCTTTATTTCTATCTTATAAAACAAAAAAGTGATAATAAATTATTATCATCCGATAAGCTCATGATAATACGTCAAAATTAATAATCTATAGAAGTAAATAAATCCTGTTTGTTGTCTGCTAGCATGATGGCCTTCATTTTTAAAATAATATTTCATACATATGGAAGACCAATTTGAACATCCCGAAGAGGAACAGGAATTTTATGAGCATTTTCATCTGATTGTTGATAAAGGGCAGGGATTGTTAAGAATTGATAAATTTTTAATGAGTCGCCTTGAAAATGCTTCAAGAAATAAAATTCAGAATGCAGCCAAAGCCGGTAATATTTTTGTCAATCATAAAGCCGTCAAACAGAATTACAAAGTGAAGCCCATGGACGAAATTTCAATAGTCTTGGCTTATCCTCCAAGGGAAATTGAACTTCTTCCCGAAAATATTCCATTAAACATTGCTTTTGAGGACGAATATATTGTTATAGTCAATAAAGAACCTGGAATGGTTGTGCATCCGGGATATGGCAACTACACGGGTACTTTGGTTAATGCTCTGATGTATCATTTCAAAGAAATTCTCAAAATGAAAGATATTGATGAGCGCCCCGGCCTTGTTCATAGGATTGATAAAAATACATCGGGAATTCTTCTTATTGCCAAAAACGAAATTATTCAGACTCGATTAGCAAAAATGTTTTTCGATAAAACAATTGATAGGGTATATCAAGCCATTGTTTGGGGGGATTTTGATGAAGAAGAAGGTACTATAACAGGGCATATTGGCAGGAATCTTAAAGATAGAAAAGTAATGCAAGTATTTCCAGATGGAGAGTATGGCAAACATGCTGTTACCCATTATAAAGTTCTCGAAAGGTTCGGTTATGTTACACTTGTCGAATGCCGCCTCGAAACTGGTCGCACACATCAAATCAGGGCTCATTTTCAGCATATCGGGCATCCATTGTTTAATGATGAAACGTATGGGGGCGATAGAATTTTAAAAGGTACTACTTTTACCAAATACAAACAATTTGTGAATAATTGCTTTGAAATTGCACCTCGACATTGTCTCCATGCTAAAAGTCTTGCTTTCAAACATCCTGCAACAGGGATATTTATGAGCTTCGATTCTGAACTTCCAGCTGATATGCAAACCCTAATTGAAAAATGGAGACGTTATGCCAAACATAACGAGATGGAATAAAATGTCTTTTAGCTAAAATATTATTTATAAATACCTAGTAACAAATTCAAGTTTTAATCATTTGCATCCCATTCTAAGCCGGTTTTGAAATACTTATTCAACACAATTTTGAAAGTATTGGAATTTAATTTGGGAGATTCATTTACCAAAGAGTAATCCCCATCAGGGAAATAAATGGCTGTAAAAATTTTTCGCTCCTGAAGTATATTGGTTTTAATACCGGTCTCACCTTCTCTTGGTCCATGATCAGATTGAAAAATAATGACATTATTACCATCATTAACCATCTTTAATTTGTCAGCAAGGTCTAAAACCATATTGTTAGTAAAAACATACTGTCCTAAATAATATTTGTTGCCATCATATTGTCGGCCAATAGATACACCTAAGCTGTCAAAAACAAATGGGGCGTGTGGACATATAAAGTGAGCATATACAAAAAGAGGATCTTCTACTGCAACTTCTTCTTTTATTTTAGGCAACTGCTTATATATATAATTTATGGCGTTTTGGTAAAACTCTAATTTGTTTGTAATATAACGTTGAACAAGTGTGCGAAATAAAATCTTGGAGTTGTAATCTTTAAGTTCAGATTTTAATCCGTTATTTGGTACCTTGTGTAATGTGTCAGCATGTTCTATGGCAGTGTATTTTTCATAGCGCCACATGGGAAATTGTGCAATTTTGTATTGAAATTTCTGTAAGAAATTTGAGAGTTTATTGTGTTTTATATTATTGAAATTCTCAAACGCTATTTCCTTATTCACTGTTGATTTGTCCAAATTTAGTACACCTGAAATCACCTCAGGTGTATGAGATGAAAAGGTTTGCCATTCATCAACATAAAACCCTTTCTGTCTCATAGCCTCCTCAAATAAACCATTATCGTATTTGAATAACTTTTTAATTGATGAAGATGATGCATATTCGTCAAGAACTACAAAATAAATATCAGGTAAATTTTCCTGTGGGGAAAGTCCCTCAAATTGTATTTGAGTTATTTCAGATTTCTTGCTGAAAAAATAATTTGTTTCAAAGTAAATAATACCTATCAGTGGGAATAGGATGAGTGCTGAAGTAAAGAAGTTTAGTACGGTATTAATTTTTATAAAGTTATAGTGGCTTTTAATTATTTTATTGCAAAGGATTAAAATCAAAAGCACGTAAGCAATTTCTGATAACAAATTGTTATACAGAGCATCTATTTGAATTCCAGTTAAGATAATAATAAATAATAACAAGCTTAAGTAGAAGAAACGATGAAGTGTCTCATTTATAAACTTCCAAGCTATTAATGAATAAATCAATAGCATGACTCCGTAAAATGGAAGTAAAATTGAATGAGATATAATCTCAAATTGACTCTGATAAATTATAATATATAAAAATGTGAGTCCAAATAAGAATTTTGAGAAGTGAAATAAGTAAAGTTTAGATTCATAGGTTAGATTATTACCCATTTTTTTAAGGAGAAATACAAACAGAACAAGTGCTGATATGGCAATAATAATCACTATAAAAAAATGTTTAATCCCATGCACAAAATCAGTTAAAACAATATTGATTAAAAACATCCATATAACTACAAATGAATATAATAGGAATGATTTATAGGGGATATCATTCTCTTTTAGCTTGAATGTAAGCTGTTTTCTTGAGAGTAATATAAAAAGTAAAATCAGGAATATATAAAAAGCTATTGGAGAGTTGATAACAAACTTATTAAAGAGATTTCCTATGTCGCTGTATAGGTAAAAACCAGCCCAGAGTAATGAAGTAAGTAGCCCTGTTTTTATTGTGTTTCTTGTAATTTTTTTGAGTATCAAAAAGCTTACTATAACAAAAAATGAGGCTACACAAGTTGATGTCATTAAATCACTGAGCCATAATTCACCTATATTGTGATGATACAAAAAAAGTATGGGATAGAGGGCTATTAGAAAGGGGTGAAGTGTAATATTCCTTTTATTCATTATTGTTAAATGTTCTTTATCTTATATAAATATATACTCCTTTCAGTACCTTTAACATGTGTTTTTTTAAGCAAATCGAAATATGTTTCGAAAGCATATTCAAAATTCTTTTCGTTATAATCATCAAAGACATCTGGTCGGTTGAGTAACATCTTGGCTACTTGTGAATCGGACTTGGGAACAAATTCAATTATGACATGGGGACTTAAATCTGCAAATAAAGAAGCTATTTGCGAAAAACTCAGATTATGCCCTATAACAAGATGGTGTATAAGAGCCAGTGCAAGCGTTAAATCGGTCTTAATTCTATCTACTAACAGCCTGCGTTCAAGATTTTGCCAGCCTATACCTGGGCTTGGATTTGTAATATCTGAAATAAGAGGTAGTAAGTAAAAGTCATTGTTTTTTTTCATGCGGAGATAATTGCTCTCTACTGCCTGAGTATCGCTGTCTAAAGATATTGTAGGAATATGCTGCTCTGAAAAAATACGACTGAATGTGCCATCGTTTGCTCCAAGGTCAAGAACTTTTCGAGGTTTTACTAGGGTGCCAAAATCCCTGACAATGATCTCCTTTTCCTTGAGGGATTGGTGACTGTAATTGGTATTATTGTAATAATCTCCCCATTGCGATTGTGTTTTTGTAGCTTCAAGAGATTCAACAAATTGAAGTAGTGACGAAATAAGCATTACCAATTTATTCTTTGGCAATTTAGCAATGTTTACTTTAGTCCCGGTATTCTCGTGTTTTCTTTGTGAAAGGGCGTGTAAATGAATATGACTTAATATTGAAAAATTAAATTTTGTTTTATATGGTAACAGCTTTGATGCCAATTGTAAAGGAATACCGTCAATATATATTTTTTGCAATTGATTAAGGTCTGAGGAAATGTATTTCATCAACAGCAATGGGACTAAAAAATGCTGACAATATTGTCTGTAAGCTAACCATGCCTGTCCTTCATTATATTTTTCGAAAGAAAGAGTGTCTATAAATATTGGTTTCCCTTTGTGAAATTGGATGTTAAATGCTGAAGCATCTTTTAAAGACATATCAAATTTAAGGGCAGTTAATTGAATCTTTAGGGTGCAAACAGCAGCATCTTTTAATTGTGAAAAACACCATTCATAGGGATAACTTATATCATCAATTTTTCCGGGTTTAATAACACAATAGGGTTCTTCTGCTAAATCAAAACCAACTTCAACTTCCTGATGACTTACGAGTATCTCTTCTTTAGTAAGCTGATCGTATAGGCCCGAATTCATGAGCATTTTATAGTTGTTGGCATAGACTTTATTAATTGCCCTGTAAACTTCGTCTTGGAAATAAAAAATAAAACCCGATTTGTCGCGGAATGATGAAGGCTCTTTTTGAATAATTCTCATAATGCTAATAATGCCTTTTATTGAATGACAATCTTTCCCGTTGCAGTAGATTCTAGTCCTTTGAGTTTAATAAAATACAAACCTTTGCTTAAATCTCCGGTATTAACTTCGATAGTTTGATGTCCTATTTCACTGGTTATTTCTTTGGTGCTTATTACCTGTCCGTAGGCATTATAGAGTTCAAATTCTAAGTTCTGGCAAATGTTACTTGTAAAAGAAAAGAAAAATTGATTTTTTGCCGGATTTGGAAATGGTTCTAAGATAAATTGTGAAACAGCCAAGTTTTCGTAGATTGAAATATCATCATTGTTGTATCTTATTTGGGCTGCATTAGCAGAGCTAATAATGTCACCAAGGAAGTCTCCTACAAGGATTGCAAATGCCACTTTAATGGTATCATTTGGATTAATTGTATGTGGGCCACTGCTAAAAAGACTTGCGGTATTATTATCATCATCTAAGATACCGGCTTGTAATTTATTTGTACGTAAGGCCGTATATTTTTCATAATTGGTAAAACCATCCACGAAATTAAGTCCGTTAATGTTGTCGAAAGCATAAAATCTATAGTTCCCACCACTTAGAAGTTTAGTGCCTGTATATTTGTCTCCATCAGTCGAAAAGGCATATCCTGTTAATGTATTTACATCAAAATCAATTCGGTGTTTGTTGTTTTCCGGAATTTTCCAATCCATAAAAAGCCCTGCATATAAATTTTGAAGATTGTCAGCTCCATTATTTATAATCAGGTATTCTGAAATAAAGTATTTCTCATCAAGAGGGTTGTTCCATGCATAGTAATTATTAATAACTTTAATATTAATTCTTTCAATGCCCGCCATGCTATCCGAATACATGGATGTGGCATCAAAGTCAGAAATCAAGCCCGGAACTGTTTTGTTTATAGGAGTCAAGGCAAAAAAATCATTATTGTAACTACCTTCAACACTTCCATATATATTATCAACAACCTGCGATGGAGAAATACCAACAATCAATCCTCCCATCGTTAAAAGAGACTGCCCCAAATTCTGATAAAGCAAACCTTTTCCCTGACTGTAGGTTTCATTATTGTATCCTATCCGACTTTTACTGGTTAAAGTAACTGTAATTTTATTAGTGTCAAGAGTCAAATAGTCAACATTGAACGTGAGTGTAAAATGCTCCTTGTCATTATAATTAATGTCTTGATAAATAAGTTCAAAAGTAATTGGAGTACTGAAAGGTATATTCTGATTGATTTTGACTTTGAATGGGAAATTGTTGTTGTTTACAGTGTCAAGAGTGCCTATTGCATTCGGGAAATTGATAATTGAATCAATTACTGATACGTAGGGAGATAAAGCCCTTAAAGTACATGTGAGATTATTTGTAGGGCCAAGGTAATTGACAAAATTGCCTGAAATTAGGAAAGTGTCATTTTCAGAAAATGAACCGTATTCTTCTGCTGTTAAATTATGCGAAATCATTCGAACATAGGGAATATTGTTTTCTGTAAGCGCCCTGAAAATATTTAATCTTCCTTTTCCAAGTTTTCCGGCATAGGGCAAATTTCCAGCAATAGTATCAATATTATCTGCTGTAGATTTTAGTTGGGCAATAAGTTGAAGAGGTATAAAGTTAGGATAATATGTTGCAAGCAATGCAGCAGCTCCAGATACCACTGCTGCTGCCATTGAACTACCACTGCTTGTTTGATAGGCGCCATTTGGCATTGTAGAATAAATATTATGACCCGGAGCACAAATATCTACTCTGAAATGATATGTTGATTGAGGCCATTTTAAATCATCTGCATCAGTTGCGGTAACACTTAATACATTATTATATGATGCAGGATAGTATAAGTGTTGGCCACTGCTATTGCCTGCTGCAGCAACCACAAGGGCGTTTTTATTGTAATTGGCATAATTAACGATATCCTGCCCAAACTGACCGGCACCACCTGTACTGCCCCATGAACAGTTAATTATTCTGCTTCCCTTATCTGCTGCATACACTATTCCCTGATACCCCATTGTGAGTTGTCCTCCTGCATTGTCTATCTTTACAGGTATATATTTGCATTTGTAGGCTACACCTGCAATACCCCCTCCATTATTTGTAACCGATGAAGAAATACCACTGATATGGACTCCGTGTACGATTGCATTGAATTGGGGCATATTATTGTTTTCACCCAAATTCCATCCGTAGTAATTGTCAACAAAACCATCGTTATCAGTGTCAAAGCCATTTAGAGGATCTTCGTAATTATATTTTATGTTTCCTTGTAAATCAGGATGATATAAATCTGTTCCGGTGTCAACAATACCTATTACAATGTTAGTATCTCCCTGTGTTATATCCCAGGCTTCATACGCTTTGATTTTTGAAAGATGATACATTTGTCCAAGAAATGGATCATTGGGCGTATAAAATAATTCAGGAATTAGATAGGGCTCAACATATTCAAAATAGCCCAATGCAAATATTTCATCTATCAAGGAGGTTATATTCTTAGTTGTGTCTATTTGCAAAATATGTATCAAAGATAAATCAACTAATGGTTGGCCGTATCTATTATAAATATCTCTTAGGGCTTCTTTTTCAGGAAACATTCTTTCAATATTTACAATATCATTACTTAATGATGAAAAGACAGCAGTTTTATTTTGAAATAATATTTCTCTGTATTCTGGTTTAAGCTTTACAATAATACTGCTTCCCAGATAATTTTTATCTTTCTCAAGGATGTTCCAATCAAATCTGGCAGAATGCTTTAAGTTTTGTGAAAAGCATAATGGAACCGTAAAAAGAAACCAAAAAAAGATGTATATTTTAATTTTCATATCTTGGAATTTTACTGCATAAATTTACATAAAAATTATAGATTATCGTACATTGGTAATTCATAAATGTTAAATAATTGATTAATAACAGTTTTGCTAACGAAGTGATAACAAAAATGAGATATACCATTTGATAATACAAGATATGGAATATTAAAAACTGTATTATAGGTGTTGATTTGTTCGTAAGCAGGGATACCAAGTTCGACATGTGGGGCTTTAAACTCTAAAAGAATAACAGCCTCCGATTTATTGTTAAATACAACAGCATCAAATCGCTTAGATGTTCCAAATAATTTAAATTCCCTTTCCAATGCTATATGGGATACAGGAACCTTTTTCTCTTCAATTAGAAACATGATGAAATGTTGCCTTACCCATTCTTCAGGGGTTAAAATAACATAAGTTTTACGGATTATATCAAAAATTTTAACTTTATTTTCATTTCTTTTTAAACGAAAACTGAATTCCGGCAAATTGAGTTGTAACATTTTAAATGTTTTGAAAGAATAAAAATACATAATGTTTTTTATTAATAGTAAATTAAATACTAAGAGTGTTTTAGTTTTTAATACTTTTGTTTAAATAATACATTCAATAAATTTGATAAATTAAATTATACTTAATGAGAACAAAGGTTGAAATTGTTAGAAATTGGTTGCCTCGTTATACAGGAACAAGGATTGAAGAATTCGGAGAGTATATCTTATTGACTAATTTTCAGCAATATGTTAAGCTCTTTTCCGAAAAGTTTCATGTGCCCATAAAAGGAAAAACAAGACCCATGTCGAGTGCAACAGCTGATAACATAACAATTATTAACTTTGGAATTGGGAGTGCTAATGCTGCAACAATTATGGATCTCCTGAGTGCCATCAAACCACATGCTGTTTTGTTTCTTGGAAAATGTGGTGGTCTTAAAAAGGTAAATTTACTTGGAGACCTCATTCTGCCTATTGCAGCAATTAGAGGGGAGGGGACTTCTAATGATTATTACCCCCCCGAAGTACCTGCCTTACCTGCTTTTAATCTACAAAAAGCTATTTCAACAACCATTAGAAAACATTCAAGAGATTATTGGACAGGAACAATATATACTACAAATAGAAGAGTTTGGGAACATGATATTGTATTTAAAAAGTATTTGTTAAATATAAGGTGTATGGGTATTGATATGGAAACTGCTACGCTTTTTACGGTAGGTTTTGCAAACAGAATTTCTACTGGTGCTCTTTTACTTGTATCTGATCAACCCATGATTTCATCAGGAGTTAAAACTGAAAAAAGCGATAAAATTGTTTCCGAAAAATATGTACATGATCATTTGGAGATTGGTATCGACGCACTAAAAGAACTTATGAATAATGGACTTACTATAAAGCATCTTAAATTTGATTAAATTCTTAAATATGGCAAAGAAAATACAAGAAAAAAAGATTTTTGTTTTAGATACTTCAGTTATTTTATATAACCACAGTGCTATTTATAGCTTTGAAGATAATGATTTGGCTTTCCCAATTGCTGTTTTAGAAGAACTTGACAATTTCAAAAAGGGAAATGATACTAAAAATTTCGAAGCCAGAGAGTTTATACGCATTATTGACAAATTATCTGAAAACAATTCCCTACAGGAATGGATAAATCTTGATGAAGAAAAAAAATTGGGGAAATGTAAAGTAATAATGCATGAAAATGGAAATGCTAAGCTCGATGCCCGTAAAATTTTTATGGAAAATAAAGCTGACCATCGTATTTTAAACGCTGCTTTGATGCTTACAGAAGAATATCCTGAAAGAAAAGTTATATTAGTTACGAAAGACATTAATCTTCGTTTGAAAGCAAAATCTCTAAATATTCCTGCCGAAGATTTTGAAACTGGGAAAATTAAAGACCTTGATCAGTTATATACTGGTATTTGCACACTGGAAGGTGTCAGTGCTGATATTGTTGATGATATATATAAAAATGGACACTGTTCCTATCAAGCTCTTAATATCGAAAAACCTTATGCCAATCAATTTTTTATCATTAGAAATACTAAAAGTTCTGTGCTTGCTTTTTTTAACTACAACACTGATAGAATTGAAAGGGTAGAAAAAAAAATATGTCACAAAATTTCACCGCGAAATGCTGAACAGGTATTTGCTCTACATGCCATTTTAAATCCTGATGTGAAACTTGTTACACTTCAAGGTGTTGCAGGTACTGGCAAAACTCTTTTAGCATTAGCAGGTTCCTTAGAACAAAGAGGAAATTTTAATCAGATATATCTTGCCCGCCCTATAGTTCCCTTAAGCAATAAGGATATTGGCTTTTTGCCGGGTGACATAAAATCAAAAATAAGTCCCTATATGGAACCGCTTTGGGATAATCTCAAAATGATTCAGAATCTTTATGGAAGCAAGGATCGTGAATTTAAAAGTATAAATGCAGATTAGAAGATGATAAATTGGTTATTACCCCATTAGCATATATCAGAGGAAGAAGTCTTTCAAACATTTGTTTTATT
>JAQVVM010000088.1 GCA_028698995.1 Bacteroidales bacterium
ACGCACAGATGGCTCAAAAGATGTGAAGATCATTTTGCACAGTCAGAGGCCAAATACGGTCATGAACAATATTTATTTGGCATTATCCAAGGTAGTGTTTATAAAAATCTGAGAGAAGAATCTGCAGCTTTTATTGCAGCATCTTCGTGCAGTGGACATGCCATTGGAGGTCTTTCAGTTGGTGAGCCGGCTGAGAAAATGTACGAAATGACTGAAATAATTACAAAAATACTTCCTGACAATAAACCTGTATATTTAATGGGTGTAGGCACTCCTGTTAATATTCTGGAAGGTATTGCACTTGGTGTTGATATGTTCGATTGCGTTATGCCTACAAGAAATGGCCGAAATGGGATGCTCTTTACCGAAGAAGGCATCATAAACATTAGAAACAACAAATGGAAAGACGATTTCTCTGCTATTGATGAAAATGCTCTCACTTTTGTTGACACTCAGTATTCTAAAGCTTATCTGCGTCACTTGTTTGTTGCAGGTGAAATGCTTGGGCCTATGATTGCATCATTACATAATCTGGGATTTTATTTATGGCTCATGGCTGAAGCTCGTAAACAAATAAATAATGGTACTTTTTCCCAATGGAAAAAGGATATGATACAGAAGCTGGAAAGACGAATTTAATTCTTCATCAGAATACAAACAGAAGGCACATTATTCATTTTACACACCTGAACAGATTTGGAATATGCTAACAGAAACTCGATAACACCGTTATCCGGTTCTAAATCCGTTTCATCAATATGTTCAATACATGCTTCCATATCATTAGAATAATCGCATTCACAAAAATGCTTGCTGTTACTTTTTTCGTGATTTGATATAAAGAATTTGTTATAGTTGTATATATATTTCATAGATACTATTTGGTTAATATTTGTAGTAATACTAACGCAGAAAAATATGAAATATTTTGTCTTCTTATAAAAAATTAAATGGAGACAATGACATCATTTTCTTTTATAAGCTTTCGGAGGTTAATCAATGCATATCTCATCCTACCCAAGGCAGTGTTAATACTTACACCCGTTTGTTCTGCAATTTCTTTAAAACTCATTTCGGAGTAATGCCTCATTTTAAGGACTTCTTTTTGTTCATCGGGAAGGTACTCAACCAAACGCTTAATATCGCAGTGAATCTGTTCGACAACAAGTTTGGTTTCAACACATTCATCGTAAACTTTAACCAAATCATAAGCATCATAATCATAACCATTATCAATGTAAGGAATTTTCCTGGCCTTTCTGAAATGGTCAATAATTAAATTATGTGCAATGCGGCTAACCCAAGGGAGAAATTTCCCTTCTTCGTTATAATTCCCTGCTTTCAGAGTATTAATAACCTTGATAAATGTATCCTGAAAAATGTCATCTGCAAGATTCTTCTCCTTCACTATAAAAAAAATATAGGAGAAAACTTTGCGTTTATAACGTTGAATAAGAATTTGTAAATTGGACTCATCACCAGCAATATAGTTGGCAATTAACTCCTTATCAGATAAGGTTTGTGCAATCATGTTTACCGTTTATTTGGTTAATAAAGGGTAAAGTTTTATCCGATAGAAGTCCTCCTTAGGTTTATTTATACTTTAAATTCGGTACAAATATATAACAAAGTTTTTCTTAATGCAATCTTTTTAATGCTTTTTAACAAAAAATTTAATTCCCTAATTAATCGAACGTTAAATTAAAAGAAATATTTTAAAGCATTCAGTATTTTTTTAATGGCAATATCAAAGTCAATTTTACATCGCCTTATTTATTTCTTGGATGAAACTGCAATATTGTACTCAATAAATACGCTCTGTCAAGATGTGTATAAATTTCAGTAGTTGTAATAGACTCATGTCCAAGCATCTCCTGTATGGCCCTCAAGTCAGCACCACCTTCGAGAAGATGTGTTGCAAAAGAATGCCGGAAGGTATGGGGACTAATTTTCTTTTTCAAACCTATTTGTTGGGCTAATTTCTTAATTATTGTAAATACCATTACGCGTGTGAGTTTTTCACCACGCCTGTTTAAAAAAAGAAAATCTTCATTATTCTTTACTACTTTAATTAAAGGTCTGTAAGAATTCAAATATATTTTAATATGCTTTATGGCATGGCTTCCCAAGGGTACAAATCTTTCTTTATTGCCTTTCCCTGTTACCTTCACATAGCTTTCATTAAAAAAAACATTGGATATTTTAAGGTTAACGAGTTCGGAGACTCGAAGACCGCAACTATAAAGAGTCTCAAGCATGGCTTTATTTCTTTGGCCTTCCGGTTTGCTAAGATCAATGGCATCTATCAGCTTATTAATTTCAGCCAGTTCCAGAGTATCAGGAAGTTTACGCCCCACTTTTGCAGTTTCAAGCATTTCAGTAGGATCGTCCTTGATATAGCCTTCTATACGAAGATATTTATAAAATGCCCTAATCCCTGAAATTATCCTATTCTGTGAATTTGCACTAAGACCAATATTACTGGTCCATTCAAGAAAGTCATGAAAATTTTGTACAACAACCTCCTCTGGAGAAAGTTTGAGTGCTTTAAATTCTAAAAAGGAAATAAACTTATTAATATCCTGAATATATGCTTGTACAGAATTATAAGAAAGTGATTTTTCTATTTTTAGATATGCTCTGAATCCCTTTATATATGAATCCCACATAAAATGAATTTAAGATAAAACGACAGCAGTTTAATTTTCTCTTTGGTTTCTTCTTTCTATTCGCTCATCACGGGCTTCTTTCAGTAATAGTTTTTTAAACTCCCTTTCAGCATCATAAAAAAGGGCCACTTTTCTTATTGGAAGAATTTCTTTGATTTTAAGATGAAACTCTTTTCTTAAAACCACAAAACTTTCACTTCTTGAAATTTCCTCATCAACAATTCTTTCTACTTCTTCGTCTGAAAGCTCGTCATAATTTACAGTCCCTTGCCTTCTTTGTCCTCTGTTTTCTTTCATAAGTTCTTCTTTTTTATCATTAAACTCATTATAAACAGGCCAGAAAGCCTGAGCTTCAGCTACTGTTAAAGCTAATTTTTCACTGATAAAGGCCACTTTTTTTGTTTCAATTTCTCTCTTTTTTTCTTGTAACCTTTGTTGTCTTAATTGGTTCTGAGAAAAAACGGAGAATGATGTTGCAAAAAACAACATGCAAAAGCTTAAAATAATTTTCTTTTTCATTTTAATAAAATTTTAAATTAATATAATAAATCATAGAATTCTAAATCATTTTCAAAATTGTCGGAAAGATACGCGATGATATCGTCTGATGTAAGGGCTGACTCTTTTTCATTGTCTATAAGGAAATCAATTATTTCATTTTCGGATACTTCGCTTAAATCTGTCAGCATATATATGTCATTGATTTTAACACGTTCATATTGAAATTTATTTTCTTCAAAATTTTTATTAAAAAAATAGAAATATGAAAATGAAGCAATTAGTAAAGCTACACTTGCAGCATATTTAAAAAGATAAGAAAAATTTGACTTATTAAGAGATTTGATATTATCATTTTTTTTCAAATCCAAAATTTCCGGAAGTTCTTCAAAATAATTATCCGGAACTAAAAAAGGATTTGCCTTTTTAATATCGGATTCAATGTTTATTTTTTTGTTCTGCATTACTGATTTTTTAGTTTAGATATAAAAACACTGCAATGGTTTAATTCTCTGAAATATATTTTTCAATTTTCTTAACAGCTAAATGGTATGAAGCTTTTAAAGCACCAACAGAAGTACCTAAGATTTCGGATATTTCTTCATACTTTAGTTCATCATAATACTTCATATTAAAGACAAGTCTTTGTTTTTGGGGCAACGTGAGAATGGCTTTCTGTAATTTTAACTGAATAGAATCTCCATTAAAGAAGGGGTCATTGATAAGGTTATTTGAAAGATTGGATTCTATATCAACAAAGGGTATAAAAAGAAACTTCTTTTTATTATTGAGAAAGGTTATTGTTACATTGACTGCAATCTTATAAATCCAGGTAAACAGCTTTGATTGTTGTTTAAATGCAGACAAATTTTGCCATACTTTGATGAAAGTATCCTGAGTAAGGTCATTGGCATCCTCATGGTTTATTACCATTCTTCTGATAAGGAAATAGATTTGTTTTTGATAATTCCTTACAAGAACAGTAAAAGCAAAATCTTTGGTTTCTTCATTTTCAAAAAGATTAAGGATGTCAATATCAGTATGTTTTTCCATAGAATAGTATTGCCAATTTAATGTAAGCTTGCTAAATAAAGGAAAAAATTATTTAAACATTTTTTATTCTGCTTCTAGTATTTTCTTAAGGGTCAATTTAATGAGAATTAAAACAGAATAATTTTAAGTACCTGATTCACAGGGGAAAGGACAAATCCTACAATCAATTATTCTTTCTTTCTAAAACCTTTAAAGCTGCATTTACAATATCAGGAGCATCAAGGCCGTATTTTATCATCAGTTCTTCGGGTTTTCCACTTTGACCAAAAACATCATTAACAGCCACAAATTCTAAAGGTGCAGGGAAATTTCTACTCAACAGACCTGCAATACTCTCTCCCAGCCCTCCAAAAAGCATATGTTCTTCAGCAGTTACAGCACAATGGGTTTTTCTCACAGATGATAAGACTAATTTTTCATCTAAAGGTTTAATGGTATGTAAATTTATTATCTCTGCATTAATTCCTTTATCGGAAAGTATATATCCAGCCTCAATGGCTTTCCAAACCAAATGTCCACAAGCAAAGATGGTGACATCTGAACCTTCGTTTATTATTGAGCCTTTACCAATCTCAAAAACGTCATCAACATTTGTAAAATTGGGGACAACTGGTCTTCCGAATCGCAGATAAACTGGTCCATTATAAGCAGCAATAGCAAGTGTTGCAGCTTTAGTTTGGTTAAAGTCACAAGGATTAATAACACACATATTAGGCAGCATTTTCATCATTCCTATGTCTTCAAGAATCTGGTGAGTGGCTCCATCCTCTCCCAGAGTAATACCGGCATGAGAAGCACAGATTTTAACATTTTTCTTTGAATAGGCCACCGATTGACGTATCTGATCGTAAACCCTTGCAGTGGCAAAATTGGCAAATGTTCCGGCAAAAGGGATCTTCCCTCCTATTGTTAATCCGGCTGCCAAACCAATCATATTCGCTTCAGCTATTCCTGTCTGAATAAATCTTTCAGGAAATTCTTTAATAAAAGCATCCATTTTCAATGACCCAATAAGGTCTGCACATAAGGCAACAATATTTTCATTCTTTCTCGCTGCTTCTAAAAGACCTTCACCAAAACCTGAACGGGTGTCTTTATTAAAAAGTACTTCTATTTTTTTCATGTGTTTATTTTATATTTTATAAAAACAATCTAACATTTTGGGTTTTACCTGATTCAATAATAAAACTTCTTTCAATAGTATTTAATGCTCTTGTTGCAAATTTGGCTCTGAATATTACTTTATATTTACCAGGTTGCAAAATAATGGATTCCTGAAGATTACTTTCCTGAAGGTTGTAAATCAGTTTCAATTCATTTCTTTCTTCGAGGTATAAACTGCCAAAGCCTGCAGCGGGTTTTTGAATAACTGCAATGCCCGGTTGAGGTATTTCAACAGTAGTGGTTGTGCTTTGTGATATTTCGACATCGTTAATTATAAGTCTTGGAAGGCACAATACTTCAATATCATATTTCCCGACAATATATTTTTCAGTTTGTCCGAAAAGCTGTGTATTTAAAGTTTCCATCTGATCATTCTTTCTGATGATTGCCTGTAAATCCCTGTAAAGTGGTCTTCCTGCAGCTTTTAAGATAAGATATCCCTGAGGTGCATCAATACCAATAACGGTATGAGATCCTGCAACAAGTCTCACGCTATCTTTACGAACAGGTGGAATGGTGTGCACCACAATGTTGTAAGTAGCAAGATGATCAATAATAATTGTATCAGGCACACCTCTATTATTCATAGTATGAACATAGTTATATTTTAGAATGCCTGAAAAATTATCATAAAAGCTCATATTTACATTAGATTCTGAAGGGTTTCCATAAATATCCAGCAAGTTAACCTGTGCGGTTGTATTGTTAAGTGCTTGTGAAATTACCACTCGTAAAGCATCCATAAACATTTGTTCACTTGAAGCATCATAATAATCCCCAACACACTCAAAATCAGCGCTGAAATCCCGTCCTATACCTATAACAAAAGGGCGTAAAATTATACCAGATCTTTGCAATGCTCTTGAAACGGCACAGGGATCGCCGCCACATTCTTCAATGCCGTCCGTGATAAGTATAATAATATTACGACAATCACTGCAAGGTGGAAAATCGTTAGCTGCTGCTTCCAATGAAAGAGCTATAGGGGTTGTACCTCTGGGAACAACATGGTTCAGTTTGCTTTTAATTCGCTCAGTATTATTTGGTCCGAAAGGGACTTCAAGATTGGTATCATCACAATCCTGAGGTGGAAAATTCTTTTGATGACCATAAATTCTAATGGCTAATTCGAGGTTTTCAACACCTCTAAGGCTATCCAACAAATTGGAAAGCAGACGGCGTGCTATGTTTATCCTCATATCACTTTGCCAACGGCCGAACATGCTTTGAGAAGCATCAAACACAAAAAGTATCCTTGTTTTAGGCTCAGGCATCTCTTGCTCTCTAACCCTCTGTGCATTAAGGACTTGAGTAAATGAGAGTAGAATAATGATGCTAAGAATGAAATATTTAGTCAGATTAAACACATTTAATAGTTTAGTAATCTCCAATAGTTTCTTCAAGTTGAGCCAGAGCATTTTTTAGTTGCTCATCATTAGGGGCTTTACCGTGCCACTGATGAGTACCAGACATAAAATCAACGCCATATCCCATCTCAGTTTTCATAAGGATAACGACTGGTTTGGCTTTCTTAGTATGTTCTTTGGCAATATAAAGCATATTAACTGTTTCATTCATGTCATTCCCATTCATTTCCAGAACATCCCAACCAAATGATTCCCACTTTGCTTTAAGGTTTCCCAATGGCATAACTTTGTCAACAGGGCCATCAATTTGTTGACCATTATAATCAACAACAGCAATGATATTGTCAATATTTTTTGCTGCTGCGAACATAGCAGCTTCCCAAACCTGACCTTCTTGAAGTTCACCATCTCCAGTGAGACAATAGACGAGACATTGGTCTTTATTCATTTTTTTTGCCATTGCAGCTCCAATTGCAGCAGAAAGGCCCTGTCCCAATGAACCGGAAGCAATCCTTACACCAGGAAGATTCTTGTCTGTTGAAGGGTGACCTTGCAGGCGTGTATGCAGTCTTCTAAAAGAAGACAGTTCGCTTACATCAAAATAACCCGACCTGGCCAAAACACTATACCACAAAGGGGATGTATGACCATTGGATAGGAAGAATAAATCTTCGTTATATCCATTCATTGAAAATTCTTTTTTGTGATTCAGTATTTTAAAATAAAGGGCGACCATAAAGTCAGTACAGCCCAAAGATCCTCCGGGATGTCCTGAATTAACAGCATGAACCATACGAAGAATATCTCTTCGTACTTGAGTAGCAATTTTTTGTAATTCTTTGACTGTCATTTTATTGTTATCTTTTTTTCTTGACAAACCTACAATTTATTTCAAATAAATAAAATATTATTTTAATAAAGATATTAACAACAGATTGAACAAATGAGTTAAAAAGAAAAGAGGCAATTCTAAAAAGAAATGCCTCTTACCTACAAAAAAATATGAAAATAATTATTTATCAATTTCAAATTTAAACCCAATACCATGGATGTTAGCGATTTTCACTTTGGGGTCCATTTCCAAATATTTTCTCAATTTGGTAACAAATACGTCCATACTTCTTCCAATAAAGTAGGAATCAGTTCCCCATACAGTCATAAGAGTATCTTCTCTGGTAACAATTTTGTTCTGATGATTGAGGAAAAACTTCAACAATTCAGATTCCTTTTTTGTTAACTTTCTTTCACCATTAGCCCACTTTAAAAGCATATTTGTGTAGTCGAAGTTAAAACCAGCAAATTTATATTGAATCGGTTTGTCATCATCGCCCATTCGCTCTTTGCTTATACACCTCTTCATAATGGCCTCAATTCTGAGAACTAATTCTTCTCCACTAAAAGGTTTCGTTATATAATCATCACATCCAACTTTAAACCCCCTGATTTTATCTTCTTTAAGGTTTTTTGCTGTTAAGAAAATAATTGGAATTTCCCGATTAATCTGACGGATTTCTTCAGCTAATTCAAAACCATCAATTTTGGGTAACATGATATCAAAAATACAAAGGTCAAATTTTAATTTTCTAAAATAAATAAGTGCTTCTTCTCCATCACCACATAGTTTAATGGAGTAACCAGACATGGCTAATAAATCATTTGTTACTTCGCTGAGATTCTTATCATCTTCAACAAAAAGAATTTTGTATTTACGCTTTCTCATAAATAAGAGTTTTTAATTAAATAAAATATTAAAAATTGGTTAATACAAAATTATAAAAAAAAACATATTTAATTAATTTTTTTTTATTTTTTGATGATTATCTTAGAAAAAAGTCAGTTAATGACTTTTTTTAAATCTCATTAAGCAGAAAATAATGTTATTTTAAAACAGGAACCTTTGTGAACTTCACTTTCAATAAAAATTTGACCATTAAATAAATCCACGACAGTTTTAACATAAAACAAACCTAAGCCAAAACCTTTTATATCGTGAACATTGCCTTTTGGCACCCTGAAAAATTGTTTAAAGACATTATTGATATATTCTTTTGGAATACCTAGACCATTATCAATAACTTTAATTACAATCAAATCGTTTTCATTATATGTAACTATTTTAATTGACGGAGGATTTAATGTGTATTTTACTGCATTATCCAATAAATTGGTAATAATATTTACAAAATGCACCTTATCTGCTTTAACCAAATGATTTTGTGCATTAAATTCAGTAATCACTTTTCCATTCTTCTCATTAAGAACTAATTGAAAATTACTTATACATTCTTTTATTAAAGTATGGGTATCAATAATTTCAAAGTTTAACGGCAGTTCTCCTTTTTCTATTAAAGCAATCTGAAGAATTTGATCTACCTGAGCTTTAAGTCTTTTATTTTCATTTTGAATAATTTCATGATATCTGTTCCTCTTTTGAACATCATTGATTATTTCTGACTTTTTCAACATTTCACCCGCAATTGAAATGGTAGCAATTGGGGTTTTGAATTCATGTGTAAGATTGTTAATAAAATCGGCTTTAATAGAATAGAGTTTTTTAAGCTTGATATAATAATTTACAATCTTGAAATAGCTTAAACCAATTATGGAGAAGAAAAACAAATTCAACAAAAGCCAAACAATTATCTGTTTCAACAAAAACATTTTCTTCTCTTTGAAAATAATGCCAAAATAAAATGAATCATCCGAAGATACACATGACAAGGATATGGTGTACTTGCAACTACCTATATTATTCATAAATTTTTGATTATTACCTATGACAAATAAGCTGTCTTTCTGTCTGAAAACCGCATATTCATAATCCATGTTGATGTCAAGGCTTTTCAATTCATAAAGCACAATAGAATCAAGCAAAAGAGGATCAATGTGTTCTACAATATCCTGCTCCTGAAGTTTACAATAATGCACAAAAAAAACATCCTGCTGACTTTCGTACTTTTGTTCAATCATTTGATTTACAATACTTTTTAAGGCTACATTAATTTTATGGTCGAGCAACTCTGCTTTCATATTATAGGCATTATTTACCCATAAAATTTGCATAATTATAAGGAAGACCATAGATAATGAAGCTAATATAATATAGAAAAGAAATCTGCTGTTTCTAATAAAATTTTTCATTTTGGGTATTTCTGTAGATATTAAACTGAATGTATTCTAATACTGATATAATGAACTCTCTATTTTTTAATTGTTCAAAATTAAAATTATATTTTCTAAAGCTTAAAACTTTAACATTTGATTAACACTCATTAACAACTCGTTAACAAGCCATATTAAAAATGCATTGTATTTTTGTATCGAAAATAGTTCAATTAAATTTTAAACACACACACTATGAAAAAAATGATTTTTGTTTTAATGGTTTCTGTTCTTGTAATTTCAGCCTATACTGCCAATTCACAAGTTGTTGCTACAGAAACTCAAGTTTCTGTTGTTGATAACGAACCCGAAAGTACTGTTAAAAAAAATTGTTCCCATTCAGTAGAGCACAAATGCGACAGGAGTAAATGTTCAGGAACTGCCGGTGCACACAACTGCAACCCAGCCAATTGCACACACCAAGCTCAAAGAAGTAATTGTCAGGGGCACACACAAACTCAGGCTCCAGCCGAGGGTCAGCAAGAAGGACAAACAACACAACGTCCTGCATGTTGCAGAAGCGGTGCCAATACCCCACAAGCAAACCCTACGAATTAGAATTAATTCTGATTTTTTAAGAAGCTGTCTTTTCAAGACAGCTTTTTTTTTTGCATTCCTGATGAAATCTAAAACATAGATTTTATTATATAAAACCTATTAAATATTTACACATTACTACTGAAAATTTGCCCGTATGGACATTAATATTAATAAAATAACACCAAAATTTTAAATATTTCCCGTCAGGGAATTAACATTGGGAACTATAGTCTTGCTTTTGTTAATGTCCATACGGACAATAAAAAAAATGAACTTACATTTTTTATTAATATTAAAGTCCTACGGACTATAAAAAAACGGATTGAATAATGTGTAAATAAATATTGTACTTCACTAGCGTTTCGTTATAAATCAAACATTTTCAGTTGATTAAAATTTTGTTCTTTGACATATTGTAGATTTGGATTATTAAACAGTTGATTTACAGGCTCTTTATCAAATATGTTTATGCTTAAAA
>JAQVVM010000004.1:0-237 GCA_028698995.1 Bacteroidales bacterium
ACTATATAAGGATCGGCAGCACAGCCTGTACCACCATTATTAGCATCGCTTACCCAGGCTACTGTAGGTGCAGCACCACAGTTGTCCGCTTCGTCAGTAACGACAGTAATATCAGGAGCAGGAACTGCAGAGATACACTTTATACCAGTAACAGGTGCAGGGTTAGAAGCAGTAGGATTGACATCATCAATCACGGTGATGGTCTGTTCAACATAGATAGCGTTGCCGCAAGCATCA
>JAQVVM010000004.1:337-124240 GCA_028698995.1 Bacteroidales bacterium
GTCACACTGTAAGTACGTGTCACAATATAAGGATCGGCAGCACAGCCTGTTCCGCCATTATTGGCGTCAGAAACAAATGCCACAGTAGGTGCAGCACCACAGTTGTCCGCTTCGTCAGTAACGACAGAGATGTCCGGTGCGGGCACATTGGTAATACATTTAATACCAGTAACAGGTGCAGGGTTAGAAGCAGTAGGATTGACATCATCAATCACGGTGATGGTCTGTTCAACATTGATAGCGTTGCCGCAAGCATCAGTCACACTGTAAGTACGTGTCACAATATAAGGATCGGCAGCACAGCCTGTTCCGCCATTATTGGCGTCAGAAACAAATGCCACAGTAGGTGCAGCACCACAGTTGTCCGCTTCGTCAGTAACGACAGTAATATCAGGAGCAGGAACTGCAGAGATACACTTTATACCAGTAATAGCTGCAGGGTTGGAAGCTGTAGGATTGACATCATCAATCACAGTGATGGTCTGTTCAACAGCAATAGCGTTGCCGCAAGCATCAGTCACACTGTAAGTACGTGTCACTATATAAGGATCAGCGGTACAACCTGTGCCACCATTGTTGGCATCGCTTACCCAGGCTACTGTAGGTGCAGCACCACAGTTGTCTGCTTCGTCAGTAACGACAGAGATATCCGGAACCGGTACATTGGCAATACACTTGATACCAGTAACAGGAGCAGGGTTGGAAGCTGTAGGATCCACATCATCAATCACGGTGATGGTCTGTTCAACATTAATTGAGTTGCCACAAGCATCAGTCACACTGTAAGTACGTGTCACAATATAAGGATCAGCGGCACAGCCTGTACCACCATTATTAGCATCGCTTACCCAGGCTACTGTAGGTGCAGCACCACAGTTGTCCGCTTCATCAGTAACGACAGTAATATCAGGAGCAGGAACTGCAGAGATACACTTTATACCAGTAATAGCTGCAGGGTTGGAAGCTGTAGGATTGACATCATCAATGACGGTGATGGTCTGTTCAACAGCAATAGCGTTGCCGCAAGCATCAGTCACACTGTAAGTACGTGTCACTATATAAGGATCAGCGGCACAGCCTGTACCACCATTATTGGCGTCAGAAACAAATGCCACAGTTGGTGCAGCACCACAGTTGTCCGCTTCGTCAGTAACGACAGTAATATCAGGTGCAGGAACTGCAGAGATACACTTTATACCAGTAATAGCTGCAGGGTTGGAAGCTGTAGGATCCACATCATCAATCACGGTGATGGTCTGTTCAACATTGATAGCGTTGCCACAAGCATCGGTCACACTGTAAGTACGTGTCACAATATAAGGATCGGTAGCACAGCCTGTACCACCATTATTAGCATCGCTTACCCAGGCTACTGTAGGTGCAGCACCACAGTTGTCCGCTTCGTCAGTAACGACAGAGATATCCGGAACCGGTACATTGGCAATACACTTGATACCAGTAACAGGAGCAGGGTTGGAAGCTGTAGGATTGACATCATCAATCACAGTGATGGTCTGTTCAACATTAATTGAGTTGCCACAAGCATCGGTCACGCTGTAAGTACGTGTCACTATATAAGGATCAGCGGTACAACCTGTGCCACCATTGTTGGCATCGCTTACCCAGGCTACTGTAGGTGCAGCACCACAGTTGTCCGCTTCGTCAGTAACGACAGTAATATCAGGAGCAGGAACTGCAGAGATACACTTTATACCAGTAATAGCTGCAGGGTTGGAAGCGGTGGGATCCACATCATCAATCACGGTGATGGTCTGTTCAACTTTAATTGAGTTGCCACAAGCATCAGTCACACTGTAAGTACGTGTCACAATATAAGGATCGGTAGCACAACCTGTTCCGCCATTATTGGCGTCAGAAACAAATGCCACAGTCGGTGCAGCACCACAGTTGTCCGCTTCATCAGTAACGACAGTAATATCAGGAGCAGGAACTGCAGAGATACACTTTATACCAGTAATAGCTGCAGGGTTGGAAGCTGTAGGATCCACATCATCAATCACGGTGATGGTCTGTTCAACATTAATTGAGTTGCCACAAGCATCAGTCACACTGTAAGTACGTGTCACAATATAAGGATCAGCGGCACAACCTGTTCCGCCATTATTGGCGTCAGAAACAAATGCCACAGTTGGTGCAGCACCACAGTTGTCCGCTTCGTCAGTAACGACAGAGATATCCGGAACCGGTACATTGGCAATACACTTGATACCTGTTATAGGTGCAGGGTTGGAAGCGGTGGGATCCACATCATCAATCACAGTGATGGTCTGTTCAACATTAATAGCGTTGCCACAAGCATCGGTCACACTGTAAGTGCGTGTTACTATATAAGGATCGGCAGCACAGCCTGTACCACCATTATTAGCATCGCTTACCCAGGCTACTGTAGGTGCAGCACCACAGTTGTCCGCTTCGTCAGTAACGACAGTAATATCAGGAGCAGGAACTGCAGAAATACACTTTATACCAGTAATAGCTGCAGGGTTGGAAGCTGTAGGATCGGTATTATCATCAACATTTATAGTCTGCTCACAAGTTTCACTATTTCCTGCCGCATCTTTTAAAGTCCATGTACGTGTAACAACTATAGGGCAAGTACCAGCAGCCACATCAATGTAGGTAACAGAAGTAATACCGCAATTATCAGTTGCAACGCCCTGATTTGTGCCATTTGAGAATACGGTATAAGTAGAAGCAGCTTCTGTTGTAGAATAAGCTGGTCCTGTGATTTCGTCAGGTGAACATCCTTCAAGATTTCTCGTAATAGGACAAGTCGTAATAATGGGGTCTGTATTATCAGCTCCTAAAGCCACTATATAATCTTCAACTTCACCGTTTGTAGCTGTTCCGGTATAACTGAGGCCATTATCAGTACTGAAACGGAAGCGCATAAATGTATTTCCAACTGTTGCAGCACAAGGAACATAAAAATTTAGGTTATTATTACCAGCACTCATAGTAGAATCTGCAAATATCTGTTCGCCGGCATCTGCCCAGTCACCATCAGCATTAAAATCTATCCATGCGCTAAGGTTACCGGTTACAGAAGCATTAACGGTAATACTGGCCGAATCGCCCTGATTTAAAGAAGTATTAAATGTTACACCATCTTCATCATCCGTGTTGGCATCATCACCGGTGGCGTCACTGTTGGGTTGGCCGTCAGCTTCGCAGTCAATAGTGCTTCCCAAATAAGTTGTATAATCATTAATATGTTTTGCGCCATTGCTTGCATTGAGGGTTGGGTAAGTTGGATCTGGAGCATCACCGAAGTCATAACACACATCGGGGTCATCAAGTTCTTTGCTGTCAGAAATCGAACACATATTTGCATCTGTAACAGTAACCGCATAAGTTGCGGCGCTTAATCCTGTGAGGTCTTCGGTAGAAGCAAAGGGTGTCCCTGTTCCATTTTTAGTCCAGTAATATGTATAAATGGGAGAACCTCCATTAACAGTTAAGTTAATTTGGCCATCGCTTGCACCAGGAATTGAAGGTTCTGTTAATGCGAAACCGAGGGATGTGGGGCCTTGATTAACGGTAACTATGACAGGTTGAATAGAATATCCGCCAAGAGTTGTTGTTCCTTTAATATAATATGTGCCATTGGTTGCAGCAGTAGGTGTAGCATAAGGAATAGTGGCGCCGGCATTTGTCCAGTATGTATAAGTAAGACCCGGTGTAGAACCTGCAGTAACAGCAGGTAATGTAATATTAACTGTTTGAGGGGAACAAACTGCTGCAGGGTTTGTTATAGCAAGTACCGGAGTTGGGGTTACGGACTCAATATCCGAGTTGTTAGGTAAGTAAATATCTAAAGTTGTTGAAGTAACTTCTGCTTGATTAACATAACTACCACTAGCATTGACGGTAGCAGTAATGGCTAATGTAGCCACATCAAGATAGCCAAAATCTCCAATAGACCATAAACCAGTTCCACTGTTAAAACTGCCATGTGAAGGAGCAGTATGAGAAACATAGGTGTAACCTGCAGGTAGAACATCTTCGACGCTTACATCTTCAGCATCACTTAACCCATAGTTGGTTACGGATAATGTAAAGACGATATCAGTACCGATTACCGGGGTGTTGTTGTTCACGGTTTTATTAATAGATAAGTCGGCTTGCGGCGTAACAACAGGCGTAATATCAGATTCGTTGTTAGTTAAATCGGGGTCGGGCTGGTCGTTGGTACCAATATTGGATTTATTTGTGTAATTACCAGAGGCATTAACAAGAGCCAATATCTTTAAATGCAATGTGTCGCCAACTAAAAGATTTCCAATAGTCCAGGTAATAATACCGCCGGATTCAGAGGTTGCTGAGCCTCCATCATCAGAAACGTAAGTATAGCCGGAAGGTAAAGTGTCGTGAGCCACAACTGAAGAAGCATTACTAGGTCCTAAATTGGTAACCATGAGAGTAAACTCGATATAGGTGCCCACAACAGGGGACATGTTATCGGCTGTTTTAATAATTTTAAGGTCGGCTACAGCACCGGGAACAGGCACTAAGGTATCATAATTATTTGCCGGAATAGGGTCATCTTCATCAGCCGTTACAATACATGAATTTTCATAATCGCCAGATGCCAGAATCGTGGCTGTAATTTCAATAGAAACAGATTGTGTATAAGCGAGATTGCCTATAGTCCAGATGCCTGTTACAGAGTTATAATCTCCACCACTGTTGTCAGAAACATAAGTATAGCCATCAGGTAATAAGTCCTCCACTTCAACATTGGTGGCATCGCTGGGGCCATCATTTGTTACTTCAAGAGTGAAGACGATATCGTTTCCAACATTTTGAGACGGATTATCTGCAATTTTTGTTATGGTAAGGTCTGCCTGAGGAACAGGAGTTGTTTCTACTGTATCTATATTATTTCCGGGTACGGGGTCATTACTTGAGGTTGTTACTTCTGCAATATTTTCATAATCACCTGATGCAAGAACCAATGCTGTAATGGTAAGTGTTTTGGAAGAATCTTTTAAAACGTTTCCCACCGTCCAAATGCCGGTACCATCATCAAAAGCGCCGTTACCATTGTCAGAAACATAAGCATATCCGGAGGGTAGTATATCTGTAACTTCGACATCCAGAGCTATATTTGGACCATTATTAGTTATAGTTAAAGAAAATTCCACCTCACTTCCAACATCTGGAGTTGTATTGTCAACGGCCTTGGCTATGCCCATATCGGCGGTGCCGTCCATGGTGATATAAACAGTAGCCGGATCACAAATGGTGTCATAAGGTGATGGCAAACATACTTCGTAAGTGAAGCTGTCATCCCCTGAATAATTGAGGTCTGGAGTATATGTAAAAGTACCATCAGGGTTGAAAGTAACCTGACCATTTGAAGGGCTTGTTAATTGTGAGAATGAAGATCCCGGCTCATAATAATCATTAAGAGTGACGTCTCCACCCACAGGTGTATTTATATTTGTACCATAATAATCATCAACAGCCAAAGGTCCTACTGTTATACAATAAGTGCCTTCATCAGAAAGTCCGGTTGTATCTATGATATTATATAACAGGCAGAAAGTACCCACAAAACCCGGGGTTGGAATGAATGAAAATGTTCCATCTTCAGGTCCCCAGATTAAAGTACCTTGAGAGGCATCAGGTTGCGACCATATAAAGAACTCACAATCATCCACATCGCCATCGGGGTCGTAATCTCCTGTTTAATAGTTCCATTAAGGGTTGTGTTATAAGGGGTGTAAAAGGTGTCATTAACAGCCACAGGAGGCAAACAACTTATAGAACCGACAACGCCGCTGTTTGAGGCTGTACAGCCATTAGCGTCCGTAACTGTTACATAGTAAGTACCTAAATCCAGGAGGGAAATTGTCTGAGAAACGCCGCCATTGCTCCAGTTGTAAGAATAGGGGTAAACACCACCTCCAACTGAAGCTGTAGCAGCTCCATTGGTATAAATACATTCTTTGGGATAAGTAAATACCGTAATATCAAGATTGGAAGCTTTTGTTACAGTAATTGATAAGGTTCCTGTACAACTATTGTCATCAGTAACCGTAACAGTATAAACACCTTCGGAGATATTTACAGGGTCCTGAATATTTCCTATTGCAGTTGGTCCCGACCATGAATACGAGAAGGGAGCTGTTCCGTTGTTAACGGTAAGGTCAATTGAGCCCGTTGCTATACCGCATGAAGAAGACTCAATAATAGTTGCAAACAATTCGATGGCTGTTGCCGGTTCGGTAATGGTATCACCTGTGGTTGCAGTACACCCTTTAGAGTCTGTGACCGTAACAGAATAAATACCCGCAGTAAGATTACTAATATTCTGAGTATTTAGTCCGTTAGACCAGCTGTAGGAATAAGCGGGTGTACCACCGGCAGGTGTCAAAGAAATACTGCCATCAGTGCCGTCTTTACATGTAACGTTATCACTTGAAGCGCTTACAGTTAATACATCGGGTTGTGTCAATGCCGCTGAGGTAAGCGTTTTAACACAGGAATTGGCGTCAGTTACTGTAACAGAGTAATTGCCAATAGATAAACCATATATGTCTTCTGTAATTGAATCGTTGGACCAGATAAATGTGTAAGGCGTAACGCCCCCGTTAACAGTAAGGTTGACCATACCATTGCTGCCGCCGAAGCATGATACATTGGTTTCAATCATAGTAAGAGACATTGCTGAAGGTTGTGTAATGCTAAAGGAAGCGGTAGCCGAACAGCCATTGTCGTCGGAAACTGTTACTGTATAGTTGCCTGCAACTAATCCGGAGCGGTCTGCTGTGGTTATGCCACCGCCCCAGTCATAATCGTAGTCAAGGGTTACGGTACCACCGGTAACCGTAATATCAATAGCCCCAGTTGTTGAGGCATTACAAAGCACATTTGTAAGAGTGGCATCAATTGTAACAGCCGCAGGCTGGGTAACGGCAGTAGCCGCAATGGCAGTACAACCATTGTCGTCGGTAACAGTAACAGAGTAATTACCTGCAGGAATATTGGCAAGGTCTTCTGTTGTTTCGTTGTTTGACCAAAGGAAATCATAATCTATGGTACCTCCGCTTACAGAGAGGTCAATACTGCCCGTTGAATACCCGTTGCACAATGGTGAAACCGGCGTGGCAGTTGCTGTAAGCTGAGCAGGTTGGGTAATGGTTTTGGATAAAACATCTGAACATCCCAGCGAATCGGTTACAGTAACAGAATACGAGCCTGAAACAAGACCGGAAATATCTTCTGTGGTAGCTCCGTTACTCCATAAAAAGGTATATCCTGTCAGAAGGCTTGGTGTGCCTCCACTGACAGTGAGGTTAATACTGCCGTTTGAACCACCGTTGCAATTGATATTGACTTGTGTGGCTGTGAGTAAAATGGCAGCAGAAGGCTGTCCAACGATGACTGATGATAATACTTTTGTACAACCTTTATTGTCAGTGACTGTAACACTGTATGTGCCTGCATATAAACCGGTAATATCTTTTGTAGTCGCAGAAAAAACAGGTCCTGACCAGCTATAGGTATAGGGTGACGTGCCTCCGCTTACAGTCAAAACGACTTGCCCGTTTTGTCCTCCATAGCATTTGACATTGGTAATAGCAGGAGTTGCATCGAGAGCTGCTGCCGGCTGTGTAAGTGTGTAGGATTCTGTCAATGTACAGGAGTTTGCATCAGTAATGGTTACTGTATATGTGCCTTCTGTTAGACCACTACGGTCTTCAGGATCCGGTGAACCCGGTAAATCAGACCATTGGTATGTAAAGCTGCCTGCACCTCCCGTTACTGTTAGATTTATAGCTCCTGTAGAGCCGCCATTACAGTTAATATTTGTTTGTGTGCTGTTGACCAGTAAAGCATCTGGTTCCGTTATTGTTGCTGTGGCAAAAGCCTCACAACCAGCGTCATCTGTAATTGTAACACTATAAGTACCAGCAGATAACGACGAGATAGTGGCACTTGATGATGAATTAGACCATAGTATATCATAAGGCGCAGTGCCTCCGGAGGGTGTCACGGTAAGAGACCCGTTATTGCCATTTTTACACGAAACATTTGTTTGAGCTGAAATTGTTGCTATTGGACCATCTGAATTGCTCACGGCAAAGTTAGCTATGGCATAACATCCCGAAGGATTATTAGTAACAGTTACCGTATAGTTGTCAGAAAAAAGATCTGTAATATCTTCGGTTGTTTCGCTGTTGCTCCATAAGTAAGTTGGGCTGACTCCATCAGTAACGGTAATATTGATGCTGCCGGTATTATTGCCACAGCTTGCAGCAGAAGTAGTTCCACTTACAGAAGGTGCTGTGCTGACAGTAACATTTACATTGGCTGTGCCTGAGCATCCTTCATTATCGGTAACAGTCACCGTATAGGTAGGTGTGCCTGCTGAAACATTTAATATGACAGGATTTTGAGTCTGGCTTGTAAAACCTGGCCCAGACCATGCATATGAAACACCTCCGCTGGCATGAAGCTGAAGGTCACCTCCTGAACATACAGGATCATAAGAAGCCGCTACTGTTGGCGTATGCACATATACATCTTTGCAAACAGGTGGTGTCGTATCACACAGATTTCTGGCTTCAACACATACAGAATAGGTTCCCAAGGCAGCTCCTGTCCAGTCAATGACAACAGACGCAGAATCCTGACCTGATACAATAACAGGTCCTGATGGTGATACTGTCCAAATATAACCGGTATTAGAAGGATCAGGATTTGTTGAAAATACAGATGTAGCATCAGATTGACATACACTGGTACCTTCACATCCTGAAGGCGCATTTAGAACAATAGCTCCGGAAGATACAGTACAACCATCGTTATCTGTTATGGTCACTGAATAACTGCCTGCGGCAAGACCTGTTCTGTCCTCAGGGTTGCTTGTGCCTCCCAAATCTGCCCAGTCATAAGTGAAGGGCGGATTGCCTCCGTTGGCAGTAATGTTGATTGCTCCATCGTATAGAAAACAAGTGGGGTCGGTAGTGCTGCCTGTTACATCTATACCATTGCATAAGTCCTTTCCAAAACCAAACTCAGAAAACCCACTGAGTCCTGAACGTTTGACTGTAGCTCCTGAAGCAGCCACATGGGTACCCCATCCGGTATTGGCCCATGCAGAAGCTGCATTGGCACGTTTAAGCAAACGTACACCTGCATCCAAGAGCTGGCTTGAAAAACCGGTTCCTGTAAGCTCCATGTCGTAATTGGTGCTGGCAAGGCTATTGGCTGCAGAAAAGACCCAATAACCTTCTGTAAAATTTACACCGATATTATAAACGCCATCGCTTAAGGGTAATCCGTTTGAACCCGGATTCGAAGCTGTAAAACAACCCGTAAGTGATCCTGAGGTGAGGTCTGTAAAAGTAAGCAGGGCATCCCTGTTGGCTGTTGAGTTGCCTAAAGCTACAGCTGTACCTATCGGATACCTCTTGGCTCCTGATGTTGTGGTAAGCCATCTTTTGAAACAGCCTATTATACTCCCTGCGGTGTAATTCAGGGTGCCTTCAGAAGGCGCAGATGTTCCTAATTCTAACAACTGGCTGTTACAATCAATATTTCCTGAAGTCATCGTGAGGACTGACTCCACAGCAACAGTAGTGGTGCTGCCCTCAATAACCAAATTGGTTTCGCTCTTTGCGACAGTTAAATTGTTGAAGGTTTGTGTCGTTGCTGTACCCTGAATACTCTGGTTGACAGTTGTGTTGTTAAAATTAATGGTGCTTGATGCCCCTGTAAATGTACCGCCATTGTTAATCCAATTGCCCCCCACATTATGCGTAAAGGAAGAACCATTAAATGTGGTGCCTGCACCGATGTTTACATTTCCGGCAACAGTCATGGCTGCACCTGCTGTGGCTGATGCTGTTCCTGTTAAAGAAAAATCACCGGCTATTGTTAAAGCCGTTCCGGGCATCGTCTTAGTGCCACTGCCACTCAATATAAGGTTGTAGTACCCGGCAGGAGAACCATTGGGGTTGATAACCGTCTGACCTGCACCATTGTATTCAACAGTGTTTGCAAAAGAATTTGCATTCAGCACACCAGTTCCTGTGAGTGTAAGGGAGCCCCCGATTCTCATAATGTTGTCCTCCTGAAGTGATAAAGCTGCCCCGTTATCAACGGTAACATTATTGAAATTAGTAGTGCCGGACATGGTGGCTTCTGCATTGTTGAAAAGAACAGTGCCAGATCCCGGATTAAAGGTGCCTGAATTTGTCCATGCGCCTGATGCGCCGGTTACAGTAAAAGTATTAGACGAACCGTTAAGAATTCCATTGGGTTCAATATTAATTGTTTTACAAGTAGCTGTTGCAGACAATGTAGGGTCATGTGCCGTAGTACCGGCATCAGGGATTACGACATTGCTGGTATCTGTGGGGACTGTACCCTGATCCCAATTGGTTCCTGTATCCCAGTTTGTTGTGCCGGCTCCTGCTGTCCAAACCCAATCTATGATTGATTTGTTTGCCAAAGCCCATGTCTGTGAGTCTTCTGTAGTGGCAAAGTAGCTTGTGCTTATGTTGGACAGGGAAATCCACTTATTGGTTGAGTTTCTGGTCGACTGACCTAATTCAGTAGTTGGAGGGTTGTCCCAAAAAACCAATCTGTTTGCTGCATTGCCATTAAGTTCCCCATCAAGGTAATGAAGTGTAAGTGTTAAGGTGCCCGACCCACCTGTCTGGAAAATATCGTAAGTGCGTAAAACAGCGCCAGGCTTCCACGCCGGTGCCACGCCTATAGTTATTTTAAATGTTACATCTGTGGCACCGCCTGAAGCAAAGTTAATTCTAGTGTATGTGTTGCCAAAAGTGTAGTTTGTTCCTGTTGAAAAAGAGGTCCGTTTAACGTAACCTTCAACATCTCCTATGCCTGTTGTTGTGGCAGTACTGGCCATTGTAAGTGTATTGGAGCCCATATCAAGGCTTCCTTTTGTTGCAGAGGGATTGGCACTTTGTAGGGATAACACACCATTAACGGTAAAATTCTGAGCTGCGGTTACACCACCAGCACCATTAATAGTCAGGTTTTTAACAGTACCAGTGAAAAATGAAGACGGTAAAGTAATGGCGCTGGCGTTTGTAAATACCACAGTGGCACTTGTATTGCTTGCATCCACACTGCTGGTTCCTGTGGGTGAGCTGCCGGAAATAGTAAGTGTGTATGCGCCCACCGTAAAATTTCCGCTGGTCAATGTGAGTAACCCTGTTACATTGGAAGAACGTGCCAGATTAACACCACTTGAATTATTGATGGTAAGGTTGTTAAATGATGTTACTGTGCTGCCTCCAATAGTTTGAGCAGTACCACTGCCATTCAAGTTGATGGTACTGGTACTGGCCGTAAATGTACCGTTATTCGTAAAGTTTCCTTTGATGTTTTGTGTGAATGTAGAAGCGGCAAAGGTGCTGCCTGATGCAATAGTAAAGTTACCATTAACTGTGGTGCCAGCACCGGCAGTTAAAGTTTGCCCTGAACTAAGACTGATATCCACATGACGTAGGCCTCCATTAATAAATTCAGGACCTGTAGTTTTGCTGCTGCATGTATAATAGAGGTCGTAAGTGCCGGTGCCTTGTAAGGTTCCGGTAATAACGCCATCGCAACGATAAATGGCGGAGTTAGAATTCATTGTGAGGTTTGTGCCGGCTGCTAGAGTCCCATTATTAAGTGTCAACTTACTGCCATTATCAATAACCTTGGCGGCACCAACGGTTATTGTTGCTGTGTTTGTTATAACAATACCTCCGGTAGCAGTAAAGGGTGATATCCATTCTTCGGCAGAAACTGTGCGGTTAGTTGCTGTATTGTACTGAAGTGTTGCATTTGGCCCATATGTGACAACTCCTGTCGTAACCACAACAGTTGCTGTGCCTTCCATTGAAAGTGTGCCATTAACGGTAGGAGTGGTAGCAAACGTTTTGGCGTTAGACCCCGATAGTGTTAAATTATAATAAGTGGTTACTTTCCCTGTTTGGGTATTGGTCCTGTTATAGTTTACGGTATTTCCTGTTGCTGTTGCTGTAAGGGTTGTGATTGTTATACCATTCCCGATATTGAGGGTGCTGTTGACTCCTTGTGTTAATCCTCCTGTGCCTGCCAAAGAGGTTGTGGCTGTTATAGTGCCGTTATTGGTTAATGTCGTTCCAGTTACTGTCAGTAGGGTAGAAACTGTAAAATCGGCACTGTTGGTATACGCTTTTGTAAATGTAGATGTGGGTATGGAAATGGCACTGGTGCCACTGATGGTTTTGCTGACCCCCTGAAAAGTATGTAATCCGGTGTTGGCTGTAAATGTGCCGTTATTTTCAAGGTTTCCACTGAAAAATATTTTTGAAGCGGTTGATTCATTCCATACACCCCCTGAATTTATGATGACATTTCCTGTAAACTTTTTATCTTTATTACCTCCCAAATTAAGCGTGCCGGATAATGATGTAGCACCGTTAACAGTAAGTTTCCTGTTTCCGGATATTGTCAGGGTTGACCCGCTGCCTATAGTAAGGGAGCCACAGGTCATATCTGCTGTATTGGTTAATGTCGCATTTGTAGCGGTACCTATGGTAATTGATGCTAAAGCATTTGCAGCTACAACACTATATGCAGGTTGCCTTCCCGATGTAAAGGCAACAACACCAATCCTAACAATGTCGCCCGGGTTTGCACCCGGATTTCCGTTAGGGCTCCAATTGGTAGGAGTTGCCCAGGCTGTACTGGTATTACCAGTCCAGTCATAAACTGTCTGAGCCATAGCACTGCCTGCAAAAAATAAGGCAAGTGTTACCACCATTAAAAACTGCATAAAAACTTTTTTGGTGTTTCTAATGCAGTTACCAGAAATTTCAGATGTAAAGGGACAGGCTGATATTTTCATTTTTATGTATATTTTTTTCATAAAAAAAACTATTTATGCTTGTGGAAACAGAGGGGCTAAATATTCTTAATTATTAATATTTGAAGGAGTTGATGGGTCGCTGTTTGCAGTATTAACCACAACAGTAATATTGGCTGTACATCCATTAACATCTGTAACTGTTACAGAATAAGAGCCGTCACCCAGACCGGTGCGGTCTTCTGGGTCAGGTGAGCCGGGCAGATCGGCCCATGCGTATGTGTATGGTGTTGTGCCACCGTTTACAATTAAGTCTATAACCCCGTCATTGTCGTTGGGACAGGTTTCGGGGATTATTGCTGAACTCAGTATCAATGGGGCAGGTTGTGTTACCAGCACAGTGGTTGTTTTTGTACAGTTGTTGGCATCTTTAACCGTAATATTATATGCACTTGCAGAAGCAGAAACATCGGTAAATTGGTTTGAGAGTTGGTAGGTACCTCCGTTGAGGCTGTACTGCAGAGGGGCTGTGCCACCAGATGCAGTTACAGTGATAGTCGTTGTACCACTGTTGCACAACACGGGATTAGGAGTGGCAGAAGCTGATGCAGTGATGGCTGTTGGCTGTGTAACAGAGATGTTGCTAAGTACTTGCGTACAGAAATTTGCATCTGTAACGGTTACCGTGTAATTACCTGCAGCTAAGCCCGTGCGGTTCTGGGAGGTAGGGCCATCTGCCCATGCATAAGTGTATGCACCTGTGCCGCCAACGACATCTAAATTAATAGCGCCGGTTGTGTTTCCATTGCACAAAACAGGGGTTACAGAAGGTGTAATGACAATTCCATTGGGTTGAGTTATGGTGGCCTGCGCTGTTGAGGTACAGGCTTTACTGTCGGTAACAGTCACCGTATAAGTGCCGGCGGCAAGTCCTGTTCGGTTTTGTGTGGTGGGTCCGTCAGCCCATGAATAAGTGTAAGCGGGTATTCCTCCGGATGGAGAGAGGGTAATGCTACCAGTGCTTATTCCGTTACAAAGCAGGTTTGTCGGGATTGTTGAGACAGATAGCTGAGGATTTTCGGTAATTGTGGCTGTAAAAGTTTTGACACAGCCCGTTCCATTATCAGCAATAAGTGTAACCGTGTAGTTACCGGGAGCAAGCCCGGTAATAGTTGTTCCTGTGCCATTGTCGGAGCCTCCTCCGTCCTTAATCCAACTCCACTTATAAGGTGCAGGACCGCCAATAATGTTGGTTATTGTTATTTTGCCGTTATTTAATCCATAGCAAGAAGGTGACACGGTTGCAGTAAGTTTTAGGTTGCAGAATATCTGAACAAAAGTGGAGTTTTTATAAACTCTTTGACAAATTGATTTTTCAGTTAATTTAATAGTAATGGTACAATAAGTTTGAGAACTTACCTGAGGTGCAACATAGAGTACACTCTGAGCATTGTTGGGGATAAAAGTGCCACCGCAGGAGGATGTCCAAATAATATCAAATTCCTGAATGTTGCGTGGAGGTGAAACTGTAAAAGACAAGGGGACAGTATCTGCTGAAGAAATGTTGCCAAGATTGACGTTAAAACCTGGATCAGGAGCAGTAGTTCTTGCTGCAATAAGAGAGAAGTTGAAAAAAGCACGTTGTGCGGCTACATTCGCAGGGGCTGTACTTTTAGCAAGCTGATGTGAAGCTTCAAGCATTACCATGCCACGGTTTGAAATGCCATAAGCATGACCATAAGCAATGATTGCAGCCTTGTATTTGTAATCATTTGAAAGATTATAGCGTTGAGGATGGTCAGGGTCGAAGCAGCTCACAACCGTAGTAGGCCTCCAGCCTCCACTTGTGGGTATGTAAATTTGTTCTGAGCCATTAAGTACGGCATTATCCAAAGGCCCCATAAATTGCATTACGGGATCACCGCCATTATCATAGGTATAGGGAGGTGTTCCGGCACTATGGTTTGTCCAAAGCAAAAGGCCATTTTGATAGTAGGGGCCAGGTGCAATACCAGGAGGTACTGCCTGCATACTTTTTTCTGTAAGGAAATTGGTCTGTTGGCTTGGGTCTGCGGGGTTAAACATATCTTCGAGTGCACTGCCAGCGTGGCAACCGAGCCAGATGGCCCCACGACAGCTATCGTTCCATGTCATAAGGTTTGAATGTGTTGCCCAAGTTGGATCGGCATGGGGCATAATAAAGATATCGTCGCAACAGGTGAGTTCTGAGGGGAGTTTCCATAATGCTGTGTTAGAACCACCATAAGCAGATGGAGGAATACCGGCATTGGCAAAGTAGGGCACTGCCAGAGAACCATTTTGTTTATCCATTGTCCATCGGGGTGCATTGCTTACAGTGAGGGTTTTAAACACCTTTAGCCAGAGGGGAGATGTTGTTGTTACTGTTACAACACCTTGTGGTATCCATGTGGCTATTTCGTCAATAACATCCTGTGTAAGGTACTGTGCCGGAATTATAAACGGGCCTCCTTTAAAATCATAGCCATTGTACGTAAAGTCCACACCATCTTTAGCTTTTGATGGTTCAATTACCCAGCTTACCGGTACCGCATGATCCATGGTGAGGTGGTAAACCATTCCATAGGGTTTAAGGGCATTACCAATTGTTTGGGGTACAATTCCCATATCAATAATTACAGAGCCGGCAGGAAATAAAGTTGAATCCTGAGTCTGTGAAAAAGAGGTTTTGCACATAGATAATAAAGCCATTAAAAAAATAATGGGGGTTGTTCTTTTAAAAGTATTCATAAGGTTAGATTTTATGAAGGTGATGTTTTTTTTATTTATAATAAAAAGAAATAACTGAGAGTGTGCCAAATAACTGTGTGTTTGCCAGGACATAATATTTTTAACTTACAAAGTTAGTTATGAGAATACCTGCATATTTTAAAAAAAAGGAAGCAAAAAGGAAGCAAAAAAGATTTTTTCTCAAAAGATTTGTTCTCATAAGAGTGTTGGTTTTACAATACATTATTAAATAAAGTCTGTTTTATTTTAAGTTGCATTGATGGGTGGGTTTCTCTAAAGACATTAAACAAGCAAATTGGTAATTTTTAATAATCAGGTTTTATACTTAAATTTTTATTTTTGGTTAAAGGTTTTATTGTAAGCAGATTGATGTTTTTTTTGTAGTGAAATTACTTACAGTAAATTGATTTTAAAATTATCGTGCATAACTAATGACAGGAAATTAATATATTTTTAACTCCATATAGAGCAACATGTGGTCTTATGTAAAGATGTGTTAACACATATGAAATCTTTAATAAACTATGAGAGCTAAAAAAATTGTAAGAACGGGCTTCAGAACAATCTGTATTAAAGAGAGTTAATACCAATAAAATAATTTACAAGGTTTTCATTTTCAGGTATCTGGAGTTTGTCTCTAAGCCTTTTTCGTGAAACTCGAACACTGTCATAGGTTTGAAAAAGTAAAGAAGCAATTTCTTTCGTGCTTAGATTTAGGCGCAAAAGAGTACATAGCTTGATTTCAGCAGGAGTTAGATTGGGGTGACGTAAATATAAGCGAGACACAAAATCAATATTTAAATCGTTAAGTTTTTCATTGAAACTATCAATGGGTTTTAACAGATTATAGGATTTTATCAAGTCAGCAATTTCAATTAGGATTTTTTTATCAACAACCGCAGGGTTTTCAATAAGGTCTTCCAATTTTGAATAAATGTTTCTTTGGTGTTCAATGGTATGTGCCAATTCAACAGCCATTTGATTGACTTGAAGAGTCTTAAGATTAATAACTTCTTTAAAATAAGTGAACTGTTTTAATTGAGACCTAATACGTGCAATTAGCTCTGTTTTAAAAAATGGTTTACGAATATAATCATTTACACCATTATCCAAAGCAACAATCATTTGTTCTCCATCTTCATAAATGCCTGTTATCATGATGATAGGAATATCTTTAGTTTCCGGATTGTTTTTAAGAATTTTTGTAGCTTCTAAACCGTCCATTACAGGCATTTTCCAGTCAAGTATAATTAAATCCGGTTTATTTACCAACACAAAGTTAATGGCCTCTAGACCATTATTGACAACATTGACATTGTAGCCCATACTTTTTACAACCATTTCTGTATAGGCTAATATGCTGTTATCATCGTCTGCAATAAGAATACGTTCCTTGTTAGATGTAAAAGAAATTAAACTCACAAACAGTTTATTTTTAAAGAATATAATAGGCGGTAAAATTACTGAATTTCAGAGAGAATCTAATCAAAAATATATAATTCTCCCCAACTTTTCCGCTTGTCCCCTCAAATGTTAGTTATTTTGTTAGTAAATAAAAAAAAGGTTTCAATTTTTAAAAACCTGAAACCCTTTTCTGATGTGGTGGGAGTTACTGGATTCGTTCCGATAACAATCGGAACAGTGACCCCCATACTTGCAGACTGAATGGTCTTAACAAACAAATCATTTACAAACAAGCTTTTCTAATATCTTGCGACTTTCCCATTTTTTATTTTGGTTCTTGCATTTTAGTGCATCTGTTTTACTTTCAAATTCTTCTAAATATAATACTCCCCAGTAAATTCAGAGGTAGTTTCGAAAGTCTTTGTGTTAGGAATGATGATGTCTTATTGGTCGTTTATGCATCTCCCGTGAAGCCCTTATGATACATGCCACATTGCTTGCTGTAAAGAAAACAAACTGGATTTTTCATAAAAAAAAGAGGAGTATTAATTTACCCCTCTTTTGTGGGAGTTACTGGATTCGTTCCGATAGCAATCGGAACAGTGACCCCCCATACTTGCAGACTGAACGGTCTTAACAAACAAATCATTTATAAACAAGCTTTTCTAATATCTTGCGACTTTCCCATTTTTTATTTTGGTTCTTGCATTTTAGTGCATCTGTTTTACTTTCAAATTCTTCTAAATATAATGTTCCCCAGTCAATTCAGAGGTAGTTTCGAAAGTCTTTGTGTTAGGAATGATGATGTCTTATTGGTCGTTTATGCATCTCCCGTGAAGCCCTTATGATACATGCCACATTGCTTGCTGTAAAGAAAACAAACTGGATTTTTCATAAAAAAAAGAGGAGTATTAATTTACCCCTCTTTTGTGGGAGTTACTGGATTCGAACCAGTGACCCCCTGCTTGTAAGGCAGGTGCTCTGAACCAACTGAGCTAAACTCCCTTTTTGATTTTGTAGCTGCAAAAATAATAAAAAATTAATTACTAAATAAAAAAATAAAAAAAATATTAAAAAATCTTTTCAATTAAAAAAAATATATTACTTTTGCCCCACATTTTTGAATAATATCAGAAATAAATTCTTCCTTAGCTCAGTTGGTTAGAGCATCTGACTGTTAATCAGAGGGTCCTTGGTTCAAGTCCAAGAGGGAGAGCAAAAAAAAGGTTGTGTTTTTCAACACAACCTTTTTTTATTTTATAGGTTTCTGAATTTCAGAAACGTTTTGTGTAAGTAGAATAAAATCCTCAACACTTAATTGTTCTGCTCTCTTTGAAAAAAAATCCCGAGGGACATCAGTGCTGAAGCTCACTTCTTTAAGTGCATTCCGTAATGTTTTTCTTCTTTGATTGAAGGCTTTTTTTACAATGAAGAAAAAGAGTTTTTCATCGCAAGGCAAAGTGCAATTTTGTTTTCTACGTAAACGAATTACAGCAGATTGTACTTTTGGAGGAGGGTCGAAAACATGTGGTTCAACGGTCATAAGGTATTCAGTATCGTAAAAGGCCTGTACTAAAATGCTAAGGATGCCATATACTTTATTTCCTTTCTCTGAGCAAATTCTCAGTGCTACTTCTTTTTGGAACATGCCAACAATTTCGTTTACAAGGTGTTTGAATTCCAATGATTTAAAAAGAATCTGAGAGGAAATGTTGTATGGGAAATTGCCAATTAAAGAGAATTCCTTATTAAAAATGGTATTTAAGTCCATAGCCAGAAAATCTCCTTCTATAATATCATCGTTTAACTGACTATAATTTTTTTTAAGGTAAACAACGGATTCAGAGTCTAACTCTACAATTTTTAAGGAATAAGGTTGAGCTGTCAGATGTTTTGTCAGAACACCCATGCCGGGGCCAAGTTCAAGCACATTTGTTGCCTGTGGCGAAATATAGGAAACAATTTTCCGGGCTATGTTTTCGTCTTTAAGAAAGTGTTGACCCAAACTTTTTTTAGGTCTTACTTTGTTGTACATTTTAGGGTGCGACTGTTTTTTCTTTTTTTATGATAATATAGGTAGGGAAATGGTCGCTGTAACCACCGACATATTGTCCGAAGGAATACGTTCTGAATGGATATCCTCTGAATTGTCCGTCCTGAGAGGTAAGGTAATTTTTATTAAAAACTTTAGCTCTGTGAAACTGATAGGTGAAAGGTGTCGGATTCAAAAATGCCTGAGTTATTATTATTTGGTCAAAAAGATTCCATGAATCGCGCCAAGCCAAAGATCCTATACCACTTCTGAAAAGTTCATCCATAGTATTGAATAATTGATTTTCTTGTAATAAATTTCTTTTCCCATTGGCATTTAAATATCTTTTTACACTGTGGTTACTGGGATCATCATTTAGGTCACCCATAAAAACAATTTTTGCCATAGGGTCTAGGCTACGAAGGGAGTCAATAACATGGCGTGTAATTTTTGCTGCTTCTATGCGTAAGGGTCGGCTTCTCTTTTCGCCACCTCTTCTTGAAGGCCAGTGGGCCACAATAAAATGCATGGGTTCTCCGTCAAATATGCCCGAAACAACAAGCTGGTCTCTGCTTCTGAAACTTGTATCGCCTGCGATAACTAAGGGATACACGGTGCTATGAGTAGGGGTAAAATATTTCTTCTGGTAAAACAAGGCGACATCTACACCACGCCTATCGGGAGAATCATAATGAACAATGCCATAGTCTCTACCTCTTAACAGAGGAGTATTTGCCAAGTCCCTAAGCACCAAAATATTTTCAACCTCAGCTACACCCAATATGGCAGGACCATCAGGAGATATATCGGTTCCAATTTCCGATATCACTTTTGACATATTTGCTAATTTTTCAAAATATTTACTACTGTTCCACTTATTAGGCCCTTCAGGAGTAAACTCAGTGTCATTAACATCCTCATTATCAATGGTATCGAATAAATTTTCAAGATTGTAAAAAGCAATGCATGCTACAAAATACTCTTTTTCATCATTTTCGTTATTCTGACCTTGGTTATTTTGTGATAAAAGGTATAATGGCAGCGTAAGAGCTAAAAAAAATAATACTTTAAATTTCATGGGTTTTATTTCTTTATAATATTGATGCAAAAGTATTAATAATAATTGATTATTGTAACTTTGTAAACAATTGACTTTGAACAAATATTTAATATGAATTTAAAAAAAGAAATTATAGTAGTACTTACATTGCTTCCAATCCTGTCTTTGGGTCAGTCATGGTGTAATTTTGAAAAAGAAGCTGTAAAGCAGAGAATGTATCAGAATATAGCAGTTCTGTCACACGATTCCTTGGGTGGCCGTGAAGCAGGAACTTTGTATGAGTTAAAGGCAGCTCGTTACATAGCAGGTATTTATGAAACGATAGGTTTGGAAACAATTTTTTCAGATAATAGTTATTTTCAGTATTATTCAATTGTTGAGGGAATTTCTCTTAATCAGAATAATTTTTTGCAGATCAACAGAAAAAGATATCGTTTGATGACTGATTTTTATCCTCTTAATGTTTCAGCCAATGGACGGGTAAGTGGGGAGATTGTTAAAGTGGGCTATGGTGTAAAATCGGATAAGCTCGAATATGACGATTACGAAAATCTGACAAACCTAGAGGGAAAGATTTTTGTAATTGAAATGGGTTTGCCCTCTGAGTTAAAGGATAAAATGGCTGACGAACTTGACATAAAGGTTAATACTGCTGCCGAGAAGGGTGCTATTGCTGTAATTTTTATTAACAATGGGAATGCAGAACAGGAACCTGTTCTGAACGATCAATTGTTTCGTCAACCCATGTCCATTCCAGTTATTTTTGCAAAAGGAAAAGCCCTTAAGACCATTATGGATGCTACAGCCCCAAGAGTTGAATTTGAGGTTGGAATTGAAAAAGAGATTAATTCATCTCAGAATGTTGTTGGTTATATTGATAATCAAAGTTCCTCAACTATAGTTATAGGAGCACATTACGATCATCTTGGCATGGAAGAGCCCAATTCCTCAGGGGATTCAGAAGAAGGTGTTTTTCATGGAGCCGATGATAATGCAAGCGGTGTTGCCGTCTTGCTTGAGTTGGCTGCAAGATTTAAATGTTCGGGTTTTAATCAGTCGAATGTTTTGTTTATCGCTTTTGGAGGAGAAGAAAAGGGGCTTTTAGGTTCCAGTTATTTCGCAAACAGCAGTGATTATAATATGGAAAAAATTAACTACATGCTGAATATTGACATGGTAGGACGTATTGACACTACTAACAGCAAAATATATATTATTGGAACCGGAAGTTCTGTGGTATGGGATTCAATCATTGATATTACTCACAGCGACTATTTCAGTGTCAACAAAAGCCAAAGTGTTTCCGGAGGCTCCGATCATGCCTCCTTTTATCAGAAGGATATTCCTTCATTATTTTTCTTTTCCGGTCTTCATAACGATTATCACAAAACGAGTGATGTCATTGGGGAATTAAATTTTAATGGACTTTTTTCAGTTTCGGATTATATGTATGATTTTGTTTTAAATACAGGCCGGATTGAGATTCCATTTTTCAGAGTTGGCACAGAAACTAACTCAGGAGGAAGACGTCCAAGGAATGTCAGCCTCGGCATTGTACCTGACCATGCTTATGAAGGCAGCGGACTTAGAATATCGGATATTATTGACAATAAGCCTGCTGCAAATGCAGGTTTATTAAGAAGTGATGTCATTATTAAAATTGGAGATATGGAAATTAACGATATTCATACTTACATGTCTGTCTTAAACACCTATAATAAAGGGGATAAAGCAATAGTGAAAGTGAGCAGGGGAGATGAAATCCTAGAATTTGAAGTGCTTTTTTAAAATGGGAAATATCTACTGATGGGTTTCAAAGCATTGTACTGTCAAGTTATACGAAAGTTTATTCAATGGATAAACGTTGTATATACACTATCTCGGCAATAACATATACCGCTTATAGAATAGAGTATTTCTTTCATTATCAGTATTTTAGTTTTTCTATTTGTTTTAATGTCAGTAAATTAACTGTCCAATAAAAAGAAAAAGCAACAATACCTGTAAGAGAAATTAAAAAAAATTCATTTATTCCAAATGTTGTTTCCCAAAACACTAATCCGAAAGTCAGTCCTGATATTATACAGAGTAGTGCGGTGAATTGAAAAAGCGACAACCCCCAAACTTTTTTCTGAGATTTAAATTTTTTCCAAAAGGGAAGTGTCAAGGTAAATTGAATTGTCAGTGAAATAATTGTTGCTATTGGTAAAAATAGTTTAAAGAACCCATTGTCAGGAGAATAAAAAGCATCTCCATTGTGCACAGCAAGATTAAACACAACCAAAAGTACAAGTACTATCAATATTCCGAATAATGTTGGCAAAATTGTTTCAATAATTTTAATTCTCATATCTTTATTTTTAAAAGTTTTTCTTTTTAACGGTTAAATCTTTAAGATATTTTGTCTGTCTTACTGACTTTTCTAAATAAAACCTATTGAATTAAATCTATTAATTCTTTACACATAGATTTGAAATTTTGCCCGTATGGCGATGCAGTGAGCAGAGTAGAACTGGCATGAATGTTAATAAAAAAAACACTAAAAAGAAAAATGTTTCCCGTCAGGCGATGCGGTGAGCCTGCCGAACCGGAATTAACATTGGGGAAATAGTCTTGCTTTTGTTAATGTCCATACGGACAATAAATAAAGGAACTTAAGTTTTTTATTAACATTAAAGTCCTACGGACTATAAAAAAACTGGTTGAATAATATGTGATTTTTTTTTACAGATGTTCATCCAAAATGCCTTTACCTTGTCTTAACACAACAAATTCATTACCTGTACAATCCACAACTGTTGAAGGATCATTATCGCCATAACCACCGTCAATTACAATATCAACAATATCTTGATATTTTTCGTAAATAAGCTCAGGATCAGTAGTATATTCAATGATGTCATCATCATCATAAATTGATGTGGTTAAAATAGGATTCCCCAATTGACGGACAATCTCAAGTATGATATTATTATCCGGAATTCTAATGCCAACAGTTTTCTTTTTGCTTTGAAAAAGTTTTGGGACATTATTGTTAGCATTTAGAATATAAGTAAATGGGCCGGGTAAGGTCTTTTTCATAAGTTTATAAATGCTGTTTCCAAAAGGTTTTGTATAATCAGAAATGTGCTTTAGGTCAGAACAGATAAAGGAAAAATTGGCCTTATCCAATTTAACGTTTTTTATCTGAGCAATTCTTTCCACACTTTTTGTTTTGAAAATATTGCATCCCATTCCATAAACAGTATCTGTTGGGTAGATGATTATGCCGCCGTCATTAAGACAATCAACCACCATTTGAACATGTCTGGGGTTGGGATTTTCGGGGTACATTTTTAATAACATGATTGTATTTTTTGCTAAATTAATAAAATCTCTGAAAGTCAGACTTTAAGAAAAAATAAAAATTAAAAAAAATCACTAAAACGAAGCAATTGGTCATTTTAGAATATATTGTTTACTAACTTTGTTTTTCGAAAAAGACTTTCATTATAAGAAATTTGATGGACAGATTTGATGGTTTTAAAGCATGCGTAATTATTCCCACTTACAATAACCAACTTACTTTAGCTAAGGTTATTAGGGGTGTTTTATCAATGACAGCACATGTAATTGTGGTGAATGATGGTTCGACGGATGATACCCGTGAAGTATTATCTCATTTTCCTCAGATTCAGCAGGTAGATTATCAGCTAAACAAAGGAAAAGGACATGCACTACTCAGTGGATTTAAGAAAGCACTTGAATTGGGTTATGAATATGCCGTTACAATTGATTCAGACGGGCAACACAAGCCAGAGGAATTAACATCTTTTTTGGATGCTTTTGAAAGAAATTCCGGTTCTTTGGTAGTAGGGGACAGAAACCTGAAAAACATTACCCATCTACCATCACGTAATAGTTTTGCTAATAAGTTTTCAAATTTCTGGTTTAACGTACAAACCGGTCTAAAACTAACGGACACACAAACCGGATACCGACTTTATCCACTGCATTTATTCAAAAACAGAAAATATTTCTCAGTGAAATATGAATTTGAGCTCGAAGTTTTAGTTAGAGCTGCCTGGCAAGGTGTTAACATTGTGAGTATCCCAATAGATGCTTACTATCCCCCACCCGAAGAAAGGGTAACCCACTTCAGACCGTTCAGGGATTTTATGCGGATTTCTGTTCTCAATTTTGTGCTCACAACATTGGCTATTGTTTATTTTTTACCACGACAATTATTCCGAAAATACCGTAAAAAGAAAATTCAAGCTATTTTATTTGATGACATCATAGCGGGTAAAAGTTCAAGAGCAAATTTAGCTGTCTCAATAGGGTTTGGCTTTTTTATGGGAATTTTACCTGTTTGGGGCTATCAGTTGCTTTTGGGGTTTACTTTGGCCCATTTATTTAAATTGAACAAAACAGCTTTTTTTCTTGCTGCCAATATAAGTATCCCGCCATTGATTCCATTTGTTCTATACCTTAGCTATGTGACAGGAAGTTTTATCTTGGGTGAAGGAAGTTGGCATTTTGATTTTGAAATGAATCTGGAAACCATAAAAACCAACTTATTTCAATACCTTATTGGCAGCATCACACTTGCTGTTATGGCAGGTTTCTTTTTTGGTATATTATCTTATTTATTATTTTCTCTTATAAAAATTCGCAAAAGCAAATGAGTAATATTTTTGTAGGTTTTCATAATTTGGTATCGAAAAGAAAAATATTTTTCTTGGTGCTGTTTTTTTTGATTATTCTATTTTCTGTTTATTCTATTACAAAAATTAGACTGACAGAAGATATAAGGGCAATCATCCCTAACGATGACAGAATTAATAAAATCAACAAGGTTCTTTCCAATTCCAAGTTTGCCGATCAGCTCATCTTTAATTTTTCGCTTAAAGATAAAAGTTCTGAAAATACCGTTCTTCTCATAGAATCAGCGGGATATGCGGTTGAGCTGCTCAGAAAAGACACGCTTTATACGAAGTCGGTAAATTTCAAGAATAATGAGGGAAGTTTTATACAGGTGTATGATTTTATTTATGACAATCTGCCTTTGTACCTCAGCAACAATGACTATGCCCGTTTAGACACCTTGTTAAGTCCTCATGCTATTGAAAAAACAATAGAAAGTAATTATAAGTCCCTTACTTCTTTAGTGGGTTTGATAACTAAGGATTTTATTTTCAAGGATCCATTAAGCATTACGCCTATGGCAATAAAGAAACTTGAAAGTTTCCAGCTTGACGATAATTTTATTATTTACAATTCCTGCATTTTTACCAAAGACCTGAAGCATCTGATGGTTTTTCTTGAGCCTGTATTCCCTGCTTCTAAAACCGTTGAGAACAAGATTCTTATTACTCAGATTGAAGAAGCTTTAGCCCAAACTAAAACCCACTATCCCGAAATTGATATTGAATACTACGGAGGCACTGCTGTGGCTGTTTCAAATGCATCAAGAATAAAAAATGACATCATTTTAACGGTTTCAATTGCCTTGTTTTTAATGTTTACACTTTTATTTTTTATTTTTAGAAAGCTGAAATATATTTTACTTATTTTTTTTCCGATTTCACTTGGGATAGTTATTGCATTAGCCCTCATGGCAATTATTTATGGCGATATCTCGGCCATTGCATTAGGAATTGGAGCCATTCTCATCGGTATTTCTCTTGATTATTCTCTGCATGCATTTACACATTACAGGAGCAGTTTTTCTGTTAAACATACCATTGAAAGTATTTCTATGCCTATCATCATGAGTTGCCTGTCTACAGTTGCTGCTTTTCTAACTTTGTTTATTATCCATTCACAAGCACTTAAACAGTTGGGTTTATTCGCCGCACTCGCAATAATTGCTACTGCAGTTATTGTGTTGACAGTTATTCCGCTTTTTTTAAAGGAAAAACCAAAGCCAATCTCCGAAAAAAAATCAGGAGCCACTTTCTTTGATAAAATTGCTTCGTATCCATACGAAAAAAATAAAATCCTTCTAATTATTTTTGTCCTATTGAGTGTCGTTTTCATTTTCAGCTCGCGACAACTAAGCTTCAACAGCGACATCAGTTCATTAAACTATTTGTCTGATGATTTAAAGCAAGCAGAGAGCAACCTTAAAAGTATAAGTACTCAAGCCCATAGTGCAACCTATTTTGTTATTCAGGGAGCTTCTTACGAGGAAGTTCTTTTAAAGACAGAAAAAAATGAACCTTTATTTGAAGAAGCAAAAAATAAGGGAATAATTAACTCATATTCTACTCCGGTAACTCTTATTCCGTCCAAAGAAAAACAAGAAATCAGCATTAAAAGGTGGAATGAATTCTGGAATGCAGATCGTAAACAGCATGTAAAAAATCTGATTTTGGAAAAAGGAAGACTGTTTCATTTTCAGGATGAGGCTTTCAGTGAATTTTACAGGCTGCTTGACAGAGATTTTTCAGTGAAAGGGACAGATGAATTTCAGACAATAAAAGATATTTTTCTTAAAAATAACCTGAGTGAATCTGGTGGCATTTACTCTGCAGTGAGTATCATTAAAACAGAACCTTCACAAAAAGGCAAACTTTTCGAAATGTTTGCCGGAAATGATGATATCATCATTTTTGATAATCAATATTTTACGAATCGTTTTTTGGATGTTCTTAAAGATGATTTCCGATTACTTGTTTTAATTTCAATGTTTGTTGTTTTTATGATTCTACTTATTTTCTTTGGACGCATTGAAATTGCATTGATAACGTTTTTTCCAATATTTCTAAGCTGGTTTTGGACAATTGGTTTTATGGGACTTTTAGGAATAGAATTTAATATCTTTAATATCATCATTTCATCTTTTATTTTAGGCTTAGGGGTTGATTACAGTATTTTTGTCATGAGTGGGCTTATTAACAATTATAAATACGGGCACAAGAACCTGACTCCTTATAAATTATCTGTTTTATTGTCAGCACTAACAACTGTTATTTGCCTTGGTGTGTTGGTATTTGCCCGCCATCCTGCTTTGCAGTCCATTGCTTTTGTATCAACAATAGGCATTTTGTCTGTAATCGTAGTTACTTATACTATTTTACCGATTTTGTTCTCTTTCCTCGTCTGTAATAAGAATAAACCCCGCAAGGAACCGGTTAACATGCTGAATTTAATTGTGTCGGTAGTTACGCTTGTCATATATCTTTCAGGAACCCTTATTGCAACCCTCTTATTGCCCTTAATCATTATTTTACCTGCATCCAAAAGATTTAAAAAGGGCATTGTCCATCGTTTTATTTGCTGGTCGTCACGTTTTATCGTTTATGTGAATATCACAATTAAGAAAAATTATGTCTATAAAGAAAAACTTAACTTTTCAAAACCTGTAGTTTTTGTTTCCAATCACCAGTCGCATCTTGATCTGGTATTGATATTATTGTTAAATCCCAGAATTGTGGCCCTTACAAACAGTTGGGTATGGAATTCTCCTTTCTTTGGGAGTTTAATCAGATATGCCGGTTTTTATCCTGCTTTCAAGGGTTTGGACTATGGTGTAGAGAAAATAAAACAAAAAGTGGATGAGGGTTATTCTGTGCTTGTCTTTCCTGAAGGCGGCCGAACTCAGGACGGAAAAATTCGCAGATTCCATCAAGGGGCTCTTCACCTTGCTGACATTTTAGGCCTTGATATTCAGCCTATTATAATTCATGGAGCCATGCAGTCCTTGTCAAAAAATGAGTTTTTTCTTAAATCCGGTCAGATTACCCTGACATTTTATGACAGAATAAAAGTTGAACCCGTTGATATTGAGTCAGGAAAGACCTATAAACCGCAGGCAAAAGCCCTTACAGAATTTTACAGACAAGAGTTTGCCGCTATAAGAGCAAGGTTGGAAACACCGCTTTTTTTCAAGCACCAGCTCATTTCGCAATATATTTATAAAGGACCTGTGCTGGAATGGTATATGCGTATTAAAACAGGAATGGAGCATTATTATTCATTTTTTAATCAGCATATTCCTTTGGAAGGAAAAATAATGGATATTGGCTGTGGATACGGTTTTATGTCATATATGCTGGCATTGCTTTCTGAAAAAAGAAAAATCACAGGACTTGATTACGACAGTGAGAAAATTGAGGTGGCGTCAAACTGCCAGATTAAAACATCTCAAATGGATTTTGTGGCGGCAGATGTGTTCGATTACGATTTCGGAATGCATGATGCATACATATTGAGTGATGTTTTACACTACTTTAATGAAGAAAAACAAAAAAGATTAATCGAAAAATGCATTCATAATCTGAATGATAAGGGTGTAATCATTATCAGAGATGCTGATAACACTATGAAGAAAAGGCACTGGGGTACACGTTATACCGAATTTTTTTCAACGAAAACAGGCTTTAATAAAATGAATGAAGGACGTTTGTTTTTTACATCTCGTCATAAAATTACTGAAATAATTTTAAGTCATGGTCTTGATTTGGAGATTGTTGACAATACAAAACTCACTTCAAACATTGTTTTTATTGCCAGAAAAAACTTTAAAAACAAACCGGAAAATGAGTAAATATGATGTGGTCATAATTGGCAGTGGTTTAGGAGGTTTGCTTTGTGGCAATATGCTTTCCCGCGAAGGATACAAGGTATGTATTTTAGAGAAAAATAAAAAAATCGGTGGTTGTCTTCAAGTATTTGCTCGGGATAAATGTATTTTTAATACAGGTCTTAATTACACAGAAGGGCTTGCAGATGGTCAGATTTTAAATAAGTACTTTAAATTTTTCGGTATCCTAGAGCATTTAAAGCTCAAGCAGATGGATAAAGATGGGTTTGAAATCATTACTTTTAAGGGGAAGGAATATCGTTTTGCACAAGGTGAAGAAAATTTTGTAAATACATTAGCAAAAGATTTCCCTAATGAGAGAGAAGCACTGACACTTTATATCCAAAAGTTAAAACAGATATGCCATCAATTTCCTCTGTATAATCTTGATATTGAAGATGAAAGCAAAACGGATTATGAAGTTTTGTTTGGAGAAAGCCTGACTGATTTTTTAAAGACAATTACAAAAAATGAAACCCTGCAAAATGTACTGGCGGGTAACAATCTTTTGTATGCGGGTGTACCCGACAAAACCCCGCTTTATCTGCATGCACTTATCACATTTTCTTTTATAAGCAGCTCTTGGAGGATGATTGACGGCAGTCAAAGATTGGCAACGGTTCTTGCTAAGATGATAAAAAACAACAATGGCACTATTCTGACACATTGCGAAGTCAAGCAATTAATTACTGAAAACAAGAAAATTGTGCGTGCCCGGCTGAGTGACAATACCGAAATAGAAGGCGATGCTTTCATCTCTAATACCCATCCGGCTAATACCCTTTTCATGCTTGATGAAAATGTATCAGGCAAGTTATACAGTAAGAGGATTTCAGGACTTGAAAACACATTTGGGATGTTTACTGTTTATATAGTTTTAAAGGAAAAAACATTTCCCTATATGAATTACAACCACTACTTATATAAGGGAGATAATGTGTGGACTTCTGCGTCTGATGCTGAAGGGAAGTGGCCAGACTCTTTTTTTCTTTATACACCTGCTACTTCAAAATCTGATAAATTTGCCGATGGACTTATTGCAATGACATATATGAAGTACGATGTTCTTAAAAAATGGGAGAATACATTTGTTGAGAGCAGGGGAAATGATTACCTTATTTTTAAAAAGGAAAGAGCCGAAAAGCTTATTGAACTTATAGAAGAGAAGTTACCCGGAATAAAAAGTAAAATCAAAACCTATTATACTTCAACACCCCTAACCTATCGTGATTATACCGGAACGCCACAAGGATCGGCCTATGGTATTCTCAAAAATTTTAATACCCCATTCAAAACTCTTGTCATGCCTAAAACAAAAATTTCAAATTTGTTTTTCACAGGACAGAATCTTAATATTCATGGAATTCTGGGTGTAAGCATCGGTGCTGTTATGACCTGTGGGGAGTTTTTGGGAATGGATTATCTGATGAAAAAAATTAAAGGATCATAATTTTTCATAAAACAAATTTTATGTAAGTTTGCTAAAAATCAAAAATGTTATTTTTTCGGCTGATTAAGGAAAGCTTTCTGTTCGCATCTCATGCCATTGTAGTTAACAAACTGCGTACACTTTTATCATTACTGGGTATTACAATTGGAATTTTTGCCATCATTTCTGTTTTCACAGTGGTTGATTCACTTGAAAAAACCATTCGAAACAGTATCGCCTCTCTTGGAGACAATGTTGTTTTTATTCAAAAATGGCCATGGGAATTTGGAGGAGATTATAAATGGTGGCAGTATATGAGCCGTCCTGATCCTAAGCTGAAAGAGGCTCATGAAGTGCAGAGAAGAAGTCAGTCGGCAGCGGCTGTTGCGTTTTCAATATCCATGAATAAAACAGTGGAATACCTGAATCGTAGTATTGAAGATGTTGTTATTTTACCTGTTTCACATGATTATTATCTGGTTAAAAATTTCAACATATCTGAAGGCAGGTATTTTTCAGATTTCGAATCTGTCGGGGGTAAAGCTGTTTGTATTATTGGAAGCGATATTAAGGATAATTTGTTTGATGAATATTCACCATTAGATAAGACTATTAAAATGATGGGTAGAAAATTACATATCATTGGTGTTTTTGAAAAAGAAGGAGAGGACACTTTCGGAAACAGCTCAGATAATATGATTTGCATGCCCATATTATTCATGCGCAATCTTGTTGATATCAACAGTGAAATGTATAATCCTTTAATTTGGGTCAAAGCTAAAGAAAATGTTTCAACTGAAGCCATGAAGGATGAGTTGAGAGGCATTATGCGCTCAATCAGAAAACTAAAACCTGTAGCTGATGACAATTTTGCTTTAAATGAAACCAGTATGTTGTCTCAGGGCTTTGATGGATTGTTCGTTGTAATAGGATTGGCCGGATGGATTATTGGGGGATTCTCAATTCTTGTAGGTGGTTTTGGCATTGCCAATATCATGTTTGTTTCTGTAAAAGAACGCACCAATATCATCGGTATTCAAAAATCGGTTGGCGCCAAAAATTATTTTATTCTTTTACAGTTTCTTTTTGAAGCAGTCATTTTATGCCTTATTGGTGGCGTTGTAGGTCTTATTCTTATTTATGCTGGAACACTTATTGCATCCCAATTTATGGAAATGAATATTTCTTTGAGTATGTCAAATATTGTATTGGGGCTTTCTGTTTCTTTAATAATTGGCCTAGTTTCAGGCTTTCTTCCCGCCTTTAGAGCTTCAAAACTCAATCCGGTTGAAGCTATCAGGTCTAATCAATAGGAAATTTCAATACCTTATTCAAACGTTCCAAAAGCTATATTTCCCTGATTTTGGTAGTTTCATTTTTAAACCTAAACTGTAAAACCGTTTTCGTTTTGTCATGGAATTTGCAATGCTTCGCCGCAAATTCACACGCCAAAACCATCCTCACCAATCCTTTTTGCCACGGGTTGAAACCCGTGGCTATTAACATTGTTCCCCTCTGGGGAACTTTGGGTTCATCACTGTAATATGCGCAAGCCAAAAACATTTTCTTCTTTTCTTTTTGCTACGGGTTAAAACCATCGGCAACAAAAATGGCAGTCCGCTGGACTACATCAAAGTGTAAGAAAAAACTTTAGAAGCTATAAAGATGTATTTTAGCACTCATGTTTACGAAGACCGAAAACGGCCTTTTAAAAATTTGCGTAAAAATTGAGGATTTCATTACACAACATAAAAATCATTTTTATGTAATTAAAGCAACCAACGAGTGAGGACGTTGTATTTAAATTCAACAAAGAATCCATCCCCGAACGGCTTTGGTTGCGCCGGTAATGAAATCCGATTATTTTAGCAAATTTTTAAGCAGCCTTGACTTTTTCGTTCTTTTGCGTCAAGGCAAAAGGACAAGAAATAAAAAAATAACAGTTCTCACTTTTTTGCCGGCAAACTCCGGTTCATTTTTGAAAGACTACCTTATGTTGCGGTTTTGTCATGGAATTTGCAATGCTTCGCAGCAAATTCACACGCCAAAACCATCCTCTTCTTTTCTTTTTGCCACGGGTGTCGCTGCGCTTACCCGTGGCTATTTATATTATTCCCCGCTGGGGAACTTTGGGCTAATCTCTGTAATATTCATACACCAAAACCAATCAGAACTTCAAAAATGTATTATATTACTAATGTTTACGAAGATTTTAGCAAATTTTTAAGAAGCCTTGAATTTTGTTTTACTTTTTTTCAAGAAAAAGTAAAATGTTAAAAATCTATCAAATCTCACTTTTTTGTCAACCACATCCCGAAATAAGTTCGGGGAAAGGCTTCAAGTAAGCAAAAAAAGTCTCTGTTGAACAGAATTTTACTGTATGTTACGCTCAATTTTTATATCGCCGTATCCAAATTCGTAGCAATATAAAAGTTTGTGTACATCGTTAATCTGAGTGCTTTGCTACTAGTTGGATACTTATTCAAGACCCCTTCTTTTATAATTTCGCTACATATTACCTGAATTTTACTTAGTGGGCTTACGCTCCAAGTCATCATTAGTACCCACAAATTGATTCTCAAGAAAATATAAAAGGAAATTAAAACTTACTATTTATATCATGTTTTAAAAAGAAAATCTGACAAAGAAATAAAAAGAATAGAATTTTCTCTTATACTTTCAGATAAAATTACATTTATATATAGTATTTTAGCACTCAATATTAAAGCTGCAATATGCCATTATTTCAAAATTCAGTAATAAGAAAATACACCAACGACCTTGATAAACAAAAGGTTCAGGATGCTTATACACTTTTTCGGGCTTACTTTTTTAATCCTACTATTCAGGCGAATATCAGGGAGGCTAAGGAAGAGCAATTTCAGGAAGGTTTTTTGAGAGCGTTGTTCGGTAAAATTTTAGGCTATACTTTAAATCCTTTGCCTGATTATAATCTTACTACAGAACTCAAGAATACTTATAATAGCAAAAAAGCGGATGGAGCAATTATAATTGATAATAAACCTGTTGCAGTTATTGAGTTAAAAGGTACAGAAACAACAGACTTGTCGAAAATTGAATCTCAGGCTTTTGGCTATAAGAACAACCAGCAATATTGCACATACGTCATTATCTCAAATTTTGAAAAACTGCGTTTCTATATAGACAATGCCATTGAATTCTTTGAGTTCAATTTATTTACGCTTAATCGTGATGATTTTAATTTGCTTTGGCTTTGCCTATCTTTTAACAGTATAGCGCAAAATATTCCTAAAAAAATAAAAGAAGAATCGCTGAGCCAAGAAGATACCATTACCAAAAAACTGTATAATGACTATTCTTTATTTAAAAGGAAACTCCACCAAAACCTTGTCGCATTAAACCCTCAATTTGATGCACTTACCCTCTTTAAAAAATCGCAAAAACTGTTAGACCGCTTTTTATTTCTTTTCTTTGCTGAAGACAGACAGTTATTGCCACCCAATTCTGTAAGACTTATATTAAACGACTGGAAAGACCTACAGGAAAGGGACGTAGAGATACCTTTATATGACCGATTTAAAAAGTACTTTGAGTATCTGAACACCGGTTATAAAGGCAAACGTTACAATGTGTACGCCTATAACGGGGGCTTGTTTAAAGCCGACAACATATTAGATGCTGTAAAAATTGAAGACAATTTACTTTTTGAATACACCCTTAAACTTTCTGAATATGACTTTGCAAGTGAAGTTGACGTAAATATTTTAGGGCATATTTTTGAAAATTCCCTCAATGAACTGGATGAAATAAAAGCGCAGTTAGAAGGACAAGAAATTGACAAAACTAAGACCAAGAGAAAGAAAGATGGTGTTTTTTACACACCCAAATACATTACAAAGTATATTGTAGATAATACAGTTGGCAAGCTGTGTGTTGAAAAAAAAACCGAACTAAAGATTAATGAAGAAGATTATATTACAGATAAGAAAAGGCCAAAGAAAACGGTTTTAGAGTTGGCCGAGAAACTAACAAATTATAGAAATTGGCTCCTGCAGCTTACCATTTGCGACCCTGCCTGTGGCTCAGGAGCATTTTTAAATCAGGCTTTAGACTTTTTAATCAGAGAACACAAAAACATTGATGAATTACAAGCCAAACTCTTTGGTGATGCCTTTGTAATGAGCGATATTGAAAACAGCATATTAGAGAATAACTTGTTTGGTGTAGATTTAAACGAAGAAAGTGTAGAGATAGCCAAACTCTCATTATGGTTACGCACAGCTCAACCCAATAGAAAACTGAATAACCTAAACAACAATATAAAATGTGGCAACTCTTTAATTGATGATCCGGCAGTTGCAGGAGAAAAGGCTTTTAACTGGCATAATGAATTTTCAAAAGTTTTTGAAAAGGGCGGCTTTGATGTGGTAATTGGGAATCCTCCGTATGGTATATTGTTAGATAAAGACATGCAAGATTATTACCGTCAGAAATTTCCTTTGACTAAATATAAAACAAATCTTTATGTGCTTTTTATCGAAAGAATGATGCAAGTTTTTGAAAAAGGGATTATACATTTTATTGTACCAAAATCATTATTATTAAACACCTATTATGAGGAAATAAGAAAATATCTTATTAATTATACTGAAATAAATGAATTATTTTCAATTACTGAAAAAGTATTTGAAGATGCAGAAGTTGGTGGTAGTTTATTATTACAGTTTACTATAAAGAAGGAAATTAATAAAAATTGTATGATAAGATTAGCTTCTGCTGAAAAGATTCAAAATTTTATTACACAAACTGGAATTACAGAAAATAGAGAATCTCAAAATTATTTTTTAAGTGTTCCAAACTGCGAAATTTCTATTGTTTCAACAGATAATCAATCTGTTATAAATAAATTAAATAAATTAAAACCTATTAATTATTACTATACATTAAAAAATGGACTTAATCCAGGAAATATTAAACACATATTAATTTCTGATTCTAAAAAAACCGAGAAACATAAGCCAATAATTTGGGGCAAAGATATTTCACGATATAACATTATTTGGTCTGGACAATATATTAATTATGATTTTTCAATAGGGGATACGATTAGTTTAGATGATATTAAATCAAAAGAAGGAATGAATAAGCAAAATCGAATTGATTTTGCATTGCGGTCTTCTGAATTGTTTGAAACCAGAAAAATTGTTGTTAGAAAGACCGGGGATTCCTTAATCGGCAGTATAGATGAAAATAATTATTATTTTGACACACTCGTTCATGGAATATACGAACTGAAAAAAGACTATGGTCTTGAATTTTTATTATCCATTATAAATTCTAAGCCAGCAACTAAACTTTATCGTTTACTTCATAATATTCAGGGAAAAGTATTTGCTAAAATTAGCTTAGATAATCTTTCTTCATTTCCGATTCCAGATTCAACCTTCATTGGGAAAAATAGCTTGGATGAAAAAGTACAGACAATTTTAAAAATTACTAAAGAACTTCAAGACCTAACTCAAAAATTTCAAAGAGCAATACAACGGGAATTTGGTTTAGAAGATTTGTCTAACAAGCTCCAAAACTGGTATGAACTTTCATATGCAGAGTTCATAATAGAACTGGAGAAAAAGAAAATAAAAATAACACTATCTGAAAAAGCAGAATGGGAAGATTATTTTTTACAGGAAAGTAAAAAGGCACTGGAGCTTAAAACTAAAATAGAAGCTACAGATAAAGAAATAGACCAGATGGTGTATGAGTTGTATGGGTTAACTGAGGAGGAGATAAAGATTGTGGAGGGGATATGATATGAGTGTCCCAAATAATCATCATTATGTTTCCCAATGTCATATTAGAAAATTTTTCAATTAAAATGAAGGTAAAATCTATATATATGATAAGATTTTGAAAAAACATTTTGAAATGAAATCTACAAGGCGTGTGTTTAGTGAATTTGATTCAAATACGCGGATACATAATGGAGAATTGGATAGCGTAACTTTAGAAAATGATTTAAAGAATAATTTTGAAGATTGTTTTAATAAAAATTTTGAGATTGTTACACAATTAGTTGATAACCCTGAAGATGCAAATCCCGATTACAAGAATGCACTTATTGAACTAACAAAATATGGTATTTTAAGTGTGATAAGACCACCAATAAAAAAGAAAGAAATTAAAGATATACTTACTAATTTTTTATTTAACGAAATCCTGCCAAATGCTGCGCCAAGTTTGAAAGCTGAACTCGAAGAATACAAGAAAGTAACAGAGCAGACTAAATACATTAATGAATTTGAATATTCAAAAAGTGTAAAAAATATTTTTAAGTTAATGGGAAATATTAACTGTGTTGTTTCTGTATTAAGATGTAACCATTTTTTTATCCTTCCTGATTGTTCTTCAATATGTAAGAGAGAAAAAATTAATAAATATTTTAATCCCGATATTAAAAATGTTGCTATGGTAGGAATACCATTAGGGAGTAAAATATTTTTACATGCAGAATCAGAAAAGTTTCATAAATTTAATGACAAAGTAATTCAATTGACCGAAAAATCTTTATCATTAATTGAAGAAATTAACTATTACCTTTTCGTTAATTCTTATAAGCAAATAGCATGTGAAAACAAACAGTATTTGATAGACTTTATTAATAAAATTGATGTTTTAGAAAAAAAATATGGCAAATAAAAATATTTGTTTTTTATTTCTATATTTATCGTACAGGCTGATGAACTTGTTGAATTTGAGTTGGAATCTGAATTGGCAGGCTTTCAACATAGGCGACACCTAAGTGGTTTTCTACAATTTTTGCAGCTGTGCTATGAGCAAACGTATGCATGAAAGAATGATGAACAGTAAGAATCAAATCTTGTAAATCATTATCCTGCTCCATATCAATTACCGAAACACCAATTTCTTTGCATTTATCTTTTGATATATGACGAGCATGAGATTTATTAGTTTTATGATCGCTGAATTCTTTTAAAATCTTTTTTGTCCTAGCTTCATCACCATTACACATATTGCGTTTTATCCAATCAAATGCAAGTTTTTCAGACCAATCAATTGAGTTTTGACAAGCACCTAAAAAAGTAGGATGGTATTTTGAAATTATTACCTGCCATAGTGAAGCAGCTTGAGGATTTGCTTTGATGTCTTCCTTTGCCTTTTGAAACTCATCTAACACAGCTTGGCATGGCACACCTCCCATTTGTGGGTCAATAGGTCCTAAGTTAGATTGCTTTCCCATAATTATTTCTTTACAAGACAAAGCAATCATGGTACCTGCACTCATTGAAATTTGGGGTATAATTGCACGAATGTTATTGCCAAACATCTGGTTCAAATAATCAACAATACTTTCTGTTGCAGCAAGATCTCCTCCGGGAGTATGTAGAATCAAATCAAGTCCTTTAGTTCTATCCAACTTGTGAATATTAACCATAAACGCATTTTTGTCTTTATCGTTTACAATTACATCAATTGCATTGCCACGTTGCAACCAACCAGAATAATAAGCAATAACATTACGACCAGTCTTTTTTTGAATTTCAAGTATATATTTTCTGCGAATCACATCAAGAGTATTTGGAACACCCTTTTTAGCTTCTGTCTGTATTTCTTCTAAAACTTCTTTCCAGTTAGGCATAATTTCTATCCTATATTTACAAAAGTATTGGTTGAAGTAATGCTATTAGGTGTTTCTTGATATAAAGAAAATTTTACAATAAAATCACTCGGATTTGTCCATTGAGGAGTTTGAGGTATTGGAGAATTAGGCTTAATAAAGTCCTTCATTATTTTGTTATAATCTTCCTCAAAAGTAGGTTGTTTTTTTTTATCTTTTGATTTCATAGGGCTATTTTATGACGATTATACTGCAAATATAAATATAAAAATAAGTTTTTAAACAAATTTTAACATTAAATAATTAAAATCATCAATATTATGCAATTTCAAATCACAGTTTTATTTTAATAATTACATTGTTAGTGTTTTTTATAAATACACGTGCAATTACTATAGTAAGATTACACTATAAAATATCACGCTAAATATGACCCGTTACCTTTATAAACCCCCTATTTTCGTTTTAGTTTTGTCATAGTTCGACGCAGTTCACTACAGTGTGGAATTTGCTTGCTTACTTCGACTTTGCTCTTCAGCTATCTCAGTGTATCACTCATCACAAGCCGCAGCAAATTCACACGCCAAAACCATCTTCTTCTTTTCTTTTTGCTACGGGTTAAAACCATCGGCAACAAAAATGGCAGTCCGCTAGACTACATCAAAGTGTAAGAAAAAACTTTAGAGGCTATAAAGATGTATTTTAGCACTCATGTTTACGAAGACCGAAAACGGCCTTTTAAAAATTTGCGTAAAAATTGAGGATTTCATTACACAACATAAAAATCATTTTTATGTAATTAAAGCAACCAACGAGTGAGGACGTTGTATTTAAATTCAACAAAGAATCCATCCCCGAACGGCTTTGGTTGCGCCGGTAATGAAATCCGATTATTTTAGCAAATTTTTAAGCAGCCTTGACTTTTTCGTTCTTTTGCGTCAAGGCAAAAGGACAAGAAATAAAAAAATAACAGCTCTCACTTTTTTGCCGGCAAACTCCGGTTCATTTTTGAAATACTACCTTATGTTGCGGTTTTGTCATGGAATTTGCAATGCTTACTTCGGCTATGCTCAGCACAAGTCGCAGCAAATTCACACGCCAAAACCATCCTCCCCCAATCCTTTTTGCCACGGGTTGAAACCCGTGGCTATTAACATTGTTCCCCGCTGGGGAACTTTGGGCTAATCTGTGTAATATTCATACACCAAAACCAATCAGAACTTCAAAATGCAATGTACTAATAGTGTTTACAAAGATCGAAGGCGACCTATTAAAAATTTGAGTTTAAAAATAGGGTTACAATTTCATTTTTATTATGTCGAAATCAGGAACCGAATTCATCAGAAAGCTTGTTTTCCTCAATCTTCTTTTTTCTTCTTTCACGCAATGCCCAGAAAAATGTTCCCGGAATTATAATTAGAGAAGGCAATGTAGATTCAAAGGGCTGTGGAGTTCCTTTCAGATTGTGCAACCCAAAAACAAGCAGTATTGTAACTATTGAAGGAATCAGCGTGGCAGTGGTAATAGCTTTTGCTTTCGAGGGAATAGTATTTGCAAAATACTCACAACTTCTGATTACAATACCGCCGAAAAAAAACGTATAAACCCATTGTTTTAAAGCTGCTGTAAAAGCAGGAGTAAAAGTCCCCACAGCTTCGTAGTTGATGTAAAAAACAGCACTGCCCATCAAAAAAGCACCTGCAAGTCCCATTTTAAAATTGATAAAACGGCTGAAAAATTTAAGGATTTTTGATGGGTTTTTAGTCAATGGTTTAATCTATTAATAAACATGAGGTATGTCGCTCAGTCGCGTTGAATAACAAGGTGATAATTTCTCCTGATGCATTTTCCAAGCTTTGCTGTATCCCTGAGCCAGAATCCTTACTTTATCCCTACCGTATTTAGCATTTAGGTCGTCCACAACATCCATTACAGCTTTTGTTTTTTCGTCGGCGACGGGGTAAAATAAATTCCCCTGAACACTGTTTGATGGTATGATTTCGACCATGATAACACCCGCCTTTTTGTAGGCATAGCCTTCTTTAAAAATTTTGGTAAGACCGTATATGGCATATTTTATAAGCTCAGGAGTATAGTTGGTTGCATGTGGTAGTGGAACTACAATACTGCGGGCATATTGGGGTAAATCTTTACGGTGAAAATTAGTATGCAAAAACACCATGATAGCTGCTGCACAAGATTTCTGCCGCCTTAATTTTTCGGCACATCTGGCAGCAAAACTGGCTACTGCTTCTTGCAGCTGCTCCACATCACCAATCATTTTACCAAAACTACGGGCAGTACAGATATTTTTTTTGGCAGGAATATCATTTTCAAGGGTATAACAAGGTATCCCCTTGAGTTCTTTGAGTAAACGCTGACCCATAACCGTCATGTGCTTTCTTATCCATGACTCAGGCTGACATGTAAAATCATAAGCTGTTAATATGTTATGCTTACGAAGAAATGCCGCATAACGTCTTCCGATACCCCATACATCTTCAATGTCAAGCTTTTTAAGAGCATTTGTTATGCTTTCTTCATCGTTCAGGATGCAATAAAATTTACCACTTTTCTTGGCTGTTTTATTGGCGGCTTTTGCCAGTGTTTTGGTGGGCGCAATTCCCAAACTTAAAGGAATGCCCGTGTTTTTCCTGACTGTTTTTGTGATTTTTTCGGCATACGCTTCAAGGTTGTAATGTTCGAACCCATCTAAGCTAAGAAAAGCTTCATCAATGGAATAAATTTCCATATCGGGAACAAACTCAGCCAGCGTGTTCATCACCCTGTTTGACATATCTCCGTAAAGGGTAAAATTTGTGGAAAACACAGCTACTTGATGTTTCTTGACAATATCTTTAATTTGATAAACCGGTACACCCATGGCTATATTTAGTGCTTTAGCCTCATTGCTGCGTGCAATCACACATCCGTCATTATTCGATAAAACAACAACTGCCTTCTTTTCGAGTGAAGGGTTAAAAACCCTTTCACACGAAGCATAAAAGTTATTGCAATCGGCCAATGCAAACATGTTTACATTTTTTTAATAACATAAGTAACGATGCCCCATACCTGAAAATTGTTGTCCTCAGTTATCCTTAATGGCTTGAATTTTTCATTGGCAGGCATAAGCCATGCACAATCCTTCTCAATTTTAATACGTTTTAGGACAAATTCACCATCTATAAAGCAAACAGCAATTTTGCCGTCAGCAGGGTCAAGTGATTTGTCAATTACAAGGATGTCTCCAGGTTCAATCCCTGCATCCTTCATCGAAAGACCCTTCACTCTTGCCAGAAAAGTGGCATAAGGATGTCTAATTAATTCTTTGTTAAGATCTATAACATTATCGGTATAGTCTTCTGCAGGGGAAGGAAACCCTGCCGAAACAGCCTGTACAAGCAGAGGTAAATCCAGAGACACAGATGTGTCGGGAATGAAAAATTCAAGAGCTGAGGATTTCTTTTTCTGGGAAGGCATAACTGGATTTTTGAATGGTTTAAAATGGATCTATTAATTAAATTATACGTCAGAAACTTCTATAAGCAAGTTTCTGTAGATATTAAAAATATTGGCTCTTGAAATAAAACCAAGGTATTTTCCATTTTCAACGACAGGAAGGTTCCACAAACCTGTTTTCTTTAACTTATTCATAACCGTATCCATGCTGTCGTTTAGTGAAATAATCTCAGGCGGTTGTATCATGAGTTCTTTAACAAAAACTGAATCGTATTTTTCTTTCTGAAACATAATTTCCCTCACATCATCAAGAGGAATAAGTCCCAAAAAATTTTTATCTTTATCAATCACAGGAAATATATTTCTTTTTGATGTTGCAATGATTCTAACTAAAGCTCCAAGTGTATCATCAGCATTAACAGCCATAAAATTTTTTTCAATACAATTTTCAACTTTAAGTAAAGTGAGTACTGCTTTGTCTTTATGATGAGTAATGAGTTCTCCTTTCTGAGCTAATCTTTTGGTGTAAAGAGAATGGGGTTCAAAGTACATGATGGTGAGATAAGCTATAGAAGCTGTAATAATTAACGGAATAAACAGTTCATAACCTCCGGTAATTTCAGCAATAAGAAAAATTGCTGTAAGCGGCGCATGAATAACACCTGCAATAAGACCAGCCATACCAACAAGAGCAAAATTTGTTTCAGAAACCTTAACCCAACTAGTCATGTTCAAGAGGCGGGCGAATATAAAACCGGAAAGGCCTCCAACAAACAAGCTGGGAGCAAAAACACCTCCCACGCCACCACTTCCTGTAGTTATGGCGGTTGCAAAGACCTTGAAAAGCAATACTAAAGCCAGAAAAATAATCAGGACCCAGTTAAGTGTTCCAAACTCCAAAAAGACGGTATTGTTTAGGAGCAACTCCGATTCGTCTTGTAGTAATGCTTTGAGTGCAATATAACCTTCTCCGAAAAGAGGAGGAAAGAAAAATATAAGAATTCCCAATAAAAGACCTCCCAGCAAAATTCTTTGGTACTTATGTCCAAACTTCCGAAACCTATTTTCGACAAAGAAATTAACTTTTGTAAAATATAAAGAAACAAAGCCGCATACGACACCCAAAATAATGTAGAAAGGAATATTGTTGTAATTAAATGGGTCTTTGATTGAAAAATGAAATTCAACCTGACTTCCAAGGAAAAATGCAGAAAATATGGCAGCAGTTACAGTTGAGATCAGTAATGGGATGATTGAAGAAAGGGTCAGGTCGAGCATCAGGACTTCTAAAGCAAAAATAAGTCCTGCAATAGGAGCTTTGAAAATGGCTGCAATTGCAGCTGAAGCACCGCAACCAACGAGTAAAGTCGTTTTTTTGAAACTGAGATGACAAGCAGTTCCCAGGTTTGAACCAATAGCAGACCCTGTGTAAACAATTGGAGCTTCCATACCCACAGATCCTCCAAAACCTGTTGTAATGGCACAGGATATAACTGATGTATAGGTATTGTGAAGCTTTATGATGGCTTTATTTTTGGAAATAGCTGACAATATCTTGGTAATGCCGTGGCTGATATCGTCTTTTACAAAATACTTAATGTAAATAACGGTTATAGTAATACCTGTAAAAGGCAATGCAAGAAAAAACCAGTTCAGGTATTCCCTTGCTGTAATATCCCTGACAAATAATTCGATATGATGAACGAGTGTTTTTAATGAAACAGCTGCTATGGCTGCAAGAATCCCTATAAGGATGCTCAGAATAAGTATAAAGTTTTTTTCACTGATGTGACGGTGTCGCCATACCAGAAATTTGCGAAAAACGTTATTCCCTCTTTCTGTCATAAAAGATTTTTTTCAAAAGTATAAATTTTTATGCATAAAATGTGCTTATTGATTTTGATTAGAATCAAAATAAAAATTATTTTTGTAGTTCAGATTTTATAAATTTTAAACCATAAATTATTTTTGATATGAAAAAACTGTTGATTTTATCAAGCTTGGTACTATTTGTTGTTTTAAGTTTTTCTTCTTGTCGTAAATGTACCGATTGTACTGCTTATGAAAGGACTACAAATACACCTATTCAAATAAGTAATTATTGCGGCCCAAATAAATCCGTGAATCAATTTGAAGATGATTTTATTGCAACATATACCACTGTTGCAACGTATGCTGAGTGTGAATAATTTTTTTAAATTATTCTTATTTACAGTAATAGTCTGAAAGTTTTAGCACTTTTAAAGCTTTCAAGCGTTTTATGTTTTATATTATTTTGTAAAAATTTATTCTTTAATTTTGCAGTGTAAAATTATTGATAAAAAAAGTGTTATGGCAATTGTAAATGAAACCGTAAGAAATGAGGTAAGAGATATTATCATCCGGTTCTTTGCTGATGAATGTGAAGTTGATATCTCTTCTATTAATGACAGCACCCATATATTTGATGATCTTGATGGGGATTCTCTGATGTTCCTTGAGTTGATTGAAATTTTCAAGAAGAAATACAACCTAAATATTGAATTAAAAACTATTGGGAAATACAGTGTTAAAAATCCTGTAAGAACAATTGGTGAGCTTATCAACATGCAAATGCTGATAATTGAACATGAAAATGATATATTGAATATGTAATTACAGCTTCAATATATTTTACACAAACCAATATCTTATTTTACATCGCATGAGCAGCTCTGTTTTTCTATTTCCTGCCTTTGTTCTCAAGTATAAGGGAGATGAAATTATTAGAGCAGAACGTGCCGGTGTTGATTTTTCTTCAAAACTGACAGAGCTTTCTGAAATTACAGGACTAGATTTAACAGACTTTAATTTAAACAAGAATGATTACCGCGATGATGAATTAAAAAATCAACTTTTAACCTATCTGTTCAGTTGTATATTTAACGACATCCTTAAGGCAAAGCAGATTATTCCTGCCTGTTTGAGTGGTTTGAGTATGGGCTTATACGCTGCATTATATGCTTCCGGCAGCATTTCTTTTGCTGAAGGAGCTCTTATTATACAAAGGGTTTTTAATAAATTAAAATCAATTATTCATGGCACAAACTATAGTATGCTGGCTATTATTGGGCTTGAAAAGAATGATATTAATTCAATAATTATTAACAATAAGCTCATTTGTGAGATTGTAATAAAAAACGCAAATTGTTCTTATGTCGTTTCTGGAGAAACCTCATCAGTGAGTTCCTTATATACCTATGCCCAAGAAGAGGGCGCTCTGCATCTTACTCAAATGCCAGTAAGGATACCATATCATTCTTCTTTTATCAGCAATTTCAGCACATATGAAAATGAAATTTTGAATGGTATTGATCTTCGGATGAATAAATATCCCCTGCGTTCAGCCCATAATCAAAGCCTTCTGACTACTTTTAATGATATTAAGCAAGAGATAACAAAGAACATTGTAAACCCATTGGATTGGGAAAAAACATTAACTGTAATGTTGACGGAAGGTTATAATTCGTTTATTGAATGTGGCCCAGGAGACAACCTTAAGAGGATGTCAAAATTTATTTCCGGTAATTTTAATGTAGAAGCTGTACATTAATATGGGATTTACCTTATTAATTGCACCCAGCCTTTTACCTCAACAGCTTTATTCTTTATTTGATAATTATTTGAAGTGTAAACAACAATCCAGAAATAAGTTCCGTCTGGAACTTCAGTATTTTGATACATACCGTCCCAGCCTTTTTCAATTTCAGAGCTTTCAAAAACCTTTGTTCCCCATCGATTAAAAATAAGCAAATTGAAAGATTCAAGGAAGTTGCCTTCGGCCACAAATACATCGTTGAAACCATCTCCGTTTGGTGTAAAAACATTGGGCAGGCTAACATCTATACAAGGTAATACAAGCATGGTATCGGATGTTATACAACCAAAATTATCAACAACGATGGTATAGGTGCCAGCTTGGGTAACAGAAATTGATTCATCTGTACTGCCCGTGCTCCAAAGGTAATTCTGATATCCACCTCCAGCATCAAGCACTATGGTGGGTTCTGCACATAAATATATGCTGTCACCAAGGTTAACAACAGGGAAATCATGTACCGTAAGGTTTACTCCTGCAGTAGAAGAACATCCATTACTTGAAAAACCTGTTACAATGTAGTTTATGTTTGTTGTAGGCGTTGCAGTTACCACATCCCCTGTAGTTGATGACAAAAATAAAGATGGAGACCAATTATAGGTATCAGCCCCGTTTGCAACAATGGTGATGTTGTTACCGTCACAAACAGTAGCAGATTGGGGCAGCAGACTTAAAACCGGGTTTGGAAATAATGTAACAGTAAGCTGTGATGAATCACTACAAACACCATTTATTGCAATTAATTGAAAAACATACTGTCCAAAATTATTGACAGAAACAGTAGGGTTTAATACTTGAGCCGATGGGTTATAATTTGGCGTTGCACCTCCCGAAACCATGCTCCAAGAATAAGTCCCTGATGAGGTAGTACCATTTAACTGGAAACTGAGTAAATTGCATAAAGTCTGATCAAGTCCTGCATCAACAGTTGGGGGATGGTCAACAAAAATATTAACAGATTGGTTTCCAGAACATCCGTTAGAATCAATCCCCGTAACAATATACTGAATGCTGCTGTCAGGTGTTGCAGTAACAAGTGCTCCGGTTGATGAAGACAAATAGGTAGCAGGAAGCCATGTATAATTGTTACCACCAGAGACATTGATATCAATAACCTGTCCTTCACAGATTGTTGTATCAGAAAAGTTTAATGTAAGCTGTAATTCAGGATTCAATACCACTGCAACAGTTCCGCTGTCGGTACAGGTTCCATTTGTTACTGTCCATGAATAGGTATATGTGCCGAGTTGGGTAACTGAAACATCGGGATTGCTCACCTGATTACCGGGAACAAATGTCGAAAAACCCGGACCGCTTATCTGTGTCCAATAGCCGTTTCCGGTGATAAGTTGTGCACCTAATGAAAAATTCAAAGTATCACATAAGTTTAAGTCGTTTCCTGCATCAATAAAAGGCATGGAATCAATTGTAACAGTTATAACATTGGAAAAAGAACTTCCACAGGAATCAGTAATTTCCCTGACAAAAAAAGTAGTCTGAGTTAAAGCTCCTACCTGACAGCTATCTGTGTTTACACCCTGAATAATGTTCCATCCGCTTGTTCCTGGAATATTCGTTGTGGTTGAAAAAAGCCACTGATAACTACTATTGCCAAGCCCTCCTGTTGCAGACTCAATATTACTGAAAACCTCAGGTGTTGAGCCTTCACACAAGCTTGTATCAGCAGATATAGTACCTCCTGATAATTCAGGTAAAACAATTACAGTAACAACATTTGAATACAAAATGCCGCAATCATTAATGAGTTGTCTCACAAAATAGCTGGTGTCTGTTAAAGGCGGAGGCACAAGAGAAGGACTGTTGGCTCCCTGTAAATCGAACCATTGACCGCTCCCTGCAATATTACCGGTGTATGAAATTTGCCACTGATATGAAAAATTTGAACCAGACCCTCCGCTTGCCAAAAGAACATTGAAAATAGAATCAGGAGAAGATCCATAACAAACAAGGGCATCTCCGCTTATAGTGCCGGCATTAAGTTCAGGAAAAACAGTCAGAGTTTCATAAACAGGGATAGACCAACCGCAACAAACATCCCTCTGACGTAGCTTAACAATGTATGTTCCCTCAGATAAATTACTAATAACAGGATTGGCAAAATTTGATGAGAAAACCTCCAAATAGGGATTCGTGTTATAGACAACCCAGTCGTATTCCATGGCTAATAAATCTGCGGACAGGTATATTGAACTGTCGGAGCATGAAGGGGACGCATCTATAATGATGTTGGGGATAAATCTTTCGTCGGTGATTCTTATATAGTTATCAAAAACACCACTATTCGCTCCCATATTGAATACACCAAGGCTGTCAAAATAAATGATGGCTGTATCGCTGCCATTATTGAATGAAGAAGTGACACTGTCAATATTATTTACGTAATATGCAGGTGCAGGGAGTACCCATAAACCTTGTTCTTTGGAAATTTCTATTTCTGAGTTTGTACAACCTCTGAAGTTGTTATAGTTAACAGATATTATTGTCGGCTGAGGGATAGAGCTGCTTGTACCATTCAGAACAGCGTTATTTCCAAGAGCAATGGGAACGATGATACCTTCTGCCCCATTCTGTCCTTTTCCTCCATTTCCACCCTTACCACCAGAACCGCCATCGGCACCGGCTCCGTTTTCTGTTAAACAGTTCAAGTCCCCTAAACCACCCGAACCGCCCAATCCGCCTGTACCCCCGTTATTACCTATACCACCCTGTGCAGGTAAACCTACCGGCATGTTGATGATACTTGAAGTAAAAATACCATTACTATTTCCAGAAGCATAAATTGCTATGGCTGCACCACCACCGCCACCACCTTCACCACCATAGCCACCCTGACCACCGCTACCGCCACCGCCGCCACCATTACCTCTGCCCGGAAGACAAAAAGGCAAAACGCCTGTACCCTGACCCGATGAGCCACCGCCACCCTGACCGCCTCCACCGCCAAAACCATCTCCGCCATTTAATCCAAATGCATTTACCCAAAAGTCGTTATTAAAAAAAGTGTTTGTTATTGCCGGTGTCAAAAAAGAATTGCCATTCTGACCGTCAGTTCCATTTTGGCCAACCTGTCCATTACCCGGCGTACAATTTGAAAAGCGATTGCCACTATTGCCCATGTTAGAACCTCCGGGGTCATTCCCTCCACCTGGGCTACCGGGAAAACCAATTTCTCCGCTTGCTGTTGGACTGAATTCTTCATAGCCACCCCTTCCGCCATTACCACCGGTGCCTCCCATATTTTGACCACTGCCAATAGCAGTACCACCTATGCCTCCGTGTCCATTGGCATCTAAGTCGCAATCAAGGAATCCGTTATGTGTTTCTCCTCCGGCTATTCCATTTCCACCATCATTTCCATTAAACCCGTTTTGTCCTAACTGTCCGTCTTCACCGTTACTTGCTTCTCCAACAGTAATCTGACATCTCGAAAAAAGATAATTATTACATACCCCTGTAATATGAACTCCATAAACCGAATGTCCATTTCTATCAGTAGTACCGGTTGCCCCGGTTAATTTAACATTGACGTTTAAATCCTGTAATGTCCAATCACTTACATCACTTGATTCAAAACCTCTGAAAAACCCAACATTTACTGAATCTACCATTGCTGTTTCAAGTGGTGGGTCTATATTAACAGTTGTTATTTCAGATGAGAGCTTAGTCCATATATCATTGGTATCAACAGCATATCCACCATCAATAGTAAGATCCTCTTTCAAGTGAATTACATGTGTTTCATTGTATGTACCCCCTGCCATACGGATTGTATTTCGCGATCCGGTAGCCATCGTTATTGCAAAAGCCAGTGTCCTGACAGGATTGGCAGGTGTTCCTGCAATAGAGGTGTCGATACCATCAGGTGCAACATAAACATAGTCACAATGAGATGAACCCACAATAATCTGACATGCAGGAGAAATAGTATTTAGCCCTGTGCAATTGTCAATGTATTCAACAGTAATCATATACAAGCCATAAGATGGGAATGTTATATCAGTACTTGCTGCATTAGGTGTGTGAATTGTCAGGCCCTGCGTGCCACTCCATAGGAACCCACCATTAATGATGGCGTTGGAGTCGGGAGGCTGAGCTGTTGAGAAGTTATGTGTTGAATAGGGCAAAACCATTGAGCCGCAGAGTGGGCTTACTATGGGTGTAGCCGGGTAAGGTTGATATGTAACCCTGACTATTTCTGAAATGACACTTCCATTTGTAAAACCCGGAATACAATTGGACGATATTATAACCCTGTAATTTCTAGTTCCTGAAACAATAGGGACAGTGAATGTTGTGTTGTTTGCACCAGAGATATTTGTCCACAATGTAGCAGGGTTAAGAGAAGTGTTTGATGAAACCTGCCATTGGTAATAAGTGGCAGAAGAATCAGCTGTAACAGTCAAGGTTAACGGATTTGGCGCACACAAGGTTGTATCGTAAGTTAGTGTAGTTGGTTGAGAAATTATTGCAGGAGCAACTGCATATTCCCAGCGTACCCTAACCTTAACATCAAAAGCACCGCATGTAAACCATCCATAATAACTCCACTGACATTGGGGTGCATTTTGAAAATCAATAGTGCCTAAGTTATTACTCTGACATAAAAATTCATCGGCTAAAAAACAAAAAGGCTGGTCGCAACATCCGTCATATAAACACCTGTCTGTTACACCAAACCATGCACAATCCTTTTCAAAACCTTCAACCCTTAACCCAATCTGGGTAGCAGATGAGTTATTAACATTTCTAATATTATATGGTAATGCACCACTGGGGTCATTTGTATCTAAAGTATATGAGCCGGAGGTAACATCATCCCTGAAGATGCACTGTCCACCACTCCAGACAGGGTCTGTATCATCGTTAGCCCATACTTTCCATGTTGGATCAGGACCGCCAAAGATGCCATCAGATGCGATATTACATCTAAGGGCAATAACTTCTACCTGATAGTTGATATTTTGAGCGTAGGAAAGAGAGCAAAACAATAATGCGAAAAAAAATAAGAAATTACGGATTGCTCGTTTTAATATCATTTTGGGGTACTTTCAGGAAGGAAGTTTGAGGAAATTTTTCTCACAATAATATCCAATTAACAACAAAATATTAGCGTCTTGATTTATATTTAATCCATGGCTTGTCATCGTTTTCTCCAAGAAAGGTTGTTGTAAAATCCAAAAAGGAAACAGAAGTCATTAGCTCGGGTCTATAGAAAATGGCGATACCACCACACACATGTTCCAAATTATAAAACACTTGATTATTACACAGAAGAAGTGAAATATCTCCTATTTCAGCATCGTCATGCGAAGAGTTTTTATAAATGTAAGCGGTATCATTTTGAGAAAAAACCAAAAATGAGTTTTCAACAATTCTTACGTAAGTTTTTTTAAACTCTTCATAATCAGATGTTTCGAAGCTAACCTGAACGAAATTGTCCATGTTTTCAGATGCTGAATGACTTCTTATTTGAGCAGTTATCCATTGCTTTTGTTTTTCAGAAATTTGAGCTTTTGAATCTGGAATAAAGGCACCAAAGAAAGTTAGAATCAGGGAAAAAGCAATTATAATATGCTTTGAATTATTAATTGCAAATTGAAAGGGAAGTTTTGCTGTATGATTTTTCATCATTTTGTATAATTTTTCAAGAAAGAACTTCTTTAATTTTTACTCCAATTTGGGCAGGAGAATCGACCACGTGCACACCACAGGCAGTAAGGATTTCTTTTTTGGCTTCAGCGGTATCATTTTTAGAACCTATAATAGCACCGGCATGTCCCATTGTTCTTCCTTTGGGAGCAGTAGCACCGGCGATAAAACCTACCACAGGTTTTGTTCCGAATTCTTTTATATAGTAAGCAGCTTCAGCCTCCATATCACCTCCAATTTCTCCAATCATCACGATGGCCTTGGTATCCTCATCGTTCATAAATAACTCTATGGCATCTTTTGTTGTCGTTCCAGGAATGGGGTCTCCTCCGATACCAATACAGGTGGATTGTCCCAGACCAGCTTTTGTTATCTGATCAACAGCTTCGTAAGTTAAAGTACCGGAACGGGAAACAATGCCTATTGATCCCGGATTGTGAATAAAGCCGGGCATAATACCAATTTTAGCTTCTCCGGGTGTAATAATGCCAGGGCAATTCGGGCCGATAAGTCGGGAATTTTTACATTTCAAATACTCCTTTACCGTAATCATGTCATTAACAGGAATACCTTCGGTGATACACACAATGACTTCTATTCCTGCCTCGGCTGCTTCCATGATGGCATCGGCAGCAAAAGCAGGGGGTACAAAAATGATGGATACGTTGGCATTTGTGTACTTTACAGCTTCAGAGACAGTATTAAAAACCGGAAGATCAAGATGTTTCTGCCCACTTTTTCCGGGTGTGACACCTCCAACTACATGGGTACCGTATTCTATCATCTGAGAAGCATGAAAAGTACCCTCCTGTCCTGTAAATCCCTGAACCAATACCCTTGAGTTTTTATTGACTAATATGCTCATAAAGTTCTTTCTTTAATTTTGTTCAAAAAAATGGGAATTAATCAATGCAAATATAATATTTTTTTCTAAAATTTAAATAATTTACATCTTGTTTCCTGAAGCCAATTGTAAATTTTAATTTTCCATTTTTTATTACACGCTAATAAATCAAAATATTTTCTCAGACAAAAACACCATTTGAACCCATTTACTACAAAATTAATGTAGATAGGAAAAGAAAAAAGTTGTAATTTTGCAAAAAATTTTCCTACTGTTAAATTCAAATTGACCTATCTTATGAACAGATTAGTAATGATATCGACAATAGTATGTTGCTTTTTTTTGGGAGCACATGCAGCCAATGTAACAAGCAATGCTGTTACAGGCAACTGGAACAGCCCCGGTAGTTGGGTAGGAGGAATTGTTCCGGGTATTAATGATAGTGTTATAATTGTCAGTGGGGCCAACCTCACTTTGGATAATAATGCTACTGTTTATAAAGCTAAAATCAACAGTGGTGGAATATTAAATCTGGGTTCATATAAGCTTAAACTTAATGGAAGCGGTTCGGATAAAGGAAGTATGTCTATTTACGGCACGCTGAATTTAGGTACCGGCACACTTGAACTTACAGGGGATTTTTTCACGGGGAGTTCGGTAAATCCCGGAATTTTTAACTGCAACACAGGTACTGTCAATTTTATAGGAAATGAACATCAGATGATTTCGGGACAAACAGCTCCGGTTTTCTATAATTTTATAACGAGCAATACCAATAATGCCTTACAAAAGGGAGTAACCGGACATCCTGTAAGCACAACCATAAAAGGTAATTTTGTAGCCAATGGCGTTTTTAACCGTTCCAGCGAAAACAATTATCCTGCAAAAGTTGTTTTTGATGGCAATACCACGCTATCGGGAGCTTACAGTTTTTTTCTCCATCATGTTGAAATCAACAGTGGAGCTACACTCAATGCAGGAAATAAAACCATTTACATATATGGAAACTGGACAAATAACGGCACTTTTGTTTGTGGAACCAGTACCTTTTGGTTTGCATACGACCCCGACCATGCATCACAACCTAATCAGAACATCAAAAACATGAATGCTCAAAGCAATCCGTTCTATAACATCTATATCAACAAAACCACCGGTTCCGTTACGCCAATTATCCACCCAAGTGACCTTTCCAACCCAATGGGTCATATTTGGGTTAATGGGAACTTCACAATTAATAATGGCACATGGGTAAATGGAGAAAGGCAACTTTGGGTTAAGAAAGATTTTATTGTAAATACCGGCATCTATAACGCAGGATTAGGACGTTTGATATTAAACGGCAACACCCAACAATTACTTAAAACAAATGCCGGCAGTCCTTTGTATAAATTCACTGTCAACAATACAGGCAGCGGTATTCAGTTGGTGTCTGATATAACGGTATCTAATGAATTGGTATTAACTAATGGTTGTATATACACTACTGAAACCTATCAGGTTTATGTCAGCAACAGCAACAACAATGCTATTCCAACTTATAGTGCAAGCAGCTTTATTGCAGGACGTTTAAAACGAGAAGTTGGCAGTGGTACAACAAGTTATATATTTCCAATAGGACCGATGAATGTTACACCATTAAAATTCAGGCCAGTAACCTATGAGCAGACCTCAGCCGGAGGGGCAAGCAATATTTCAATGATAGAAGACACTATTTCTTGGGGAGGCACCAATAGTGCCAATTGGTATATCCGAATAAACAGCAATGCCGGAAACCCATCAGGGAACTTACTTTTTTCATATAATTTATCGTCAGATTTTCCATCAGGCCTTAATGAGTGTGCTTTATCTGTATCAAAAGGCACCAGTCCAATGCCTGCAAACTGGAATTTTGTTTTACCTACAGTAAACGGTGCAAGTGGTTCAAACAATGGCACTATACGGGCATCCATTCCTTCCTCATTAGCTCCAAATGCCTATATCATAGGTGAACCCATACCACAGCTCAACAACACTTCTGTATGCAATGGCAATACAGCAACCCTAAGTGTTGTACAACCAACCGGTAATGGTAGTTTTAACTGGTATAATGCGCCCAGCGGCGGTACATTGTTGCAGGCAAACAGCACAACCTATACAACACCTTCTCTATCATCTACAACAACTTATTATGTTTCACATGTTAACAGCACCACCTCGTGTATTACTAATTACAGAGCACCTGTAACAGTAAGTGTAGGGGCCAGCATGAATGTCAATATCATACCCAGCGGGCCTACATCAATTTGCGGAAATGGCAGTGTAACTCTGAATGCCGGCAATGGCTACAGTACTTATAACTGGAGTACCGGTGCAAGCTCACAAACCATAACCGTATCAACACAAGGCACCTATTCTGTTACAGTGAGTGATGGTATGGGTTGTGGTGGTTCGGGAACCATAACTGTTACAATAACCCCTCTTCCCGGAAATGCGACAAATATTAGTGGACCAAATAATTTGTGTGTTGGAACTAATGCTGTTTTCTCGATCGCTTCGGTTGCAAATGCAACCGGATACCAATGGGATGTGCCCATGGGATTTTCAGTTATTAGTGGACAAGGGAGTAACACAGTAACTATTGCAGCATACAGTGCCGGAAGTGGAGTTATAACAGTTACACCCTATAATGCGTGTGGCAATGGGGGTTCAAATTCAATAAGTGTTGTTTCAGGGACATCTCCTGAAGCCCCACAACCTATCAGTGGTCCAAACACAGTCTGTGCCGGACAAACGGCAACCTATACATTGCCTTACGTGAATGGAGCTACCGGATATACATGGGAGGTACCACCCACAGCAACAATATTATCAGGGAACAATACAAACAGCATTATTGTGGATTGGGGTACAGCAGCAACAGGCACAGTAACAGTTATACCCTACAACAGTTGCGGAAACGGAACAGCTACCTCAATTTATGTAACAGTGAGTCAATTTCCTCCCTCAGTACCCGGAAATATCAATGGTCCTATACAAGTTTGTCAAGGCTCATTAACTGATTATTCAGTATTACCGGCCAATAATGCAACAGGTTATATATGGGAAGTTCCTGTAGGAATTTCGATAATTGGAGGTCAAAACACCACAGATATTACAGTTGAATGGAATATCATCACATCGGGATTTATCAAAGTAACCCCAACAAATGGTTGTGGGCTTGGTGGCACCGATTCAATTTTTGTTTTTGTAATTCCATCTCCCGCAGCTCCTCAATTAAGTGACTCATTATGGGTTTGTGAAGGCAATACTATTGATGTCACACTTTTAATTGCCACAACAGAAAGTGTTCACTGGTATTCTCAGGAAATTGGAGGAATACCATTGTACACAGGAGACACACTTCATCTCGACAATGTAATTTCAAATCAAACTTTATGGGTAGAAACACAAAGCAGTAACGGATGCACCAACCCGGGCGGAAGAATAGAAGTTCAAGTCATCGTGCTGCCAAAACCGTCAGTTACACTTACCAGTAACCTCACAGGAACAAATGCAATACTTGGACAAAACATTATTTTTACTGCAATGCACGAAAATTATCCCAATTATGATTTTTATGTAAATGGTGTCAGTGTTCAATCCGGATTATCCAATACTTTTACTACAAACACATTGCAAAACGAAAATACTGTTACAGTCATTGTTTCTGATGTAAACGGATGCAGCCAGATATCTGATGAACTTGCAATTAACGTAAATTCCATTCCCAATGCTTTTTCTCCAAATGGGGATAATATGAATGATATTTTTATGAAAAACTACGACCTTGTCATTTTAAACAGATGGGGCCAAGAACTCTACCGAGGGACTGAGGGATGGAATGGCACATATAAAGACAATGATGTTTCTCCTGCAACCTATTTTTATATCATAAATCTTGTCAATGGTCAGAACGAAATAAAACAAGTAACAGGAACGGTCACTCTTACCAGATAATGCATGAGATATCCAAAATCCTTTTTGGTTCTGCTGATAGTAATCTTCATTTTCAATAATATTATTGCACAGGAAAGTGTTGCCATTAAACCTCTGTCACAAAGAAAAAAATACAATTATGAGGTGCTTAAAACCAATCCTCTGGCTTTTTTTTCAGGGCCCTGCATGGCCACCAGTGAATTAGGACTTAGTTATGATTTTTCCTTAGGCAAAAGAAGCGGTATTTCCTTTGGGGCATCATTGCTTACCAAAAATGTCTTTATCTACCTTGCTGAATTATCAAGCAGTGCTCAAAATCCCAGTTCTGGGAGTACCGTGATTTATGTAACACCACACATTAAGATTAGTGGTTACAGATTACAGGCTCAGTATAAATTTTTAATACCTTTTGGCAGCTCATACCCCAATGCTTTTTATTTTGGACCGCATGCCTCTTATGCCAGCACATATATGGGAAATGAGCATAACATCATGAATACGGATTACTATAGGATCATACATAAAAACATCAGCCTTTTAATGGGTTTTCAGATGTTTCTTGGTAAAAAAGTGTATCTTGATATTTATCAGGGACTTGGATACAAAAACAACAATCTTTTTTACTATAAAAACCCCAAAAGTTTTATAAAAGAAGAATCTGATTTTATATTTACGGGCATGCCTAACAATCTAAAAATCAGTCTGGGTATTTATATGGGATGGATTCTGTAAAGAGTATCTGATATTTTTCAAAAATTCTGCATAAAAGCATATCGCTTTTTTAGCATAATAATTTTCTATCTTTGCAGAAAAAACAAAAATGAGTATAGAATTATCTGAACAGGAACTGTTTCGCAGACAAAGTTTACAGGAATTGTTAAATTTAGGGATTAACCCCTACCCTGCTGATACATTTGAAATCAATGTTACATCAAATGAAATACATCAGCAATTTGAAAAAGATCAAAGTTTGTTTCAAAATATAAGTATGGCCGGTCGCATTATGTCGCGACGCATCATGGGAAGTGCTTCTTTTGCAGAAATCCAGGATGAAAAAGGGCGGATGCAGCTTTATTTTAACAGGGATGAAGTGTGTCCTGATGAAGATAAAACAATGTATAACACCGTGTTCAAGAAATTACTTGATATTGGTGATATTATAGGTGTAAAAGGGTATGTCTTTATCACAAAAATGGGTGAAATTACTGTTCATGTTAAAGAATTTACGCTATTAAGCAAATCTCTACGGCCATTGCCCATTGTCAAGGAAAAAGACGGCATGACATACGATGCATTTACTGATCCTGAACAGCGATACCGACAACGATACGTTGATCTGATTGTCAATCCACATGTAAAAGATACTTTTATTAAAAGGGCTAAAATTATCAATACCATGCGTCAATTTTTTAATGAGCGTGGTTATCTCGAAGTTGAAACGCCTATATTGCAAGCTATCCCCGGAGGGGCTGCTGCCCGACCATTTATCACCCATCATAACGCGCTTAATATTCCTCTTTATCTGCGCGTAGCCAATGAATTATACCTTAAACGCCTTATTGTTGGTGGTTTTGATGGTGTGTATGAGTTTGCTAAAGATTTTCGTAATGAAGGTATGGACAGAACTCATAATCCTGAATTCACGGTTATGGAAATTTACGTGGCTTATAAGGACTACAAGTGGATGATGGCTTTTACAGAGGAGATGATTGAACGCATAGCACTTGAGCTTCACGGAACGACCAAAGTGCAGTTGGGCGATAAAGAAATTGATTTTAAGCGTCCCTTCAAGAGGGTTACCATGATTGATGCCATTAAAGAACATACAGGTATTGATATTAACGGCATGTCAGAATCAGAACTGAGAGATGTTTGTAAAAAACTTGGTGTTGAAACAGATGCTTCTATGGGTAAAGGAAAGCTTATTGATGAGATATTTGGAGAGAAATGCGAAGACAAATATATACAGCCCACTTTTATTATTGATTATCCTGTTGACATGTCGCCTTTGTGTAAAAAACACCGAGATAATCCTGAGCTTACAGAGCGCTTTGAGTTAATGGTCAATGGAAAAGAACTTGCAAATGCTTATAGTGAGCTCAATGACCCGATAGATCAGAAAGAACGTTTTCTGGAGCAACTCCGTTTATCAGAAAAAGGAGATGATGAAGCTATGTTTATTGACAATGACTTTGTTCGTTCGCTTGAATACGGAATGCCTCCAACTTCCGGCATGGGCATAGGTATTGACAGGCTGACCATGTTTATGACAAACCAAACTTCTATTCAGGAAGTTCTTTTCTTTCCACAGATGAAACCTGAGAAAAAAGAAGATCACCTGGAATTTGACAAACAACTGTCTGAATCAGGTGTGCCTGAAGCATGGATAGCAGCCATTAAAAAAACAGGGTTTAAATCATTAGAGGAATTCAAACAGGCCAATCCCAATAAATTGTTCAACGATTTGTGTGGCTTACGTAAAAAAATGAAACTCGAAGTTCCCCCTCCAAGCCTTGATGACATTAAAAAATGGATTTCCTGAGCGTAAATATTGATACATTTTATCCTACTTCTCCAGATTTCTCAAATCAAAAGAAATTGCTGTATCTGTCAGAAAATCATAGTGTGTAAGCCTGCGCATTTCATAGTAGGCCACCCAGAAATTGCGTAAAGCACTAACATAAGATTGGGTAGCCAAATCTTTAGCTTCCTGCGCAAGATTAAGAGAGATGATATCGATACGACCAATCAGGAATCGTTGTTTTGTAACCTCGTACCGTTTCAGTGCAACAGTATCAGCCTTTGATGCAATGTTTAGCTGAAGATTCAGCATATTGAAATTCAAGGTTTTCAGATAAATTTCTTGTTCAAAATCAATTATGGCCTGAGCTACATTGGTTTTTGTGAGTTCCTTAAAAGATTCAGCCATTTTTATGCGTCCTTTTGAAACGCCCCAGTCTATTAAGGGAATCTGAATTCCAATAACCAGTTGTTGCTGATCGAGAGGGTTTAAATAAACACCGTTGAAATCCTGAGCACTCTGTGCTAAACCATAAGATCCGAACAAATTGACATTAAACCGATTTTCGGACTTTGCTCGGGCCACTTCCCTGTCGGCTTCAATAATATTTTTGTTTAATGCAATGACATCGGGACGGTTTTTGAGAGCTTCGGCCACTGCTTTTTCGGCATTCACCTGAATATTAGGAACATCAAGAGGAAGCATAAGTTCAATTTCTTCATTTCCATTTATTCCCAAATAAGACCGAAATTTCATAAGAGCAGCCTGGTAGTCAATTTTCTTTTGCTCGAGACTAGAATGTGCATTAAGAAGGTTCAGTTCCATTTCGAGCAACTCATTTTCAGCAATTTTTCCAAGATTGTACCTCCCAAGCGCAATCTTATAAAGGGTATCGTTGTTAGAATAATTAATTTCACTTATTCCGATATTTATCTGAGCATTAAGAAGGTCGAAAAAATAATTGGTAGCTTTTATAGCCACATTTTCCATGTCTTCAACAAATTGACGGTTTGCTTCTTCAAATTGCAGGGGTTCAATTTTCCGTTCCCACTTAAAAGTATTGAATCCAAAAAGAGGCTGACTAAAGCCTATGCTCACAGGAGTTGAAGAATATGATGTAACAATAGAATCTCTGATCAGATCAATTCTTTGTAATCCTGAATTGATAAAAACACGGCCTCCGGTAAGTCCGATATTCTGAGAAATTGATAAATTGGCATTGGAAGTTGCCAGACTTCGACTTATAAAAATATCACTGCCATCAGGAAGAGTGATAGGAGAAATACTTCTATTAAGGTTGGGCAAAGATGCTTCAAGAGAGACCTGAGGCAGATAACCGGCGCGGTATGAACGGTATTGCCAATAACTTCCCCTGTACCTATGCTTTGCCCTGAAGGCATCTACAGATTTTTCATGGGCAACAGCAACAACATCCTCCAGACGGAATATCTTGTGTTCTTGTTGGCAAAAAGCAACTCTACCAAATAAAATGGAAACAACAAGTACAACTGTTTGAAAAGAAGGAACTATTCTTTGGTTTTTACTAAAATACATCTTACAATCCGCTATTTCATGAATAAAATGAAGGTTTCAAACCTACTGTTTTTTTTTCAATTATGATACAAAATTAATTTTATCGGATTGCAATTTAAAAAAAATGCGGTTATTATTTTAAAAACAGTAATAAATTACAGATACCTTCTGCCTACAAGTTCGCTTAAAGCAGAGAAAGCGCCGGAACTTGTATCCCATTTGTATTTTACAGAAAGCGCTTCTAAAAAGCTTGCAGCTTCTTCAATACCTGCAAAGGCATTAAGTTTAATAACAGCTTCCGTGTATTCGGCCAGATTACCTTTGAATAACTCATTGATAAAACGGAATTTTTCATTGACTCCTATGGCAGCCTTCAAATCACTTATAGGTGTCTTTTTAATTCGAGATTCCAGGGTCTGTCGCAATATTGAACGGGAAATTTTCTCGTTTATGGAGGTGGTATTATCTTTAAATTTGTCGGCAAGCGTAGTTTGCTCACTAAATAGGTTTGGATTTGAAACCGGCTTTTTTACTTCTTTAACAACAGGGGTTGATTTATGTTCCTTAGGTTCTTCATGTCGAGGTTGCACTTCAGGTTTTTTTTCAAACTCGATGTTTAATATTTTCTTTTCTTCCTTAACCGTTGTGATTATAGGAGTTTCAGAAACTTTATCTTCGGTTTTTTCGACTATCGGCTCTTTTTTCTCAACAACTTTCACAGGTTCCATCTTTTCAGTTGGTTGCTCAATCGTTTTTTCAATTATCTTCTCCTGTTCCTCTTTAACAACAACGATCTCTTTAATAACTTCAACTTCTTTGACAGGTTCCTGAATGTTTATTCTTTTATTTATCTTATCTAAAGCCCTAAATGCTTCGTAAAGTTTTCTGATATTATCTTGTGTTATGTCCAATTCTATCTGAGGAATAATATCTTGGTAATCATTTATAACCGTATTCTGCTCAATAATAGTTTCAAGGAGCAATTGAATTTCTTTTTTTAAAATGTCCTTATTCATAAACATATTTTCTATTTAAATTAAAAATTTGCCTTTTATTATTAAGAAAAAAGATATAGGTTTGTATGCCAAATAAAACGTAAAAATAAAAAGAAAAATACATATATCATATGTTTTTAGAAAATTCTTTAAACAAGCAACAGCGTAGGGGCTGGATTGAAGTCATTTGTGGGTCTATGTTTTCGGGGAAAACCGAGGAATTGATTCGCCGGCTTAAGCGGGCAAAATTTGCGAAGCAGAAGGTTGAAATTTTCAAACCCGGCATTGACACCCGTTATGATGAGGAAAATGTGGTATCGCATGATGCCAACACAATCATATCCACACCTGTGCCAACATCTACCAATATCCTGTTATTGACAAATGATGTGGATGTTGTTGGAATCGATGAGGCACAGTTTTTTGATGAAGAGATCGTAAATGTCTGTAATCTGTTAGCTGAAAGAGGAATTCGTGTCATCGTTGCCGGATTGGATATGGATTTTCTTGGAAAACCATTTGGTCCGATGCCTGCACTTTTAGCCACTGCTGAATATATTACAAAAGTACATGCCATTTGCATGGGTTGTGGCGAATTGGCACACTATTCACACAGGTTGGTATCGGGAAAAAAACTTGTGATGCTGGGTGAAAAAGAAACCTATGAACCGCTTTGCAGGACATGTTTTAACAAAGCCCTTATTAAAAGCACACAGAATGTTTAACAAAGCAGTTTCCTAAACTGAATTTCCCTTTTACAACTTTATAAAGGTCAGGAAAAGAAGCCTGCCGAGAAGGAGTTTCTTTTGATTGTGAAATGAGGTTTTATTAAAAACCAGCAGGGGGAAAAGAATTACGTACAACCATTGTGAAGAGCTTTGTTTTCGGTCGATTTCGACGCGTGCTTTGTCAAATCCATTTTTAACAGCTATGTAGTTATATTGGTCAAGGGAAATGGAGGCCACATGCTGCAAGCCATCATATTTGTTCAGGTCTAACTTCCCGAAACTGTGAAAAAAACCACCCATCAGAAATTTCATTCTTGATTTCATGGATAAAATATTGGGTGTAGAAATATAAAACTTCCCTCCTTTTTTAAGAATTCGGTTCACCTCTGCAAAAAATTTCTCATGATCCAATACATGCTCACTCACTTCAATAGCAATAACCATATCAAAATAATTGTCTGAAAAAGGCAAATTCGTAGTAATATCCGCTTTAACACAGGGGACTTTATCAAATTCATAGGCTTCAGGGAACAAGTCGCATGCACTCATATCATACCCTAAATTGAAAAGTTTTTGGGTAAAAGCCCCATGTCCTGCACCCAAATCAAGTATCTTATAACTTTGGGGATGTGATTCTTTAATAAAAAATTCTAAAAACTTTTCATGTGTACCGGGCATGGCAATAGGTTTAATATTTTGCATACAATTTTCAGGGTTTTTATTGAAGCTAAATTATCATTATTTTTTTGTTTAGCTGCAAACAAATTATAATTATTAAATTTGTTTTTTTAAATCTCTGCCTTTATGAAAAATAGCTCTGAAATAATATCTCACGAAAGTGCTTTCAATCACGTGAGTGGACGTTCTGTATATATTGACGACATGCAAAATGTAGGCAATCTTTTATACGGGAGGATTGTTTTCAGCCCACATGCTCATGCTTCCATTGTATCTGTTGATACTTCAAAAGCTAAAAAGCTAAAAGGGGTAAAAGCAGTTCTAACTTATAAAGACATACCTGGTTCAAATAACTTTGGGCCTGTGGTGCATGATGAGGTTTGTTTGGCAATAGACAAAGTAGAATTTATAGGTCAGGCAGTATGCATCATTGCAGCTGAAAGCGAAGAAATCTGCAGAGCTGCCGAAAAGCTTATAGCTGTTGAGTATGATGTTTTGGAACCAATTCTTGACCTTGAAACCGCCATTAAGAAAAATAACCTTCTGGCTCCACAAAGAAAAATTGAGATAGGTGATATTAAATCAGCATTTAAAAAAGCAGAAAATATTATTGAAGGGACCCTTCAAATCGGAGGGCAGGAGCATTGGTATCTTGAAACCCATTCGTGTCTTTGCATTCCTGACGAGGGTCATTATAAAGTATTCAGCTCAACGCAAAACCCTTCTGAAACTCAATTATTAGTTGCTGAAGTACTGGGTTTACAAAGTCACAATGTTGAAGTGGAAGTGAAAAGAATGGGCGGGGGTTTTGGAGGAAAAGAAACACAAGGAAACCACTATGCCTGCTGGGCAGCATTGCTTAGCAACAAAACACAACAGCCTGTAAAAATAGTTCTGTCGAGAGATGACGACCAAAAAACAACAGGGAAAAGACATCCGTTTTTAGCACATTACAAAGCTGCTTATGACAAAATCGGTATCCTAAAAGCTGTTGATGTGGAACTAAACTGCAATGCCGGCAGCTCCACTGATTTAAGTATGGCTATTTTGGAAAGGGCCATGCTGCATGCTGAAAATGCGTATTTCGTCCCAAATATGCGGATAATTGGCAGGGCTTATAAAACGAATTTGCCTTCAAATACTGCTTACAGAGGCTTTGGTGGCCCACAGGGAATGGCTGTCATAGAAACCATTATTGACAGAATTGCACGAAAACTTGGTAAAGATGCCACCGAAATTCGTTTTCGTAACTTTTACGGTGAAAAAGACAGGAACATAACTCCTTACGGACAATTGATAGAGCGTAACAGATTAAAAGCCGTTTACGAAAAGATTATTCGCAGCAGCAATTATTATAACAGAAGAATTGAAGTTGACCGTTTTAATACAGAGAACAAATATTTAAAACGGGGACTGGCTCTGACACCTGTAAAATTTGGAATTTCTTTTACCACCTCTTTTCTTAACCAGGCAGGAGCATTGGTTCACATTTACAAAGATGGTTCTGTAATGGTAAACCATGGTGGAACTGAAATGGGTCAGGGACTACACACTAAAATCTCACAGATTTCAGCCGCTGAACTGGGTGTCAGTCTTGATAAAATAATCGTAAGCCCTACCAACACATCTAAAGTCCCCAATACATCTCCAACAGCTGCTTCTTCGGGAACAGATATAAACGGAATGGCCGTCAAAAATGCCATAGAAAAACTCAAAAACAGACTTTCACAAGTTGCTGCCGAAAAACTCAACTCAGAAAATACCGATAAAAAAACAAAAACAGAGGATGTCATTTTTGAAAACAACATGGTTTTTGACAAAAAGAACCCACAAAAAAAATTATCATTTGACGCTCTTATTTCACTGGCATACATCAAGCAAACAAGCCTGAGTGCCACAGGTTATTACAAAACCCCTGATGTGAATTTTAACAGAGAAACCGGAACAGGAAAGCCATTCCATTACTTCAGTTATGCCATGTCGGTTTCCGAAGTTGAAGTGGATATGCTTACCGGATCACACAAAATCCTCCGTTCAGATATTGTATTTGACATAGGGGATTCTTTGAACAAACTTATTGACCTTGGTCAGATTGAGGGTGGTTTTATCCAGGGTGTAGGCTGGTGCACAACAGAAGAAATGAAGTATGATAAGAAGGGGAATCTCTTAAATCATTCCCCCGATACTTACAAAATACCCTTAGCATCAGACATTCCCAATGATTTCAGAGTTACTATTATGGATGGTATTCCCAACCCCAATACCATACGAAAGAGTAAAGCTATAGGTGAACCACCTTTTATGCTGTGTTTTTCAGTCTGGTTAGCAATTAAAGATGCTATTTCAGCTTTTGCCAATCATACCAAAGATCCTGATTTTAGAATTCCGGCAACCAATGAACACATATTGCTGGCTGTTGAAAAAATGAAATAAACCATCCCTTTAATTGTTATTTGAAATTCAAAAAGGTAGAGGCTTTTGATTTTTTTCAAAAACCTGACTGCATGAATAGTGCAAATAAGATTGAATGGAGATTATAACAGCATATACTTCCTGAAAGAATTAAATTCTCAGTAGTAAAGAGAGGGATTTTTTATTTATTTTTAAACAGTGTGAGGAATAATTAAGTTTATTATAATTTTGCAAGCCTTACTTAAATAAAAACCTGAATTTATTAAAATGAAAAAAATACTTCTTTTTTCCCAGACAGCAGTATTTCTAAGTATTTGTTTTACATGTCTTTACGCTCAAAATAGTGTATTGCCTTCAGGGGGGGAAATAACAGGAAGTAATGGTTCTTTAAGTTACTCTTGCGGTCAGCTTATCACAACAACTGTCAACTGCAGCACAACCTATATAACACATGGGGTACAACAACCCTACGAAATTTCTGTCATAACCCATGAGGATATGTATGGTCAAGAAATCAATCTTAGTATTTGTCCAAATCCAGTATCTAACATACTTATCCTGAGCACTGGAACATTGGAATATAATTTAATCAGAGCCACTTTATACGATTTTAATGGACGTCTTCTTGAAGTAAGAGAGATTTACCAAAACGAATCACTTTTTGATATGCAAGAGTTGACATCAGCCATATACTTTCTAAAAGTCTCCAAAAACGGAAACGAAATTAAAACATTTAAAATCATTAAAAATTAGAAAAGCTTTTTATGAAAAGAGAGTTATTTAACAAGCAGGCAAAGCTTTTGAGGGTATTATTTTTTCTATTATTTTGTACATCAATCAATGCACAAGCACCAGAAAAAATGACTTATCAGGCTATAGTAAGGGACCAAAATGGGGCACTAATGGTTAATACGACTATTGGAGTACAGGTTATGATTACAAAGGATGGATTTCTTCCTGTAACTGTTTACACGGAAACCCACACAGCAACAAGCAATGCCAACGGGTTGATAACACTTGAAGTTGGAAACGGAACAGTTGTTAACGGCGACTTTTCAACAATCGATTGGGGAAATGGTTCCTATAATTTGGTTACCAACTTCGATCTTTCAGGGGGCATCAATTATTCATTGTTGGGAACCTCTAAATTGCTGAGTGTTCCTTATGCCTTATATGCCAAAAATGCAGGGAACTCGATGATTCAGGGAAACACTTCCGGAGATTTACTTTATTGGAATAATAACCAATGGAATATTTTGCCCGCTGGTACTAACGGACAAGTACTTATTTTTAATAACGGAGCGCCCGAATGGGGCTCAATCTTACCTCCTGCTGGTATTCCTAGTGTCTCTACAAGTGCTCCTTATAATGTTTTGTTTGCCAGCGCTTCATGTGGTGCTTATGTCACTTCCGACGGAGGCAGCCCCGTCATTGAGAGGGGCATCTGCATGAACACAAGTGGCAGTCCTACAGTTGCTGATGTTATGGTAAGTTCAGGCAGTGGACCGGGAAGTTACAGTGGTAATTTTAGCAATCTTGCACTTAACACAACCTATTACCTGCGTGCCTATGCCACGAACAATGTTGGTACGGCTTATGGCAATGAGGTGAGTTTTACCACTCTTAACACCCCAACACTAACAACCGACTCAACAATTAATTTGCATTATTTTTCTACAACCATTGCTAGTACTCTTGTTTCTGACGGAGGTCTCAACCTGTCGACCAAAGGTATTTGCTGGAGCAAGAATCCCAACCCCACCCTATCCGACTCAGTTGTTACAAGCAATTTGGGTACAGGACCTTACAACTGCCAGATTACCGGGCTGAGACCTATGACCACTTACTATGTACGTGCCTTTGCAACTAATCCTGCTGGTACAGCATACGGTAATCAACTCAGCTTTACAACACTCAACAACACTAATTCTTTTGTTGATGACAGGGATAATCAAGGTTATAATACAGTAATATTGGGCAATCAAGAATGGATGTCTGAAAACCTGAGGTATTTGCCCGAGGTTGTTGGACCTGCTAGCGGTTCCGACACATTGCCTTACTATTATGTTTATAACTATAATGGTATAAGCCCCTTAGCTGCACGTATGACGTCTGAATACCAAACCTATGGCGTTCTTTACAACTGGGAAGCTGCTCTTACGGCTTGTCCCTCCAGTTGGCACCTGCCTTCAGAAAATGAATTCTACATACTACAGAACTATCTGATTGCCAATGGATATAATTATGATGGTACGTTTTCTGGTAATAAAATTGCCAAAGCCATGGCCGACAGTACTTTTTGGGCTGTTTCAAACGTTACTGGCGATATTGGTAAAAACCTATCTCAAAACAACAGCAGCGGTTTCAGCGCCCGACCTGCTGGATACAGAAACAACAGTAGTGGAAACTTTTTGCAACTTCAATCAGAAATTAGATTTCAAACAAGCACCCCCGACTACGGTGGAAACGGGCCAAGAACTTTTCTTCTTCGCTACGACGATGAGAACCTTACCTATTATACTACACCCTATAATTCGGGCATTTCGGTGCGTTGTGTGAAAAACTAAATTAATCTCAAAATTGAGCGTATTTTCAGCGTATTATTAAAACTTCATCTCAAATATACTTCACGTAAATTTGATAAAGAAGAGAATGTAAGAACTTTAATAACATCCTGTTCAAAAATGATTTTATAATCACAGCTGAAAATGATAAATCTTCTTTATAAAATACATCCAATAAATTAAAATCATACCTTGTATTTAAATTTATGTACCGTTTTGAATAATCATTATTAACTTTGTATTCTATTATGACAATATCAATTTTACAATAAGAGATAAAATAAAAAATTATGAACACATTTGAGAAAATTAAAGAACTATCGGAAAAATACACCGATTACACTGCACAGAACCTATCAAAATTAGTTAAGATTAAATCTTTAAGCCTACAGGAAAAAGATGTGCAATATGAGCTTAAACGACAAATGGAGGAAGCCGGTTTCGACGAGGTTTTTATTGACGGTTTAGGAAATTGCATTGGCAGGATTGGTAACGGTAAAAAAATAATTGCTTTTGATGGTCACATGGATACCGTTGATGTTGGTAATTTAAATAATTGGGAATTTGATCCTTTCTGTGGAACCATAGAAAATGGATACGTCAAAGGCAGAGGCACTGTTGACCAAAAAGGAGGACCTGCTGCTTTTGTTACTGCGGGTAGAATGCTGAAAGAAATTGGCTTAAATAAAGATCTGACAATTTACTTTGTAGGCTCTGTTATTGAAGAAGATTGTGATGGTTTATGCTGGAAATACATCATTGAAGAAGATAAAATTATTCCAGAATGTGTTATAAGTACAGAACCCACAAACCTTAATATTTACAGGGGGCACAGAGGCCGTATGGAAATGCACATGATTTTTAATGGTATTTCTGCTCATGGTTCTGCTCCCGAAAGAGGGGTTAATGCTGTTTATAAAGCATCAAAAGCATGTCTCGAAGTTGAAAAACTCAACGAACATCTCAAATATGATGAATTTTTAGGTAAAGGCAGTGTTACTGTTTCAGAATTTATATCAGGTAGTCCTTCATTATGTGCTGTTGCTGATTATGCACGTGTACACCTCGACAGACGCATGACATGGGGCGAAACCAAAGAAAGTTCGGTTGCTGAAATAAACAATATCATTAAAAAAGAGGGTGGCAAAGTTGAAGTACTTCAGTATAAGGAAAAAGCTTTTACGGGTCTCGAATACGGCATGGAAAAATATTATCCCACATGGAAAATTGCCGAAGACCATCCTGTTGTTGTTAATGCTGTAAAAGCATATACTCAATTGTACGATAAAAAACCTATAGTTGACAAATGGACATTTTCAACTAATGGGGTTACCATCAATGGTATTTATGGCATTCCTGTCATTGGATTTGGCCCCGGAAATGAAGTTTTAGCACATGCTCCAAACGAAAAAGTTCCTATCGAACACTTAGTGATTGCATCAGCATTTTACGCCAATTTTGCTATGCTTTATTAGAAGTTGTTTTAAAATCTTACAGCTTATTTGAAATTAAAGGAAAATTCTTTTTACATTTGTTTTATAAATTAATGCATTAAAATATTTAACTATGGCAGGAATAAACAAAGTTATTTTAATAGGTAATTTAGGGCGTGACCCGGAAATCAGACAACTTGAATCAGGCGTAAAGGTAGCCAGTTTTTCGTTGGCTACGACTGAATCATATAAAAGTAAGGACGGCAACAAAGTTGACCAAACAGAATGGCACAATATTGTTTTATGGCGTGGGCTTGCAGAAGTGGCAGAGAAATATCTGAAAAAAGGTCATACAATTTTTCTTGAAGGAAAAATCCGCACCCGTTCGTGGGATGATAAAGACGGTAATAAAAGATATACAACAGAAATTGTAGGTGATAATATGACTATGTTGACTACAAAACGCGATGCAGAAAACACTTATCAGACCCCTCCACCATCTACAGATGAACCTCTAGGACACACTCAGGAGGCTGATGATTTGCCATTTTAATAAAAAATAAAAAAATATTTTTTGTTTTAAAAAATATTATATCTTTGCACCTCTAAAATTGATGGTACCATAGCTCAGATGGTAGAGCAACGGACTGAAAATCCGTGTGTCCCTGGTTCAATTCCAGGTGGTACCACTTCAAAAGCCTGATTTTCAGGCTTTTTTATTTTATATGCATTACGTTTATATCATTTATAGCGAGACAAAAAATTGTTTCTATACCGGTATTTCTGCCGATTTAGAATTAAGATTGGGGGCTCATAACTCTTCCCTGTTTAAAAATGCTTTCACAAAAATTGCTAACGACTGGTCACTTTTCTTTTCTATTTCTTGTGAAAATAAAGTGCAGGCTGCGAAAATTGAAAAACATATTAAAAAAATGAAAAGCTCTGCTTACATTAGAAACCTAAAGCTATATCCAGAAATGTCATCTGCTTTATTAAAGAGGTTTTCTTAATCCAAATTACTTTCCCTGGTTCCTCCGATAGCTATCGGAGCCAGGTGGTACCACTTCAAAAGCCTGTAAATCTGGCTTTTGTATTTTATATGCATTACGTTTATATCATTTATAGCGAGACAAAAAATTGTTTCTATACCGGTATTTCTGTCGATTTAGATATTAGATTCTACGTTTCTAGGTCGAACTGAAGAAAAAATATTCTTTAAATAAGAAATTTCTTCGTCTTTGGCTAATCAATAGGGCAAAACAATGTCAACATGGAAGTTGAAACAATAGTAAATTGCTTAACACACTAAATTGGACAAATCAGGAAAGTAAGTTAAGGTTAAAAAAATACTCATCTAAACTTCAAAAATCCCTAAAAGTAATTACTTTTGCAACAATTAGAAATCCGGCATATTAAGGTTTCTTAGTTCTTAATTTCAATGCACTAAAATGAAAAATAAAATTAAACCATATCTGATATCCTTGCTCGTCATTTTTCTTATTTTTATCATATTTTATCCCAAAATAAAACATCTGTTATCGGGCTCGAATGAAAATTCAAACAAATCAAATAATGGTGGCTCACAGACTCTCAATGTGGACGCCATGGTTATAAAGCCTCAAATACTTGTTGAACAAATTAACAGCAGTGGTACTCTTTTGCCTGATGAACAAGTTGACTTATCTTTTGAAACTTCCGGGAAAATTGTAGATATAAATTTTACTGAGGGAGCTAGAGTCAGAAAAGGTCAGTTGCTTGCAAAGATTAACGACAGTCATTTGCAAGCACAGTTGTTAAAGCTGCAAGCACAAAAAAAACTTGCCGAAGAGCGTGAATTCAGGCAAAAGTCTTTATTATCGCATGATGCAATCAGTCAGGAAAGTTACGACCAGGCAGTTACAGAATTACAAGCCCTTCATGCTGACATCATGCTTCTTGAGGCACGTATCGCAGAGACAGAATTAAGAGCCCCATTTGATGGCATTATAGGACTGCGCTATGTGAGTGAGGGCAGTTTTGCAAATCCCAACTCCAAAATTGCACGTCTGGTAAAAAACGACCCCTTAAAAATAGAATTTTCTATTCCTGAAAGATATTCCGGACAGGTCCAAAGCGGATTTTTAATAAAATTTTTCCTTGATGGCCTTGCTGACACTTTAAGTGCAAGAGTTTACGCCATTGAACCTGCAGTTAATATAAACACAAGAACCATTCTGGTACGTGCCAATTATTCAAACTCCAACAATAAAATAGTTGCAGGGCGTTTTGTTTCAGTTCAACTCGAACTGTCTAAAATTAATGATGCTATAGCAATACCCACAGAGGCATTAATTCCTGAAATGGAAGGAGACAGGGTTTTTGTGTATAGAGATGGAGTTGCACATTCAATAGTTGTAAGTACCGGTCTGCGAACAGAAGATAAAATTCAAATTACTGAAGGACTGAAACCCGGCGACACCTTGATAACTACAGGAATTTTGCAATTAAGGCAGACAATGACGGTTGTTATAGATAATTTATTTTAAGACTGAATTACATTTATGAGCCTTTCATCTTTAAGTATTCAACGTCCGGTTTTAGCAACAGTTTTCACAATTCTGATTCTTTTGTTCGGCATCATCGGTATGACTTTTTTGGGTGTACGGGAATTCCCAAGCGTGGATCCTCCCATTGTTTCGGTGAGGACATCTTACCCGGGAGCCAATTCCGATGTCATTGATGCTCAGATAACCGAGCCCCTTGAGCAGGCTATAAACAGCGTTCCGGGTATTAGGACCATCACCAGTATAAGCAGTCAGGGAAACAGTGAAATCACTGCCGAATTTGAACTGAGTGTTGATATGGAAACTGCTGCCAACGATGTCAGGGATAAAGTTGCGCAAGCTCAGAGATTATTACCTCGTGACATTGACCCCCCAATTGTTGCAAAAGCTGATGCAGATGCAAGTCCAATAATGTTTATCAACATACAAAGTGACAAACGTTCTTTAATGGAACTTTCGGAAATTGCAGAGATAACTTTCCGCGAAAGATTACAAACAATTGAGGGTGTCAGTGCTGTCCAGATTTGGGGACAACAACGCTACTCCATGCGGCTATGGCTTGATCCTGTGAAACTTGCAGGTTATGGATTGACACCTTTAGACGTAAAAAATGCTATAACTCGTGAAAATGTTGAATTGCCATCGGGCAGCATCGAGGGCAATGCAACAGAGCTTACAATAAGAACACTTGGATTGATGGAAACCCCAGAAGAATTCAACAATCTTATTATAAAACAAGAGGGAGACCAAATGGTCCGGCTTAAAGATGTTGGCATAGCAGAACTTGCTTCTGAAGAGCTTAGAAGTATTCTTATGCGCGACAGAATACCAATGGTTGGAACAGCTATAATACCCCAACCCGGAAGCAATCACATCGAAATTGTTGATGAAGTCTATAAAAGGCTTGATTTCATCAAAAGAGATTTGCCCGAAGATATCATAGTGCAGATTGGATTTGATAATACTAAATATATTAGGTCATCAGTTTCAGAAGTAGTTGAAACAATTTTTATTGCATTTATCCTTGTTGTGGTTATTATATTCTTCTTTTTACGCGACTGGAGAACAACACTTATTCCTATTCTTGTTATACCAGTTTCTCTTATTGGGTCATTCTTCATCATGTATCTGGCTGGATTTTCAATTAATGTACTTACATTGTTGGCTATTGTTCTAGCTGTAGGCCTTGTAGTTGACGATGCCATTGTTATGATGGAAAACATTTATGTGAAAATTGAGTCCGGCATGACACCAATAGAAGCAGGGTTAAAAGGGTCTCAGGAAATATTTTTTGCAATTATTGCAACCACCATAACACTGGTGGCAGTGTTTTTCCCAATTGTATTTCTCGAAGGCATGACAGGAAGATTATTCCGTGAATTCAGCATCGTTATTGCCACAGCGGTAACCATTTCTTCCTTTGTAGCTCTGACCCTCACACCAATGTTGTCAACAAAAATATTAAAACAACGGAAAGAGAAGGGTTACATTTATAATAAAACAGAAGGATTTTTTCTGGCATTAAACAGGGCTTATAAAAACTCGTTAGATAAATTCCTTAAAAAACGAAAATTTAGCATCATAATTTTGGGCTTTTCATTAGGATTAATTATACTGTTATTCTACAATATACCTTCCGAAATGGCACCTCTTGAAGACCGCTCACGTATAACAATAAGCGCCAGAACTGCCGAAGGAGCAACGTATGAATTCACAAGGGATTTTGTTGTGGACATTGCAGAAATGGCCATGAATGATGTTCCCGAGCAAGAGGGTGTCATATATATGGCATCAAAATCAAGAGCCAATGTTATTGTCATGTTAAAGACTCCTGATAAAAGAAGCAGAAGTCAACAACAAATCGCAGATCAGCTTTCGGCCATGGTTAAAAGCAAGACAAAAGCAAGAGCATTTGTAATTCAGCAATCTACGTTTGGAGGAAGAAGAGCGGGCTTACCGGTGCAATTTGTTTTGCAAGCACAAAACATTAATAAACTCAGAGAAATTCTACCTGCTTTTATGGACAGTGTTTTCAGTAGTCCTGTGTTTCAGATGGCAGATGTCAACCTGAAATTTAACAAACCGGAAATTCAAATTTCAATAAACAGGGACAAAGCAAATCTTTTGGGTGTATCTACTCAGGATATTGGTCTGACCCTGCAACTGGCTCTTTCTGGTCAGAGGTTTGGTTATTTTTTCATGAATGGCAAACAATATCAAATTCTAGGAGATCTCGCACGTGAAAATCGCAACAAACCCTTAGACCTTAAATCCTTGTACGTCAGAAACAGAGAAGGAGAAATGATTCAACTCGACAATCTGGTAACCTTAAAAGAAGAAACGGCTCCTCCACAGTTACACAGGTATAACCGTTTTGTTTCGGCCACAATTACATCGGGACTGATGCCAGGATATACTATTGGCGATGGCATTGAAGAAATGAACAGAATTGCCGGCAGTGTTTTGGATGAAACATTCAGAACCTCTCTTGCAGGAGATTCGAAAGATTTTGAAGAAAGTGCATCCAGTCTTATGTTTGCTTTTCTTTTGGCACTTATTCTCATATTTTTGGTATTATCAGCTCAGTTTGAAAGCTTCAGAGACCCCGTTATTATTATGATTACGGTGCCACTAGCTTTAATTGGAGCATTATTATTCATGTGGTATTTTAATGTTACCATGAATATTTTCAGTCAGATAGGCATCATTATGCTCATCGGGCTTGTTTCAAAAAACGGCATCTTGATCGTTGAGTTTGCCAATCAACGCAAACAAAAAGGAGAAGAAAAGATTGAAGCCATTAAAAACGCTGCTGCTCAACGCTTTAGACCAATTTTGATGACAAGTCTTTCGACAATTCTAGGGGTACTTCCCCTTGCACTTGGATTTGGTGAAGGAGCCCAAAGCCGCGTAGCTATGGGTATTGCAGTTACCGGTGGTTTGATTATATCAACGTTTCTTACATTATACATCGTCCCTGCGATTTACTCTTATATTTCTGTTTCAAAAAAAAATATGGATGAAGGCAACTAAATTTCTTTTATTTAGCTTCGTATCAATAAGCTGTTTTATCAATAACAATTTGTTTGCCCAACAATCTGTTTCTTTAAAAAATTGTATTGAGCTAGCTCTTGAAAAAAATTACGATATTAAAATTATTAAAAACCAGCAGATTATTGCAGTAAATAATTACAGCAGGGGAAATGCAGGGATGCTTCCTACTGTTGACTTATTATCACAATATTCAGGAAATCTCGATAACACAAATCAAACTGCTTTTAATGGTGTTAAAACTATTAATAACGGCATTCACAACACAATTTCCAATGCAGGATTACAAGCAGGATGGTCGGTTTTTAACGGATTTAAAGCTCACATCAGATATATGCAGTTGGGAGAACTTAAGGAAATTGCTGAACTCAAAACACGTATATCAATAGAAAATGTTATCGCTGACCTCTCTTCTGAATATTACTTCTATGTACAACAACGAAGACTTTTTAAGAATCTTCAGTATTCTGTTGACTTGTCGAGAGAACGTGTACGCATAGAACAGGAACATTTTTTATTGGGTTCTGGTTCAAAAGTAAGGCTCTTGCAGGCACAGGTTAACCTTAACTCAGACAGTTCTCGATTAGAGAGACAATATGAAGTTTTAAATGCTTCACAGATAAGGCTCTCTGAGCTAATGGCTATAAATGACTCAGCTAACGGATTTATACCTGAAGACACACTTATTATTGTAAACCCCGGTCTTATTTACGATAATTTGTTAGCAGATGTCAATAATAACAATGCTGCCATCCTTCTTGCCTTAAAGAACAAAGTCATTTCAGAGCAGGAAATGAGGATTGTGCGTTCGAGGGTATATCCATATCTAAATCTTAGTTCTGGTTACGGATTCACTTACAACACCTATCAAAGTGGTACTGTACGCAATTACCAGACAATTGGAATGAACTATGGCATTTCATTGGGAATAAATATTTTTGATGGTCGAAACCGCAGTCGAGAGAGAAGAAATGCCTTAATAGAAATTGAAAATTCCGAGCTTGAATATGAGCGCATCAAACAGGAAAATATGGCAGATTTGCTCACACTCTTTAATGCTTATAGTAACAACCTCAGACTACTTGGACTTGAAACTCAAAACCTTGCAGTGGCAAGTGAAAATCTGGAAATTGCTTTCGAGAAATACCGTTTGGGGGCCTTATCCGGTTTTGAGCTTCGTGAAGTACAGAAAGACCTTTTAGAAGCTGAAGAAAGACTCTTGTCGGTTCAATTTCAGGCAAAAATTGCAGAAATAAGCTTGTTACAGATTTCCGGACATCTGATTGAATAAAAAAATCATTTCATCAATAAAATCTTAATGTATAAAAAACCTTAAGTTCGTTTTAATTTCATAATTTTGCAAAAAAACAACAATGTCTGATAAAAAAGCCTGTCAAAAACCTGAACATGAAGAGAGTGATAAAGGGAAATACACCTGCAAGAAGTGTGGAATTAAGGCTGAAAAAGAAAAACATTTGTGTAAACCTAAAAAATCAAATAAATAATTATCAATAAAAAAAAACAAAATGAAAACATTATTCCCAAAAATGATTGGCTTAGCCGTTTTATTAAGTGCCTTTGTTATCGTTTTATTGCCTTCTTGCGAAGAAGATGAATTACCACCCATCGTTCAAAAATCAACCATCAGTTTTAAAGTAAATGGTCAACAGTACACCAATACCGCCATCAGTTATGAAAGCAATTTATTGGGAGCCATGCAGATGATGAGCGATACCATTATTAACGGTGACACACTGGGAGGCATGATAGCCATTTTCCCTTCAAATGTTCAAAGCACTCCCAAAGCAAGCTTTGCTTTATCTGTAAGTGGTTCTACTACAGGCACTTTCAACTGGCCACTGGAATCACAGATAATACTTAGTTTTTCTTACGCCGGTGATTCAACAAAATATATCTCTGCAACAGATACCACTTTTGCTTCCAAAACAATTGTCACTTCGTATGACAATGTTGGCCAAAAAATCAGTGGCACATTCAGTGGCATCTGTGTCAGTGCAGACACAACTTTGCGAACAATTAATTTAACTAACGGTCAGTTTGATTTGGTCAGAAAAAAATAAGGATGTTAGTAAACGGCATTCATTACCGCACTATCTGGGTTGATGAAAATTCAGAAGAGCTGATTTGTATTATAGATCAAACACGCCTTCCATTTGAATTTGTTATAAAAAAAATAGACTGTTATCAAGACATGATAAAGGCTATTGTTGATATGGAAGTTCGTGGCGCCGGTCTTATTGGAGCTGCCAGTGCTTTTGCGGTGTATCTTGCTGTACTCAGAGCACCAAAGGATGATGCACAATTTGATGCTTATATTAAAGAAGTTGCCTCTAAAATAAAATCTTCCCGACCAACCGCTATAAATCTGGAGTGGGCCACCGACAGAATGTTGCAGGCGATACAGAATACCGGTTCATCGGTTCAACGAATTAAGATAGCACTTGATCAAGCTATTAAAATTGCTGATGAAGACAGTGAATTTGGTCGTATGATAGGCATACATGGTTTGCCCCTGATTGAGAAAATAAGCAAAAAAAACGGTGACGTTGTAAATATTCTGACCCATTGTAATGCCGGTTGGCTGGCATTGGTTGATTACGGAACAGCACTCTCTCCTATTTATGCTGCCCATGAGAAAGGCATCAAAGTTCATGTGTGGGTCGATGAAACCCGTCCCCGAAACCAAGGTGCATCCCTCACTGCATGGGAGCTTAATGCAGCAGGAATTCCACATACTGTTATTGCCGATAATGCAGGAGGATTGTTGATGCAAAACGGCAAGGTTGATTTGGTTATTGTTGGAAGCGACAGAACCACACACACAGGAGACGTTTGCAACAAAATTGGAACTTATTTAAAAGCGCTTGCAGCAAACGATAACAATATTCCGTTTTATGCAGCCGTTTATTCTTCTTCTTTCGACTGGACAATAAAAGACGGACTGAAAGACATCCCCATTGAGCAGCGAAATGGTGATGAACTCAGGTACATTAAAGGGCTTGACAACACCAGTAAAATTAAGGAAGTATGCATAATCCCCTCAAGCAGCCCTGTTTCCAATTATGCTTTTGATGTAACTCCGGCACGACTCATTACAGCACTCATTACAGAAAGAGGAATTTGTAATGCCAACCCTGAAAGCATAGCTGTACTTTTTCCCGAAAAAGTAAAAAACAACAGAAAATGAATCAGGAAGGTGTAATAAAATTTTCGTACACCTGTCTGGATAGACAGTATGTAATACCTAAGTCCACATTTTCAGAAATTAACGAAATCAGAAACTTTCTTTTTCATAAAACTTTTATAGGGCAATATCCCGATGGTTTAAGTTATGGAAATATAAGTATGCGCTTTAAGAAAACAGGACAGTTTTACATAACAGCTTCAGACACGAGCAAACTACCTAAAACCGATATTTTGAATTATGTTAAGGTTTTAGATTGTGATATTTATAAAAATTCATGTCTTTACAAGGGAAATGCTTTGCCGTCATCAGAATCGTTAAGCCACTTCGTTATATATAAACATAATGATTTAGCTGGTGCAGTTGTTCATCTTCACAACAAGGAGTTGTGGGAAAAATTAAAAGGGAAAATACCCACAACCGAAGCACATATTGAATACGGTAGTATGGGAATGACACAACAGATTATTTTCCTGTTGAAAAAAACTAAACTTAAAGAGATTAAAATTTTTGCCATGGGTGGGCATGAGGACGGGTTGATTGCTTTTGGAAAGAATTTAACGGAAGCATTTTCAGTTATAGAATATTTTGAAAAACAAAAAATATAGGAGGATCTGTTTTCTCAGATTACTTTGATTTTTGTAAATTTGTATTTCCATTTTTATACATAAAAGCCTTTGTTAAAGTATCTTATTATATGGACCTTAATTTTTTCTGTGCAACAGGATATTGACAGGGATTTGGTATATGGTGCACTCAGAGAAAATAATATGAATGCTATTGATTTATGCATCAGCAAACTCGAAAACAAAAGGCTGGTTGTTCCTGAAAATGCTTATCTAGGTGCATTATACATGAAAAAATCTTCATTTCTCAGTATCCCACGTGAAAAATTAGCCACTTTTAGAAAAGGAAAATTAATTCTTGAAAATGAAATTGCAACCAATCCCCTTCATGTTGAAATGAAATTACTAAGGCTTATGATACAAGAGAATAGTCCAGAAATATTAAATTATTATATGAATATTGTTGAAGACAGCGACTTCATTGTTCAAAAATACAGCACTCTAAATGCTGAATTAAAAGCAATAATAAAAGATTATTCAAGAACATCAACAGCACTAAATACCGAATTACTACATTAAACATGCATTTATTAGGTTTTTGGAAAATACAATAACAAAAAATGAAAAAAGATGAAGTTCCACAGGATATTACCTTTCTGACAAAAATTACAAAAGAGCTTTGTTATGTTAAGAATGAAACCGGCAAATATGAGTCTGCACTGAGTACTGGCTGGCAGGTTAAACATGAAGCACTTGTAGAAGCATGGGAAGATATCAACAAAAATAATGAAGAAGCGCTCAAGGCTGTGTTGAAGGGTGAAAAAAGCCCCATTTACTATTTTATGTTGTTAAATCTCATGGATATATCCCTTTTGGCTTCTTATACAGGATTTTGGAAATTTACAATCAGGCGACATATGAAACCTGCCATTTTCAATAAACTAAGCAACAAAAAACTTAACATTTATGCAAAGGTTTTTGATATCAGCGTAGAACAACTGAAAAATATAACTAAGAATGAGTAAAATTGACTATCAGCATATACAATCTGCCCATTGTGAAAATGGAGTAACCACCGGTTTATTGAGACATCATGGCATGGCAGAAATTAATGAGCCTTTGATTTTCGGGATTGGTTCCGGGCTTTTTTATATTCACATACCCATTCTCAAGCTAAATAATGCCCCAATAATTTCATTCAGAATCTTACCAGGACAGATATTTAAACGTTCATGTAATTTGTTGGGAATAAAAATTATAAGTAAAAATTTCAGGCATCCGCAAGATGCACAATCTTTTCTTGAAAAAAAGCTTAATGAGGGTGTTCCTGTTGGGTGCAGGGTTGGAACTTACCATCTGCCATATTTCCCCCCCGAATACCGTTTCCATTTTAATGCCCACAACATCATTGTTTTCGGAAAAGATGAAACCCATTTTTATGTCAGTGACCCAGTAATGGATTTTACATCTATACTCACACCTGAAGAACTTAGCAGGGTAAGGTATGCCAAGGGGCTAATGGCTCCGAAGGGCTACCTGTACTACCCCGATAGAGTTAAGCCACTGGATTTAAACACATTAAAATCTGCTATTGTTAGTGGAATCAAAAGGAATACTCGAGATATGTTGTATATTCCCGGAAATATTGCAGGAGTAAGAGGCATTGCCTACACCTCATCAAAAATAAGGATATGGCGTTCTAAATTGGGATTACGTCGTGCCCAATTGTACCTTGCACAGATTGTAAGAATGCAGGAAGAAATTGGCACCGGTGGAGGTGGCTTCAGATTCCTTTATGCTGCTTTTCTTGAAAAAGCCGCTGAAATTTTAAACGAAGATAAACTTTTAACCGCATCCGATAGTTTTACAGAGGCTGGTAATTTGTGGAGAAATGCAGCCGTGGAAATGGCAGGAATTTACAAGGGCCGCCTCGTAGAACAAAAAGATTTCGACAGGGTGGCTGATATGCTTATGAATATTTATAATATTGAAAAACAAGCCTTTAAGTTCTTGTCTAAGATGAAGTTCTGATTTTTAATAAAGCTGAATAACTTCATAATGCTTGAAATGCACTATATTTAAGCACAAATACAATACATTTTTAAAAAAAAATTATTTGTTATCGTTTTTTTTATAATTTTGCAAAACGAAATAAAGGTCTCTTGGCCGAGTGGCTAGGCGCCGGTCTGCAAAACCGTTTACTCCGGTTCGAATCCGGAAGAGACCTCAACTTTTCTAAACCCTTTGTAAAAACAAAGGGTTTTTTTGTGACTTTTGAAATTTTATTTTAAAACCTTATATTCATGACAATTTAATTTTTACCTTTGCAACACTTAAAAAATCAACAACATGGAAGCACCGGTTTATATTTATTCAGGAAGATCTTCTAAGTATCTGGCAGAAAAAATCGCCCGATGCATCGGTAAGGAACTTGGTATTGTTAATTATGCCTGCTTTAGTGATGGCGAATTCAGGCCTTCTTTTGAAGAAACAGTGCGCGGTGGTGAAGTGTTTATTATTCAATCAACATTTGCTCCTGCTGATAACCTATTGGAGCTATTGATGATGATTGACGCAGCCAATAGAGCTTCTGCTAAAAGAGTAATGGCTGTGATTCCGTATTTTGGTTATGCCCGTCAGGACAGAAAGGATAAATCAAGGGTTCCTATCACATCTAAACTAATTGCCAATTTGTTGATTGCAGCAGGAGTACAGCGCATCATTACCATGGATTTACACTCCGACCAAATTCAAGGTTTTTTTGATATTCCTGTTGACCACCTTTTCTGTTCAACTATTTTTGTACCCCATTTGCAAAGTCTTAACTTGCCTAATCTTACAGTTGCCTCTCCTGATGCAGGTGGTGCTAAAAGAGGGGCCGCTTATGCCAAATTTCTGAATACAGATCTCGTCATTTGTCACAAACAAAGGATTAAAGAAAATGTGGTGGACAATATGACTATTATAGGGGATGTTGTTGGAAAAGACATCATCCTTGTGGACGACATTGTTGATACAGCCGGAACATTGACTTTTGCAGCTGATTTAATGTTACAAAGTGGTGCCAGAAGCGTAAGGGCTTGTATCACACATCCTGTTCTATCAGGAAATGCATACGAAAAAATTGAGAAGTCCAGCTTAACAGAATTAATTGTAGCCAATACCATTCCATTGAAAAGAGAGTCTCCGAAAATTACCGTTTTAGATGCCTCTTGCCTTTTTGCAAAAGTTATTACAGCTGTTCACAGTTGTGAATCAATAAGTAAATTCTTTAAATTTTCAACCATTCAATAATTAATTATTCATTTAAATTTTAAATCATGAAATCAGTATCTATTAGCGGTTCTCAAAGAGAGAACGTAGGGAAAAAAGATGCAAAAGCAAACAGAAACAATGGCTTAGTGCCTTGTGTCCTTTATGGCGGCAAAGAACAAAAAACATTTGTACTCAACGAAAAAGAACTTCTTGCTATTATCAACACGCATGAAGTTTATCTTGTTGAATTAAATCTTAATGATAAAGTTTTTAAATGTTTTGTAAAAGAAATTCAGGCACATCCTGTTACTGACAAAATTTTACACATTGACTTTCTCGAAGTTTCTTTAACAAAACCTATCGTTGTAGAACTTCCAATTACAATTACAGGAACATCCCCTGGCGTTTTGGGTGGAGGTAAATTACAGTCCAAATTACGCAAACTTAAAGTAAAGGGTATCTATACAGATTTACCTGATTATATCTCTGTTGATATTTCTAATCTCGAACTCGGATCATCTATTAAAGTCAGCCAATTACATCAGGAAAAAATTGAATTCTTAAATAATCCAAATTCTGTTGTTTGTATGGTTAAACTCACCAGAGGAGCTATAAGTGCTGCATCAGAAGTTGAAACAGAAGTTAAGACCACGAAATAATATCTGAACAACCACACCCCAATATATTTTCTTCTTTTTATAATTCACTTATTTAAAGAAAAAAATATTGGGGTGTTTTTATTTTGTAAACATGAAATTTCTAATTGCCGGTTTGGGAAATGTAGGCATCAAGTACGCTGATACTAGGCATAACATTGGATTTTCAGTTTTAGATGCATGGGCTTCTCAGGAAAAATTAATTTTTGAGAGTGCTCGCTATGCTGATTTAGCCATGCACAAAATACGTGGCCGACAGGTTTTCTTAATCAAACCTACAACCTATATGAATTTATGCGGAAAAGCCGTGAAATTCCATGTTGAAAAAGAAAATATCCCCTTAGAAAACATACTTGTGATTGTTGATGATATAGCTCTAAGCCTTGGCACAATAAGAATAAGACCCAAGGGGGGCGATGGTGGTCATAACGGCCTTACAGATATAATCAGCAGTCTGGGAACTGACAACTTTACGCGCCTACGCTTTGGTATCGGAAATGATTTTGCTAAAGGATTTCAAGCCGACTATGTTTTGAGTAGATGGACTAAAGATGAAGAAGCAGTGATAAATCCGAGTATCCTTAAAGCAACAGAAGCCATCAAACATTTTGTTGTACACGGACTACAAAACACCATGAACACTTTTAATAAAAAATAAATTCGTTTTTATTAAAAATAATCACTTTTTTAAGGTTGTTTTCGAACATAAGGCAAGTGTCCTTTTATTTAATTATTTTTGTGATATAAAATAAAGTTCTACGATAGAATTTTATCAGAATTAACCCGATAAAACATTATCATGCTTAAATCCATGACAGGCTTTGGAAAAGAAGAAGCCGATGTAAACGAGAAAAATGTCAGTGTCGAAATCCGCTCACTTAACAGTAAACAGTTAGATGTTAATTTAAAAATTGCTCAGCCTTACAAAGCCATTGAACCGGAGCTGAGGGCAATGCTGGCATCCTTTATAGAAAGAGGCAGGGTAGATGTTTTTATAGATATTGAACAAACTGAAAGCAACTCGGCTTATAGCATTAACCACGAGGTTTATAAAAAGTTTCTTGACGAACTCATGATTCTTTCATCGGGTAAACTGAACGAAAAAGAGCTTTTACCCGTGATTATGAAATTTCCTGATGTTTTCAGACAGAAAAATGATACCATCAATGATGATGAATTGAAAAATGTCATGCAATTGGCTCAAAAAGCCATTGAAAAACTTGATTCTTTCCGTATCAACGAAGGGAAAGTACTCGAAACCGACATTTTGAAACGGGTTAACATCATACTTGATAAGATGGGTATTATTGAAAAGCACGATAATAAAAGGATTGAATCCGTAAAAGAAAAATTAATTCTTCAGCTTAAAGCTCTCAGAGAAGACAGTAGTTACGACCCCAACCGTTTTGAACAGGAATTAATTTACTATTTAGAAAAGTTTGATATCACCGAAGAAAAGATAAGACTAAAAAAACATTGTGACTATTTTATCACCACTCTTAAAGAAGAACAGTCCACAGGGAAAAAGCTTGCTTTTATCACTCAGGAAATGGGTAGAGAAATAAACACCATTGGTTCAAAAGCCAATAATTTCGAAATTCAAAAGACTGTTGTTGAAATGAAAGACGAGCTTGAGAAAGTGAAAGAACAACTGGGAAATGTTCTTTAATAAATAATAAAAATAATTACGGATGAAACTTGTTAAAACAAATCTAATCACTGTTTTAATTATTTTTTTTCTGGGTGTTTTGTTTCATCATAATTATATCTCAAAGTTTCCCGAGCACATACACGCATGGGCACAATCAGACAGGTATGCAATTGCACTGGGTTTTGTTGACAATGGCCTGAATTTCTTTAAACCACAAACTTTTGTGTATCCCGTAAGCAAAGGTGCTCCCTCAGCAACAACTGTTACTTCAGTTGATTTTCCTATTCACGATTATGTCCCTGCAATAGTCATGACATTAAGCGGCAGTAAAGCCCCCATAATTTTCCGCCTTTATATTTTGCTATACAGTTTTTTGGGGCTTTATTTTTTATTTAAACTGTCACTCAAAATAACAAATGACTATTATAAATCATTATTTGTGCTCATCTTCACGGCAACTTCACCTGTCTTTGTCTATTACCAGAGTGGCTTTTTACCCACCATTCCTTCTCTTTCAAATGCCATTATTGGTTTATATTTTTATTTTATTCATCTGAAAAACGGAAATTCTAAATCCTTTGGATTAAGTCTTCTTTTTATGACACTCGCTACCCTTGCCCGAACAACCTTTGCAATACCCCTTACAGCCATCTTATGTATTGAGATTTTAAGGGTGATAGTTAAGAAAACCATTGTGTTTCCAAAGTTGTATTTTATTATTTTTTCTTTATTTATTATCATTTCATATTACACATACAATGCTTATCTGAGAACACATTACGGAACAATTTTCTTAAATCATTTACTTCCTCCTTCGAGCTTTATTCATGCCAAAGAATTAATAATAACAGCTTACAATTCATGGTTTTTCCAATATTTCTCTAAGTTTCATTATGTTTCAATCATGCTTATTTTTGGGGCAATTTTCCTTTACAGGATTGCTTCTAAGGGAAAAACAGAGAACAGAAGTTATCTGTTTGGTTTAACAGTTTTTACAATATTTACAGGATCTTGCATTTTTGCCTTACTAATGCTTAAACAATATCCCGATCACGACTATTATTTTCTTGATACTTTTTTTCTCCCGCTCATTCTTGGGATACCACTTTTAATGTCTTTTCTGCCAAAAATTGAAAAAACAAAATTCAAAATTATTGCTGTATTGGTGCTTTGTGTATCATCTTTTTTGTTGATAAAACAGGCCATAAAATCTCAGAAAAAAAGATATGAGACTGCCCATTGGGATAAAACTGCCACTACTGTTCATAACTTTGAAAATGCTTCTGCTTTCCTTGATTCTGCCGGTATCGAAAAAAATGCCGACATCCTTGTTCTCGATGCTGTTGCACCTAATATTCCATTCATCATGATGGAGCGTAAAGGGTATTTTGTTCTCGTAACTTCAGCTCAAAATATTGAGAAGGCTTTAACATGGGATTTCGACTACATTGTGATACAAAATGAGTTCTTCATTTCTGACATTTATACCCCCTACCCTGCCATTTTATCAAAGCTTGAAAAAATTGCCGACAATGGCAACATATCTGTTTGCAGATTATGTTCAGAAAACGACCAAAACCTATTCAATTTCTTTAATCTTGATGATAAAGCAGCTGTTTTAAAAAAGTTTATTGACTTTGAGAACCCTGATGATTTTTCGTGGGAAAACATCTATTCTACTGATAAAATAGCATTTTCAGGAACCAATAGTGGTTTTATGACATCGGATATTACTTATGGCCTTACTTTTAAAACTTCTTCACTGCAGGAGCTAAAGACCAAAGAAAGAACGCTATACCTGTCAGCTAACTTCCTTTTTGAAACGGCACCAAAATCAAGCGAAATAGTTGTTTCTGTAAGCGATAACGGAGAAAATGTCTTTTATAAAACTCATAATCTGAAACTTTTGGTTGACAAGCAAAACGAATGGAAAAACATCTCATTGATTTACCAACTCCCAAAAATAAACGGAGACAATTATGAGCTGGCTGTTTATTTATGGAATACTGAAGAGGCAGTGTATTATTATGATGATTTTTCGATTGAAGTATATTAAAGCCAGAATACTTCTATTCTTTTATACTTTACCTGTAAGTTATTTTATATTGTTAAATAAAATAGGAATTAATTGAGTATTTATCTTTTAATTTTTTTCAACTAAAATATGCCTATCAAATATGTGCAAGTGGTATGCCTACAATTACTGAATCACCTCCAGAATTTTCCTTGCATACTTCTGATGTCCCTCATTATTTAAATGCCCATTGGGCCATTTGTAGTAATCATCTTTTGTTATGTCTTCGGGTATATGAACATCTATTCCTTTAAAAATAGCACTGTAAGCAGCATTTTGATCTGTTGAAATTTTTGTATGCAAAGGGATGAGAAAGAAATAAAATTCACATCCGTTTTCCGAACACAAATTCTTGATTAAATTCACATATTTGAGCGCAATCTCATTATTTTTCTGCCATGTTTTTCTTTCTTTCAAACGTTCCGGAACGCTTAATATCAAAGTCCCTACAGCAGTTTGTGCCAATATTCTTTTCCATAAAGGAGCCTCATCACCAATTTTATATTTCTGAAGATAATAATTATAGGCAATAAGCGGGCAACTGACATAAGAATCTTCAATATATGGGCTTAACCATCCTGCATTTGTAACATGGAATATATTGTGAAAAGGCTCTACGTCTCTGTCTTTTTCAATGAAATCGTTCCCAGCATAAAACATCAAACAAACAATGTCCGGTTTAAGTTTTGGGACATATTCGCCGGCAATGGCATAATACTGTGGTGGATCTGCACCCGGAATACCGGTGTTATAAACATTAAACCCATGGTTTCCGACTTGTTCTACAAAACAGTTGCTTATGGGCTCTGCTTTGCTCCCCCATGTGTATGAATCGCCCAGAAACAATATACTCCGCATGATGCTGTCTTTTTCAAATTCCGGGCTTCTGAAACCATCATTATTGATATAAAATTCATTTTTATAATAATCCTTATTTGCTCTGAAAATACCCCTTTCATCAGTATAGAAGGACAAATAAGTTTCCAGACTGTCCACTTCCTTAAAATTAAGCCATTCGGGGCTTATCAAGCCGGGGGTGTACCCCGAAATTCGCAAGGTCACCTCAGCAATAGCAGTACAAATAAGCAGCGAGACAAGTGCAATAAAAATATTAACACCAAATTTTCTTTTATGAGTACTCATTTATTATAAAGGGTTTCAGGTATTTTTGGTTTTTATGGCAAGGGCATATAATTTCATCTGTTTAATCATTGAAACCAGCCCGTTTGAGCGTGTTGGCGACAAATGCTCCTTTAGCCCGATTGCATCAATAAATTGTAGTGGTGCATTGATGATATCTTCGGGAGATTGCCCTGATAAAACCCTGATAAGTAAAGCAATGATGCCTTTTGTGATGATGGCATCACTGTCTGCTTGGAAATACACTTTATCGGATTTGGACTCAGCAGAAATCCACACTCTCGATTGGCAACCGCTTATAAGATATTGTTCTGTTTTAAATTTTTCATCGAGAGGCAAAAGGCCTTTCCCTAATTCAATGATATATAGAATTTTTTCTTCCATTCCACCCAATTCATTAAGAGATGCAAACTCTTCTATAATCTCATTTTCAATTTCCTGTATTGTCATGATTTATGAATAAATTATTTAAAGCTTTATGCAAATTTAGTTGAAAAAAACCTAATAAAAAAAGGGTAAGCTACTTATATCGCACCGCTCAACCATTTTACCCTTGCTTTCTTCCGAACCTGGGGGAGTTCAACAGGAGCTGGTCGTATAAGACTTACCCACTGCAAAGATAATTATTTTTATGACATGCAGATTAAAAAATTTTTTTTATGTTTGCTAAAAAAAAACAAATATGGAAAACAACACATCCTCATTAAACAAATCTGCCATGTACTATGGTGCTATAATAGGCATTTTATTGGTAAGCGTTATTCTTTTAAGCTACGTCTTTAACATGACAACTCAAAGAGCAATTGGTTATTTTCAGTATATTATAATTGTTGGTGGTATTACTTTGGCACAGATAAAATATAGAAACAACAACTTAAATGGGTACATGAGTTACGGAAAGGCTTTGGGATTTGGCACACTTACAATTTTTTATGCTTCAGTCATCACGGGTTTTTTCACTTATATTCTTTATGCTTTTATCGAGCCGGGGCTTATCGAACAAATTCTTGAAATGACCGAACAAGCGATGGTTGATAAAGGCATGAGCGATGAGGAAATTGATATGGCTTTAACTTTCTCAAGAAAATTTACCTCCCCTACTATTTTAGCTGTTTCTGCTGTCTTTGGTTCTACATTTATCGGATTCCTATTCTCATTAATCACTTCAATATTTACAAAAAAGAAAGACGACTCTTTTGAAAGTAATTTTCAGTAGATTTTACATGGGCGAAAGCTGAGGCCGACTGCCGACTGCTGACTGCCGACTGCCGACTGCTGACTGCTGACTGCCGACTGCTGACTGCTGACTGTGGACTGTGGACTGCTGACTTATATTTCCATAATGTTGTGGGTCTCCATTTAAAGACTGATTTATTCAATCCCGTTATAGGTTATGAAAGCTTCACGCAGGTATTCATTTGCTTTGGCATAGTACACATTTTTTCCCAACCCTACTAAACTTCCGGTTAATGCAATTGAAACAGAAAATATAAAAGGTTTAAAGAAATCTGTTTGATTTGTTTGGAATGACCTGTTTCTAACTAGAAACATGTTGTATAGAAACAGAGCTGAACCTGTATATATCAATGCAGAGCTTGCAATTCTGAATGTTTTTCCTATGGAATGTGCTTTGCGGGATTGTTCCAAAAAGTCAATACTTTCGGCATTTGTTGAGAACAATACGTTTAGATTGTCATAATTAATAGGTAAAATATCATTAACACCCGTATTATAATAATTAAAATAAGACTTGGGTCTAAGAAGGCTTCCTTCGCTGGCTCCGGATACATAGGAGCTATTGACTGTAATTATTTGGGACTCGAACATATTTACTTCCCCTGATATGGTTCTTTTTGCAATATAGGGTGCTTTCCTTTTGCGTACTTTTGAAGTATTCGCAAAAAAACCGTTTTCAGTATATACGAATTTAAAATCATCATAGGGATAAATTTCTTTGTTCTCAGAATTACTGAAAACACCGTAATTCTTCAGCCAGATATTGTCATGGTATTTGATGGTGCCATCATTTAAAATTACAAACGTTTCCCTTTCGACGGCCTGACTCATAGCTATGAATCCATGCAGCAGGAAAAACGTAAAAATGACAAGTAGTTTTTTCATCTTTCCAAAATATTAATTATTTACTTCTGCGCTATTATAAACTTCAATGGATTTGAGAAGTTCCTTATCCATCTTCTTCATTGCCAAATTGGCTGCAATGGCAGTCCCGAAACCTACGCCAGTACCAATGATAGGAATTATTACAAGAGGAACAGGATTAAAATCAAGACCATATCCACTATCATCAATGGAGGCAACGCCTATTGCAAATGACACAATGGCTGTTAAAAATGAAGCAAGAGCTGTGGAACTATAAATAATTGATTTTGTATAGTATTTTTGACCCTTATTTACATGCATCATACTTTGTTCGTTATTAAGAACCAATGGTTCAAGGTACTTTGGCCTCATATAAGTAAGAGCATTGTACGATGAGTTGATGAAATAAAGATTTCGCCTCGTAGTACTTGAGCCACCTCTTGGGGTATTTGTTACAGAAATTTCGAGCATCTCGAACACATTAACCGGGCCTTTGACAGTCCTTTCAGCAAAAACACTTCTTCTTCGGTTGTACACACCAAGAGTATTTGCATATAAGCCATTTCCGTCATTAATAAACTTAATTTCATTCATATCATACCGTTTTAAATCAATCACAAGCTGCTCCTTGAACAGGCTTTGCGTCACCCTTATATTATTACTGTAAACAATATTACCCGACTGCAAGTAAACAAAGGGTTTGCTTTCGTCAATCTGGGCATTAGCGGTAATGAAATTAAAAAGCAGCAGTACTACTGTAAAAGCAATGGTTAATTTTGATGAACTCATATTTTTAAATGATTGATTAGGGTTTCTATTAAAAATGTGCTCAAAAATAAAAAATAAAATGTAAAAAAACAATTAAATTCATGTTTTTTTGTTTTTAAGCGCAGGTATTAGTCTTAGAATATTGCAGAACAGAAAGGGATAGGACGTTGTAATGGGATGTTTATTGGCAAAGAACATGGTATTGACTGCGGACTTGGCCGACTGCCGACTGTGGATTGCAGACTGAGGAATGCCGACTGTGGATTGCCGACTGTGGATTGCCGACTGTGGATTGCCGACTTTTTAATGAAGGCTAAGGCGGAGGCAGACTGCGAACTAATTACTAAGAAACTTATAAAAAGATTAATTCGGCTTTCCGGAAAAAGGCATTTTAATTAAAAAAAAACACTAAGTTTGCTGTCATATGAATATAGTCGTTAACACACAACTGCTTCTGAAAAACAGACTTGAGGGTTTGGGTTGGTTTACTTTTGAAACCTTTAAACGCATAAGCCGCAATCATCCTGAGCACCAGTTTTACTTTGTTTTTGACAGACCATTTGATAATGAATTCATTTTTGCAAACAATGTCAAGCCCATAATTTTAAGACCTGCATCCCGACACCCTTTTTTATGGTTTTTACGTTTTGAAATTTTAATGCCCCGTCTTTTAAAAAAACTGAAAGCTGATGTTTATGTCGGCCCCGATGGCTGGACAACACTTAATACAAAAGTGCCCTGTGTTCAGGTTCTACACGATTTAAACTGGGAGTATAACCCACAGGATATTCCATTTTTAATCAGACATTATTTCAGTTTCTTTTTCCCTCGGTATGCTAGGAAAGCCAAACGTATTGCAACAGTTTCGGAGTATTCTAAAAGCGATATAGTGAAAATCTATGGTATCAACCCCTCGCTTATTGATGTTGTTTTCAATGGTTGTAACGAACTTTATGAAAGTTTCCCTGAAAATATTAATGAACAAACACGTCTTCATTATGCAGGTGGACATCCTTACTTCCTTTTTGTAGGAGCGCTGCTTCCAAGAAAAAACATAGAGCGTCTTTTTAAAGCATTTGATAAATTCAAAGCATCTGACAAGAAAAACACAAGACTCCTTATAGTTGGTGAAAAAAAATGGTGGACAAAAGAAATCAACACTGCTTATGAAAAAATGGTTCATAGAAACGACGTTGTTTTTCTGGGACGTTTACCGGTTGAGGCCTTGAACAAAGTATATGCTGCTGCTTTTGCACTTACTTTTATACCCTATTTTGAAGGGTTTGGCATACCTATCATTGAGGCATTTAACTGTGGCATACCTATTATAACATCCAATTGTACTTCAATGCCCGAAGTAGCTGGTGATGCGGCAATTCTGATTGACCCTTACGACATTGATGATATAACCAATGCCATGAAAAGGATTAGTACAGATGAATTTTTGAGACAACAACTTATTGCAAAAGGACATGAACGCAAAAAAATGTTTTCTTGGAACAAAACTGCCGCTAAGTTGTGGGATTGTATTGAAAAGGCTGCTGATTGACCACTTCAGAAAAACATTTTTAAGTTATGTCCGCCATATACGTCCATATACCGTTTTGCAACAGTGCTTGTGTTTATTGTAATTTCCATTTCACCACTTCAAAAAAAAACAGAGATACTTTCACAGAGGCGCTTGTTCGAGAAATTGAGTTAAAGAAAAACTTTTTTTCTAAAGATGAAACAATCAGCAGTTTGTATTTTGGTGGAGGTACCCCCTCAATTCTCAATATTATTGCTTTAGAAAAAATAATGGAAGCTCTTCATAAAAATTTTGAATTTGAAAATTCTTTTGAATTCACTTTTGAAGCTAATCCTGAAAACCTTAATTCAGAAAATCTAACTTATTACAAAAGTATAGGCATTAACCGTTTGAGCATAGGTGTTCAATCATTTAATGAAAAGGATCTTTTGTTTATGGGAAGGAATCACACGGCAGCCCAATCCATTGAATCAATATTGCTTGCACAGGACAAGGGGTTTGGCAATTTAAACATTGATTTGATTTATGGAATTCCGGGACTAAACGAAGCAGGTTGGGAAAAAAATCTCGAGACATTTTCTGATTTAGGCATACCACATTTGTCTGCTTATCAATTAACCGTTGAAGAAAAAACACCGCTTCATTTTCAAATTAAAAAAAAGAAAAAAGAAAACATCAATGAAGATATACTTCTCAAACATTATTCAATATTGAAACAAAGAATGTCTGCTGAGCATTTTTTACACTATGAAATTTCAAATTTTTCAAAAACGGGTTTTATGTCTAAACACAACCTGGCTTACTGGCAAGGGGGTAAATACCTTGGACTGGGACCTTCGGCACATTCATACGATGAAAATTTCAGAAGTTGGAACATTGCAAACACTACTTTGTATATAAAGAATTCAAAACAAGGAAAATTTTTATATGAATCAGAAGAGCTCAGCAAAAAAACAAAGTTTAATGAGTACATTTTCCTTTCTTTACGTACTATGTGGGGATGTAAATGGAATACCATTTCGGAGGTTTACGGTATGGATTATTTATACCACATTAAAAAGCAACTAAATAATTTCCGAAAAAACAATTGGTTTTCCTTTTCTAAAGAAGGATTCTCTCTTAATCAAGAAGGTTTTTTATTTGCTGATGCCATTGCCTCCGAATTATTTATTGATTAATTCTGAAAAATTCAAAATTCAAAAAAAAATTATAAATTTGCACCTATCTTTCACTTGTCAAATTTTATTCACTAATAACAATAAAACACATTAATAAAATGAAACATTTAAATTTTATCCAGTTGGGTTTGCTTGTTGCCATTTTGGTTCTGGCTTATTTTGTTTATGACAGTATAATGGAGCCTATCCGTTTTAATTCCCAAAAAGAAATGAGACAAGCTCAGGTTATTCAGCGATTGAAAGATATTAGGACCGCACAGGTTTCTTTTAGGTCTGTTAATGGGTACTATACTGCTGATTTTGACACCCTTGTTGATTTTCTTAAAAATGGTCAATTCCCCCTCGTTTTAAAAATTGGTGACGAAGAAGATTCAACGGCTGTTATTATCAGAGATACCACTTTTGTAGCTGTTTTTGATTCCATTTTTAAAGGTAAAGAACTGTCTTTTGCTGACTCATTACCCTTTATTCCTTTTTCTGATGGTGAAAAATTTGAACTTCAGGCCGGAAGGATTGAAAGAAGCCGCGTCATGTTGCCTGTTTTTGAGGTATATGCAGCAAATAAATCTTTTCTTAAAGGTCTAAATAAAGATTATTTTGTCCTCGACGAAGGACTTAGGGTGGGCTCAATGTTAGCTCCATCGGTTGATGGCAACTGGGAATAGTACTTTTTTAGAACATGCCCATCTTGAAAAAGAATATAAGCATTTTTGATCCATTATCAGATTTTTCAAACTATTCGGATAAGGATTTGGTTGTTATTTTAGAAACGTTTTCACTCTCTTTTCTTATAAAAAAAGAAAAGCAAGTAATTGCTTACGAAACCTATCTCAATGATAAAAACAACACCCCCTATTTTTTATATGGTTTCGATATAAAGGATGTTGAGTTAATTCAGAATAAGTTCAGAAGTTTGATTTTCTTAATTGTAAGTCCTTTCCATACTTACATTCCTGCAGAAGAATTTAACTCCTTACTCATAGAAAAATACATCACATTCAATTTTGGGGAGCAATCAACTTTGCACTATACTTATGATAAAATAGATTCTCTGAATTTGAACAACGTATATGCTTTTTCATCAAATCTGTACAATAATCTCAAGAATCATTTCCCCGATGCTCCTTTTTATCACGCAAAAACACCTCTTTTAAACTATTTTTCAAAAATTAATAAAGGCGGAGAATCCCTTTATGTTTGTGTAAGAAATAATAGTTTCGATTTGTTTGCATATAAAAATGCTGCATTTCAATTAGGAAATACTTATACCTACAACGCTGCACAGGATTTTATATATTTCTTGATGTTTGCTGTAAAACAGTTAAACTTTGATGCAAAGAATTTGCAACTTTTCCTTGGGGGCAACATTGATAAAGATGGAAGCATCTATGACTACATCTATAAATACATACGTTACCCCTCTTTTATAGCACCTCCTGAAGGCATTACATTCAGTAAGAATTTTGAAAACATGCCTGCACATTATTTTATTAATGCCATTATTTAAGTGAGAATTATAGCCGGTAGCTTAAAAGGAAGACGCCTTCATGTAGGCAAATCACTAAATGTACGCCCTACAACAGATTTTGCCAAAGAAAGCTTGTTTAATATATTAAATAATAAAACCGATTATAACAATCTGGAAGTTTTAGATCTTTTCTCCGGAACAGGCAGTATTTCTTTTGAATTTGTATCCAGAGGCGTTAAAAGTGTTACAGCTCTTGAAAAAAATTTCAAATGTGTAGAATACATACGAAAGAATATTGATTTACTGTGTCTTGATAATATTAAAATAGTCAAGATGAACGTTTTTGAATTTCTTGGAGTTTGTAAAAACCCTTTTGATATTATTTTTGCTGATCCTCCATACGACATGAAAAATGTGCCTGAAATCATTGATATTGTTTTTGCCAATAATCTGTTAGCAAAAAATGGGTTCCTTATTTTAGAACACTCAGCAGCACATAATTTCTCGAGCCATCCTAATTTTTCTGAAACCCGACAATATGGGAGTGTGAACTTCAGTTTTTTTAAACTTTGAGAAATAACGACCATGCCTGTTATAAACGAGCTGAAAAATACACAGAAAATATTTTTACAAGCCTCACTAATTGACGATAACGACGACAATAGAAGAGCGTTACTAAAAACTCTTTTCGAAAATATTACAGACTGGAATAATGTTGTTAGTTTTTCTCTAAATCATGGCATTGCGCCCTTGTTGTATAAAAACATTAAGAAAAACAACTTAACAGAGTGCTTGCCTGATAAAGTGTTTTCCCAATTAAAAAACGCTTATTTAACCACTTTTACAAAAAACACCCTTGCCTCTGAAGCTCTTAAAGAAGTTTTGATTAAGTTAAACAATGCAGGAATTGAAACTGTATTACTTAAGGGCATGGCAATGGCCCAATTTATTTATAATGACCCCGGTGTGAGACCAATGGGAGATATTGATTTAGTAGTTCATCCTGAAAAACTTCTGGAGACAGAAGAAATTCTTTTCAATTTGGGCTATGTAAATAATACACCCTATAAATCAAAAAAAATTCGCACACTCAATATTCACAACCACCTTAATGCGTTTGTAAAAAACAATGTGGTTATTGAACTGCACTGGGATTTGTTTTCTGTTCACCACATTTACAAGATACCTGCCAATGAAATTTGGAAACATTTAGAGGTAAAACTATTAGAAAACAATAAAATCCATGTTCTTGATTTTGAAACAACTGTTCAATACCTGTGTTTACACAGTATGAGCCATTTTCAAAAGAAAAAAATCCGTCTTAATAGTTTTACAGATATCGCCCAACTGCTCATAAACAGAGAAGATCAGATTAATTGGAAAAAGTTTACTCAAAGTTGTGAGACATTTAAAATTGACATCCCTGTTTATAATACACTTTATATTATTAATCAATTTTTCGGCATAGACATTCCCGATTTTATTTTAAATAAAACAGATAAAGACAAATCAATTATAACCAAGGACTTTCTCTTTCTTCTTGATAACGAAACACAAAAAATGACTTATCGTATGCCTTCGGATTATTTTATGAAAATAGCATCCATTAAAGGCATTCAGAACAAAATTTCTTATTTGTGGGCAGAGGTTTTTCCCTCAAAAGAGTATATTATTTACGCATTCAAACTCAAAGAAAATGCTTTTGTTTATCCCTATTATTTTATTCAGTTTTTCGTTCAAATAAAAAAAACATTATCAAACATTTTAGGGCTTATAAAACGTAGAATTTAAAAATGATTTCTGAGCTTAATATTTGTAAAAATATTAGAAAAAATTTCAGGTAAGAAAAAAATATTTTTAATAAAAAATGAAGAAAAGTAAGATAAAAAAGGAGGTATTATCAATTTCTAAAATATTAATGTCTATAAGTTTTATTTTATTTTTTTAAGTAGCTGATATTAAGCACATTTTTATCAAAAGTTCATTATTTTTAATTAATTTTAGAAAATTTATTCCCCAAAAACAATAACAATGAAATTCAAAACTTTAGCGCTTTTGCTTATTAGTGTATTCTCAGGATTTTTTCTCAGTTCCAAGGGTCAAGGCACTCATGAACATCATTCCGGCAACTGCTTATGCGGTACAGACAGCCTTTTAATAGAGGCATTAAAAAATCCGGAAGTAAGAAAAGAAAGAGCCAGGCTCGAAAACTTTACTCAAAACTACATTGAAAATGAATTATACAAAAACGATAAAAGTATCAAGGTTATACCTGTGGTTTTTCATGTCATCCATCAATATGGTGAAGAAAATATCACAAAAGCACAAATTGAGGATGCTTTAAGAATAGCAAACGAAGATTTCAAAAAACTTAACAGCGATATAACTGATGTTATTCCGAATTTTTCAGGTATAACCGGTAATGTTCAGGTTGAATTCAGACTTGCCCGAAAAGATCCCAACGGCTTATGTACAGACGGGATAACAAGAACAGAATCTCCCCTTACATTCTCGGCCGATGACAATGTTAAAGATCTTATTGTATGGAACACCAATAAGTATTTAAACATTTGGGTTGTAAATAATATTTCATTCGGAGCAGGTGGATACTCCTATTTGCCGGGTTCACAACCCAATGCCAACTACAGAGGTGTTGTTCTCATCAACACGCAATTAGGTAGTATTGGTACTTCCAATGGTTCCAACTTTGCCTCCCGCACTCTTACACATGAAATTGGACACTATTTTAACCTTTATCACCCATGGGGATGGAGTAATGATCCCGGTCTGGCATCAAACTGTAATATGGACGACGATGTTTCAGATACGCCCAACACCGTTGGTACACTCATGACATGTAATCTCAATCAAACCAGTTGTTCATCCCTTGATAATGTTCAGAATTTTATGGACTATGCCACTTGTTCCAAAATGTTTACAGAGGGTCAGGTTACTCGAATGCAGGCTGCTCTGAACTCAACAGTAGGAGGGTTAAGTTATTTGTGGCAAACTTCAAATCTTATAGCCACCGGCACCAACGATGGCTATTCAGCAGCTCAATGTGCCCCAAAAGCTGATTTTTCGTCTGATACTAAACAAGGTTGTGCAGGAGTTACTATTAATTATTTTGATGAGTCATACAATGCTGATGTTGATGGTTCTTGGAGCTGGCAATGGGCTTTTCCGGGAGGTACTCCCTCTACATCAACCCTCCAAAATCCTACAATTGTTTATGCAACTCCTGGAAAATACAATGCAAGTTTAACTGTTAGTAACTCTACCGGTAGCAATACAAAAACTAAAATTCAATATGTTCAGATTTACCAGATTGGTGGCGGAGAAAGTATGCCTTTAACTGAAAGTTTTGAGCAAAGCTCTTTCCCTAACCACCCCTCCGACCCTTTAAAAAACTGGATAATTAGTGGTAATTCTTCTTTGAAATGGGAAAGAAGTACTGCTGCAGCAGTAACAGGAAGTGCCTCTATGCGCATAAGAAACGCTACTATTCCTGAAGGTTCAATTAATTATTTTATGTCCCCTAATATTGATATGGGCTTTATTGAAGCACCTGTGAATATCTCATTTAAACTGGCTTATGCCCAACGCACTTCTGAATCTAACGATAGACTACGAGTTCTGGTTTCGAAAGATTGCGGTAAAACTTGGATACCTCGCTATTCAAGAACCGGCGTAGGTTTGGTTTCAAACGGTGGTGCTTATGTAAGCACTAATTTCGTTCCTACATCAGCGCAGTGGAAAGATGAAACTGTCAATGTGTCAACTCTTGCAAACAGTCCAAGTACACTCATACAATTTGAATGCAGAAGTGAGGGTGGTAATTACATGTATATTGATGATATTAATATTACCGGAGTTGTTGGAATTGAAGAATCAGATAATTCGCTTTTATCTGACTTTCAGATTTTTCCAAACCCCCTATCTTTTGACTCATACATTTCATTTACATTAACCGAGGCCAATCCAACAAAAATTTCTATTTATGATATTATTGGACATAAATTGGCCTCTTTCGACCTTGGCCAAATGACCGAAGGAATATATGATATTAAATTTAGTGAAATTTTATCAAGACCGGCTCAAGGTATGTATATTGTTGAAATTAACTCAGGAACATATAGAGCTGCAAGAAAAGTTGCTGTGACAGAGCATTTTTAAACACAAGCTGATTTTATTTTATCTGAACGTTGATTTTTTCTCTAAATTAGCGTTTTAAAACCTTGATGGTTCTCTGAAAATCTATGTTAAAAAAGATATTATCAATATGGTTGTTAGTTCTGTTGTTTCTGGCATCTTGTCTTAAGGAACCACAAAATCCACAATGGGAAATTTCTGTTCTTGCACCTCTTTTCAAATCTGATCTTGGCATCCAGAATTTTTTTGCCGATTCACTCATGGAAAGTGACTCTAATCTTGTTTTGCATATTGTTTACAGAAATACACTTTATGATTTTATGCCGGATTCGATATTAGAAACACCTGATACAATTACTTTTCAGGCCTATCAATCTCCAATTATAATGAACCTACAGCCCGGCCAACTGTTTATTAATAAGACTGAGGAAAAAGTTTATAAATTTGGTAATTCAAAAATTACCCAACTCAAAATCAAAGAAGGGTACTTGCTCTTTAGTGCCACCAATTCTCTCTCTGAAAGCGTTTTAATGACCTATTCAATTCCCTCTGCAAAGAAAAACGGTCAATCATTTGAGATGACAGAGCTCATTCCTGCATTGTCAACCGGTGCCAATGAATTCAGCAAACGTATTGATATTTCCGGTTACTCACTTGACCTTAGAGGGAGCAGTGGTTTGGGAGCTAACACACTAAGCACTAACATTAAAGCCCGCCTTAATCCCAATGGACATGCCACACAGATTACAAATACGGATAACTTTAACACCCTTGTAAAATTCGACGAATTTGTTATCGGCTATATTCGTGGGTACTTCGAATCCGTTGAAATTGATGTTGATGACGAATCAAAAATGGATGTGTTCAGTATCATCTCCTCCGGAAATATTGACTTTGAAAATATAAACCTTGATTTAATTATTGAAAATGGTTTTGGCATTGATGCTCAAATGAAAATCAATGAAATAATTTCAAAGAATACAGTTTCAGGTCTGGAAGTACCTCTGCATACTCCCATATTGGGGCAAAGCATTAATATCATGCGGGCTTCAGAAACAGGCAATGACAATCATCCGGTTAATTCTACATATTACCCTATTGATTTTACCTATTCAAATGTGAAGCAAATGCTTGAAAATCAACCCGACCGCTTGATTTTTAATTTATCAGGACTTACAAATCCACTAGGTAATATTTCAGGGGGTAATGATTTTTATTATGATGGATATGGTTTAAAAATCATTTTAAATCTAGACATCCCATTATCCCTTAAAGCCACTGCCCTTACACTCAGCGAAACCTTTGATTTTGAAATGTCTGAGCCTGAAAATAAGAATTTCATAATTCAAGGTACCTTTAAGCTGATTGCCGATAATGGCTTCCCTTTTGATGCTCTTGTTCAACTCTTTTTACTCGATGAAAATGACACTTTGCTTGACTCTCTGCTGTTTAATAACTTGGCTTTAGCAGCACCCTTGAACAGTAGTGGCATTGTTGAATCTGTTAACAGAACCGTCATGGAAGCCCCTATGCCACCTGAAAAACTAGACAAGCTTTTCCTTACAAAAAAAATGAATTTGCGAATTGTTTTTGACACGCACAGCAGTGAATATATCAAAATATATGATTTCTACAGAATTGGTCTGAAGTTAACAGGAGATTTTGATTTCATGGTACAACAATAATTGAATCTGATTTGAAAAAGATATTACTCTTCATCTTATTGATAACATGTGCTTTAAATATTAAAGCACAGAATAAAGTCAAATGGATGAACGACTTTCTTGAACCTCATATCGCTTTTGAAACTAATTATTTTATCGGCTCTCCGACAATAAGTGACGATTTTATCAACAGCTATTTCGATGGTGATTTTTTAAATGACACCATTAAAAATGAAGTCATCTCAAAATTAAACACTTACAACATTTTCGGTGCTTACAATAATTTCAAATTATCATTCACACGACCCATTGAATTATCTTTCGCAGATCATTTCCATTTCGCTATAGAAAATAGAAATACCATGGATTTAAGAGTAAATGATAACTTATTTAAACTTGTTTTTAATGGAAATGAACAATTTGCAGGAGAAGAAATTGAAATATCAAATAATCATTTGTACTATTCAGGGTTTTCGCAAGTTAAAGCAGGTTTTATTAAAAGTTTTTATACAACACGCTTCGACCACACTTTCGCTCTAATTGGAAGCATTAATATTGGTACTACCCACAATTATATCAATATTAATAATGCTTCTTTGCTTACTGCTGATAATGGGACATTCATTGACTCAAAACTGAACGCTGAAGTGCTTTGGGCAAAAAACAATTCTGATGAAAAAATAAAATTTATCAATGGTTTAGGTGGTGGTATTGATTTATTTTACCATTTTGAATGTGACAGGGGCAATAACTTTAGCCTTGCTGTTAATGATATCGGTTTTATTCATTGGTTTGAAAAACATTCCACCACACTCAGTACCGACACTTCAATTTACTTCGACGGACTTCAAATTGATGATATTCTCAACATCAGTGCTACTACCGATGAGCTGAATGCCGACAGTCTTAAAGAAACATTCAAAGCATATACATCAAAGTCTGCATTTACAACCAAATTGCCATTCTCTATTCAGGCACATTTTTCACACGACTTTAACGACAAACTAAGCGTAGGAGCCGGATTTATGCATGTTTCCAGTTTAGCTGCAAAACCCTTTTATTTTGCAGACCTCAAATATCAGGTTTTTCCTTTCTTGCAATTAGTTCCAAATGTTAGTTATGGTGCCTACAGTAAATTTGCAGCAGGGATGGACCTTGTCGTTAATTTTAATGAATATTATTGCTATGCCGGTTCTGATTTCCTGACTTCTTTTTTAAACTCAGATAAGTTTACCGGCACAGGTTTTTATTTTAAAATTGTTAAAAAATTTAATGGTTATGAAAAAAGTTCTTTTAGACCCAGCACTATTGATATGCCCTGATACCTTTTTTCTTATTGCAGGTCCGTGTGTTGTTGAGAGTGAAGAAATAACAAGGGAAATAGCAATGAAATTAAAAGAGATTTCAGAAAAATATAATTTGCTGCTTATATTCAAAGCTTCTTACAGAAAAGCAAATAGAACAAAAAACAGCTCATTTTCAGGTATAGGAGATAAACAAGCGCTGGAAATTATAGGAAAAATCCGTGACGATTTTAAGCTGCCAACTCTTACCGACATACACAATCCTGAAGAAGCCGAAATAGCAGCTCCATTTGTGGATGTATTACAGATTCCTGCTTTTTTATGCAGGCAAACCGACTTGCTGAAAGCTGCAGGACAAACAGGTAAATTTGTCAACATTAAAAAAGGACAATTTTTATCAGGGCAGTCTATGTCGTTTGCATTAGAAAAAGTTAGAGCAACCGGCAACAAAAATATTATGCTTACAGAACGCGGCACTCAATTCGGGTACTCTGATTTAATTGTTGATTTCAGAAATATTCCCATAATGAAAAAATTTGGAGTTCCTGTTGTTCTTGATGTTACACACTCTTTACAACAACCCAACAGACTTTCTGGTGTTACCGGAGGACAACCTGAAATGATAGAAACAATTGCAAGAGCCGGCATTGCTGCCGGCACCAATGGTATTTTTATTGAAACACATCCAAATCCAAGTGCTGCATTATCGGATGGAGAGAATATGCTGGCTTTGAGTAAAGTGGATGAACTTATTAAAAATTTAATGCAATTGACTAAAAGAAACAAATATTAATTCAACAGAAAATGTCTTTTAAAATTATATCAGACCTTTACAAAAAAAGTACAATAAAGTCATTTTTGTTTGTTTTTTCCGTGCTTCCGTTTTGGTTATTTTCACAAACCCCCATTCAGTTCCAGCACACTTACGGCATCTACAATTATAATTATGGCATGTGCATTAAGCAAACAACCGACACCGGCTATATTATTCTGGCAAATGTAAGCGGGTTTTCAGGAAACACAAATGTTTATCTTTTTAAAATTGACAAATACGGAGCTTTTATGTGGGATAAAATCTATGCCGACACAGCTGTTTTCTGGGCTGAAAAAATGGAAGTTACTTCCGACAAAGGCTTCATAATTACCGGCTATACCAATAAAGAGGCAGCCATGGGATACAATATTTTTTTAATAAAAACCGATTCCTTGGGTAACAAAGAATGGAAAAAGTACTATGGTGGTCCCGACTGGGATTTCGGCACCGATGTAACAATTGATTCAAGCGGCAACTATTATGTTACAGGTAATACATACAGCTATGGCTCTGGCGAGAAAGATGTTTACCTGCTTAAAATGAACAGTAGTGGTGATACTTTATGGACTAAAACATTCGGGGGACTTAATGAAGAAGCCGGAAACAGCCTTGTTGTTTGTCAGAATAACGACATTGTAATTACAGGTTATACCAATAGTTTTGGTGCGGGTAATTACGACTATCTTTTGCTTCGCTACGACTCTTCCGGTCAGTTATTATGGAATCGTACTTTTGGAGGTTTGGAAGACGACAAGGCTTTAGCTGTAAAAGAAATACCTTATGACAATCATTTTATAATAGGGGGGTATTCAAATAGTTATGGAAACGGTTATTATTACTTCTATTTTATCAAAGCTTCTCCCGATGGCTTACTAAACTGGCATGAAATAAGCGGTTGGTCTGGCGGAGATTATGGTGATGATAAAATTTTCTCTCTAGACCTGACTTATGACAGTGGTTTTGTTTTTATAGGCACATCAACATGGAATATATATCAGGACCTTTTTCTACTTAAGACACATGAAAACGGTCAATGGCATTTTTCTACTTCCCACGGAGGTTTAGGAACAGACGATGCCAATTATATCATCCAAACATTCGACAGTTGCTTTATTATTGTAGGCACCTCTGAGTGGTTCGGGCCAAATCTTAAAGACATATATGTTATTAAAACAGGATTGGACGGAACCACTACACCTTACAATAACATTGAAGATATTTTGACTGAGGAAAATACCCCTGTAAAAATATACCCTAACCCTTTTAACGAAACTGCTAAGATTGAAGTTCCCTTCAACCACACAGAACCACTTCTTTTTATAATCTATGATGTCCTAGGCATTAAGGTAAAAGAAGAAATAATTACAAACAACAGCTTCTTAAACAGAAGGGATTTCAAAGCCGGTATTTACTATTATCAGCTTCAGAAAAATGCAGAAACCATTGATAGTGGCAGCTTTGTGGTTTACTAATAAAGCCTATGAAACTTTTTATACTTTTTTAGCGTAAGAAATACCAGTTAATATATAAGATGAAATCAATCCTATCCCTTTCAAAGCTTCAATTACTTGTTTTTCTGTTTCTGTTTTCTTTATTCTTATTATTCCCTTTTTCATATACAGCTCTCTCTGAGCATTCACCCATAACTTCGAATGACTCAACCATTAAAGTCAACGTTATTTTTGCAGGTGATGCCATGGTGCATTCAACCCAGTATCACAGTGCTTTTATCCACGACAGTGACTATTTTGACTTTAGCCCTGTTTTTCAATATATAAAGCCCATTCTGGCAAGTAGTGATATTAACATAGTCAATCTTGAAACAACTTTAGGAGGTAAGCCATACTCAGGATATCCCAATTTTTCATCGCCTGACACTTTTGCCTATGCATTGAAAGATGCTGGATTTAATTATGTGGCTTTAGCTAATAATCATACACTTGATAAAGGCAAAAATGGTTTACTTCGTACAAATGAAGTATTGATGAATTATAATTTCACTTCATTGGGAACATACAGGGACAGCGCGGACAGAGCTGACCGCTACCCTCTGATTATTGAAATAAATTCAATAAAATTGGCTCTGCTAAATTATACCTATGGTACAAATGGAATACCTACACCCGAACCGGTCATTGTCAATTTGATTGATACCGCACTCATCAGAAAGGATATTGCAAAGGCCAGAAGTCAAGGTGCAGACTTTGTCCTAGTATATTTCCATTGGGGAACTGAATACAGCCGTCATCCAAATGAGACACAAAGGGAAATAGCCACATTTACATTTCAGGCAGGAGCAGATATTATAATTGGTTCTCATCCACATGTTGTTCAGCCTATTGAATTACAGAATGCCGACACAAATGATATTTCTGACAAAAGATGGGTGGTTTGGTCCTTAGGAAATTTTATTTCCAATCAAAGAGACAAACATACAGATGGAGGCATCATGATAAAATTTACCATCGAAAAGAACATTTACTCTAATAAAACTTTTGTAAGCCATATGACATACATTCCATATTGGGTGTATCGTCCTTTAAATCCAACCAATTACTACATTGTACCCGTAGCACTTCTGGAGCATAACGATAAGCTTTTTCCGGATATGACAAGTGCAGACAGAGATGCTTTTACATTTTTTTCAAATGAAACAAGGTTGTTATTAAAAAATGATTCTTTGCCTTTACAGGAAGGCATAATACCTCTCATTAATTAAAAATGCCTTGAACTAAAGAAAATTCTTGAATATCATTTTAAATGAGTATTAAAATTTATTATTAATGTTGAATTACTAAAAAACATTTATGAAAAGATTATTTTTTACCATTGTAATTGTTTTTATTATTATTACCACTACAAAAATTACAGCACAAAATGGTATGTTTATGATGTGCGGCTATGGTTTAGAACAGTATCAGAATACCGATGCCATCACTCTGGTTGTTAATGATTATAATAATCACAATACCTCAATAGGACTTATTGCAAAAAACAAATTAAAATCTCCAGGGCTTTTTAAAGGTATCAAACTGGGTATGAAATCAAAAGTTGGAAGAATGACCATGTCGTTTGATTTAAATTATTCACAGTTTAAAAGCACTGCTGTAAGTAATGACAGCCTTTATTCTTCAGAATATTTTACAAAAATTAAAATTGGCAATGTGGGCTTTAGTCTTAATTATGCTTTAAACCTGATAAACCTGGAGTACTTTCGAACAGGACCCGGTTTATCGTTAAACATTGAAAAATTTCGTATGTACTGCAGAAAAGACAAATCGTATGGCACATCGGCCTATGAAAAACCGGTTGATAAATTTATGATGTCTGCATCTGCCAGATGGCCTTTGTCATTTGGAGGTATGAAGTTTAATATCGATATTATTCCTTACTATACCCTACCCTTCTGGAAGGTGGATGCTTCTTTGTTTAATTCTGAAGAACTGAATATGGGATATCATACAGCCTATACCAAAGATCAAATGACTATAAACCCTGTAAGGTGGGGTGTTGAAGTTGTTTTAAATTTTGGCATTAAAGAATGAAAAAGGCAATAATTCTTGGTGCAAGTTCAGGAATAGGCAAAGGAGTTGCCCAACTTCTGGTAATCAATAAATATAAAGTAGGTATTACAGGCAGACGCACAGACCTCCTTGAAAAAATAAAACAAGAAAACCCTGATTTCATCATAAAATCGTTTGATGTTTCTGATACAAAATCAACTATTGATAACCTTGAAGAACTAACAGCCGAACTTGGAGGATTAGACCTTTTGATTATCAGTTCAGGGACTGGCGACCTGAATGAAAATTTAAATTTCGATACTGAAAAGCGAACCATTGACACCAATGCAATAGGATTTACAAATGCGGCCTGCTGGGCCTTTAATTTTTTCAGAAAACAAAAATACGGTCATATAGCAGCTATAACCTCTGTAGCCGGACTGAGAGGAAACAGGCAGGCCCCATCCTATAATGCCACCAAGGCATATCAAATAAATTATTTAGAAGCATTAAGACAAAAAGCAAAACATCTCAAAATGCCTATTATAATAACAGATATTAGACCTGGTTTTGTGAAAACCGACATGGCAAAAGGTGATGGTCAGTTTTGGACAGCAACAGTAGATAAAGCATCAAAACAAATTTATAAAGCCATAAAGGCAAAAAAACAGGTTGTTTATATTACAGGACGCTGGCAATTATTAGGAATCATATTAAAACTAATCCCACGATTTGTTTACAACAAATTATAATCCTTCAAATAACAGAAAAATATTTGTAAGTGTGTCTTGAGTCTAATAGGAATGTACCATTAGGCTGAAACAATGAAACCCAATGCAGTATTTCAAAAGTTTATTTTGAAGTGTAAATATCCACAATTTTTAAAATAACCTTTACTGCTTTTTCGAGAGATTCAAAAGGTACATATTCAAATTTACCATGAAAATTATGTCCTCCCGCAAAGATATTTGGGCATGGAAGACCCATAAACGAAAGACGAGCTCCATCAGTGCCTCCGCGTATGGGAATAACATGTGGTTCTATGCCTAATTCCTCCATGGCCATTTTAGCTGTCTCCACCACATGAAAAACGGGTAAAACCATTTCTTTCATATTAAAATACTGGTCTTTAAGTTCGAGTCTGAAAACATCATCACCATATTTTTTCTTCATAAACATAACAGCTTCGGTGATGGTTTGTTTTCTTTTTTCAAATTTCTTTTTATCGTGGTCTCGGATAATGTATTGCAGCATGGCATTTTCGACAGTACCTTCCATTTTAACAAGATGATAAAAGCCTTCGTAGTTTGCAGTATGCTCAGGGCGTTCGTGTGCAGGCAGAAGAGCGCTTAATTCTATAGCCATAAGCATGGCATTCTGCATTTTATCTTTGGCATATCCAGGATGTATATTGCGTCCCTGAACAAATATTTTGGCTCCTGCAGCATTAAAATTTTCGTATTCAAGCTCTCCAACTCCTCCTCCATCGAGGGTATAGGCAAAATCGGCAGCAAACTTCTTTACATCAAAATGGTCCACGCCACGTCCAATTTCCTCGTCGGGAGTAAAACCCACTTTTATAGTGCCGTGCTCAATCTGAGGATTGTTGATAAGGTATTCCATAGCGGTTATTATTTCTGCAATACCTGCTTTATCATCGGCACCAAGCAATGTAGTGCCATCTGTGGTAATAAGGGTTTGACCTATATAGTCAGCCAGTTCGGGAAATTCACCTGGCGTTAGCGACAGTTTCAGTTCCTTATTAATAACAATATCACCCCCCTGGTAGTCTTTTATGATAAGAGGGTTTGGGACTGCACCGGGCATATCGGGACTCGTATCCATGTGTGCAATAAAGCCTATTGTGGGTACTTTTTTTGTGGTATTCGAGGGTAGTGTAGCCATCAAATAGCATTTATCGTCAAGCGACACGTCTGTCATACCAAGATCTTCAAGTTCTTTTTTCAGCACTCTTGCCAAATTAAACTGTTTTTCGGTACTGGGTGTTGTTTCAGAGTTTTCGTCCGATTGGGTGTCGATGGCAATGTAGCGTAAGAAACGCTCTAAAACTTTTTCTTTCATAATTATAATTTTTTCAAACACAGAGTTAAATAATTTTATACCGCTGATTATACAGATTTACACAGATTTTAAAAGATATTCTATATCTGTGTTCATCTGTGGTAAAATACAAATATTAATCGTTCTCCTTAGCCCTGAACGATTCCCAGATAAAATAACTAATAAGCCCAAGAAAAGCGAGCATTGCCACCACCATAGCACCTCTTGATTCTTCGTGCCAGATGTGCATATCTAATTTAACATTGAAAAATAACAAGAAGGCTCCTATCACGCCAAAAATTGCTGCACCGGCAATAAATCCCGAGGCTATCAGAATACCCCTGTTTACACGAGCAGTATTGAGTTTAGTATTTTTGGTGCTCTTATTGAACCAATGATTAAGTAAGCCCCCCACTACCAAAGGTGTATTTAAATCTAAGGGAATAAACATGCCTAATGCAAAAGCCAAAGGGGAAATTTTAAGCCAATTGAGCAATATTGAAATCACAGCACCTACACCCAGCAACACCCAGCTCACACCGGTGCCCGACATAAGCGGTTCAATAATAGCGGCCATGGCATTGGCCTGCGGGGCCACCATGGGTTCCTTATGCTCTGCCGAAGGCACGAATCCATAGGCTTTGTTCAGAATAAAAATTACTGCGCCCACCGTAGCGGCCGATACCAGTGTGCCCAGGAATTTGAAAGTCTGTTGTTTCACCGGTGTGGTGCCGAGCCAGTAGCCCACTTTAAGGTCGGTGATAAAGCCACCGGCCATTGACAAAGCAGTGCATACGATACCTCCTATGATAAGTGCGCTTACCATGCCTTGCCAGCCTTTAAGCCCGACAGCCACAAGCACCACCGACGACAGGATAAGTGTCATCAGTGTCATTCCTGATACAGGGTTGGTTCCCACAATAGCAATAGCGTTGGCTGCCACTGTGGTGAACAGAAATGAAATTATTAAAATGGTAAGTAATGCTACCACCGCCTGTATAAGTGTGATTTTAACACCGAAGATGAGAAAGATAAATACGGCGACAAGCGTCAGAAAGATGAAGAGCATGACGAAGGTCATTTTTAGGTCTTTCTGGGTGCGTTCCACCTGCACGGCTCCCTTTGTTTTTCCACCCACTCCCACAGCAAGTTTAAAAGCACTGGCAATGACACCCGAAGATTTAATAATACCAATAATCCCTGCCATGGCAATACCTCCTATGCCTATCGGACGGACAACTCCTTTAAAAATATCTTCTGCCGATAAAGCTTCAAATGGATTAATTCCTCCTGTACCTTGAATAAAAACACTACCAACATAAAAGCCACTAACAATCAAATTTCCTACTTCGTTTACCAATGGAATCAGTACAAACCAAGATAACAAAGAACCCGCAGCGATGATAAATGAAAATCGCAAGCCCACCAGATATCCGAAACTGAATATCAAAGCACTCACATTGAATTTGAAAACCATTTTCACTTTCTCGGCCAGCACTTCTCCTGCAGGAATTACGCGAGAGGTAATAACTTCGCTCCAAAGCTTCAGCGATGAGAAACAAAAGTCGAACAGTCCTCCTATGGCACCACTTACAAGCAACAACATAGCCTGAGAGCCACCTTTTTCACCTGTCATTAAAATCTCGGTTGTAGCCGTAGCTTCCGGAAAAGGCAATTTGCCGTGCATATCCTTAACAAAATATTTACGGAATGGTATTAGAAACAATATGCCAAGAAATCCACCCAGCAGCGAAGAAAAGAATATCTGCCAGAAATCGACTTGTATTTCGGGGTATTTAGCCTGAAGAATATACAAACCGGGAATAGTAAAAACAGCACCGGCCACAATAACACCGGAACTGGCACCTATAGACTGAATAATTATGTTCTGCCCTAAAGCATTTTTTCTCCTTGCAGCAGCCGAAGCACCAACGGCAATTATAGAAATGGGTATGGCAGCTTCAAACACCTGCCCTATCTTAAGTCCTGAGTAAGCTGCAGCAGCAGAAAATACCACGGCCATGAGCAGGCCCATTACCAGCGACCACCATGTGACTTCGGGAAAAATCTGATGCGCAGGCATTACAGGTGTGTATTGTTCACCTTCTTTTAATTCCCTGTAAGCATTTTCAGGTAAACTTTTGGTTGTAGGTTCGTGTTCTGACATAATTCCTCCTATTATTTTAAATAAACAAAATTAAAACTGTTGTAAAAATATTAAATTAAAAGATAATATTATATTAAAAAATTCAAATTTAGTATATATGGATAAAACCTATGATGCATAAATACAAAAAGTCAAAATAAACCAAAAAACAGGAACTTGATATTGAATGACATTAATTTACTAGTCAACAAACTGCATGGCATAATACTTAGCAGTAAGTTTTTCTCCAGTCGCTTTTTCTATCATGTCATTCCAATAATATTTAGCACCGGGCATAAATACCTTATTTACAAGGTATTCACCTACTTCTCTTCTCCCTGCATAACTTTGGTTTATATAATCATCTGAGCCAAGTATGTTTTTTGTAATATAATAATGCAGCTGTGAAGCAAGTAATTCACCAAGTAAGTAATTGTGATAATAGCATGGATAGGCAGCAATATGAATCTTAGCAGCCCAGTCCGGTTCATTTCTGTCTGCGGGTCTTTTTAGCATTTGGTACTTTTCAACCAAATCCCACCACAGTTTGTTAAGATCCTGATCGGGATTTTCGTACATACCTTTTTCAAACCTATACATCACCTGTGACCAACGGCTGAAAACTAGCATTTGTAAACGGAGGTTTTTACGCACAGTTTCTTCAATTTCTATTCTTTCATTTTCGGGGACACCTATTACATCCTGTAACCATTGGGGGTTAGAAGGAAAACGACCAAACAATTCAGCAATGGCTTCAGTGGTAAATGTATGGGCAGGGTCTCTCAGAATGAAAGGCAAGCTGCGATCAATATATTTATCATAAGCAGCATGACCGTATTCGTGCAGCATGGTATTCATCCAATAATTGTTGTCAACAACATTACACAATACACGTACATCTCCCTCGTTATCAATATCTGTACAGAAGGCATGCTGATTTTTGCCGGGTTTTTCAAAAAGATCACTTTTGCCAATAAGATCAGATATATCAAGACCAATTCCTTTGAAATAATTATCCGTTATTTCAACAATATCTTTTCCTTTAAAATATTTATCAAGATCCACATTGTAGATTTTTGGGGCTTCCTGAAAAAATCTGTCCTGATAATGCCAGGGCATCAACTCTTCTTTTTCAACATGATAACGTTGAGCAAAATACGAATCCATTTCGTCTTTCAAGGCAGCAAAACCATCTCTTGTGAGGCTGTCGAGTTCATCAAATAGCTTTTCAATTTCATCGGGATCTTGTTCGTTAAGCTTTAGTTTCATCTGATGGAAGTTGTCAAACCCGAGCTTTACAGCCATGTCGTTTCTCTTTTTCACAAGAATAATAACATCTTCAGCTACATTTTTACCTGATTTTTTTGTAGCAAACCATGTTTCACGAAGGGAATCACTATTGGTAGAGTTTTTTAGAATCTGGTTAATCTGATTGTCAGACAAAGTATCCTCACCAACAACAGCCCTGAAAACGTTAAATTTCTTTTCAATTTCACTTTCCATATCAATTATTTCCCTTAGTAGGGCTGTATCAGCCTGATTGCCCAAAAATCCGTTATAAAGCAATTCAAGTTGACGTGCTGCCAGAGTATCGGTAATTAATCCAGATTCCCTGAATGATTTGAGTTTGTCAAAATTACCTTTATCTGAGAAAAGCAATGTGAGATCATATTCATAACCGGCAGCTTTCTCGTAATCTTCGTCCTTGCCGCTTATATTAGCATCCCAGCTTGCCAGAGCTGCATTTTTATACAAAGGAATCAGCTTTGCTTCAAAATCTTTAACAAATGTTTCGAATTCTTTCATGGTTTTTTCTTTTTTGTCGGTAGTGTCGCAACCGATTAATACAACGCCTGACATAAAAACTGTTAAGGCTGTAATGATTAATAAATTTTTATTTTTCATGATATATTGTTTAAAATTTAGCGGGTTAAAAGTAATAATTATAACTCACGAAAAAGAAATATTTATAACTTTTTTATTTAGTGCATTTCAATGTTGAAATTCGTAAAAAACAAGAAAGTTTTTAGGGTAACAGCTTGACTGTTATCAGAATAAGTTCAGATGTTTCGTGACTCTTTAACCTGAGTTGTATAGGCTGTGAATTATTTATCATAAGCATATTTGAAAAAGGAAGGAAAACTTCATTATCCGAAACATTTAAGCTTACAAAACCCTTATACATATAAATAAAAAAGAAATCACATGAGCTAATATTCAATTCATTTATCTTGTTCTTATTAGTTGTTAAAGCTGAAATGTCTCCATGAGTATTCCCTGTTGTCATCAGATTAAAATCGGTACAGGTCCCTATCGCAGATGTTTTCCAATCACCCTTAAAAGTATCTGTATCAAATTTATTGAGGGTTTTGGTGTAATGATTATCATGCTGAATTTTTATCATACCGTCCAAAACCATAATTTTTCGGGAAATGCCGGGCAAAGAAGTAAAATCAGATTTTTCTACCTCAACTGTTGCAGTACTTAACCTGAAATTAAAATCCTTTTTCGCATAATCTGCTGTAGAAGGGTCGATAAAAAGCTGAGTGGTAGTGCCTCCCGACCATTTTCTTATTATATAATCAGAGGGAGAAATTATTTTAAAACTCATATGCTGATAATAGCCATTTACTTAATAACCAATTTTGAATTAACCGTTTCTCCTTCTGTTATCATGGTAAGTAAATAAATACCATTCTCAAGAAAATCAGTATCAATAGCATTTTGTGAACTTGTTATGGTTTGTGAGAAAAGCAATTGCCCCTGTAAATTATAAATAAACACCTGTGTTTCGTTTGCTCCCTCAATATAGATTTTTCCTGATGTAGGGTTTGGATAGAAGCCCAGCGCTTGGGCATTTTTATGATCTGTACCAGTAATCATATAGCTTTTCATACTCTGCGCCTTAAGAAAAATACCAGAGTCATATGCAGCATCACCTGCATCGGCAATGGCCATTTTAAGATGATAGGTGCTAAGGGGTATTACATCTACCTGCGCCAGCAAGGGTGTGGTAAAACCATCGAAAACTATAGTTTGACCGTTCAATGCTTGATTATCTACATAATAAGCGGCATTATAGCCTGAATTCACATTATCAATAGCTACAGGCAAAGAAGTGCCGGGCACAATGGCAATATTATGGTCGGCATAATTACCACCTAAGGGGTCAGGCCCGTTAATAAAGAATCCAAAAATATCATTGAAAGCCGAATTCACATATTCAGGATATTCTTCAGAGGCGAAAACATAGGAGAACTCAAGAATATTGCCTACGGGGATAAGGTCAAATTCCAATATAGATGCATCGTTCAGGGAATATCCCGGAAGTATATTGCTGAGAGAGGAATCACTGCCACCGGAGGTGTAAAAACTAGCGAATTCATTAACAGGACTGCCAATGTACACCACACTACTCTGCGTTGTATCTAGACTGCCGGTGGTCATAATAATACCATCAGATAAACCAATATTTGTAGTAATACCGTTGGTAAATGAACCCAAGGTATGTGCCCCTCCTGTGTACTGCACATTAGATGCGGAAACGCCAAAGATAATAAAGTTGTTTACCAATTGTACGGTGTTGGTATCGGCAGTAATTGCAATTTGAGCTTTAAGTGTGGCTACTGAAAAGATCAAACCAATAGCAAGGGTAATATTTTTTTTCATGACTTTTTTATAGCAAATTTAATAAAAAAAAATAATTTCGTAAATACTGCGAAATAATTTAAAATAGGTATTTATTTCATTCCCAGCTTTTTATCATTAACCAACAAGCTAATGGCTTCCTGAAGCCGTTTCTGAATAGTTTCGGGTCTTTTGGCCTGTGTAATCCATAGTACATACTGCTTTTTATGCGATGGTGCCAGCTTGTTGAAGTTCCTGAGTGCCGGCTCCTGACAGGCCAACTCTTGAAAAATAAATGTCGGCACCGAAAATGCTGTTTTCTCTGATGCATGTGTTGCAGTCCATTCTACACGTCCGGTTTTAAGGTAAGATTCTATTTTTTTTAAGCCGGCTTCGGTCATCCTACCTTCAGAAATAAGCCTTTCCACTTTCTTCCGATTCACCTCCGACCAGTTGGCTGTATTTTTTCGTGGCGTAAATTTGACGGTATATCTTTCGTCATCAAGCTTATTTAAGATGCTGTCAATCCAACCGTAACAAAGTGCTTCATCCAATGCTTCGGTGTATGTGATGCCTTTTTGCAGTTGTTTTTTAAAAAGGATCATTTTAATACCCGGACATGTGGCGTGGTTTTTCTTAAGCCAGGTACGAAAAGCCACAGGAGATTCAAAATGTATGGAGTCGAGGGGTAACATTGATTTTATTTGTTTATAAGGGGTTTAAGCAAATACTCGAGCCCATTAAGTTTAATTTCATAAAGTGTTTCGAGCATGATGCCCAGTTTGCCGGCAGGAAAACCCTTTTGTTTGAACCATACCAGGTATGATTCGGGCAACTTATATAACACTGTTCCTTTGTACTTTCCAAAAGGCATGGGCATGGTGGTGAGCTCTAAAAGAATTTTTGAATTGGCTGAAAAATCAATTTCCTGCATAACAGATTTGTATTATTTAATAATGCAATTGTTCTTAATCAAATTTTAGATATCCATAAGTAAAAAGTCTGCTATATTAATATGAATAACACCATCAATATTATCTTTCCATAAATTATCCATTGTAACTACATATTTAGGATAGTGGTCTTTAACTTTCAATAAAGGAGAAAATTCTCTTTCAATTGTTGAAGGTTCTGACAATAAATAGGCAACCTGTACATAAATTTTTTGCCCTGTCTTTTCAGCAACGAAATCAATTTCAGTTAAACCTGATTTACCCACAAACACCTTAAATCCTTTTCTTTTCAATTCAAGCATGACAATATTTTCCAGAATACCGGAAATCATTCGATCCTTATATCCCATAATGGCATACAATAAAGCAATATCTCCCATATAGTATTTTTCTTGTGTTTTGAGTATTTCTTTACCTTTAATATCATATCGCTGAATACGATGAATGATATATGCTTCTTCCAGTGCTTTCAGATAATTATATACGGTATTAAAATCAACTTTACGTTGCTGGCTTTTAAAATAGTCAGCTACTTTTTTGGCAGAGAAATTATTGCCGATATTATCAAAAACATATCTTACAACGCGTTCCAATAGTTCAACATCTCTAATTTTATTCCTCTGTATTGTATCACGTAAAATGGCAGATGAATAAATATCATAAACAATTTTGTAAGCTGTATCAAACGAGTAGTTTGCAGTATATAATACAGGGAAACCTCCCATGCGCAGATAATGCAAAAATTCCTTATATATGTCGACGCTATCCTTTGTAATATTTTTGAACAGAAATAGTTCGGCAAATGAAATTGTAAAAACCTGAAATTCCACATATCTTCCGGCAAGATATGTTGCCAGCTCGGAAGACAAAAGTTGTGAATTAGAACCTGTTATATAAATATCAGCATTAAAATCAACCAGAAATGAATTAACCGCTTTTTCCCATTCACCTACCATTTGAACTTCATCAAGAAAAATATAATAACGCAGCCCGTTTTTTAAAACTTTTCCTTTAACGTAATTATATAAATCCGAAGAAGTATTAAGATGAGAAAATTCAAAACTTTCAAAATTTAAATACACAATCTGTTCTTTGTGTACATTTCTTTTTTTCAACTCCTCTTTAAGTAAAATTAGTATCGTAGATTTACCACTTCTGCGAAGACCTGTGATAACTTTAACAAATGGTTTGTCAATAAATTCACTTATTTTATTTAAATATAAATTTCTTTTTACCATATAAATAATAATTTGGTTATAAGCACAAAAATAATAAATATTTACGACTTTATATGTTTATACCCATAAAAACTTCTTTGCAAAATTATTAATTCGTCATCAATACTGTTATGCCTTATAATCAGATCATAATACCCTTTTGATGGATCCCCTTTATTAATGGGGTTTAAGCAAATACTCGAGCCCATTAAGTTTAATTTCATAAAGTGTTTCGAGCATCATGCCCAGTTTGCCGGCAGGAAAACCCTTTTGTTTGAACCATACCAGGTATGATTCGGGCAACTTATATAACACCGTTCCTTTGTACTTTCCAAAAGGCATGTGCATGGTGGTGAGCTCTAAAAGAATTTTTGAATTGGCTGAAAAATCAATTTCCTGCATCTGTTTGGTTTTTTCTAAATTTTCTTAAAGTTTTAAAAGTCTTACCTCTATAAAACAACCTATCAAATAGATTTTTCGTATTACAATCTGATTCAGTTAATACAGATGAAAAACTATTTCAAATCTATTGAATGGATTTTCTAATAAATTCAATTCCATTTTTTATCCTTGCCAAACTTTCATCTTTCCCTAATAATTCAAGAATATCAAAAACCTCCGGTCCTTTTAACTCCCCGACCAAAGCCAATCTAAGGGGCAACATCACCTGGCCGGCAGATAATTCATTAGAAACCAACCAAGCGTTTATTGATTCATGCAAAAAACCTGATTGCCAATTGTCGAAGCCGAAAATATGATTTATGAGTTTTTCTAAAAGTTCAGTTGTATTTGATTTGCATTTTTTCTGAATAATATTTTTATCAAGATGAATGGGACGGGTGAATAAAAATCTGCTCTGCTCTTCAATTTCACTTATAAAATTGACTCTTTCTCTGTACAACGAACAAATTTTTTCGGCTTTTTCAAATGTTACAACAATATTTTTCTTTTTAAATAAATCCATAAGTAAGATAGTCAGCTCTTTAATATCCTTTTTCCTTAAATATTGCTGGTTAAACCATTTTGATTTTTCGGGGTCGAATTTGGCTCCAGACTTATTAATTCTTTCAATACTGAAAAGTTCAATAAGTTCTTCCATTTTAAAAATTTCCTGTTCTGTCCCCGAATTCCATCCTAACAAAGCAAGCATATTTACAAATGCCTCAGGGAAATATCCTGATTCCTTGTAACCTGAAGATATTTCTTTGGTAACAGGATCTTTCCATTCTTTTGGAAAAACAGGAAAACCATGCTTGTCTCCATCTCTTTTACTCAACTTACCATTTCCTTCTGGTTTTAGAATTAATGGTAAATGGGCAAAAGCAGGCATCTTTTCAGCACAATCCAAAAATTTATATAGTAATACATGTAATGGTGCCGATGGCAACCATTCCTCTCCTCTAATAACATGAGTAATTTCCATCAGATAATCATCAACGACATTGGCTAAATGATATGTTGGCAAGCCATCTGACTTAAATAAAACCTTATCATCCAAAAGGGAAGAACTTACCCGAACTTCACCTCTGATAAGGTCATTAACGACAATTTCTTCATCTTCAGGAATTCGAACCCGCACAACATAGGGTGTGTTTTTTTCAATTAGTTCTTTTACTTCTTCTTTTGAAAGACTTAATGAATTTCGCAAAAACATACGTGTCTTTGCATCGTACTGAAAAGTCTCTTTCTTCAGTTGGAATTCATTTCTGACTTGATCTAGTTCTTCAGGAGTATCAAAGGCATAATAAGCATGACCTGCATTTAAAAGCTGATGGATATATTTCTTGTAAATTTCACTCCTCTCAGATTGCTTATAGGGTGAGTATTTACCACCAACATGTACACCTTCGTCAAAAGTAATACCTGCCCATGCCAATGAAGAAATAATATATTCTTCGGCTCCTTCAACAAGACGTTTCTGATCAGTATCTTCAATACGCAATATAAATTGTCCCTTATTCTTTTTAGCAAACAAGTAATTATATAATGCTGTTCTTACTCCTCCTATATGAAGAGGACCTGTGGGGCTTGGTGCAAAACGCACTCGAACTGTTTTTTTCATGTATTAATAATTTGATTTTGACCTTTGTGCAAATATAATATAAATCAAGGCAATTATAAAATTGTAAATTCAAGGATAATTCGGTGTAAATTTGCAAACAAAAAAATTGAGGGTTTTACATTTTTCAAAAGATGACTGACAAAAAAAAATTAAACCCATTATGGGAAAAAGGCGAAAGTGCAGCGGTAGATTATTTGTCAGCTCATGGTTATAGCATATTACATCGTAACTGGCGTTATATACATCTTGAAATTGATATTATTGCACAAAAAGACAACTTTATTATTATTGCAGAAGTCAAAACCAGAAAATCTGAATTCTGTGCAGACCCTACAATTACTGTTACAAAAGGAAAACAGAGATTATTGATAAAAGCGGCACAAGCATTCTTAACTTTAAATAATATCCAGATTGAAACCCGTTTTGATGTTATTACTGTGATTTTTTCAAACGATGATACTCCTTTGATAGAACATATTAAAGATGCTTTCTATCCAACTTTATAATTAATTAATATTACCAATACAAAAATGGAAAATAAAAAACAAAGAATCAGAAAAACTACTGATAAAACTGAAAAACCCAAAAGTTTCGATGCCAAAAACAAAGGGATTAAGAAAAGATTTGATACTAAAAAAAATTATCCAATAAAAAATGGTGAAATAAAAGTAACAGAAAAAAAAGTATCCAAAGTTTATAAACGAAGAGAAACAGAAGGTCTTATAAGATTAAACAAATACATTTCAAATGCAGGAATTTGCTCTAGACGCGATGCTGATATTTTAATCACATCAGGATCAGTTACAGTCAATGGGGAAATTATTACAGAGTTGGGTTATAAAATTAAACCGGAAGATAAAGTAGGTTATGATGGCAAAGAGTTAAAAAATGAGCGTAAAGTATATCTCCTTCTAAATAAGCCGAAAGATTATATAACAACATCAGATGACCCCCAGCAAAGAAAAACAGTGCTAAGTCTCATTAAAGGAGCTTGTAAAGAAAGAATATATCCTGTAGGACGACTTGACAGATTAACTACCGGATTATTACTTTTTACAAACGATGGTGATATGGCCAAAAAACTCACACATCCTAAACATAAAATAAAAAAAATATACCATGTGGTTTTAAACAAAAACCTCACTAAAAAGGACATGGAAGCTATTATTGAAGGAATAGAACTTGAAGACGGCATTGTTGACGTTGACGAAATTTCATATGTTGGTGATGGTGCCAATAAAAAAGAAATTGGCATTCAGATTCATTCAGGGAAAAACAGAGTCATCCGAAGGCTTTTTGAACATCTGGGTTTTGAAGTAACAAAATTGGACAGAGTTGTATTTGCCGGTCTCACAAAGAAAAACATCGAAAGAGGGCGTTGGCGCTTTTTAACCGAAAAAGAAATAAATTTCCTTAAAATGCTTTAATAAAATGGACTAACGCATTTTATAAGAAGAAAACAGACTTAACATAAAGCCTTTTAATTGATTATTACAAACTTCTCAATAATCTTATACTGCTTGTTAGCCAATACTAAATAGTACATGCCATTTGACAAATTCTTAAAGTCGAGATGTGTAATACGCTGATTAAGTTCAGAATCAAAAACTTCCTTGCCAAATAAGTCAAAGACTTTTAAGCTAAAGTTCAATTCTATATCGTCGTTAAACTCAACAGTTAAGCTACCATCAGTTGGATTGGGATAAACTTTTAAGTTAAGATTGTAAAGTTCAGCAATACTTGTAATAATGGTGACAAGGTGCATATTTGATTCATCTCCTGTACCACAAGGATTAGAGCCAAAAACATAAACGTATCCTGATTTTGCATCATCGGTAAATTCCACAGTTATACTGTTTGTGCCATAACCGGCAATTATTACTGCACCATAGGGCAAAACCCAATTATAGGTTGTAGTACCTGGAATCAGAGGAACTGAAAATTGTACAATGTTATTGTCTTTACTTAAATAAGTTGGTCCAACAACAGTACCAGCAGGACCCGGAAGAGGTTTCACATTAACAAATAAATCAGGAGATGCCGTGCCAAAACCACAAAAGCTTAGTCCATAAACATTTATATAACCGCTTTGTGCAGTATCAGTAAAATTCACCTGAACAACATTACTATCTGCTCCTGAAATTATATTAACGCCATTCGGGAAAGTCCAAACATATGAAACGGCACCAATAACAGGATCGATATAATATGTTACTATACCGGAGTTCTGACATATACTCTGTGGTCCATGAATTATTCCGGCAGCTTGTACCTGTGGCTGAACATAAACCACAACAGAAGAAGTAGCAGTATTTGAACCATCATTAACAGTTACGGTATAGGTTGTCGTTACATCGGGTGTAATTAAAGGATTAACAAGACTGGAAGTAAAACCGGAAGTAGATGTCCAATTATATACATAATTTGCACATACTCCGCCACTTGGCAAAGCATCCAAATGCGCATTGTCTCCCTCACAAATACTTGAAGGCATTGCAAAAGCATTAACATTTAATGCACCACTGCAAACTATTACTTTAGCATAGTCACTGTTATAACATCCTGTTATACTATCAGTGGCATACAAAGTAAATATTTTAGAGCTGGTTAATGCCAATGTACTTGTATTTAATGAAGTAGAGTCCGTTGTAAAATTACCTGGAGACCAATAAAAATCATAAAAGCCAGAACCTCCGCTTATTAATCCATTAAGATTAGCACTTGCATTGGCAATAATATATTGGTCAGCTCCTGCATAAACATTAGGTAATGGGTTAACCGTAACATAGAAGTTCGGCGATGCAGAACTATATCCGCACGCATTGCTGGCATAAACCGAAATATTTCCGGAAGTAGCATTATTTGCAAAATTTACCATTATTGTATTGGTATTCTGGCCCGAAATAATAGTTGCACCAAACGGTAAATTCCAAGTATAATTCTGGGCATTATTAACCGGTGCTATACTGTAAACCACATTAGTTTCACCTTTGCAAACAGAACTACTGCCTGTGATAACACCGGTAGTTCCCGGAGGTGATGTTACATTAACAATAACAGATGCTGTAACTGTTTCTGCTCCTGAAATTACTGAAACAACATACTCTGTTGTCACTGTAGGTGTTGCTGTGGGATTATAAATAGAATCATTACTAAGACCTGTTGTTGGAGTCCATTGATATATATAAGCACCATTTCCACCTGTTGGTAGGGCATTAAGCTGAACCGTTTGACCTTGGCAAATATCATAGTCACTACTGAAAGCAGAAACCCCAAGTGTTCCTAAATAAACAATAATCTGAACCTGTGCCTGACTTTGACAAAGGGTGATATTATCCGTTACTATCAAGTTGAAAAATGCAGATTGCTGTAAGTTCTGAGTATATGGGTTTTGATCATTGGCGTTTTGTAAAAGAGGCGCAGGAGTCCATGTATAAGTATAAGAACCAGAACCACCAATGGCGTGCCCAAAAATCTGAGTATTTGTATTTTGCGGTATAACCTGGTTAGCACTTGTATATGCATAGGGGGCAGGATTGACATTTAAGTTAAAAGGAGGAGACATAGGTCCTATCCCGCAATTATTGTAAGCATACACAGTAATCTGTCCGCTTAAGGCAGTGGAAGTAAAATTAGCATAAATGCTATTTGTACCTTGACCGGAGACAACATCAACACCATTTGGAACTGTCCATACATAACCAGTAGCATAAGTAACTGGAGGAATACTGAATTGCACACCATTTACATTCTGACATACTGTTAATGGCCCAGTTATATTGGCGGGCGTAATAGGTGTAGCATTAACATTAACAGTTACACTATATGAAGCTGTACCCACACCATCGGTAACTTCGACAACATATTGTGTTGTAACATCCGGAGTATCGATGGGATTTTGTAAATTGGATGTAAATCCGGAAGTAGATGTCCATGAATATTGATAAGCAGACGATATACCTCCACTTGGCAATGCATTTAACTGTACAGAACCTCCTTGGCAAATAGTTGAAGGTGAGGCTGTGGCAGAAATGCTCAGAGCACCACCCTGAACATAAACATTAACCTGGTCTGTTCCAACACAACCAGTGGCACTGTCCAATACCGATAAAGTAAAGGTTACTGAGTTTGTTAAGTTAATTGTTGTTGTGCTTAGGTCATAAGCCATTGACTGAGGTATAAAATAATTGAAAGGAGTCCAGTTATAAGAGAATGGTCCGGTACCACCGGCAAAACTTCCGTTCAATTGTGCATCGAACCCAGTATAAATAGTAAAATCGAGGCCGGCATCTACAGTTGGTGCGGGGTTAACCATTACAAAGAAATCGGGAGAGAACGTGCCTTCTCCGCATAGATTAACACCTTTTGCTTTAATAATGCCCGAGGCAGCATTAGCACCGAAATTGACAGTTATACAATTTGTACTAAAACCGGAAACAATGCTCGCCCCAGTTGGTAATGACCATATATAACCGGTAGCTCCGGGTATAGTGGGCACACAATAAATATAGCCGGTAGTTCCCTGACACACAGTAGATGTCCCGGTAATAGCACCACCAGCAGGAGGTAAAGGACTTACGGTTACAACTGAAGAGGTAATAATTTGATCAGGACCAGAGGTTACAGAAACATAATAAGTTGTGGTTATGGTTGGAGCTACCACTGGGTTTTGAGCTGTCGAAGTGAAACCAATTGGACTTGATGACCAGTTGTAATTATAGGAGCCTGTACCACCACTCGGAGTAACCAATATTTGAGATTGTTGTCCTTGACATATAATAGCAGGGACTGCATTGGCAACAGCTGCCAAAGGAACATTTGTTAAAAACACCTGCACTGAAGATGTACTTTCACAACCTGTTATAGCATCTGTAACAGTTAATGTAAATGTTGTAGTATTAGTTAATGGGACTGTAGTTGGATTTTGAATGGTATTATTAACAAGTAAATTTGATGGTGCCCATAAATAATTATAAGAACCGGTACCACCGCTGGCAGATCCTTGTAATGTAACGGTGCCACTTGGTGACACAGTAAGGTTACTCCCCGCATTAGCCACAGGCAAATTGCTCACAACAATATTCATTGTTGAAGTTGGGCCGTTCCCACATATATTGCTCGCATAAACAGTAACCTGTCCACTTTGAGCTGTTGGAGAGTAATTTACCATTATACTGTTAGTTCCTGAACCCGAAGCTATAGTAGCTCCATTTGGCACTGACCATGTGTAAAAAGTTGCTCCTGGAACAGGGTTAACAGAATAGACAATATAGAAAGTTCCCTTACACACAGAATCAGGTCCTGATATTTGTCCTGCAGAACCAGGAAGCGAATTCACATTGACTGTTACAGAATAACTGGCAACATCATTTCCATCATTTACACTCACAGTATATGTAGTGGTTACAGTCGGACTTACAACAGGGTTCTGCAAAGTTGATGTAAAAGGTGGTGGGTTCGCTGTCCAGGAATAACTATAAGAACCTGTACCTCCGGTTGGGAGAGCAAACAATGTTGAAGAGCCACTTTCGCACAATGGGTTTGGATCGGCAGTAGCAGCGACACTTAATTGTAACCCAGTTACAATAACTTGAACCTGATCTGAATTTGAACAACCTGTAGTTAGGTCAGTTGCGCTTAAGGTAAAAAGTTGAGATGAATTTAAAGGTATTGTCGTTGCAGTTGGGCTACTTGGTGTGTTGAAGAATGTCGATGGACTCCATGCGTATGAGAAAACACCCGATCCTCCAGATGCTGACCCACTCAAGGTTACGCTTGAACCATTAGGCGTTTGGGTATCTAATCCCGCGTTTACTAAAGGCAAAGAATCTACATGTACACTCAGAGGAGGAGAAGCGGGTCCTGCTCCACAGAAATTTGTAGCTGCCACAGTGATATTTCCTGAAACTGCCGAATTAGTATAATGGACAGTAATACTATTTGTATTTTGTCCGGAAGTCAGAATAGCACCTGTTGGTAATGACCAGTTGTATCCTGTAGCGTTTGTAACAGGAGAAACAGTATAAATAACACCACTTTCATTTTTACAAACTTGTATGTCTCCTGTAATATTACCGGGAGCTACTGGAAGAGGATTTACTGATACAAGTACAGAATAACCCGCCATATTCGAAGTAACAAGATCAGTTACAATAACATAATATTCAGTTGTAACAGTTGGATAAGCAGTAGGATTTTTTATATTATCTACAAATCCTGTAGGTACAGAGGTCCATGAATAAGAAAATGATCCGGATCCCCCTTGAGGTAAGGCATTTAATGCAACGGGAGAACCCTCACATACAACAGTTGGAGTAGCAGAAGCCGTAGTACTTAAATTCCCTCCGGTTACAATGACCTGCATACTGGATGAATGAACACAGCCTGTAACCAAATCTGTTACTGTGAGTGTGAATGTTTGTGAAGCTGTAATATTTACTGTTTGAGTGACTAATGAATCTGGATTAATAACAAAGTTTGAAGGATACCATGAATATGAGTAACTACCGGAACCACCGCTAACAGTACCTGTAAGGGTTACAGTCTGAGCATTGATAATGTATTGATCCACACCTGCGTTTGCTGTTGGCAAAGGATTTACAATAACTGAAATAGGCTGAGATAAAATACCGGCACCACAGAAATTGGAAGCATAAACAGTTATATTTCCTGATTGGGCATTAATTGTATGAAAATTAACAAGAATCGTATTTGTTCCTGTTCCAGATAATATTGTTGCCCCATTAGGCAATGTCCAATGATAGGTATTGGCATTGGGCAGTACAGGTACAGAGAAAGCCACTCCAACATCACCCATGCATACTTCAGCAGGTCCTGTAATTGGTCCTGCCTGTCCGGGTATTGGACTTACTGTTACCACAACATTATTGGTAGCTGTTTGAGAACCGGCGGTAACTGTAACGGTATAAGTAGTCGTTATTGTTGGCGTAACAACAGGGCTTTGAATTGACGATGTGAATGTTCCAGGATTAGAAGACCATGCAAATGAATAAATCCCCGAACCACCACTTGGCAGTGCATTCAATTGTGTGGAAGCTCCTTGGCATATCTGTGGT
>JAQVVM010000089.1 GCA_028698995.1 Bacteroidales bacterium
ACCATCAAGACCGGTAGCTCCCTGTGGACCTGTGGGACCAATATCTCCGGTTACTCCCTGAGGACCGGTGGGGCCCATATCTCCTGTGATGCCGGTAGCACCATCAAGACCGGTAGCTCCCTGTGGACCTGTGGGACCAATATCTCCTGTAACTCCTTGAGGGCCTGTCGCGCCAATATCTCCAGTAGCTCCTGTAGTTCCATCAAGACCTGTGGCTCCCTGTGGGCCAGTGGGACCTATATCTCCGGTAGCACCGGTAGCACCATCAAGACCTGTGGCTCCTTGTGAACCTGTTGGACCAATATCTCCGGTAACTCCCTGTGGGCCGGTCGGGCCAATTTCTCCTGTAGCACCGGTAGCACCATCAAGACCGGTAGCTCCCTGTGGACCTGTGGGACCAATATCTCCGGTAACTCCTTGTGGGCCGGTCGGACCAATATCTCCTGTGGCGCCTGTAGCACCATCAAGACCGGTAGCTCCTTGTGGGCCAGTGGGACCAATATCTCCGGTTACTCCCTGAGGACCAGTGGGGCCAATATCTCCTGTGGTGCCGGTAGCACCATCAAGACCGGTAGCTCCCTGTGGACCTGCTGGACCAATATCTCCGGTTACTCCCTGTGGGCCGGTCGGACCGATATCTCCTGTGGCGCCTGTAGCACCATCAAGACCTGTGGCTCCTTGTGGGCCGGTAGGACCAATATCTCCGGTTACTCCCTGAAGACCGGTTGGTCCGATATCTCCTGTAGCACCTGTAGCTCCATCAATTCCTGTGGCTCCTTGTGGGCCTGTGGGACCAATATCTCCGGTTACTCCCTGAGGACCAGTGGGGCCAATATCTCCTGTAACACCTTGAGGGCCTGTCGGACCGATATCTCCTGTAGCGCCGGTAGCACCATCAAGACCTGTAGCTCCCTGTGGGCCGGTGGGACCTGTTGGTCCAGTTGGCCCTATTGCCACAACCCAGATGACACCATTAAAATACCAAAACTGATTTGTATCAGTATCATAAACTAATAATCCTGTAGCTGGATTTACGATAGCTATCCTTTGAGCACTGTTCATTCTTGGAACCAGTAAACCCTTTTGAACGGATGTAATATCTAACATGGCACTAGAATCTGGTGGAGCACCTGCATCATTGATTGCTACACCCTGACTATAAGAAGTTTTTGTAAAAAAACAAAGTGCAATAATCATCAAAGCCAGATATAATAGCTTTTTTAAAGGAATAATATTTTGTAATATGTTATAGATACTATTTTTCAATATTTGTGTATTATTTTTTCAAAATTAATTTCTTCTGTAATTTCTCCCTGGTAAATTATTGTTGCCCTTAGAACCAAGATTTATATAAGCCAGACTGATTTCAAAGCCACCCACTCTTTTACTTGCCTTTTTCAAATCGCTGAAATTTGCATCATAACTTATCCCCAGTGAAAATCCTGCTATATCAATTGAAATATAAGGAATAAATGCATCTCCTGTTCTGACTAAATATCCCAAAGTAAAAGCTGGGGCTCTGTTCAAACCAGTGAAATTTGCTTTACCAATTAATTCTTTTTTAAGCCCAGTACCTAATACAATTTCCCTATGAGGACCTTGTTTTTGAAACATAAATACAGGCACTAAGTACAAAGAAGTTCTGTGAATTCCCAATATACCTTTTCCATGAAAAACAAGTCTTGGATACATTGGATTGTTATACAAGACAGTAAAAGACTTATCAGTCTTAACAAAATTATAATAAGCAGCGCCCAGATTAAAATTTAATCTATCAATAGCATCACCTGCCCTTTCTGAAGATTCATAACTGTAAACTACTCCTGCCGACACATCAGTATAAGAAAAGTTGTCTGACAAATATGCTTCTCCATTAGGCAAAGCAAGGTCAAATCCAGGTATGTTAGGATCATATTGATTATCCCAGGCAAGGTTGGTGTAATTGATTGTTTTCTGTGTCATTCCTCCTTGCAATCCCCCACTCAGATAACCGTCCTTTTGTACCCTTTGGTGAAAGGATAATGAAACCAGCCCTTGAGTTGTTGCTAAATCAGACTTACCTGCTTTATCTTTCATAAAAGCAATGCCCACAGACAAATACCCATTTCTACTGTGTTTTCCTGATAATCTTGAATCAAAAGAAACACTATATGTTTCATAGGGGTTTATAATTTTAGCCCACTGATTTCTAAAAGAAATATTAGCTCTTTGAGCTCCAGAAAAGGACCCTGTTAGTGCAGGATTTAGTAAAATAGGGGCATCATAAAACTGTGAAAAATGAAAATCCTGTGCATTTACAAATAGCAATTTTGTAAAAATCAGCAGAATAAGAAAAAAGATTCTTTTATTCATTTTATAAAGTTTTATCTCACTAAAGTGAGGTCACCTTTCACATTTACTTCAACATTGTTAGTCAAACGAGCTTTTAAATAATATACAAAAATGCCCGGATCTAATTGTTTACCTTTATAAGTTCCATCCCAACCAATATCTTTGCTTGTTGTCTGAAATACTTTTTCACCCCAACGGGTATAAACACCAAAATCCAAATTTAGAATACCTTCACCTCTGACAAATAAAATATCATTCTGACCGTCACCATTTGGTGAAAAGATATCAGGTACAATGGCATGAGGTTCATAAGGGTCGCAGTTTATCACTTCAATATCAACAGTTCCGGTATCACCACAAAACAGAGAAATCGTATAAGTAATAGTATGTACACCAATGCCAGCCAAAACGGGGTCAAAAATACCTGCAATAGGGTCAATAATTCCATTGCCAGACCAAACACCCCCTTGTTCTGCTGCATTTAAAGTAACCAAAGGATCATCGTGACATAAAGTTCCAACATTATCAATGGATGCATCATGAGAAATAAAAGCAACTGTCAAGGTATCACTTGCAAAACATCCGTTCGAATCATAAACAGTAACAGAATAGTTGCCGGCAAAAGATACATTTACGGTTTGCGTAGAATCAAAAGTATTCCATTGATAGTCGGCGAATCCCGGACCGGCATCAATAATAAAAGTATTTCCGTCACATATAGTTGTATCATTCCCTAAATTAATTTTAGGTACAGGATTAACAGTAATCATTATCGTATCGGAATTAGAACAATTACCTTTAACTACAGTTACTGAATATATTCCTGAAGAAGAAACGCTTATAGCTTGATTTGTATCAGATGTACTCCATAAATAGGAATCAAATCCTGGTCCTGCATCAAGAGTTAAAGAGCTGTTGGCACAAAAAGCTGTATCATTTCCTAGATTTAGGTTGAGGTTTTCAACGTATAAAATATATGGTGATTCAGAGAAATCGTTCCAATTATTTACTGAAGAAAAGCTTAAAGGAGTTCCTGGGGTAATAGTACTTCCACCTACAATTTCCCATTGAGGATTTAGAGTCCAATGAGCCAAGCCATCCCAAACACCATCATTTAATTCATCATAAAAAACGGATATATTGGCAGCTGTACTACCTGCTGTTCTCATAATCCTATGATAAAACAATGGATTGGTCATGCAGATATTATTCTGTATCAAGTTTCTGTCAAAACCTTCTGAGGTAGCATCTACATTTGCCATTCTTACAGTATATATATTTGTGTCAGCTGTAATTGGTTCAATTTCAACAGGTCTGTAGCGGTATGAACCAACAACTGATCCCACAGGAAAAAGATAGGTTCCAATATTTGCTGTTTTCCTAGCCAATACACCTAAATCCAGACTAGAAACAAATCCAGTTGTTCTTTGTATGGCATTCACATCAGGATTATCAACAAGCATAGTGTAATGTTCCGTAAGCAATTCTAAATTATTTAAGTTCAGAACATTGCCCACAGACTGATTGTTGGTTTGTGTTTTAGGACCAGTTCCATTAAGGGTGAGGTTAAAAAATGATGTTGGAATTACACCCCCGATATATTGATATGAACCTTCTAAGATAACAGAACTATTACCAGCAATAAAAGTGTTGTTGTTTTCCCAATCTCCCCAAACACGGTATTTACCATTTCCAACGGCTGTACCATCATTTATGAAGTCATCCTTAACAAGTATTTCGGCAGATCCAACAGTCGAATTGTCCAAAGAAAAATTACTGGTAGGACTATTATAGACTGATCCATTGACATAAACAGAAGTACCTGAAACAACAGTGACATTACCATAATTATTAAAAACCTGCGCATTTATTAAAAAAATACAGCAGACAATTAAAATTAATAATAATAGTAATCTTTTTATCATGCAAACGGTGTTAAAACACTTAATTAGAGTAGTTTTAGAGTACTCAATCTACAAAGTTATAAGAATTTTTAAATATAATTAGTGTTATTTTTTTGTTTTTACAGCGTTTTTTAATTCAACCAATATTATTCTTCCATTTTAATATCTTTGCATGCGAATATAAAATTGAATTTAGTTGGTATGGAAAGTATTCATATTGAAAATTACCGATACAATCTTCCTGAAAAATACATTGCCCAATATCCGCTACCGAACAGGGAAAATTCAAAGTTATTAGTATTAAAAAACCATTCAATTGTTGATGATAATTTTTTCAACATACATAAATATATCCCATCAAATACATTGTTTTTTTTGAATAAAACAAGAGTTGTAAAGGCACGTTTATTTTTTTATAAAGAAAGTGGTGCTCTCATAGAAATATTCTGTTTAGACCCAGTATTTCCTTCAAGTGAAATAAATCAGGCTTTTAGCCAGACCCAAAGGGTTATATGGAAATGTTTGGTTGGAAATGCCAAGAAATGGAAAAGCGGTCAGCTTGTAAAAACATTTAGATCAGAACAAGAAGAGGTAAAACTTACGGCATTAATGACAGAAAAGGCTGAAGGAGTCTATTTGATTGAATTTTCTTGGGACAATCCATTATTAAGTTTTGCAGACATTCTTGAACTTCAGGGTAAAACGCCCCTCCCACCCTATATTAACAGAGATGTAGAAACGCTAGACCACATTCGTTATCAAACGGTTTATGCTACCGAAAATGGCTCTGTTGCTGCTCCTACAGCAGGTTTACATTTCATGCCTGAAACTTTTGAAAGGATTGTTAAACATCACCCTGAGGTTCGATTCGAATACCTGACCCTTCATGTAGGTGCAGGGACTTTTAAGCCGGTTGAATCAGATATCACCAAACATGTAATGCATACAGAAAATATTATTGTCAGTGTTGATGCTATAAGAAAACTTTGTAAGCAGATTGATGTTGGGACAATTCTTGCGGTAGGAACAACATCAATGAGAACATTGGAAAGCCTTTATTGGATAGGCGTTAATATTATTACGAAGAAAAACACACCTTTTAATATCCGTCAATTTCAAGCCTATGACGAACAAGATGAAATAAGTGCAAAAGCAGCATTAACAGCATTGCTTGAATATATGCATAAGAAAAAGATGAACTCTGTTTCTGCTATAACAAGTATTATGATTATGCCAGGGTATCGTTTTAGAATTGTCAATCAACTTCTCACCAATTTCCATCAACCGGGCAGTTCCTTGATTTTATTAGTTGCAGCATTTATTGGAGATCAATGGAAAGATGTTTATCAACATGCTAAAAATCTCAATTACAGGTTTTTAAGCTATGGAGATGTCTGCCTTTTTAGTCATGAAACAGACAATATAAAAACATAACAGAGTTAGTAACGGTTTTATCACTTTTATTAATTGCATTTATTTTAAAAAAATGTACAATTTTTTGTTGCATTGGTCAAAAAAAACTAAATTTGAACGCCTTTAAACAATAAAAATAAACGCTTATGAACTTAACTGATTTTCAGGAATCAATTTTAAGGGGTATTCCTCTTGAACTCCCCACTAAAAAGGTTTACGAACCAGAAATAAACCATGCTCCAAAGCGTAAAGAGATTTTAACTAAAGCCGAAAAAAAACTTGCGCTTTGTAATGCTTTAAGATACTTTGAAGAACGTCACCACAAATTATTGGCTGCAGAATTTGCAGAAGAACTCAATAAATACGGTCGCATTTATATGTACAGATTTCGACCTGATTATAAAATTTATGCAAGAAAAATAAGTGATTTTCCACATAAAAGCAAGCAAGCAGCAGCCATCATGCTGATGTTGTCTAACAATTTAGATAATGCAGTGGCACAGCATCCCCATGAACTTATAACCTATGGAGGGAACGGAGCTGTTTTTCAGAATTGGGCACAGTACCTGCTTTGTATGAAATACCTTGCTCAGATGACCGATGAACAAACCTTGGTATTATATTCAGGGCACCCGATGGGTTTATTCCCATCTCATAGAGATGCACCAAGAGTAGTAATAACGAATGGCATGATGATACCAAACTATTCAAGGCCAGACGACTGGGAACGATATAATGCATTAGGGGTTACCCAATACGGACAAATGACGGCAGGATCTTTTATGTACATTGGTCCACAGGGCATTGTTCACGGTACAACCATAACAATTCTAAATGCAGGTCGAAAATTACAAAACAACACAACTGGACTGGCAGGAAAATTATTTGTATCATCCGGTTTGGGAGGCATGTCTGGCGCACAGCCTAAAGCAGCTGTTATTGCAGGAGCAATCGGAGTCATTGCAGAAATTAACCCAAAAGCTCTTCACACACGTCACACACAAGGTTGGGTTGATGAGACCTATGATGATATAGAGAATTTGATTTCCCGAATCAGGAGAGCTCAACAAAATAAGGAGGCCGTTTCATTAGCTTATCTCGGTAACATTGTTGACCTTTGGGAGAAGCTATATGAAAATAATATTAAAGTAGATTTAGGCTCCGACCAGACTTCTTTACACAACCCATGGGCAGGAGGTTATTACCCTGCGGGTTTAACCTTTGACGAATCCAAAAAAATGATGGCAGAAAATCCTGCAGAATTTAAAAAACATGTTCAAAGTAGTTTAGTTAGACACGTTGCAGCAATTAATAAAATGGCTTCAAGAGGAATGTACTTTTTTGACTATGGTAATGCTTTTCTCTTAGAGGCCTCAAGAGCAGGAGCAGAAATTCTAAAAGATGATGGCACTTTTATTTATCCTTCTTATGTTCAGGATATAATGGGTCCTATGTGTTTTGATTATGGTTTTGGTCCTTTTAGATGGGTTTGTACTTCAAGTGACCCCAATGATCTCGATAAAACAGATGAGATTGCTGCTACTGTTTTAGAAGAGATTTATAAAAATGCTCCAGATGAAATAAAACAACAGCTATCAGATAATATTTTATGGATAAAATCTGCTAAAGAGAATAAGCTGGTTGTTGGCTCCCAAGCCCGAATACTGTATGCAGATTGCGAAGGAAGAACAAAAATTGCTGCAGCTTTTAATAAAGCTATTAAAGAAGGCTTAATAAGTGCACCAGTTGTTTTAGGGAGGGATCATCACGATGTTTCAGGGACAGATTCACCTTATCGTGAAACATCAAATATTTATGATGGTTCCCAGTTTACTGCTGACATGGCGATACAAAATGTAATCGGTGATGCATTCCGTGGAGCCACATGGGTTTCTATTCACAATGGAGGAGGTGTAGGTTGGGGCGAAGTTATAAACGGCGGTTTTGGAATGCTATTAGATGGTTCAGAAGATGCAGACAGGCGACTGAAATCAATGTTGTTTTGGGATGTAAACAATGGTATAGCCCGAAGAAACTGGGCTAGAAATCCACACGCTATGTTTGCAATCAAAAGAGCGATGGAAGCAGATAAAAGTCTAATTGTAACTGTACCTTTTATAGTTGAAGATAGTATTGTCAGTCGATTATTTGATTAAATGTAAAATTCTAAAATATGAAAAAATATTTCTTCATATGTCACTTGATCTTATCACAAATTTGTATTCAGGCAAATAACGTCAGTGTAGGAACTCCTGTTTTAGTTTCTCCTTCACCCATAGAACAGACTGTATATGTAGAATTTGATCTTTCATGGGAAAATTCTTGGCGAAATGCAACTAATTATGATGCAGTATGGGTTTTCGTTAAGTATAAAGATTCATCTGGTCAATGGCAACACGCTTATTTAAATAATGATAATAATACCCATACCGTTCAAAATGACAATGGTGTCAATCCATTATGTACTGTTGGAATAAATAATATATCCGGCCAAAATAGAGGAATTGGGTTATTTTTATACAGGCAAAGTAATGGCGTTGGACCTATTGACTGGGATGATGTCCGCATAAAATGGAATTACGGTGAAAACGGGGTTCCCAATCACGAGGTTGTTGAAGTTCAAGTTTTTGCCATTGAAATGGTATATGTACCTGAAGGCAGCTTTTCTGTTGGGGATGGAGCCTCATTTTCACGGTTTCATAAAGGAGATAATGTAAACGCATCATATACTATTAACAATACTCCGATTCAATTTAATACTTCCTCAGGAGGATTATGGGCTATAGGTGCATGGGATGCACCCACCGGAACTTTAAGCACCATTTACCCTACCGGGTATAATGCATTTTATACAATGAAATATAGTATTACACAAGATCAATATGTTGCTTTTCTTAACACGCTAACCCGAACTCAACAACAAGAACGGACAGCTTCAAACATAGCATCCGGTATAAATACTGTCAGCGCCGTTTATCTAATGAGTCAATCTTTGTCACCGCAATTCAGAAACGGCATAAGATGTGATGGAATAATTCCGGTATCCGACCCTGTAGAATTTTATTGTGACCTCAATAACAACGGTGTAATGAATGAATCCACTGATGGACAGCATATAGCCTGTAATTACCTGAGTTGGGGCGATGGTACTGCATATGCGGCATGGTCAGGTCTTCGCCCATTAACAGAAACCGAATATGAAAAAGCCTGCAGGGGAACTTCTGCTCCGGTTTCAGGAGAATGTGCCTGGGGTAATGCAACAATTAACGGAGCAACATCAATTTCTAATGCTGGCTCACCAAATGAGATTACAAATACAGGAGCCAACTGTGTATATAATAATGCTTCTGGCGTTCAGGGTCCAGTCAGGGTGGGAGCATTTGCAACCCCAACTAGTAACCGTCAGGCATCAGGGGCTTCTTTTTATGGAATTATGGAATTGTCGGGAAATTTATGGGAGCGCGTTATTTCTCTTGGTTCAGCAGCTGGAAGAAATTTCACAGGCAACCATGGTAACGGTGACTTAAATACTCAGGGAAATGCCGCAATAAATAATTGGCCGGGAAACAATGGTGTTGGGTCTGGCTTCAGAGGAGGCCATTGGAATGGTACCGTTTACAATGCCAAAGTATCAGGAAGAGATAATGCCAGCTATGAATCATCTGTCAGAAATGAAATGTTCGGATTCAGATTAGTAAGAAGTGAATAAAAATAAGCTGTTAAAATTAGAAACAATGAACAGAATTAACTTATGTATCAAACTAGTATTTATCAGTATTATACTGTATACTTCAAATATTTATGCTCAGTTTACAGGAGGGACAGGTTGCGGCTTTTCTTATAACACATCTGCGCCTCTTCAGATAAATTCAGCAATTTATAACAATATAGCTGTAATGGGTATTATCAATCCGAACAATAATGATACAATTGCAGTCAATACCCCTTTTAATATTGATTTTTCAATTCAAAACAATGGCACTTTACCCATTTTACCAACCCATGGTATTAATATTAAAATTCTTGTTGATAATGATACAATTTCTCAAAACGTTTTCAATTTTTCTGACACGGTTCATTCAGGACAAAATGCAAGTATTTCTTATCTCAATCAAATAAATATTGCAGATACCGGTCTTCATGAACTTTGTGTTCAGGTCAGTGGAACCAATTTTGCACAGGATACAATTCTTTCAGATAATAAGGTATGTATATCTTTAAAAATAATTGATTTCTCGGGTATTGATCAAAATGATTTATTTCAAAGCCCTATTGTTTTTTATAATCCCAATAATAATCTACTTTATATTAACTCCTTTAAAGATATTAAATCTTTAAAAATTTTTAATTTACTTGGCAAAGAGGTTTTAATAACAGATCAAAATTATAATAACGATCTATCTATTAATACCATAGATGTATCTTCTCTTGTTAAAGGTTTGTATATTGCATGTGTTTATATTGACAATGCGGTATTCCCTACAAAATTTATAAAATAACATTTTTTTATTTTTTTATTTTTTTTCATAAATTTGTATATATTTGTGGATAAATATTATAAGTTTATGCACAAAAGTTGATTAATTATTTAAAATTAATTTAAATAGTTGAAAAATTTTTAAAAATGCATTTTTATAATTTACAAAGATTAATTTAATTGCAAATTTTTATTATATTTAAATTTGAAACTCTTACAATAAAAAAATATGGGAAAATTTTACTTTAATTTCAGATGGATTATTACAGTAACTTTAGTATTTAATTTGTTTTTCTTTCTTGCAAATAAAAATACAAGTGCCCAATTTGTAAAGAATAATTCACAAAATGAATCCGAATTATCTTCAACAAAAGACAAAGGTCTGGAAGAAATTCCAGAACGCTTCAAACAGCATCCTGAATATGGGTTGGTTAAACTTCAAAATCCTGACATGCAGGATAGTTATGAATTAATCCACGAAAGAACTGTTGACAGCCGTTTATTTCAAAACTTAGACGGAGGCT